>NZ_JBNPUK010000006.1:0-339455 GCF_051168135.1 Bradyrhizobium sp. HKCCYLRH2060
GAAGGCCAGTTTCATGGACGATCTGTTGCGTGAGTTCCTGACGGAGACCAGCGAGAGCCTGGATACCGTCGACAATCAATTGGTGCGGTTCGAGCAGGAGCCGAACAACGCCAAGATCCTCGATAACATCTTCCGGCTGGTGCACACGATCAAGGGGACCTGCGGTTTCCTCGGCCTGCCGCGGCTCGAGGCGCTGGCGCATGCCGCCGAGACCCTGATGGGCAAATTCCGCGACGGCATGCCGGTCACCGGCGAGGCCGTGACGCTGATCCTCACCACCATCGACCGCATCAAGGACATCCTGGGACAGCTCGAGGCCAACGAGGCCGAGCCCGAGGGCGAGGACCGCGACCTCATCAGCGAACTCGAAGCCATGGTCGAGCGCGGCATGGCGGCCATGGCCGCCGGCGAGGCCGCGCCACCGCTCGCGCCCGCGGCGCCCGAACCGCCGCCCAAGCCCGCGGTGACGCAGGGCTCCTTGATCGACCAGACGCTGGAGCGTCCGCTGCGTCCGGGCGAAGTGTCGCTCGACGAGCTGGAGCGCGCCTTCCGCGAGACCGCGATCGAGATGCCGCCCGCGCATGAGAAGGCGCCTGAGCCCAAACCCGCTGCCCCGGCGCCGGTCGCCAAGGCCGGGCCTGCCAAGGCGGAAGCAGAGGCCAAGGCCGAGCCGAAGAAGGCGGCGCGGCCGAAGGCCAATGCCGACGGCGAGGTGCACGAGAACGACAAGGTCGCCAACCAGTCGATCCGCGTCAACGTCGACACGCTCGAACATCTGATGACGATGGTCTCCGAGCTGGTGCTGACGCGCAACCAGCTGCTCGAGATCGCCCGCCGCAACGAGGATACCGAGTTCAAGGTGCCACTGCAGCGGCTGTCCAACGTCACCGCCGAGCTGCAGGAGGGCGTCATGAAGACGCGCATGCAGCCGATCGGCAATGCCTGGCAGAAGCTGCCGCGCATCGTCCGCGATCTCGCGACCGAACTCGGCAAGCAGATCGAGCTCGAGATGCACGGCGCCGACACCGAGCTCGACCGCCAGGTGCTCGACCTGATCAAGGATCCGCTCACCCACATGGTGCGCAACTCCGCCGATCACGGCCTGGAGACGATGGCCGAGCGCGCCGCGGCCGGCAAGGCCGAGCAGGGCACCATCCGGCTCTCCGCCTATCATGAAGGCGGCCATATCATCATCTGCATCGCCGACAACGGCCGCGGCCTCAACACCGAGCGCATCAAGGCCAAGGCCCTGGCGAACGGCCTCGTCACCGAGGCCGAGCTCGAGAAGATGACCGAAGCGCAGATCCACAAGTTCATCTTCGAGCCGGGCTTCTCGACCGCGGCCGCCGTCACCTCGGTCTCGGGCCGCGGCGTCGGCATGGACGTGGTGCGCACCAACATCGACCAGATCGGCGGCACCATCGACATCAAGTCGGTGGTCGGCGAGGGCACCTCGGTCACCATCAAGATCCCGCTGACGCTCGCGATCGTCTCGGCGCTGATCGTCGAAGCCGGCGGCGACCGCTTCGCGATCCCGCAATTGTCGGTCGTCGAGCTGGTGCGCGCGCGCGCCAACTCCGAGCACCGCATCGAGCGCATCAAGGACACCGCGGTCCTGCGCTTGCGCAACAAGCTCTTGCCGCTGATGCATCTGAAGAAGCTCCTGAAGATCGACGACGGCTCGTCGACCGATCCGGAGAACGGCTTCATCGTGGTGACGCAGGTCGGCAACCAGACCTTCGGCATCGTGGTGGACTGCGTGTTCCACACCGAGGAAATCGTGGTCAAGCCGATGTCGACCAAGCTGCGTCACATCGACATGTTCTCGGGCAACACCATCCTGGGCGACGGCGCCGTGATCATGATCATCGATCCGAACGGCATTGCGAAGGCGCTCGGCGCCGCCGGCTCGGCCTCGCAGGCGGTGTCGGACGAGCACGCCGCGCATCACGCCATCGGCGGCGAGCAGCTCACCTCGCTCCTGGTGTTCCGCGCCGGCACGGCGCAGCCCAAGGCGGTGCCGCTGGCGCTGGTCACGCGGCTCGAGGAGATCGCAGCCGACAAGATCGAGATCTCCAACGGCCGTTACATGGTGCAGTATCGCGACCAGCTGATGCCCCTGGTGCAGATGGAAGGCGTGTCGGTGCAGACGTCGGGCTCGCAGCCGATCCTGGTGTTCGCCGACGAGACCCGCGCGATGGGCCTCGTGGTCGACGAGATCATCGACATCGTCGAGGAGCGGCTCAACATCCAGGTCTCCGGCGCCAAGGACGGCATCCTCGGCTCAGCGGTGATCAAGGGCCAGGCGACCGAGGTGATCGACGTCGGCCACTTCCTGCCGATGGCGTTCGCCGACTGGTTCATCCGCAAGGAGATGGCCACCGAGTCGCAGACGCAGTCGGTGCTGCTGGTCGACGACTCCCCGTTCTTCCGCAACATGCTGGCGCCGGTGTTGAAGTCGGCCGGCTACAAGGTGCGCACCGCGGCCTCGGCGCTCGAGGGCCTGGCCACGCTGCGCTCCGGGCACAGCTTCGACATCGTCGTCACCGACATCGAGATGCCGGAGATGAACGGCTTCGAGTTCACCGAGGCGATCCGCGCCGACCAGAACCTGAACCAGATGCCGGTCATCGCGGTGTCGTCGCTGGTGTCGCCGGCGGCGATCGAGCGCGGCCGCCAGGCGGGTCTCTACGACTACATCGCCAAGTTCGACCGGCCCGGCCTGATCGCGGCGCTGAAGGAACAGATCGAGGAACGGGCCCGCGCCGAAGCCAACCGGCGGGCCGCGTGACAGCAAGCGGACAGGAGTAGCGTGCGATGAGCAGCAAGATCGAAACCACCGAGGGCGCCGCCGTCGAATACGTCACCGCGATGATCGGCGGCCAGCTGTTCGGCCTGCCGATCTCCCGGGTCCAGGACGTGTTCATGCCGGAGCGGGTGACGCGGGTGCCGCTGTCATCGGCGGAGATCGCAGGCGTCCTGAACCTGCGCGGCCGCATCGTGACCGTCGTCGACATGCGGGCGCGGCTCGGCCTTGCCCGCGCCGAGGACGGCAAGCCGCCGATGGCGGTCGGCGTCGATCTGCGCGGCGAGTCCTATGGTCTCCTGATCGACCAGATCGGCGAGGTGCTGCGGCTGCCCGAGGAGGGCCGGGAGGAGAACCCCGTCAACCTCGACCCGCGCATGGCGAAATTCGCCGGCGGCGTGCACCGCCTCGACGGCCAGCTGATGGTCATTCTCGACGTCGATCGCGTGCTCGAACTCCTGCCGAAGGCAGCAATCGCCGCCTAGCCCGTCAACCGTCCCATAGGGGAGACAACAATGAAGAGCTGTCTGGTCGTGGATGACTCCAGCGTCGTGCGCAAGATCGCACGCCGTATCCTGGAGGAGCTGGGCTTTTCCGTCGTCGAGGCGGAGGATGGCGAGCGGGCGCTCGAGATCTGCACCAAGAGCCTGCCGGACGCCATTCTGCTCGACTGGAACATGCCCGTCATGGACGGTTATGATTTCCTCGGGCGCCTGCGCCGGCTGCCGGGCGGCGAAGGCCCGAAGGTGGTGTTCTGCACCACCGAGAATGACATCGATCACATCTCGCGCGCGCTCAACGCCGGCGCCAACGAATACATCATGAAGCCGTTCGACAAGGAAATCGTCGCCGCCAAATTCCAGGAAGTCGGTCTCATCCAGGCGCTGTCAGCCGAATCCGCCTGATCCCTTCGTCTGCCCAGAAGAGGCCGCCCGTGAACCAGCCCGATTATGAGTTCCTGCGCAAACTGCTTCGAGACAAATCGGGTCTCGATCTGTCTGCCGACAAGCAATATCTGATCGAGAGCCGCCTGCTTCCGCTCGCGCGCAAGGCCGGCCTCGCCAGCATCAGCGATCTCGTCCAGAAGCTGAGGGACGGGTCGAGCGCGTTGATCAGCCAGGTCGTCGAAGCGATGACGACCAACGAGACGTTCTTCTTCCGCGACAAGGTCCCGTTCGATCATTTTCGCGACGTGATCATGCCGGAGCTCCTCAAGGCGCGCGCCAACCGCAAGTCGATCCGGATCTGGTGCGCCGCTTGCTCGACCGGCCAGGAGCCGTATTCGCTGGCGATGTCGCTCAAGGAGATGGGATCTGCGCTCAGTGGATGGCGCATCGAGATCATCGCCACCGATCTCTCCCAGGAGGTGCTCGAGAAGTCCAAGGCGGGTCTCTACAGCCAGTTCGAGGTGCAGCGCGGGCTGCCGATCCAGCTTCTGGTCAAATATTTCAAGCAGGCGGGCGAACTCTGGCAGATCAATTCCGACGTGCGCGGCATGGTCCAGCATCGCCAGCTCAATCTGCTGCACGACTTCTCCCAGCTCGGCACGTTCGACGTCGTGTTCTGCCGCAACGTGCTGATCTATTTCGACCAGGACACCAAGATCAACATTTTCGGCCGGCTCGCCAAGTTGATGGAGCCGGACGGCTTCCTCGTTCTCGGTGCCGCGGAGACCGTCGTCGGCCTCACCGACGTGTTCAAGCCCCTTACGGACCGGCGTGGCCTGTATCGCCCGAGCGGGATCGTTTCCGCGGCGAAGGCGCCGGCTCCGGGAATGCCCAGGATCGCGGCCGCGGGCAACTAGATGTTTCGGCAGCCCAATAGAGCAGGACGCGAAGATGTCTGACGACAACAAAGGTACGGAGCGCGTCACCTTCAGCCGCGGCTACGATGTCTGCATCATGGGCATCGACGGGACCTGGCGCAGGGACTGCCAGCTCAACGCCATCTCGGACAACGACGCGGTGCTGACGGTCGAAGGATCGATCCAGGGATTGAACCTGAAGGAGTTCTTTCTACTGCTGTCCTCGACGGGGCTCGCCTACCGCCGCTGCGAGCTGGTCCGGGTCAACGGCTCCGAGATGGACATCCAGTTCATCAAGGGAAAGAACAAGAAGAAGCGTGGCAACGCCTCCGCCGGCCAGGAAGCGACCGTCAACTAGTTCGCCTTCCGGCGGCACGGCGCATTGCTCGCCCGCGGCTTGGGAAGCTTCCGCGCGCGGAGCGACGAAGAGACGCGCCAGCCCGGGTCCTGCGCAAGTCCTAAGACGGGTGGCGGTTTTTCGGAGAGCCGCTTTACGTCGCCGCAGGCTCGGACGTGTAAGACAATGACGTCGGTCAAATTTCCAGGGACGGCCAATGCCGGTCATGAGTTCGGAACTTGCATCCAGCCGGTCGGAGCGCGCCGATGATGGCGAGCGGCGCGCGCTGCAGCTCTTGGTCGTCGACGACGACGCCGCGCAGCGGACGCTGATCGCGCTGGCGGCCAAGCAGGCCGGCCACGCCGTGACGGTCGCGGCCACGTGCAGCGATGCGATCCGCGAGGTGCGCAACAAGCGCTTTGACTGCGTCACGCTCGATCTCATGCTCGAGGACGGCGACGGGACCGAGGTCCTCAAGGTCATCGCAGATACCCGCTTCGCCGGTTCCGTGATCGTGATCAGCGGCATGGACGCGGCCAAGCGAATTGAGGCCCGGCTGTTCGCGCGCTCGCTCGGAATCGACCTGCAGAGCCTGCCGAAGCCAGTCGATCTGGCGGCGCTGCGCATCTGCCTGGCCAATCTCGGCAAGACTGCGCTCGGCCTGCCCGTGGTTCACACCTGGGGCGGCGTCGCAGCCGAAAGTGTTGCCGCGAAGCATCGGTCCTGAGAGAGCCGCATCGGCGCAAGCCGCCGTCCGGAGTGCACAATCCTGTGCAACGTCCAAATCCCGCCGATCTCTGATCAAAACGAGGGCAAGGCCGGCTGACGCCTGTACGTCTTGTGTCAAATGCCGTGCAGATTTTCGTGGACAGAGAGCCGTGCACGCGTCTGGCGCCGAGCATGTCTGTTCGGCGTGGTGCACGTCGGCAACGCTGATGCGATCAGAGTTTGATGTCGATCATGATGCTGTCGGCGTTGATGTGTTTTGCAAGGCAGCATGCTGCTCGAGACGACTGCCTTGAGATCGTGTCCAGATCGTGGTCTCGTGAAGGCGATCACCGATCTGCAGCTACTACTTGTGGGTTAGGATCATAAACCGTACAAATACGGGTGCCCAAAGCACCCGACGAGTATGGTATCATAAGACGCGCTTTCATTGTTTCTTCTCCTTTGCAAGAGCAATCGCCCATGGCCGAACAAACAACTTCCCGCGGTGAGATTTTTGTCGTCGATGACGACCCAGCCGTGCGCGACACCCTCTCGATGGTCTTGTCGGCAGGTGGGTATGAAGTGATCTGTTTTGCGGACGGCGCCGCGCTCCTGGCGGTGGCGCGGAGCAGGACACCGGCCTGCATCCTGCTCGATGTGCACATCCCCGGAAAGTCCGGTCTCGACATTCTCAGGGAATTGCACGGCGAGGACTATCCGGCTCCGATCTTCATGATCTCAGGCCAGGGCGACATCCCGATGGCCGTGAATGCGATCAAGAACGGGGCGCTCGACTTCATCGAGAAGCCGTTCCGCGGCAGTGAGATCGTGGCCCGTCTGAACGAGGCGATTGGCGCGTTCGCGCGGCGGCAGAAGGAGAATGCCTCGCCGAAGATCGGCTCGCTGCATTTCCCCGGCCGCGAGCCGCTGACGCGGCGCGAGCGCGAGGTCCTGGAACAGTTCACGGCGGGGGCCTCGAACAAGGAGGCGGGGCGCACGCTGGGCATCAGCCCGCGCACGATCGAGGATCACCGCGCCAACATCATGAAGAAGCTCGGCGCGCGCAACGCGGCCGATCTGATCCGCATCGTGATGACGGCGTCGCGCGCCAATTGAGCCGATGGCCGGGCCGCCCGCACGTGGCCGCGCTCTGGAGCAGCGGCAATCGCAGGCGCAGGCCGCGTCGGGCGGGCCGCATTGGTCAAGCCTCGTTTTTCAAGCCTCGGTCGCGGCGAGTGCCTTGCGGATCATCCTGGCCAGCTCGGATTTGCGGTACGGTTTCGGCAACAGAAGAATTCCTTCGTCGAGCCGGCCGTGATGCACCACGGCATTCTCGGTATAGCCGGAGGTGAACAGGACCCGCTGCGTGGGACGAAGCCGCTGGATCTCGGATGCGAGCTGGCGGCCGTTCATCGTCCCCGGCATGATGATGTCGGTGAAGAGCAGATCGAACGGCTCTCCGGCATTGGTGATAGCCAGCGCTTCGGCGGCATTGGCCGCCTCCAGCGTCGCGTAGCCCAGCGCATGGAGCTGGGCGAGAACGTAGCCGCGCACCAGCCGGTCGTCCTCCACCACCAGGATTGTCTCCTGGCCGCCCTGGATCGCCGGCGCGGCGCCCGATGGCTGCGTGATCGCTTCTTCGCTGCCCGGCGGCAGGTACATCCGGATCGTGGTGCCGTGGCCCTCTTCGCTGTAGATCCTGATGTGGCCGGCCGATTGCTTCACGAAGCCGTACACCATCGACAATCCGAGCCCCGTCCCCTTGCCCGGTCCCTTCGAGGTGAAGAACGGATTGAACACCTTGTCGATGATGGCGGCGGGAATGCCGCTGCCACTGTCGCTCACCGCGATCATCGCGTAGCGACCGGGCCGCACGTCGTCGTAGAGACTTGCGTAGTTCTCGTCGAGGTCGGCCCAGCCGGTCTCCAGGATGAGCTTGCCGCCATTCAGCATCGCGTCGCGGGCATTGAGCGCGAGGTTGATGACCGCCGTGGCGAGCTGGTTCGGATCGACATGCGCCACGCAGGTCTCGTCCTGGAAGACGGACTCGATCTCGATCTGCTCTCCGAGCGTCGGCCGCAGCAGCTTGGCCGTGTCGATCATCAGCGTGTTGACGTCGACCTCGCGCGGCTGCAGCGGCTGCCGGCGCGCAAAGGCGAGCAGATGCTGGGTGAGATCGGCCCCGCGGGCGGCGGCCTCGTCGATCATCCTGGTGATCGCGGCGAGCTGCGGCTCCTTGGCCACGGCCGCGGCGAGAATCTCGATCGTGCCGGTGATCACGGTGAGGATGTTGTTGAAGTCGTGTGCGATGCCGCCGGTGAGCTGGCCGATCGCCTCCATCTTCTCGGACTGGCGGATCCGCTCCTCGGTCGCGATCTTGTCGGTGAGGTCGCGGAAGAAGCCGTTCAGCACGACACCGTTGCGGGTCCTCAGCGCGGTCACGCTGAGCTCGGCCTTGAACTCGCGGCCGTCGCGCCGCTTCACCATGACCTCGCGCCGGCGGCCGCCCCCGAGTGCGCTCGCTTGTCCGGTCATCAGGATACGGCCGAGCGCGGCGCGCAGCTCCTCGCCGACATCCCCGACCGTGATCACGTCGAAGACGTCCTTGCCGATGATCTCGGCGCGCGACCAGCCGAAGATCTTCTCGGCCTGGGAGTTCCAGTTGAGAATGGCGCCGTTGTCGTCGACCTGGACGAAGGCATCGAGCGCGGTCTCGATGATGTTGCGGGCGAGCTGTTCGCTTTCCCGCAGCGTCTCCTGCGCCAGCCGGCTCTCGGTCATGTCGCGGCCGATGAAGAAGTGGCGCTGCACCGGCTCCGACCAGTTCGAGGTCCAGGACAGCGTCACCACGCGGCCGTCCTTGTGGACGTAGCGGCAGTCGGAGGTGCGAGCCCGAAGGCCGAGGCGCGAGGCGCGCAGCTCCTCGCGTGCTTTGAGCAGATCGTCCGAGTGGATGAAATCCGCACCGCTGCGGCCGATCATCTCGGCCGGCGCATAGCCGAGAATCGCCTCCACGCTCGGTGAGACCTGAACCAGGATGCCATTGCGATCGGTGATGAGGATCAGGTCCTGCGACGTCTCGAAGATGCGCCGCCGCTCCTCGGTCTGCTGGCGCAGCGCCAGCTCGGTCCGGCGGCTCTCGGTGACGTCGCGTGCGATCTTGGAGGCGCCGATGATCTGGCCCGTCGGTGACTTGATCGGCGAGACGCTGAGCGAGACCTGGACCAGCTCACCGTCCTTGCGGATCCGCACCGTCTCGAAATGCTGGATCCGCTCGCCGCGGGCCATGCGCACCAGAATGTCCTGGGCCTCGGCCATGCGCTCGGGCGGCACGAGGAAATCCGCAAGGCGGCCCACGGCCTCCTCGGCGGAGTAGCCCAGCATGGCCTCGGCTGCCGGATTCCAGGCGGTGATGGTGCCGTCCAGCGACAGCGTCACGATCGCGTCGTTCGACGATTCCACCGCGGCACTGTAGAGCCGTTCGCGGGCCGCGAAATGGTCGCGCGCCGCTTCGGTCAGGTAATGCTCCTGGACCTCGCGCTCGAGCTCGGCGGTCTTGGTGCGAACCTCGTCCAGCACGCGGGCGAAAGCGCGCGCCAGCACGCCGGTCTCGCCGACCGCCTCGAGCGGGATGTTCACCGCCTCGCCGCGCCCCACACCCTCGACGGCCTGGGTCAGCTGGTTGATCGGCCGCGTCAGCGAGCGCGCGACCACGAAGGCGAGCGCGGCCGCGCACAGCATCGCGATCAGGCCGACCTCGATCGCCGTCTTGCGGATGGCGAGGGCGGGCGCCATGAAGGCGGTGTTCGGGATCGTCTCGATCACCGCCACCCATTCTTGTCCCGCGAGCAGCGCCGGCGCGAAGGCGACGCCGCCGGGACGATCGGCCTCGTCGTGCAGGATCTGCGCGAAACCCTCGGCGCTGCCGGTTGCGCCTGCGAGCGTCGGAAAATCGTCCTGCCATCGCGTCGATCGGCCGCGTTTCGAGGCGAATTCCCGGTCTGATTCGGGATGGAAGAGATAGTCGCCGCGGGCGTTCACGACATAGAGCTGTGCGCCCGGGCGGGCCGCCGTGCGCAGATGCGCGAAGACCGGGCGCATGTCGAGATCGACCATCAGGATCGCGAACGGCTTGCCGTCCGCCCCGAACACCGGCGTGCCGACGCACAGCATCGGCACGCCTGTCTTGGGGTCCGTCGTGTTGCCGTCGAGAATGATCGGCGACAGCCGGATGCCGCCGGGCGGCAGGCTCAGCGTCTCCTTGATGTAGTTGCGCTCGCCGCGCGTGATCAGCTCGTTCTCCGGAACGATCCGCACCGTGTTGCCCGGCCCGAGCCGGTCGACCCGGATCAGCTCGCGATAATCGTTCTCGATCCCGACCAGGCGGATCATCGCGTAGGTCTGCTTGGCCTGCAGCTCGGCGAAGTAGCGCGTTGCGACCCGCTCGCGCCACGACTGCGCCGGCAGCCCTTCGCGGGGATCGGGAGCCCCCGTCTTCAGTGTGCGTATCAACGTTGCCAGATTCGGCGAGGCGCGATAGCCGTTGATGTCGTTGCGGGCGCTGCCGACATAGTTTTCGAGCTCGGTCGCCATCAGGCGCGAATGCGACTCGATTCGATCGAGCGCGCGCGGCAACAGCGCCCGCTCGAGGCTGCGATAGCCGAGCCAGCCGACGGCGAACACCGCGATCGCGACCAGCAGGATCATCGCGATCGCCAGCCGCGTCGTCAGCGTGAGGCGCCCGCCGAACCGCGAAGCCTCGCTCGCGCGCTGCGCGCTGCTGAGCAGCAGCCCTTCGGTTCGGCCGTCAGGATTTCGGAACAGCATCTTGGCCTGGCCGGGGTCGAGTAGCCCGATCGCCTGCCGATGCCAGGCATTCGGAAACCATCGTCAGGAGGGCTGCCGGTTTGAACGGCTTGGGCAACGCGGAAACCGCTCCGAGCTTGGTGGCCATGGTAAGATAGTCGGGCTCAGACATCGAGGCCGGGGTGTGGGAACGTCCCGAGGTCATGATGATCGGAACACCCGGCGTGTGCCTGAGGATCATGCGCATCGCCTCCAGCCCGTCCATGCCCGGCATGAAGATGTCCAGGATCACCAGGTCAAAGCTCTCGCTCTTGAAGCGGACGAGCGCCTTCTGGCCGTCGCCGGCGATGCCGACGACGTGACCGGCCCGTTCGAGCACGCGCTGAATTGTCAGCTGCATGAGCGGATCGTCGTCCACGACCAGAATCTTCGCCACGCTCCGCATCTCCCGATTGGCTGGCAGCAAGACCAACGGTCAGTTGTAAGGTTTTGCCCAATTCGCGGCGCGCCGCAAGCGTTTCGCCGGACAAGTCACATGCAGGATGGGACGCGGGCAGACACCGATGTTCCGGACGCGCCAATCGGGAAACAATCCGGGCGCCTTGCGTTGCGGGAGCGAGGCGTGTGCTCGAACGGCGTTCTTGCCTGCATTTGAGGCATTCGCGCCGTGGTTGTAAGGCTGGAACGCTTCACATTCGATTAATCTGGGTGATGGACGATTTGCCAGGGCTCCTGTTTTGCTCGTATCGGCGTGCCACTAGCCGCTGAGATAGTCCGGCCAGCGGCCCCGAATGGTCGCGAGGTCGCTCAGCGTGCCGGTCAGGTGCTCGCGCAGATGCGTCTGCGCGTCGTCCGGGCGGCCCGCGGCGATCGCGTCGACGATCTGCTTGTGGTGGCGCAGGATCGTCTGCGCCTTGCCGGGGGACGGCAGATGCAGCCGGCGCAGCCGGTCGATGTGACCGCTGCGGCTCCGCACCAGGGTCCACAGCTCGTGCTTGTCCGCGGCGGTGTAGAGCCGCTCGTGGAATGCGTTGTCGACCACCGTGAATGACGCGAAGTCGCCGTCCCTGGCGAAGCGCCGCTGCTGGGCGATCAGCGCGTTCAGCTCGTCGATCGGGGCCGTCGCAGGCCGCAGCGCGAGCAGGCGCACGATCTCGAGCTCCAGCGCCTGGCGCAGGAACTGCGCCTGCTGCGCCCGACCAACATCGATGCGGCTGACCAGGGTCGCGTGCTGCGGGAACACGTCGACGAGGCCTTCTTCGGCGAGGCGCATCAGCGCGTCGCGGATCGGCGTCGAGCTGAGGCCGAACTCGGCCTGCAGCGCCGGCCGCGACAATGGTGCTCCCGGTGGCAGCGCCAGGGCGATGATCTGGTCGCGCAACCGCTCGAAGACCTGCGGTGCCGCGCGCCGGCTCGGATCGAGCCGTTCGGGCGGTAGAACCGCAGCAGGCGTCGCAGGCAATGCCATGGGGTCGGACGTCCGGCTCGAATGTCGCAGGGGGAGAACAGCCCTTGTCAGAGATGCACTAATGCATTAGTGCATCTCCCCGCCGGCCGTCAAGAAGGAGCCGGCACGCGAGGAGGGATGTCCCATGTTCGAGAAGTTCGCGCGCTCGGCCGCACGAGCCGCCGGCCTGCTGGCCGCGCTGCTGGTCGCGCCGGCCTGGAATGACGCCGCGCAGGCCCAGCAGAAGACCGAAATCTCGCTGTCGCGCCAGCCCGGCATCTTCTACATGCCGAGCCACATCATCGAGAAGAACAAGCTGATCGAGAAGCATGCCGCCGCGCTCGGCGTGCCCGGCGTCACCACCAAATGGCTGACCTTCTCCGGCGGCGGCGCGCAGACCGATGCGCTGCTGTCCGGCAGCGTCGACATCCTCAACACCGGCACCGGCAATCTGCTGCTGCTGTGGGATCGCACCCGCGGTGGCGTGAAGGGCATCGTCGCGACCTCGGCGCAGCCGATGACCCTGATCAGCCGCGATCCCAACATCAAGTCGATCAAGGATTTTGGCCCCAGCGACAAGATCGCGGTGCCGACCGTGAAGGTCTCGACCCAAGCCATCGTGCTGCAGATCGCGGCCGCCGAGGCGTTCGGCGCCGATCAGTGGAACAAGCTCGACGCCAACACCGTGCAGCTCGGTCACCCCGACGCCTATACGGCGCTATCGAATCCGCAGCACGAGGTGCACAATCATTTCTCGATCCCGCCCTACACGTTTCTCGAATTGAAGAACGTGCCCGGCGCGCATGTCGTGCTGAATTCGCCCGACGTGATGGGCGGGCCACTCAGCCAGGCGCAGTTCTTCACCACGACGAAGTTCGCCGACGCCAATCCGAAGATCATCCAGGCGGTGCGCGAGGCCACCAAGGAAGCGCAGGACCTGATCCGCAGCGACACCCGGACCGCGGTCGAGATCTACAAGGAGATCACCGGCGACAAGACCTCGGTCGAGGACCTGCTCGCCTGGCTCAAGGAGCCCGGCATGATGGAGTGGAATCTGGAGCCGCAGGGCACGATGAAGTTCGCCGCCCATCTCGCCAAGATCGGCACCATCAAGACCCAGCCCAAGGCCTGGACCGACTATTATCTGCCGGTCGCGCATGATCTGAAGGGCAACTGATGTCCGCGCTGCTCGACGTCGATGGCGTCACCCTCCGCTACAAGACCTCCAGCGCGGTGATCACCGCGACGGAGCGGGTCGGCTTCTCCGTCGACCGCTCCGACCGCTTCGTGCTGCTGGGGCCGTCGGGATGCGGCAAGTCGACCTTGCTGAAGGCGGTCGGCGGCTACATCAAGCCGAGCGAAGGCCGGATGCGCATCAACGGCCGCGAGATCACCGGGCCCGGCGCCGACCGCATGATGATCTTCCAGGAGTTCGACCAGCTGCTGCCCTGGAAGACCGTGCTCGCCAACGTCATGTTTCCACTGCTGACGGCGCGACGCATGCCGCGCAAGGAGGCCGAGAGCCGCGCCCGCGCCTACATCGAAAAGGTCGGGCTGACGCGCGTCGTCGATGCCTATCCGCACACGCTGTCGGGCGGCATGAAGCAGCGCGTCGCAATTGCCAGGGGCATGGCGATGGAGCCGGACATCCTGCTGATGGACGAGCCGTTCGCGGCGCTCGATGCGCTGACGCGGCGGACCTGCCAGGACGAGCTGCTGCAGCTCTGGAATGAGACCAAGTTCACGGTGCTGTTCGTGACGCATTCGATCGCGGAGGCGATCAAGATCGGCAACCGCATCCTGCTGCTGTCGCCGCATCCCGGCCGGGTCAAGGCCGAGGTCATCGACGTCGACAAGGTGTCGGCCGAGGACGGCAGCGCGGCGCGCCTGGAGAAGCAGATCCATGATCTCTTGTTCTCCGAACCCGCAACGACGCATTGAGGACGGCGCCCATGGCTGAAGCCAAGATCATCCTGCGTGATACGTCGGCCGCGAGCGCCGCGCCTGCAGATGTCGCGCGCAAGCTCGGCGTGCTCGAGCTGCTGTGGAACGACGGCTTCGTGCGCAAGACCCTGATCATTGTCTTGCTCGCCGCGATCTGGCAGGCCTATGGCAGCTATCTCGACAATCCCCTGCTGTTCCCGACCTTCTCCGACACCATCGCGGCGCTGTGGGAGAAGGTCCGCGACGGCACCATTCCGATGCGCGTCTGGACCTCGCTGAAGGTGCTGTTCATGGGCTATGCCGCCGGCATCGTTCTCGCGGCGATCCTGACTGTGCTCGCGATCTCGACCCGCATCGGCACCGATTTCCTCGAGACGATCACGGCGATGTTCAATCCCTTGCCGGCGATCGCGCTGTTGCCGCTGGCCCTGATCTGGTTCGGGCTCGGCAGCGGCAGTCTCGTGTTCGTGCTGATCCATTCGGTGCTGTGGCCGGTCGCGCTCAACACCCATTCGGGCTTCAAGAGCGTGTCGAACACGCTGCGCATGGTCGGCCGCAACTATGGCCTCACCGGCTTCTCCTACGTGATCCGCATCCTGATCCCGGCGGCGTTCGGGGCCATCCTCACCGGCCTGAAGATCGGCTGGGCCTTTGCCTGGCGCACCCTGATTGCCGCGGAGCTGGTCTTCGGTGTCTCCTCTGGCCAGGGCGGTCTCGGCTGGTTCATCTTCGAGAACCGCAACCTGCTCGAGATCCCGGCGGTGTTCGCCGGCCTCCTGACCGTGATCCTGATCGGTCTCGTGGTCGAGAACCTGATCTTCCGGACCATCGAGCGCAAGACCGTGCTGACCTGGGGCACCCAATCATGACCGACCGCAAGCACCCCGATCAGCTGCGCAGCGCGCGCTGGTTCGCGCCCGACGATCTCCGCTCGTTCGGCCACCGCTCGCGCGTGATGCAGATGGGCTATGCCCAGGAGGAGTGGAAGGGCCGTCCGGTCATCGCCATCGTCAACACTTGGTCCGACGCGCAGCCCTGCCACATGCACTTCAAGAGCCGCGTCGACGACGTCAAGCGCGGCGTGCTGATGGCCGGCGGCTTCCCGATCGAGCTGCCGGCGCTGTCGCTGTCGGAGTCGCTGTTGAAGCCGACCACGATGCTCTACCGCAACATGCTGGCGATGGACGTCGAGGAGCTCCTGCGCGGCCACCCCGTCGACGGCGTGGTGCTGATGGGCGGCTGCGACAAGACCACGCCGGCGCTGCTGCTCGGCGCCACCAGCATGAACCTGCCGGCGATCTATCTTCCCGCGGGGCCGATGCTGCGCGGCAATTGGAAAGGCAAGACGCTCGGCTCCGGCTCCGACGCCTGGAAATACTGGGACGAGCGCCGCGCCGGCAAGCTGTCGGACGCCGACTGGAATGCGATGGAGGCGGGTATCGCCCGCAGCCACGGCACCTGCATGACCATGGGCACGGCGTCGACCATGACTGCGATCGCGGAAGCGATCGGCATGACCCTGCCTGGCGCCTCGTCGATCCCCGCCGCCGATGCCGAGCACATCCGGATGAGCTCGGAATGCGGCCGCCGCATCGTCGAGATGGTGTGGGAGGACCTGACGCCGTCGAAGATCCAGACCAAGGCCGCGTTCGAGAACGCGATCGCGGTGGCGATGGCAATGGGTTGCTCGACCAACGCCATCATCCATGTGATCGCGCAGGCGCGCCGCGCGGGTGCAGACATTGGCCTCGATGATTTCGAGGCCGCGAGCCGCAAGGTGCCGGTGCTCGCCAATGTGCGGCCGAGCGGCGACACCTATCTGATGGAGGACTTCTACTACGCCGGCGGCTTGCCGGGACTGATGAACCGGATGACGGAGCACCTCCATCTCGAATGCCTCACCGTCAACGGCCGTACGCTCGGTGACAACATCGCGGATGCCGGCGTCTACAATGACGACGTCATCCGTCCGCAGTCCAACCCGATCTACCGCGAGGGCGCACTCGCCGTGCTCAAGGGCAATCTTGCGCCGGACGGCTGCGTCATCAAGCCTTCGGCTTGCGAGCCACGCTTCCTCAAGCATTCCGGCCCGGCGCTGGTGTTCGACGACTATCCGTCGATGAAGAAGGCGATCGACGATCCCGATCTCGATGTTACCGCTGATCATGTGCTGATCCTGCGCAATGCCGGGCCGCAGGGCGGCCCGGGCATGCCGGAATGGGGCATGCTGCCGATCCCGACCAAGCTGGTGAAGCAGGGCGTCCGCGACATGGTGCGCCTGTCGGACGCTCGCATGAGCGGCACCAGCTACGGCGCCTGCATCCTGCACGTATCGCCAGAGTCCTATATCGGCGGTCCCCTGGCGCTGGTGCGCAACGGCGATCTCATCACGCTCGACGTCGCCGCCCGCACCATCGATCTTGACGTTCCCGAGGACGAGCTGGCCCGCCGCCGCGCCGAATGGCAGCCGCCCACGCCGCGCTTCGAGCGCGGCTATGGCTGGATGTTCGCCCGCCACATCAGGCAGGCCAATGATGGCTGCGACTTCGACTTCCTGGAAACCGGCTTCGGCGCGCCGGTGGGCGAGCCGGCTATTTATTAGTTAGTGATTGTCGTTCCTAGGCAGGCGAAGCCTGAGTCTGGAACTTCGAGATTGGGATTCGAGCTATCACCGCAACAAAGGTGCGCTCCCTCCCCCCTTGTGGGGGAGGGCTGGGGAGGGGGGTAGCCCCAAGCGACACCATTGATGTGGGCCCCACCCCCAACCCCTCCCCGCAAGGGGGAGGGAGCGCAGCGAGCAAGACCAAGACATGACCAGACTCAGCACCGCCACCCGCAACAAGCTCAAGACCGTCTCGACCGCGACCGTCGCCACCGCGCTGTTCAAGCGCGGCCTGCGAATCCAGTGCATCCAGAACGTCCATCCGCTCAGTCCGGAGCAGCCGACCATGGTCGGCGAGGCCTTCACGCTGCGCTACATCCCGGCGCGCGAGGATCTCAACACCATCGAGGTGTTTCGCGACCACGGCCATCCGCAGCGCAAGGCCGTCGAGGATTGTCCGCCCGGCGCCGTGCTGGTGATGGACAGCCGCAAGGACGCGCGCGCTGCTTCGGCCGGCGCGATCCTGGTCAGCCGGCTGCAGCAGCGCGGCGTCGCCGGCGTCGTCACCGACGGCGGCTTCCGTGACGCCGCCGACATCGCCAGGCTCGGCATCCCCGCCTTCCACCAGCGCCCGAGCGCGCCGACCAACCTCACCCTGCATCATGCCATCGAGATCAACGGCCCGATCGCCTGCGGCGACGCCCCGGTGTTTCCCGGCGACGTGATCCTCGGCGATTCCGACGGCGTCATCGTCATCCCAGCCCATCTCGCCGACGAGATCGCGGACGAGACGTTCGAGATGACCGCGTTCGAGGATTTCGTTGCCGAGGAAGTTGCCAAGGGCCGCTCGATCCTCGGCCTCTATCCCGCAACCGACCCGCAGACGCCCGCCGACTTCGCGGCATGGCGCGCGAAGAACAACAGGTAGCCGCTCCAAATTCCGGTGTCGTCCCTGCGAACGCAGGGACGACACCGTTGTTGTGGCGCGAGCGTACCACAAAGCGCCGAAAATGCCCGCCCATCCAGCGAGAGCTGCAAGCCTGACATGCGGCTGAATCGCCACGTGCGCTGTTGACCGGGCGCTCCGCGCTGGTCACGGTGGCCGGCCCTCATAGCCGCTCCGTGCCCCATGCTCTCCATCGCCTCCCTCTGGATTCCCTTCACCCTGGTCGCCGCCGCCGGCCAGGTCGCGCGCAACGCGATGCAGCGGTCGCTGACGGCGAAGCTCGGCACCTGGGGTGCGACCAATATCCGCTTCCTGTTCGGCTTTCCGTTCTCGCTGGTGTTCCTGACCGTGGTGCTGCTGGCCACCGGCGACCATCTGCCATGGCCGCCTGCTGTGTTCTGGCCGTGGCTGCTGCTCGGCGCGCTCAGCCAGATCATCGCCACCGGGCTGATGCTGCTGGCGATGACCGATCGCTCGTTCGTCGTCACCACCGCCTATCTGAAGACCGAGGCGATCCAGACGGCGATCTTCGGCTTCATCTTCCTCGGTGATCCGCTCTCGCTGCCGAAGCTGGTCGCCATCCTGATCGCCACCATCGGCGTCGTTATCACCGCGCTGCGTCCCGGTGGCGAGAAGGGCTTCGCAGAGTTGAAGCCGACGGTGACCGGACTGGTCGCAGCCGCCGCGTTCGCCTTGTCGGCCGTCGGCTTCCGCGGTGCCATCATCACCGTCGACGGCGTCTCCTTCGTCACGGCGGCGTCCTACACGCTGGTCTGGGGCCTGTTCGTGCAGACGGCGCTCCTCACCGTCTATCTGCTGGCGCGCGCCCCCGGCATCCTGCGCGGGATCCTGTCGCTGTGGCGGCCGTCGATGATGGCCGGCTTCGTCGGCGCCTTCGCGTCGCAATTCTGGTTCCTGGCGTTTGCGCTGACCGCGGCCGCCAATGTCCGCACGCTGGCGCTGATCGAGGTGCTGTTCGCGCAAGGCGTGTCGTACTACTCGTTCAAGCAGCCGGTTTCGCTGCGCGAGATCGGCGGCATCGCGCTGATCGTCGCCGGGGTGGCGCTGCTGATCGCGGTGTAGTCAACCCTTGAGCGCGATCAGCACGGCACCGGCCGCGATCAGCGCGATGCCGATCCAGCCCTGGGGACTCGGTCGCTCGCCGAGAAACACGGCCCCGAACAAGGCGACCAGCACGACGCTGAGCTTGTCGATCGGCGCGACCAGCGTCGCCGGCCCGAGCTTCAGGGCGCGGAAATAGCACAGCCACGAGGCGCCGGTGCCGAGCGCCGACAGCGTCAGGAAGAGCCAGCTCTTCATCGAGATCGGGCCGGGGCTCGTCAGCTGGCCGGTCGCGAACAGGATCAGCGCCAGCGTCACCAGCACGATCGCGGTGCGGATCAGCGTGGCGAGATCGGAGTTGAGACCCTCGACGCCAACCTTGGCGAAGATGGCGGTGAGGGCCGCGAACAGAGCCGAGAGGAGGGCCCAGAGCTGCCAGGAGGAGGAGAGGGGGAACATCTCATCTCTCGGAGGAAGGTCGCAGTTGAGGTCGAGACATTTCAACCGTCATTGCTTCGCGGCGCTCGCAATGCTGGAAAGATTGCCGAGATCGTGCGCGCATCACTGCCGGCTGCCGCCGAGTGACGAGCCCCGCTGGTCAATTCCGGTCGTCGGGCAGCACCGGGATCGGCGCGACCTCGATGCCTTCCTCGATCAGTTCGCGGGCCTCGTCGAGCGAAGCCTCGCCATAGATCGGCCGGTGCTCGGTCTCGCCGTAATGCATCTTGCGCGCCTCCGTCGGGAAACGCTCGCCGACATCGTCGGCGTTCTTGACGATGTGGTCGCGCAGCTCCTTGAGCTTGGCGCGCAGCTCGCGCTCCTGCGCCATCATCAGCGACGTCGATCCGGGCGGAATGACCTCCTGGGCGGGCGTCGGTACCGGAGCAGGCGCGGCAGGCACGGGCGCCGCGTCGCGGCCCTTCTTGCTGACGATGCGCGGCGCCATGATCGCCTTCTCGATCTTGGTCGAGCCGCAGGCCGGGCATTCCACCAGCTTGCGCTTCACCTGCGAATCGTAGGCCGAGGAGCTCTGGAACCAGCTTTCGAACGTGTGGTCACGCTCGCAGCGCAGCGCGTAGCGAATCATGCCGAGCCCCGCACCAGGTGCAGATAGTCCGGACCCGCGTTGGGGTCGGCGATGCCGAACCGGCGGCCGTGCTGCAGCGAAGGAATGGTCTGGCGCACGCTCTCGACCCGCGCGGGATCGATCCGCGCCATGATGACGCCGGGCTCGACGCCGCCCTCCGCGAGGATCTCACCCCAGGGATCGATGATCAGCGAATGCCCGAAGGTCTCGCGCTTGTTCTCGTGCACGCCGCATTGGGCGGCGGCGAACACGAAGCAGCCGGTCTCGATGGCCCGGGCGCGCAGCAGAGTGTGCCAGTGCGCCTCGCCGGTCTTGCGGGTGAACGCTGAGGGCACGCTGATGAACGAGGCGCCGCTCTCGGCCAGCGCGCGATACAGCGCCGGGAAGCGCACGTCGTAGCAGATCGTCAGCCCCAGACGGCCCCAGGGCAGATCCGAGATCACGGCCGTCTCGCCCGGCTGATAATTGGCGGACTCGCGATAGCTCTCGCCGCCCGGCAGGTCGATGTCGAACATGTGGATCTTGTCGTAGCTCGCCAGCACGTTGCCGTCGGGCCCGATCAGGAACGAGCGGTTCACGGCCTTGTCTGCCGAGAAGCGCAGCGCCAGCGATCCGATGTGCAGATGGATGCCCAGCTCCTTCGCGAGCGCCTGATAGGCCTTAAGAGAGGGATCGTCCGCCTCGCTCTTGAGCTGCTCGAACAGCGCCGTCCGGTTGAGCTGCATCATGTTGCTCACTTCCGGCGTCTGGACGTACTCCGCGCCCTGCGCCACCGCTTCCCGGATCAGCCTTGTGCCCTGCTCGAGGCTCGGCTCGGGCAGGAGCGAGGTGCGCATCTGCACCATGGCGGCGGTAAAGCTGCGGTCGTTGCTCATGATGTCGCCTTGTCTCCCGCCAGCATGGCGTCGAGCCTGCCCTCGCGATCGAGCGCATAGAGATCGTCGCAGCCGCCGACATGGGTCTGGCCGATGAAGATCTGCGGAAAGGTCGAGCCCGGGCCGACACGATCATACATCTTCTGCCGAATCGTCGGATCCCTGCCCGCGTCATGCTCGGTAAAGGGAACGTTCTTGCGGGTCAGGAGCGATTTGGCGGCCGTGCAGTAGCCGCACCCCGGACGGGTATAGATTTCGATCGCAGCGGTCATGTCGCGCTCAGCTGTTTCAGAACAATAGATTATATGGGAGCGCGGGGGGCATCGACAACCCGGGCGAAGACCAGCACGCTGACCTCGGCCGCCTTGGCGCGCAGCAGCGCGCGGGCGCAGGCATCCACCGTCGCGCCGGTGGTCAGCACGTCGTCGACGATCACGATGCGGCGCCCCTGCACGTCATGCAGGCGGTCTGAAGATACCTGGAATGCGCCCTGCACATTGCTGGCGCGCTGGGCGCGCGACAAGCCGACCTGCTGCTCGGTGGCGCGGACACGGCGCAGCGTATCGCCGCTCATTCGGACGCGGCTACAGCGGGCGACCACCCGGGCAAGGGCGCCGGACTGGTTATAGCGGCGGGAAAAGCCGCGCCGCCAATGCAGGGGCACGGGGACCACGAGGTCGGCTTCGGCCAGCAGCTCACGGCCGGCGCGGGCCATCCAGCGTCCCATGATCGGCGCCAGATCGGTGCGATCCTGATATTTCAGCTGATGCACCAGGGTGCGGGCGACCTCGTCATAGCGCACCGCCGCGCGGGCGCGGGCATAGGCCGGCGGCGCCGCGATCGCCTCCATCGACAACAGCTCCGGACCGGGATCGTAGACGAAGGGGATGCCGAGCTTGGGGCAATAAGGCCGCTCGATGAACGACAGCTTGCCCCAGCAGGCGGCACAGACGCCCTCGCCGTCGACCGGCTCGCGACAGGCGATGCACAGTGTGGGGAGCGCGACGTCGAGTGCGAGCTTCGCGACATGCGCGAGACCGCCGTGCAGCGCGCCTACGGCTGTACGAAGTCGTCCGACGCTGATTGGAGCAAACGTCACGCCCATGTGTTGAGGCTAGCGTCGCAACCCGCGCCGCTCAAGCGGCGCATTGCCCGGCCACCAGGATCGGCGTAACCAGCCCCGATGACCCAGCCCGCGACAGCTCCCATTCTGTTCGACCGTCCCCTGCTTGCGCAGCGGCAGCGGCGGGCTGCGGGCGCGCCCGAGACGTTCCTGCTGGAGCGCGTCGCCGAGGACATCGCGGACCGCCTCGCCGCGGTGAACCGGTCGTTCGATGCGGCCGCCGATATCTGGACGCCCGGCGCCGGTTTGGCGCCACATCTCACAGGCGGTGTTGCGCAACTGGCCCATCTGGCGGCGCCCGCCACGGCGGATGAGACGCTGCCGCTGGCGCCGCAATCGCTCGATCTGGCGCTGTCGGCGCTGGCGTTCCAATTCGTCAATGACCTGCCCGGCCTGCTGGTGCAGGTTCGCCGGGCCTTGCGCCCAGATGGTCTGCTGCTTGCGGCGATGATCGGCGGCGATACGCTGACCGAGCTCCGGCAATCCTTCGCGGCCGCCGAGGCCGAATGCGAGGGCGGTGTGTCGCCGCGTGTCGTCCCGTTCGCCGATCTGCGCGATGTCGGCGGGCTGTTGCAGCGTGCCGGCTTCGCGCTGCCGGTCACCGACGTCGACCGGGTCGTGGTGCGCTATGCCAGTGCGTTCGGCCTGATGCAGGATCTCCGCCGCATGGGCGCGACCAACAGTCTGGTCGAGCGCCGCCGCACGCCGCTGCGTCGTGCGACCTTGCTGCGAATGGCCGAAATCTATGCCGAGCGCTTCGCCGATCCCGACGGCCGCATCCGCGCCACTTTCGACATCATCTGGATCTCCGGCTGGGCGCCGCACGAAAGCCAGCAGAAGCCGCTGAAGCCGGGCTCGGCGACAGCGAGCCTGGAGGCCGCGGTGAAGCGGAGCCAGGGAGCCGGTGATCGCGAGTAAGCAGACTCGTCATCGCCGGGCTTGACCCGGCGATCCATCCTCTTCGAGAGTCTTCGGAAGAGGATGGATGCGCGGATCAAGTCCGCGCATGACGAGTGAGGTTGGGCGCCGTCCCAGCTACATCAATAAATCAATCAGATGCGGCAGCAGCGGAATGTCCGCGGGCGGCATCGGATAGTCGCGCAGCTTGTTCGGCCGCACCCAGGCCAGTTGCTGGCCCTCGCGCGCGGTGACCACGCCTTCCCAGCGCCGGCAGATGTAGAGCGGCATCAGCAGATGGAACGTCTCATAGGCGTGGCTGGCAAAGGTCAGCGGTGCGAGGCAGGCCTCGCGCACGGTGATGCCGAGCTCCTCGTCGAGTTCGCGGATCAGGCTCGCTTCGGGGCGCTCACCCGGCTCGAGCTTGCCGCCGGGAAACTCCCAGAGTCCCGCGAGCGTCTTGCCGGGCGGCCGCTGCGCCAGCAGCACACGATTGTCGGCGTCGACGAGCGCGCAGGCGACGACGAGCGTGAGTTTCAGGTCGGGCATGATCCGATCGGTTGCGAGAGGGATGCGCCGGTCCGAGAACCAGGCACGCTGTTGAGGGAATTTTAACCTAGGCCGTTTCGCGCCCCGTTTCCACGGTTGAAATAAGCCAACCTTAATGGCCGGCCGCGTATTTTCACGGGTGAACGCCGTGGCCTCCTCATGGTTTGTTAGGCATCATTCATGCGAATTCTATCCAGCCTGCTCGGCCGCCTGCGCCGCGACGTCAGCGGCAACGTCGCAGTGACGTTCGCGATCGTCTGCGTTCCGCTGATCACCGCGGTCGGCTGCGGCGTCGACTACAGCCGCGCCAACCAGATGCGCGCCAAGCTGCAGGCGGCTGTCGACGCTGCCTCGGTCGGCGCAGTGTCCCGCACCGCGCCGGCCTTCATCGCCGCGGGCACGATGACCTCGGACGGCGTGATTGCCGCCGGCAACGACGACGCGGCAAAGATCTTCAACGGCAACATGTCCGGCACGTCGGGCTATACGCTGACTAGCCTGACGCCGGAGGTGAAGAAGGCCGGCTCGGTGCTGACCGCCACCGTGTCGTTCTCGGCCACCGTGCCGATGATGTTCATGAACATCGTCGGGTTCAAGACCATGGCCCTGCAGGGCTCGTCGACGGCCAAGGCTTCGATGCCGCGATACATCGATTTTTATCTGCTGCTCGACAATTCGCCGTCGATGGGCGTGGCGGCGACGCCGGCGGACGTGACCAAGATGGTCAATGCGACCTCCGACAAATGCGCCTTCGCCTGCCACGACTACAACGACGCCAACAACTACTACAACCTCGCCAAGACGCTCAACGTCACCACCCGGATCGACGTGCTGCGCAACGCCACCCAGCAGCTGATGGACACGGCGCAGCAGACGCAGACCTATACGAACCAGTTCCGCATGGCGATCTATGATTTCGGCGCGGCGTCGAAGACGATCGGATTGCGGGCGCTGTTTTCGCTGTCGTCGAGCCTATCCAGCGCCAAGAGCGCGGCGGGCAACATCGACCTGATGGGCGTCTACGGCAACAATGACGCCTACACGGCCGACAAGGATACGCCGTTCACCTCGGTATTCCCCGCCATCAACAACGAAATCTCGACGCCCGGCGACGGCACCACCGGCTCGCCGTTGAAATACCTGTTCTTCGTCTCCGACGGGGTCGCGGACGAGAGCAACGCGTCCTGCCTGAAGCCCAAGGCCAGCGGCAATCGCTGCCAGTCGCCGATCAATCCGGCGCTCTGCACCACGCTCAAGAACCGCGGCATCAAGATCGCGGTGCTCTACACGACCTATCTGCAGCTGCCGACCAACAGCTGGTACATGAGCTGGATCGATCCCTTCAACAAGGGGCCGTTCGGTCCGTCGCCGAACAGCGAGATCGCGCAGAAGATGCAGGCCTGCGCCTCGGATGGATTCTACTTCGAGGTGTCGCCGACCCAGGGCATCGCCGAGGCGATGAAGGCCCTGTTCCAGAAGGCGGTCGCCGACGCACGGATCGCGAGTTGATCAATTTGGCAGGAAGCACGCCGGCATTTGCGCGCTTCCTTGCCGCGGTCGGTTGCGGAATCAGGACCGGTAGTCGCCGTTGATCGCGACATACTCCTTGGTCAGGTCGCAGGTCAGCATACGGTCGCGGCCCTTGCCGAGGCCGAGCGCGACCTTGATCTGCACCTTCTGCGCCTTCATCGCCTCGGAGACTTCCGCCTCGTCATAGGACGGATCGCGCGCGCCCTTCGATGCGACGCGGATACCGTTGAACGAGATCGAGAGCTTGTCGCGGTCGGCCGGCTCGCCGGCCTTGCCGACCGCCATCACCACGCGGCCCCAGTTGGCGTCCTCGCCGGCGATCGCGGTCTTCACCAGCGGCGAGTTGGCGATCGACATCGCGATCTTGCGCGCCGACGGCTTGCTCTTGGCGCCCTCGACGATGATCTCGACCAGCTTGCGGGCGCCCTCGCCGTCGCGCGCGACCTGCTCGGCGAGGTCGGCCAGCACGGCGTTGAACGCCTTGACGAATGCTTTGGCGCGCGGATCGCTGGCGCGGCTGATCTTCGGCGCGCCCTTCGCCGCGGCGGCGCCGGTGGCGAAGGCGAGCAGGGTGTCGGAGGTCGAGGTATCGCCGTCGATCGTCACCGCGTTGAAGGTGTCCTCGACGCCGGCCTTGAGCAGCGCCTGCAGTGCGGGGGCCGTGATCGGCGCATCAGTGAAGATGAACGACAGCATTGTCGCCATGTCTGGCGCGATCATGCCGGCGCCCTTGGCCATGCCGTTGATCGTCACCCTGGCCTTGCCGAGCTTCACGGTGGCGGTCGCCACCTTCGGGAAGGTGTCGGTGGTCATGATGGCGCGCGCCGCGCCCATCCAGTCCTCAGGCGCCGCGGTGCCGGCCAACCCTTCGAGCACGCCGTCGAATTTGGTCGCATCCAGCGGCTCGCCGATCACGCCGGTCGAGGCCAGGAAGATCTCGTCCTGCTTGCAGCCGACCGCCTTGGCGGCGATGGCCGCCGTCAGCGCCGTCGACTGCTTGCCGGTCTTGCCGGTGAAGGCGTTGGCGTTGCCGGAGTTCACCACCAGCGCGCGCGCCTTGCCGCCCTTCAGCTTGGCCCGGCACCATTCGACCGGCGCCGACGGGCATTTCGACAGCGTGAACACGCCGGCCACCGTGGTGCCGGGATCGAGCAGCGCCAGCAGCACGTCGGTGCGGTTCTTGTAGCGGATGCCGGCCGCCGCAGTCGCGAGCTTGACGCCGGCGAGCGCCGGCATGTCGGGGACATCGGTGGGGGCGAGCGGGGAGACGGCTGAGGACATCGGAGAGGCTTCCGGCAGGGATGAGCGGGAAGCGCTCTGTATCATCTCAGCCAATGATACGGGAGAGGCTTGCAACTCCCACGGTGTCATCCCCGCGAACGCGGGGATCCATAACCACAGGATTTAGTCGTGATCCGCGGTATCGGCCGCATGCCCGTTTCAGGCATCACGCGGTATGGGTCCCCGCGTTCGCGGGGACGACGCTGTTCATGACGTGAGTATGTCGCGTCTCAAGCCAAGTGGCGATGCCGCTTACTTCTTCGCCGGCTCGGCCGGCTTCGCATCGGCGGGCTTGGCATCCGCCGGCTTGGCCGCGTCGGTCGCGGCCGGCTTGTCCAGGCGCTCGATCTTGGCGGCCTCGCGCAGCTTGCCGACGTAGTCGGCCTGCGCCTTGCGGGTGACGTAGGTCTCGATCTGGCCCTTGACCTGGTCGAACTCCGGCGGCTTGCGGCTGCGCTTTTCCTCGACCTTGATGACGTGCCAGCCGAACTGGGTCTTCACCGGATCGGAGATCTTGCCCGGCTCCAGCGAGAAGGCGACGTTGGCGAATTCCGGCACCATCTGCTCCTTGGTGAAGAAGCCGAGGTCGCCGCCGTCCGAGGCGCCGGGATCCTTGGACTTCTTCTTGGCGAGCTCGGCGAAATCGGCACCCTTGGCGAGCTCGGCCTTGACGGCCTTGGCCTCGTCCTCGGTCTCCACCAGAATGTGGCGGGCGTGGACCTCCTGTTCGCCGCCGATCTGCTTGGCGGCTTCCTCATAGACCTTCTTCATCGCGTCCGGCGTGGTCGCGGCCTTGCCCTCGGTGGCGAGCAGGCTGTCCATCAGCAGCCGGTTGCGGGTGAAGGCGAGGCGCTTCTTGAACTCCTCGGTGTCGGCGACCTTCTTGTCCTCGGCCGCCTTGGCGACCAGCTTCATGTCGATCAGGAACGACAGCACGTTCTCGTCCTTGGTCGCCGGATCCATCTGCGCGAGGCTCTGTCCGAGCTCCTCCTCGGCGAGCGTCACGTCGCTCTTGCGGATCTCGGCGCCGTTCACCTTGGCCAGCACCGGGTTGGCATCGTCGGCGGCGCGTGCGGGCGCGGCAAGCAGGGACAACGCGAGACTTCCGGCGAGAGCGGTGGCAAGGCCGAGGCGCAGGCCGGTTTTCGTAACCGGGAACGACGTGGTCATGGAAAATCCTTGTTGAGAAGAGGGGGCTCGAGGGGGAGGCCTCAGGGCGGCCGGGACACTCGCCCAATCGCCGGGCCTTGGCAACGCGAAAAGTCTGTCAATTTCGTGAAATCGGCGACATGCTGGCGGCGACGGCCCGCCGTCGGGCGCCGTTGACAACGTTCCCCCCCAGCCATATCTCTCCCCGGTCGCTTCAAGGGCGATAGCGCTTATTTTGCTGCGTTTTTGGCCGTTGAACCCTGGTTTGCCTGTCTCCCACTCATCTGGCGGACGCCGCCCGGCGCCGAAGGTCGAGGCTGGCGCGGGTGCTGCGGTGCATCACGTCGGGAACAGCAAACCCAAACCACGAGTTACGGCTGCTACGCAGACCCCATAGAGGCAGGATTTCAGCAATGATCGGCGCGCTCGCCCGTAAGCTATTCGGCTCCGCCAACGACCGTCGCGTCAAGGGCTACCAGTCCCGTGTCAACGCCATCAACGCGCTGGAGCCGGAGCTCGCCAAGCTGACCGACGAGCAGCTCAAGGCGCGCACCGAGGAGTTCAAGACGCAGCTCGCCGACGGCAAGACCCTCGACGATATCCTGGTCCCGGCCTTCGCCACCGTCCGCGAGGCCTCCAAGCGCACCCTCGGCCAGCGCCATTTCGACGTCCAGCTGATCGGCGGCATGGTGCTGCACGAGGGCGACATCGCCGAGATGAAGACCGGCGAAGGCAAGACGCTGGTGGCGACCCTCGCGGTCTACCTCAATGCGCTGGCCGGCAAGGGCGTCCACGTCGTGACGGTGAACGACTACCTCGCCCGCCGCGACGCCGGCTGGATGAGCCAGATCTACGGCTTCCTCGGCCTGACCACCGGCGTGATCGTGCACGGCCTCGACGATGCCGAGCGCAAGGCGGCCTATGCCTGCGACATCACCTACGGCACCAACAACGAATACGGCTTCGACTATCTGCGCGACAACATGAAGTATCGCCTGGAGGACATGGTCCAGCGCGGGCACTATTTCGCGATCGTCGACGAGGTGGACTCGATCCTGATCGACGAGGCGCGCACGCCGCTGATCATTTCCGGCCCGCTCGACGATCGCTCGGAGTTCTACAACACCATCGACACCTTCGTGCCGAAGCTCGACAAGACCGACTACGAGGTCGACGAGAAGCAGCGCACGGTGACGCTCACCGAAGCCGGCATGGAGAAGATCGAGACCCTGCTGCGTGACGCCGGCCAGCTCAAGGGCGACTCGCTCTACGACGTCGAGAACGTCTCCGTCGTCCATCACATCAACCAGGCGCTGCGCGCCCACACGCTGTTCACCCGCGACAAGGACTACATCGTCCGCGACGGCGAGGTCGTGATCATCGACGAATTCACCGGCCGCATGATGCCGGGCCGGCGCTATTCCGAAGGCCTGCACCAGGCGCTGGAAGCCAAGGAGCATCAGCCGGTTCAGCCCGAGAACCAGACGCTGGCCTCGATCACCTTCCAGAACTACTTCCGCATGTACGCCAAGCTCGCCGGCATGACCGGCACGGCCGCCACCGAGGCCGACGAGCTGTTCGACATCTACAAGCTCGAGGTGCTGGAGATCCCGACCAACCTGCCGGTCGCGCGTCTCGACGAGGATGACGAGGTCTATCGCACCCAGCAGGAGAAATACGCCGCGATCCTCGCCGAGATCGAGCGCGCGAATTCGCGCCTGCAGCCGGTGCTGGTCGGCACCGCCTCGATCGAGAAGTCCGAGGTGCTGGCCGCCTATCTCAAGCAGCACGGCTACAAGCAGATCGATTTCGGCAGCGAGCGCGCGCTCGACAAGCTCTATGCTGCGGCCCGCGCCGGCAAGCCGGCCAAGCTGTTCGCGGTGCTGAACGCGCGCTTCCACGAGCAGGAAGCCTATATCGTGGCGGAAGCCGGCGTGCCCGGCGCGATCACGATCGCGACCAACATGGCCGGCCGCGGCACCGACATCAAGCTCGGTGGCTCCTTGGAGATGCGCATCCAGCAGGAGACCGGTGGCATTACTGATGAGGCCGAGAAGGCCGCCAAGATCGAGCAGATCAAGGCCGACATCGCCCGCTTCCGCGAGATCGTGTTGAAGGCCGAGGAGACGGTCGAGATCGAGCCGGCCAAGGGCTCGAAGCCTGCCAAGACCGTGACCAAGCCGGGCGGCCTCTACATCATCGGTTCCGAGCGGCACGAATCCCGCCGCATCGACAACCAGTTGCGCGGCCGCTCAGGCCGTCAGGGCGACCCCGGCCGCTCCAAGTTCTTCCTGTCGCTGGAAGACGATCTGATGCGGATCTTCGGGTCCGACCGGCTCGACAGCATGCTGACCCGCCTCGGCCTGAAGGAAGGCGAGGCCATCATCCATCCCTGGATCAACAAGGCGCTGGAGAAGGCGCAGCAGAAGGTCGAGGCGCGCAACTTCGACATCCGCAAGAACCTCCTGAAGTTCGACAACGTCCAGAACGACCAGCGCAAGGTGATCTTCGACCAGCGCGTCGAGCTGATGCAGGACGAGAGCGTCGTCGAAACGATCACCGACATGCGCCATGCCTTCATCGACGATCTCGTCAGCAAGCACGTGCCCGAGCATGCCTATGCCGAGCAGTGGGACGTCGCCGGCCTGAGGGAGGAGCTGAAGCGCGTGCTCGACCTCGACCTGTCGGTCGATGAATGGGCGAAGGAAGAGGGCATCGCCGACGAGGAGCTGCTCAAGCGCATCGAGACCCACGCCGATGAGCGCATGGCCGCCAAGGTTGCGCAATGGGGCCCCGACGTGATGCGCTACGTCGAGAAGACGATCCTCTTGCAGACGCTGGACCATCTCTGGCGCGAGCACCTGGTGATGCTCGATCATCTGCGCCAGGTCATCGGCTTGCGCGGCTACGGCCAGCGCGATCCGTTGCAGGAGTACAAGTCGGAAGCCTTCACGCTGTTCGAGGCCATGATCGCGCATCTGCGCGAGGCTGTCACCGCGCAGCTGATGCGGGTCGAGATCGTGCCGCCGGAGGAGCAGCAGCAGGTGCTGCCGCCGATGCAGGCGCACCACGCGGATCCCAACACCGGCGAGGACGAGATGGCCTTCGCCAACGTGTCGCTCGTGCCGTCGTCAGGTGCAGCTCCGGTCCCGGCCGAAGCGCGCAACCCGAACGACCCCGCCACCTGGGGCAAGATCGGCCGCAACGAGGACTGCCCCTGCGGCTCCGGCAAGAAGTACAAGCACTGCCACGGGAAGTACGCGTAGGCGCGGGTCTGCGCGCGGCGGTCTCTCCATTGTCGTTGCGAGCGAAGCGAAGCAATCCAGAGTCCCGCCCGCGACTCTGGATAGCCTCGCAGCGCTCGCAATGACGCTGTTGATCGAGCTGTGTGCCGAACCCACCGCCGTCATCCCGGCGAACGCCGGGATCCATAACTGCAGGCCGGCGTGCTTGCGCACACTGCTCGCTCCAGCATGCCGCCTCACACCTGCTGGCAGCATGGGGCTGAGATCAGCGCACGGCGACGCGCGCGTGATGCTGTGCTTACGAGCGGCCGTGCTGCGTCCAGCCCGACGTCCACTTTCGGATGCGCGCGGCGGAGCGTTGCAGGTTGCCGGCCTTGAGCTCGCCGGAGCAGACGGCGGCGGTCAGCGCGCGATTGATCTCGCGGCCGACGTCGGAGGTCTGATCCGCGTCGCTCAATTTGGTGAACATGATGATATCCGCGCCCGCCTTGACCGCGTCGATGGCGGCGGCGGCCGGCGGCTTGGCATCGAGGATGGCTTTCATGGCGAGATCGTCCGTCATCACCACGCCGTCGTAGCCGAGGTCGCGGCGCAGCAGGCGATCGATCGCATGTCCGTTGCTCTGGGTGGCAACGCCGCCCCATCGCCGGGAATTGGCCAGATGTCCGACCATGATCGCCCCGGCGAGCCCTCGCCTCATCAGCCGCCGGTACGGCTTCAACTCTGCCGGTGACCAAGTGGTTGTGACGTCGGCAATGCCGGCATGGCTGTCGGCGGTCGATGATCCATGCCCGGGAAAATGCTTGAGCACCGTCAGGATGCCCTTTTTTCGGTGCGCCTGGATGAACGCCGCCGCATAGCGCGCGACGGCGTCGGAGTCGGCGCCATAGCTGCGTTGCCGCTGCCCGATGACCGGGTTCGACGGGTTGGTGTTGAGGTCCACCACCGGCGCGAGATTTATGTTGATGTGCAGCGTCGCGAGCTTTTCGGCGAGCGCGGTGTAAGCGCTTCGCGCCGCCGTGATGGAGCCGCGAGCGACCTCTGCGGCCGGCGGTGTTTCCGCAAGGCCGACATTCGATCCGAGCCGCTCGACCGTACCGCCTTCATCGTCGATGGCGATGAACGGAGGAGACGCGCATTTGCATGATCGGATCCGGTTGATCATCGCGGTGAGATCATCTGATGTTCCGACGTTGCGGCCGAGGATGACGACGCCGCCGATCAGCCCCTCCTCGAGATCGGACAGGACTTGCTGAAATCCCGGATCCGATGTCTTGGTCCCGAAGAAACCGGCCATGATCATCGGGCCGACCAGTTGCGCGGTTGCCGGTCTCTTGCTGCAGTCGGCAGCAAGGCCGGTCTGACCCGACAGCGTCAGGAATGCGGCCGCCAGGGACCGTCGGCCAAATCGTCGGAGCATGGCGATCCCCGCTTGGCGGCTGTTTCGGCGACTCAGGTTTACCGGTTCAGATCACGTCGCTGACCGCAGGACTCAGATCGCCGCCAGACCGCCGACATTTGCCCCCTCCGCAATCGTCCGCGGCGCCGCGTTGAGCTGCTCGATCGCAAAGCCCGCCGCCTTCTTGTAGCCGGCCATGAACGCGTCGCGTTCGGCCGGCGGGATCACGTCATCAATGTTCGTGAACTTGCCCCCGCAACGCTCGTCCACCAGATTGAGCAGGCCGAACGGTCCGGCGCCGCGGTTGCGCAGGATGACCTGCGAAATCGGGCCGCACAGTTTCTCGTCATAGGCCGCGAGCGCGGCGGGCGTCACGCCATGCAGCAGCAGGCAGGCGCCGAGCACGCGCGCGTCCACGATCGCCTGGCTCGCGCCATTGGAGCCGGTCGGATACATCGCATGCGCGGCGTCGCCCATCAGCGCCACGGGGCCGTCGACCCAGGTCGAGACCGGATCGCGGTCGATCATCGGGTTCTCATAGGCGCCATCGGCGCCGGCGATCAGCGCGGGCACGTCGAGCCAGTCATAGGTCCAGCCGGCGAAATGATGCGCGAACTCAGCTACCGGCACCTGCCGGAACCAGCCGGTCTGCTTCCAGCCCTCGGTGTTGTCCATCGTCACTTCCGCGATCCAGTTGATCAGCGCCAGTCCGGTCTTCGGATCGGGATGCGAGATCGGATAGACCACGACGCGATGGCGGTGAGTACCCAGCCCGACGAAGGACGAGCCGGTGCGCATCGGCTTCGCCCAGGTGACGCCACGCCACATTACCGCGCCGCCCCAATGGATCGGTGGCTGCGTGGGGTGCATCTGCGCGCGCACCGCCGAATGAATGCCGTCGGCGCCGATCAGGAGCCGCCCGTGCTGCTCTGAGCGCGACCCATCGGCATACTCGATGCGTGCGGTCACGGAGCCGTCCGCATGCTTCTCATAGCCGCTGACGCGGCTGCCGAGCCGTACGCAATCAGCGCCAGCCCGCTGCACCAGCCGGCTGTACAGCAACATGTGCAGCTTGCCGCGATGCACCGCATATTGCGGCCAGTTGTACCCGGCGAGCAGCCCGCGCGGCTCGGAGTAGATGTCGTTGCCGTTCAGCCCGACCAGCGCCCATTCTTGCGCGGGCACGCCGACCTGATCGAGATCGTCAGCGCCGATGCCCAGATCATACAGCTCGCGCACCGCGTTGGGCTGCAAATTGATGCCGACGCCGAGCGGCCGCATCTCGCGCACGCTCTCATAGACGATGCAGGGCACGCCGATCTGCTGCAGGGTCAGCGCCGTCGCCAGGCCGCCGATGCCGCCGCCGGCGATGATGACAGGAAGATCGGTCATGGGCATGGTCCGTCGCGCGTGAACTCGGGAAACAAGGTTCGAAGAACGGCCAAGGGGACGCGGGCGCGGCACTGCAGCGCGCGCGGATCGCCTCCCCTCGATCCACGGCCGGCATTGTCTGCCGGTCTGAAGGGAAAAGGCCTAGTTCAGAAGGCCGGCGGAGACAAGGGGAATGGGCAATCCGCGCCGCCGTGGTAGGCTGGTGCCATGCGACACTCATTTTTTTTCTGCCTTTGGGCGGCTCTCCTGCTGGCCGGCGTCGCGAGCCCGGCGCTGGCCTTCGATATCGAGGCTCACCGCGGCGGGCGCGGCCTTTTTCCGGAGAACACGCTGCAGGCCTTTGCAGCATCACTGCTCTGGCGTGTCGATACGCTCGAGCTCGACGTCGGCGTCACCCGCGACGGCGTCCTCGTGGTGTCGCACGAGCGGCGGCTCCATCCCGACCTCGCGCGTGACGCGGCCGGCAACTACGTCGCGCCGCCCGGACCGCTCTTGATCGAGTTGCCGTTGGCCGATGTGCAGTCCTACGATGTCAGTCAGATCCGTCCCGGCAGCGACTACGCCAAGCAGTTTCCGGAGCAGCAGGCCCCGTCCGGCACGAATCCTTCGGTACGGCGAATTCCGACGTTGAAGGAGGTCATCGACCTCGTGCGGCGAGCAGGCAACGAGCATGTGCGTCTCAACATCGAGACCAAGCTCGATCCTGCTTTTCCTGCGGAGGCGCCGGACCCGCAGCGGTTCGTGACTTTGCTGCTCGATCTGATCGATGCAGAGCAGTTCTCGGGCCGGGTCATGATCCAGTCGTTCGACTGGCGCACCCTGCAGCTGGTGCAGCAGCGCGCGCCCGCCATTCCAACCGTGTATCTGACGATACAGCACGGCAAGGCGCCGAACGTGTCGCTGACCCAGGCGACGCGCTGGACCGCAGGCTTTGACCCCGCCGATCACGGCGGCTCGCTGCCGCGGACGATTCACGCGGCGGGTGGCAAGGTGTGGTCGCCCTACTTCGCCGACATCACGCCGGAGCTGATCGGCGAAGCGCATGCGCTTGGGCTGAGCGTCGTGGTGTGGACCGTTAACAAGCCCGAGGACATGGCGCGGCTCATCGATGGCGGTGTCGACGGCATCATTTCAGATCGTCCGGATCTGTTGCGTTCCGTCGCCATGCAAAAAGGTCTGGTGAAGCTGCGTGGTATGCTGCATCTGCACTCCTCCGAACCGAAGCCGCCAGCCAAGTGATCGTGGCCAACGACCTTGCAGGGGCATTCCGCGGCAAGTCCTCTTGGCAATCGCGGAGCGCTTTGCCGGGAGGACTCGAATCCGGAATCGTGAGCTGAGAACGCGAAGACCATCTCGTCATTCCGGATTCGGCGCGACTGCGGGCGGTCGGCGAGATTGAGCCGCTCAGCTCAACCCATCACCACCTCATGCCGGATCACGAACGGCGCCAGCAGCGTGTGCACCTCGTTCGCGATCGCCTCGCGCTGCTCCGTCGGCACGTTGCGCAAGGTCACCATCGCGATGCTGCCGTGGCTGCCATGCGGGCCGACCTTCACGCTGCAATCGACGCCGCGGTCGGTGAGCTGCGACAGCACCTTGGCGAACACGCGCGTCGCCGCGTCCCAGCGCAGCTGCGGCTTGAACACCTTGCCGACGCCGGTCACCGGCATCGGATCGATCGGAATGATCTGCACCGGCACCGCGGCGCGCTCGGGCGTGCGGGCGCGGACCCAGTCCTCCAGCTCGCCCGGCTGCACGGAGGCTCCCGGTTTGAGCTGGACATAGCCGATCGGCAGCTCGCCGGCGTAGGCGTCGGGCTGGCCGACGACAGCAGCGAAGCCGACCGAGGGATGCTGAAACAGGATTTCCTCGATCGGCGCCGGATCGATGTTGTGGCCGCCGCGGATCACGAGATCCTTGGCGCGGCCGGTGATCCACAGGAAGCCATCGGCATCGAGCCGGCCGAGATCGCCGGAGTTCACCCAATGGCCGTCGACGAAGGCGCCCTTGTTGTGGACGTCGTCGAGATAGCCGGAGAACACGCCGGGCCCGGCCATGATGACGACTCCGATCTCATCCGGTGCGCAATCGCGCTCGTAACGCCCATCGGCGTCGAGCTTGACGATCCGCACCTTGGCGTAGGGCAGGGGCAGGCCGACCGAGCCGAGCCGGATCGGCTGGTCCGGATAGGCCATGGTGTGCACGCTCGCGGTCTCGGTCATGCCGTAGACTTCGATCACCGGCAGCTTGAGCTTGTCCATGATCGCCTGTCCGACCGCGACCGGAATCGCCGAGCCGCCGCCTGCGGCGTAGCGCAGGCTGGAGATGTCGGCATCGCCCTGCGGCACCGCGAGCGTCGCCGCCAGCACGGTCGGCACGCTCGACAGCGTCTCCGGCTTGAAGCGCTCGACCAGGCCCCAGATGTTGCGCACCGCGTTCGGATTGCGCCAGCCGGCGCCGGAGAGCACGACGAGGCAGCCGCCCGCCGACAGCGTCTGCAGCGCCTGGGTCAGCGATCCCCCGACGTGAAACAGCGGCATGCCGAACAGCAGGGTACCGCCGGGCTTGGCCTTCAGGATCAGGTTGACGCCCCAGGCCTGATAGACCTGATTGCCATGGCTGTGCCGCACCAGCTTCGGCGTGCCGGTGGTGCCGCCGGTGTGGAAATAGGCGGCGGTGTCGCTCGCCTTGATCTGCCGGCCGCTGACCAGATGATCGCTCGGCTGCGGCCCGATCAAATCGTTGAAGGCATGAATGCCGTTGGCAGGATCACCGCCGCCGCCATGCACCTGCACGATCGCCTTGAGGTGCTTGAGGCCGCCGCGCACCTTCTCCACCTTCTGCCAGATGTCGGTGCCGGGCAGGGGACCGAGCGCCACCAGCACCTTGGTCTTGGCGGCATCGAGAATCTCGGCGATCTGGTGCGGCTCGAGCAGCGGATTGACCGGGTTGGCGATGCCGGCCGCCTCGGCGCCGAACAGCGTCACGAACGCGTCCGGCACCAAAGGCAGCATGAAGCTGACGACGTCGTCAGGGCCGACGCCGAGCGCATGAAACATGTTCGCGGCCTGCGTCACCCTCGCGACGAAGTCGCGATAGGAGATCACGACCGGCGTATCGGCCGGATCGGCATTCTGCAGAAACTGGATCGCCGGCGCGTCCGGATTGGCAGACGCGCCGCATTTCAGCGCCTCATAGGTGCTCCGCGCGGCGATGCGTTCATCATACGGCGTCTGCTCGAAGGCGCGGATGTCAGCGGTGCTGGCGAATGTCGGATAGTCGCTGCCGATGGCGCGATCGAGCAGATGAATGCCCATGGCCTGTCCTCCCGGTGTCGTGTCCTCGTCCGGCCGATGCGGCCGGTGATCGCGCGCGGGCTCTGCGGCCCGTTCGTCGCGATCGCGAGAGGACAGGATGAGCGAGGATTCGTCTTGCGTCTATCCCGGTATGATTGGGGACTCCGGGAGAATTGTCGCAGCAACGCTGCGCTGCAGCGTTAGTTGGGGAGAAGCGCGCTGTCGCTCACCCGGATCGAGCCCCGCCATGCGCTGTGCGATACAGCGCCCTCTCCCACAAGGAGGGCTTTGCGCAATCGGCGAGCGGAGGTGATCGAGCCCCCCGGGCTTTTTTAAGAGTTGCCGACCACTGCCATTTGGCGGAGGTCGGCGGCCATAGGCGGCGTTCTGCTTACTTATCCCCATTTTTTTCAAGTGCAGACACACTTCTCCCGTGAGGCGGACAGGACACCTGCGACGCGGCGCAGATTGTAGGCACAGCAGGCGAGCACGACCTGGACCTGGTTGCGTTCGTAGTTGAAGAAGCGCATGCGTCGCAGCCCGTATTGTTCTTTGAGAACGGCATAGGGTCGTTCGACAGCTGCGCGCACCTTTGCGATCAACTTGTTGCGCTGTTTTTGTCGAGGCGTGAGAGCGTGATGCTTGTTGGGGCGATGCATCAAGCGGTCCTTGATGCCGGCTTTCTTTAGACGAGCATGCCGGGGATGTGTGTAGTAGGCTTGATCGCCGTAGACCGCTTTCTCATCGCCGCAGAACAATTGATCCGCGGGCTCGGTGTCGGTGACCGAGGCATCCGTCATATGGATACGGCGAATGATGGTGTGACCAACATCCACGCCTGTGTGGATCTTATAGCCGAACACGCTCTTTCTGCCTTTTCTGCCCCACTTCGCCCCAGGATCAGCAGATGGCTTGGGGGGCGCTGTCTCCTCCGCTTCGGCAGATGCCTTCCGGGGGGGGCCTGGCTCGCGCAGGAATCAATGAAGCATCCACCAGGGTGCCTTGCTTGAGGATCAGCCGCTTGGCCTCGAACTGACGGTTGATCTCTTCGAAGATTCTCTCGATCAGTCCATCCTTGGCGAGTTCCTGCCTAAACCTCCACAGCGTGGTGTGATCGGGCGCCCGATCGTGCAGACTGAGGCCCACAAAGCGACGGAACGACAGCCGGTCCGCGATGGCAGCTTCCAGCGCCGGATCGGACAGATTGTGCCAGATACCGACGAGCAGACAACGCAACAAGACCTCCGCCGGATAGCTGCTGTTGCCGGCGCCATCGCTACCCCGCTTGCCGAGCAACGAGCGCAGCGGCGCCCAATCCACGACTGCTTCCACTTCATCGAGAATACTGCTTCGCGGTGTCCGAACCAGACCATCCGCCAAGCTCATCTGACCGACACTGCGCTCCACCATGATTATCGCCCCGATTCACGATAGAATCATCGAATCACAACGCCGCATTTGCGCAAAGCCCTCACAAGGGGAGAGGGCGCATTAACGCGCACCGCGAATCGATCGTTCAAGCAGCGCCTCCTCAGCTCGCCGCGTCGATCAAATTCTCGAGCAGCCGCTTCAGCTCGCCGGTGGCCTTGTCGCCATAGTTCTCCAGGATGTGCGCTTCCTGGCTGGCCGCCAGCGAGTTCAGCCGCTTGCACAGCGCCTTGCCATGGTCGCTGATGAACATCAGCACCTTGCGGCGGTCGTGGGCGTCCTGGCGACGGTAGACCAGCGAGTCGGACACCATGCGGTCGATCATCTTGGTCAGGGTCGGGTGGTTCAGCAGCACCGCGTCGGCGAGGTCGCCCATCGAGTGTCCCTCGCCGTCCGAGAGCACCTTGAGGATGCGCCACTGCTCGACGGGCACGCCTTCCGTGCTGAGGCGCGATTCCAGCTGCCGGTTGATCTCCCGGTTGGCCTGCGCGAGCAGATAGGCGAGATGTTCGGTGAGGGGGGTGTTGGGATGGGGCGGTTTGGCCACGATGAACTTCGCTTGCGGTCCCGGCTTGAATGAATGTCCGGCAGTTGCTGCCCGATCTATATGCATCCCAATTCTTGAACATTCAACATTTTCGAATAGGATATTTGCCGAACGCGTGCTGATTTTGACGGCGTATGACCGCCGGCCCACAATGGGCCAGACACGGTTGCGGCCAAGGAGTGGGTGTGCTCTCGACAGGATCTGTCACGGCCGGGCGTTTCGGTCTGCCGCCATCCCTGCTGTTCAGGAGCCCGCCCCGGCGGGTCGGCCTTCCTGCACTTGCCCCCTTCGATCCCGACCATCTCCAGCGGCGCGGCTCCCGGAGCAGGCTGCGCATCGGCAACTTCCTCACCTTCTCCGGCTCGCCCGGCATCTGGGGGCCGGCCGCGACCAACAGCGCGCTGCTGGCGGTGTCCGAGATCAATCGCCGCGGCGGCATCCTCGGCCGCGAGATCGAATTGTCGTTCTACGATTCCGGCGGCCCTGTGGCCGAGGTGGCCGAGCGCGCCAGGGATGCCCTCGAATTCGACGATATCGACGTCGTGACGGGCTCGCATATCAGCGCGGTCAGGCTGGCGCTGCGCCGGCTCACCCGCGGCCGCATCCCCTATGTGTATACGCCGGTCTATGAAGGCGGCGAGCGCACGCCCGGCGTGATGGCGATCGGCGAGACGCCGCACAGCCAGACGCGCCCTGCCATCCACTGGCTGGCGGAGAACAAGCGCGCCCGGCGCTGGTACCTGATCGGCAGCGACTATGTCTGGCCGTGGCAGTCGCATCTTCAGACCAAGACCTACATCACCGAGGCCGGCGGCCAGGTGGTCGGCGAGGAGTTCGTGCCGGTGGGCGAGGATGATCACCAGGCGCATCTGGCGCGCATCCGCGCCGCCCGGCCGGATGTCGTGCTGGTCTCGCTGATCGGCACCGACAGCATCACCTTCAACCGCGCCTTCGGCGAGTCGGGTCTCGCCGCGACCACGCTGCGTCTCGCCGGCGCGGTGGACGAAACGGTGCTGCTCGGCATCGGCGCCGACAACACCGAGAATCTGTATACCTCTTCCGGCTATTTCAGCTGCATCGGCTCCAAGGCCAATGACGCGTTCATGAGCCGCTACACCGCCATGTTTGGCGCCCAAGCGCCGCCGGTCGGATCGGTCGGCCAGTCGAATTACGAGGGCCTGCGCTTCCTGAAGGCCGCCGCCGAGCGCGCCGGCTCGCTGTCCCTGCGACCGCTCGCTGCCGCCGGCCGCAACATCGTCTATTCCGGCGCGCGCGGCGAGGTGACGATCCGGCAGGGCCGCGCCGGCATGGCGATGCATCTCGCCGCGGCCGACGGGCTCGATTTCAAGATCATCCGAACTTTCTGAGACGTCCGCCTGCTCAGGCAGCCGCAGCGCTCTTGGCAGGCGCGCGCGCCGGCGCTGTCGGCACGTCGCGGATCATCCGGCTGATCGCCTCCTGCGGCATCGGCTTGCCGAACAGGAAGCCCTGCACGCTGCTGCAGCCCTCCTCGCGCAGGAAGGCGAGGTGCTGCTCGGTCTCGACGCCCTCGGCCAGCACGGGGATGTTGAGGCTGCGCCCGAGCAGCAGGGTCGCCTTGACGATCGCCGCGGCGTGCACGCTGGTCTCGACCGACTGGATGAAGCTCTTGTCGACCTTGATCTTGTCGAACGGAAACACCTGCAGCGTCGACAGCGACGAGTAGCCGGTGCCGAAATCGTCCATCGCCACCGTGACGCCGATGGCCTTCAGCGCCTGCATTACCTGTAGCGCGTGCTGGCGGTCGGCGATGATGCCCGTTTCTGTCAGCTCGATCTCCAGCCGCTCCGGCGCCAATCCGGTCTCGCGCAGCACCTCGGCGACGCGCTTCGGCAGGTCGTGGTTGAGCTGCATCGGCGCGACGTTGACGGCGACCTTGAACGGCTGGCTCCAGCTCGCGGCGGTGGCGCAGGCGGTGCGCAGCACCCAGTCGCCGATGTCGACGATCAGCCCGGTCTGTTCGGCCATCGGAATGAAATCGTTCGGCGGCACGCGGCCCTTCACCGGGTGATTCCAGCGCAGCAGCGCCTCGAAGCCGATGATGCCGCCGCTCTGCGTGTCGTTCTGCACCTGGTAGTGCAGCTCGAACTCGTTGCGCACCAGCGCGCGCTTGAGGTCGATGGCGAGCTCGGCGCGGCGCCGGCTGGCCTCGTCCATCGACGGCTCATAGGCGCAGATCTTGCCCTGGCCGAGACTCTTGGCGCGGTACATCGCGAGGTCGGCGCGGGTGAGAAGCTCGTCGGCGGTGAGGCCGTGGTCGGGATGCAGCGCGATGCCGATGCTGCAGCCGACCGAGAGGCTGCGTTCCTCCCACTCGACAGGCGCCAGCACCAGCGTGCGCATCCGCTCGGCGAACTTCGCCGCCTCGGTGCGCGCGAAGATCTCGCTCTTGACGGCGACGAACTCGTCGCCGCCGATCCGCGCCAGGAACTCGCCGGGCTGCAGCGTCGATGCAATACGCTGCGCGATCATCGTCAGCACCGCATCGCCCGCGGCATGGCCGTGGGCGTCGTTGATGTCCTTGAAGCGGTCGAGGTCGATCGCGAGCACCACCAGGTGCGCCGTCTCGTCGCCGTCGGTCAGCAGCGGCGCCAGCCGATGGCCGAGGCCGTTGCGGTTGGGCAGGCCGGTCAGCGGATCCTGCAACGCGAGCTGCCGATAGCCTTCGACAGCCTCCTGCGCCGCCTGCAGATCGATCATATAGGCCGAGGCGGCCATCGCCATGATCAGGCCGATGCCGGTGACGATGCTGATCAGCATCACGCTGTCGGACAGCGATTGCACGGGCGCGTCGATGCCGGCCATCGGCGCCAAGGTCAGCGCAGCCATGCCGGTGAAATGCAGGCTCAGGATCGCGAGCACCATCGCCAGCGAGCTGCCATATTTGCAGAACCGCGTGACGGGACGGGCGATGCGGTTGGCGGCGACGGCGCCGAAGCCCGTCGCCAGCGCGACCGAGAGCCAGATCGCCGGCGCGTGCCAGGTTCGGATGCCGTCGAGATTGAGCGCGCCCATGCCGGTGTAATGCATCGCGGCGATGCCCAGCCCGAACACGGCGCCGCCGGCCTCGATCAGCGGGCCGCGCTGCGTTCGCGTGGTGATGAAGAAGCCCAGCCAGGAAAACACCACGGCGAGGCCGAGCGAAGCGAACGTGAGTCCCGCCTCGAACGAACGGTTGCCGGATGCGTCATAGCCGAGGATGGCGGCAAAATGCGTCGTCCAGACCGTGCCGCCGGCGACCAGCCCGGCCAGGAACAGCAGATGGAAGCGTCGCAGGCCGGTGTTGCGGCGGACGCGCGCCAGCAGCCGCATCGACAGCAGGGAGCCGAGCACGCAGACCAGCAGCGCGGCGGCGACGTAGCGCAGATCATGATCGGCGGGCAGGCAGGACAGAATCGTCAACATCGGCAATTTACCTCACGCAGCCAGCTACGCTCCGCGGCGGGACGGGTTTTGGCGCGCGCGGAATCGCGGTTAGCGAAGCGTCAACGCGGGCAGCACCTCTGCCCGCGCCGAGTCATGCACGAGGTCGGACAGCCGATGATTAAGCCGCCGGCCGCCGGCGCTGGGTTTCGCCATGGAACCTGGGACATCGTGACGAAACTGCCAACGCCATGCGCGACTCTTTGCGGAGCTGGAACACGCAGGACTATTTGCTGGCGACGTTGCCGGGCAGCGCGTAGGCCCGCACATAGTCGCCGAGCTTGGTCCCGAACGAGCCGTGCCCGCCATCGACGGTGACGACATACTGTTTGCCGTCGGCCTCGTAGGTCATCGGCGTCGACTGGCCGCCGGCCGGCAGCCGGTCCTGCCACAGCAGGCGGCCGTCCTTGACGTCGAAGGCGCGGATGTAGTCGTCCATGGTGCCGGTCAGGAAGGCGACGCCGCCCGCAGTGACCATCGGGCCGCCGAGCATCGGTACGCCCAGCTTGAACGGCAGCGGCAGCGGCGCCTGGTCGCGGATGGTACCGACGCGGTGCTGCCAGACGATCGCGTTGGTCTTGAGGTCGATGGCGGCGAGGCTGCCCCAGGGCGGCGCCATGCAGGGGATGCCGAGCGGCGACAGGAAGATGCCGAGCGAGACGCCGTAGGGCGTGCCGTACATCGGCTGCACGCCGAGCTCGGTGCCCGGCGGATGCGCGGCGTTGGGTTCGGCCGGATTGTCCTTGCCGCGCGGCACCAGCCGCGAGACGAACGGGATCGACTGCGGATTGGCGATCGCGATCTTCCGAACGGGATCGATGGCGATGCCGCCCCATTCGAACATGCCGAAATCGCCGGGATAGACCAGCGTGCCCTGCTCGGAGGGTGGCGTGAACGGCCCTTCGTAGCGCAGCCGCTTGAACATGATGCGGCACGCCAACTGATCGAACATCGTCGCGCCCCACATCTGCGCGCCCGAGAGCTCCTTTCGCGGCCGGAAGCTCAGTTCGGAGAAGGGTTGTGTCGGCGACAGCCGGTCGCCGGGCGCAGCACCCTGCGGCACCGGCTTCTCCGGCGCGGGGACCAGCAGATGCCCGTCGCGGCGATCGAGCACGAAGATGTTGCCGGTCTTGGCCGGCACGTAGATCGCCGGCACCACGCCGTCCTTGCCGGGCATGTCGACCAGGCTCGGCTGTGACGGCATGTCCATGTCCCACAGATCATGATGCACATTCTGGAACGACCAGCGCAATTTTCCCGTGGCGATGTCCAGCGCCACCAGCGCCGAATCATAGCGCTCGTTGTCGGCCGAGCGGTTGCCGCCCCAGATGTCCGGCGAGCTCGAGCCGAGCGGGATGTAGACCAGGCCGAGCGCCTCGTCGGCCGCGCCGACGCTCCAGCCGTTCGGCGAGCCCGGCGTGAAGTGATGCGTGGCCGACGGCATCTCGTTGGGATCGGGATTGCCGGGATCGAACGCCCACAGCAGCTTGCCCGTGTAGACGTCGAAGCCGCGGATCGCGCCCGACGGCACCTTGTTGGAGTAGTTGTCGATCACGGCGCCGGCCATGATCACGACCTTGTCGGTGACGACCGGCGGCGAGGTGCCTTCGTAGAAGCCGAGCGTGGTGATCTCGTTGCCGGCCTTGAGATCGATCTGGCCGTGCTCGCCAAAGCCCTCGCATGGCTTGCCGCTGTCGGCGTCGAGCGCAAACAGCCTTCCGTCATTGGTCGGCAGGAAGATGCGCCTGGCGCATTCCGTCGGGGCCGCCGCGCCTGACACGTCGACCGCGCCCGGCTTGGTCTCGTGATAGGCCACGCCGCGGCAGGTCATGTGCTGGAAATTCTTGTGATGTTCGATCTGTGGATCAAACTTCCAGCGCTGCTTGCCGGTGGCGGCATCGAGCGCGAACACGATCTGATGCGGCGAGCAGGTGCAGAGCAGATCGCCGATCTTCAGCGGCGTGACCTCGTTGGTGAACTCGTCGGGATCGTCGGGCCCTTTGCGGTCGCCGGTGCGGAATTCCCAGGCGAGCTTGAGAGTCTTCACATTGTCGGGTGTGATCTGCTTCAGGCTCGAGAAGCGCGTGCCGAAATTGGTCGCGCCATAGGCGGTCCAGTCCGCCTGCGCCTCGGCTGGCGCGGTATCGGTGCCGGCCGTCGCCGCCGCGGTCTGCGGCAGCGCGCCATCGGCGCCGAAACGATCGCCGCGCAGGGAGGCGCCGAGCACGACCACGGCCACCGCAAGCACGGCCACGAGCCCCCAGCGCGCCGCGCGCATGTCGCCCACCAGATGCGCCGTGATGAATGGCAGCAGCAGCCAGACGCCGAGCGGCACCAGCACGTCGCCGCGCGGCGCCAGCGACCAGAAATCCAGCCCGACCTCCCAGATCGCCCAGATCATCGTGCCCAGCAGCAGCGCCGCATAGATCCACAGCGCCGCCGCATGCCGCCGCCACAGCAGCACCGCGACGACCAGCAGCGCGAGGCCTGCGACCAGGTAATACGGTGAGCCGCCGATCGCGGCGAGCCACGCCCCGCCGGCGAGCAGCGCGAGGCCCATCAGGCCGACAACGATCGCGGTGAAGGTGAGCAGCGGCGCGCGCTGCAGATGGCGGGCTGCGGCCATTGCGCGGCTCCAGGCTGATGATGACAGGCCGCGGCGCGACGCCGCAGCCGCGTCATGAACGGCGAGGAAGGGCGGAAGTTCCTGGCCGTGCAGGGCACGGGATGGGGCCGCCGCGCGGTCGCCGACCTCCCTCCCGGCACACGGCCTTTTGCGCGCCTTCCGTGGCCGGAACGGGTTGCCGCTCCATGACGAAATTAATACGATCCCATGTCGTTCACATGAAAATTGGAGTGCCCGGATGCGTGCGCAGTCGCGAGCCCTGTCGAACCCGGTCGCCCTGTGGTGGGCGATGCTGACGCTCGTCAGCCTCGCCAACATCGTGTTCTGGTTCATCCTGTACCGCCAGCTCAACGGCGGCAGCAGTTCGGCGGGTCAGGCGTCCCAGACCGGTTCGATGCTGGCGCTGTCGGCGGCCTATGTGTTCGGCTGCGCCTTCCGCTCGGTGCTGCCGCGCGCCGACGTGCAGCGCATCTGCCTGGTCGACAGTTGGCTGTCGAGCGTGTTCGTCGGCCGCACCGTGGCGACCATCGCCGAGATCGCCTTCGCGGCACAGTGGGCCATCATCCTCGCGCAGCTCGGCGCCATCGCCGATGCCGAGACCGCGGTGAACATGGCCCGTATCATCGTGCCGCTGATCGTCATCGCCGAGATCTGTTCCTGGTACGCTGTCGTCACCCGGAATTTCCTCTACAACGCGATCGAGAACTCGCTGTGGGCGGTGGCCTTCCTGCTCGTCGGCATCGGGCTCGGCCGGCTGCTGCCGGAGTTCGATGGCGTGGTGCGCGGCCTGCTGATCGCGGGCCTCGTCGGCATCGCCTGCTATCTCGCCTTCCTCGTCGTGATCGATGTCCCGATGTATGTGAAGCGCTGGCGCATCGAGCGCGCCGCCGGCACGCCGCTGCTGCATCCGCTCGCCGGCCTGCGCGACTCCGCCACGCGCTGGACCGTCACCCACGAGTTCGAGCACTGGAAGGAAGAGATCGCCTGGATGTCGCTGTATTTCAGCGCCGCGGTCTGGGGCTCGCTGGCGCTGTGCGCACTCTCGGCAATGAACGATCACCTGCCGCGTGATCGCGCGCAGGCGACCGGCGCGCCGCCGGCCATCGTCCAGCAGAGCGCCGATCGGTCCTGACGCGACATCCCGCCGTGACGGTCACGGCGGGATGTCCCGCTTGCCTCAGCCATGCATCGCGAAGTGATGCGAATCGTCCATCTGGACGATGTGGCTGTAGTCGGCGTGCGGCGCATCGTGCACGGCCACCGGCGCGTGATCGAAATTCGGCGGCACGATGCCGGTGTTGCCGGGGTGCCCATGGTCGCCGAAATTGTCGACGATGATCGGGTTGTGCGACGAGCCTTCGCCGTGCAGCGGACCGGAGCCGAACCCCGAGCCCAAGCCCGAGCCCAAGCCCGAGCCCTGGCCACCCTGGGCGTTGTCGCCCGACTGCTGGATCGCCGAGGCGATCGAGTCCCAGAACCCGCCATGGCTGCCGCCCTCGGACCCGCCATGGGCCACCGCGATGCCGTCGCCGCGCAAGCCGTCCTGCGCCAGCTTGAAGATATCGCCGATGGCAGCGCCGAGATCGCCATGGCTGAGGTCGTTGACCAGCGAGCCGAGGTCGTGGCCAATCGCGTCGAGCTGCTGACCCAGCGAGTGGCTCAAATCGCCCGCGGTCTGTGCCAGCCCGTTGAGGCCTTCGCCGACGAAGTGGCCGACGCCATCGACGATTCCGGTGCCGACCGCATCGGCGCCGTGCGCGATGCCGGAGATCGCCTCGCCGATCGGTCCGCCGATCAGGTGGCCGGCCGCCGACGCCGTGTCGGTGACCACGCCGATGGCCCCGTCAGCCACCGCCACGCCGGCGTCGAAGCCGCCCTTCACCACCGCGCCTGCGGCGTCGAGCGCGTCCATGCCGACCTCGCCGGCCGTTCCGACGATGGTGCCGGCCATGTCGAGCGCGCCGTGGCCGACTGCGCCCGCTGCCTCCAGCCCGGCCTCGCCGAGGCCGACCGCGGTGTGCGCGAGGTCGCCGGCGACGTCGAGGGCGCCATGCGCCACGTCGCCACCGACCTTGAGCCCGCCGTCGACGATGTCGCCGCCGATATGCTTGACGTCGTTGATGACGCCGTCGAGGTCGCCATGCACCAGGTGGCCGACGCCGGACGCCACGTCGCCGGCGACGTTGATCCCGGTGTGGAGGACGTCGCCGCCGACATGGACCACGGTCGACGCGACGTCGCCGACGGTGTGAAGCAGGCCGCCGCCGATCGCCTCGGCGCCATGCCCGATCGCGCCGAGCACGCCGCCGACGGTATGGATGGCCTCGCCGCCGAGCGCGCCGATCCCGTGCACCACGCTGCCCACGGCATGCGCGGCATCGCCGGCGACGTGCTCGACCGTGTTGACCACGGCACCCGCCGCGCCGCCGACTGCACCCGCCACATCCTTCGCAACGTCCTTCACGTCATCGACTGCGGAACTGACGGCATCTCCGATATCATCCCAAAAGCTCATGACCTGCTCCTCTCGGTTGCGTCACCTCGCCTCGGGTGACGCGCCGTTTGTCGCAGATCGCGTCCCCGCGCTCCGTGCGCGACGTCACGCAAGCTGAGAGGTGGCAGGGCTCGGGCGCGAAGCCTGTCCGCAAGGCCAGGCCATCCACCTCTTCAGTGGCCGCAGGGAGGGAATACGTGGATGCCCGCTTAGGCCGGGCAACTCATTAGCAGGCCCTGATCGCGATCGTTCAGGGGGGCATCGGTGTGATGCTCAGCCGCGGTTCAGGCGTGGCCGATCCAGCCATGCCAGGTCAGCGCGGCAAAGAAGCGACGGGCATCGCGAAAGCCGCCGTCGCACAAGATCGCTTCATCCTCCTCGGGGCTCAGCATGTTGACGCTGGCATCGACGGTCGCGCGCATCGTCCTTGCCTGCTCGGGGTCCGTGCCCGACGCAACGGCATAGGCCGCGTAGCGATCCAGCCACAGAGCCCGCTCAGTCGGCTCCTTCGGCAGGCAGCTATGGGCGACCACGAACGGCGCGCCAGGGCGGAGCCGGTCGTGCACGGCGCGGACTGTCTGCAAACGCTCCGGCGTTGCCAGAAAATGCAGCGTCAGCAGGCATGTCGCCGCGTCAAACGGGCCGGCCGGCGCAGCGTCGATGGTGCCCTCGATCAGTTCGACCCGGCTGATCCGCGCGCCGAGCGTGCGTTCGGCGAGTCGCAGCATCTGCGGCGCCGGATCGACCCCGACGAAGGTCCACGATGGGTGCGCTTCGGCCAACGCATCGAGCTCGAGCCCGCCGCCCGCGCCCAGCACGAGCACCCGCGCATGGTCGGGCGCCCGCTCGGCCAGCAGAACCGCCGTCATGCGGTGCAGCCCGTCGAGACCGGGCACGAAGCGCCGTGGACCATCGGTGTAGCGCGCGACGAATTCGGGATCGGAAAACGCGCGGATGAACTGCTGAGCGCCGTCGGCAATGTCAGCCGGCATGACAAATGTCTCCCTTGCGAGGTCGCTTGCGTCGTTCGAGGCGGTCGTGGAAATCAGCGCTCAGCGCCGCCAGCGTGATGGCGCCGAGACGGGACAGCAGCAACGTCTCGGCGGCCCGGATGGAGGTGTCGAGCGCGGCATTGACCGCCTGCTCGACGAGACAGTTGGGATTGTCGCTCCGATGGCCGATCGCGAACAGCGACGGACGTCCGAGCGAATCGTAGACGTCGCGCAGGGTGACGGCCGCCAGATCGCAGGCGAGCGTCCAGCCGCCGCCATGGCCTTTCTCGGAGCGCACATAGCCGCTGTCCCGGAGCCCCGCCATGATTCTGCGGATCACGACCGGGTTGGTCTGCATCATCGCTGCGAGCGCCTCGGAGGTGACCGGACCGTCGTGCTCCGCCATGTGGAGCAGGACATGGAGGATGCCGGACAACTGGCTGTTGGGTCTCATGTAACTTTTAATATGACATGATGCCCGGAACGTCAACCGGCCTGCCTTCGTGCGGCCTTGGGCGATGCTGTCGTGTCTGCCCGTCGGGCGACTCGGTCCTGCTGCTCGTCGCGAATGCGGGCGCGTTCATTCCCCCGATCCGCCGCAAAGTCTCTGGCGCGGAAAACCGGATTTCGCCTGCGCGTTCAGGCTGATTTGGGCTGTCCAGTCCCGTGAGCAAAAATATTCCGCTTCGCAATTTCGGAAATTCGTGATCTATTCATTCCATCCCGCCTCATCGACGAGGGGCGCTGCGCGGTCGTCACGAAGCGTGGAGTGCGGGATGTGATGGGCGGGCCGGTTTGCAGCGTGACTTGATCGCGCCGACGAACAACACCGGTCCGTACGGTCAAGTCGCGTGGTCCTGGCCTCCCGACGCTGAGGTCAAGCCGGCTGATGATGCCTCGTGCATCCCGCCGGTGATGGGGGCAAGACAGCCCGGTCCCCAGGGAGATCGCGAAGCAGCCGTTCAAACCGTCGCGCAGGGAGGGCCGGATCGTCCGGCTGGACCTGTGGTTCCTGCCGCCTGCATTTTTTTCGCAGGCGGGCCACGGGCCTCAGTCGAGGTCCGGCCTTCCCTGCACCCTCGGTCTTGAAGAGGGTGAGATCGATGCATCGCTCGGACGCCGAATGCGCCGCGAGAACAGAGACGCGCATCCCCAGATGCAGTTTGAGATCGTTGACCACGACGGCACCACGAACGCGGTGCTTCCCCTCCAGGGGAGGGTGGCGTCATGCGTTCGGATCGGCTCTTCCGAGCCGGCGGCGCCGACGTCCTACCTACTTGAATCCCGAAAACCGGCTGTCGAACGAGTTCGACTGCAGCACCGGGACGGCGCCGGAGACCAGCGCGGTCTGGGTCTGGGCGGGAGCCGAGGCGGTGGTGGCCGGCGCCTCGCTGGTCGCGGGCTTGAACGGCGGCCGCGCGGCAGCCTGCCGGGTCTCGGCGGGCTTGGCCGCGACCGGCTTCGGCGCTGGCTTGGTCTCGGCGGGCTTCGCCTCTGCGGTCTTGCTCGGCGCGGGCTTGGCTGTCGCCGTGCTCTCAGCCGCCGCATTGCCGCCGATCCCGACCTTGCGGGCGAGGCTCGACATGAAGCTCGGCTTCTCGGGCGCGCTGACGGCCGCCACGCGGGTCGACGGCGCGCTCACCGGCGCCTCCGCGGCACTGGCCGGCATCGCGACCTCGTCGGCGCCGGGCGCGCGCGGCGGGTTGACGTGACCGGGGATCGTGCCTGGCGCGGCCTGGAAGTTGGCGAGCGACAGGCCCGGCGCCTCGCCGGCGTCGGACAGGCCGGTGGAGGCTCCGGGCACGCGGCTGGCGAAGATCGGATTCATGCCGCCGTCGATGCCGGTGTTGAGCTTGGCGACCGGCGTGCCCTTGGCGACGAGCTTGGCATATTCCGCCTCGTCGGCCTGCTGCTTGTCGCGCACGGCGGCGGTGATCTCGTCGGGCACGACATAGGCCGGGCACTTGGCAGAGGCGTCGAACACCGGATCATGCGTCGCGCCCGGCGGCTTCTGGGCGTTAAAGACGTATTTCTTCTCGCAGAAGTCGACCTTCGGCTCCTGCCGCGTGACCTCGAAGGCGTCGTAGCCTTCCTTGATCATGCGCCAGAACGGCATGTTCGGATTGTTGCGGTGCCTCGCCATGTTCACCGGCGTCATCCGGAACGGATAGGCCTGGAACTGGAAGGCGCGCTGGCCGCCGAAGAACGACTCGCGCCCGAGCGCATAGATCTCGGCGATCTGCTCGTCGGTCATCGCGAAGCAGCCGCGCGACGAGCAGTCGCCATGCACCATCAGCTGCGAGCCGGTGCGGCCGAGCGCCTTGTCGAACGCGTTCGGATAGCCGGTGTTGAACGACAGATAGTAGGCCGATTGCGGGTTCATCTGGCTCGGATTGATCGAGTAGAAGCCCTCCGGCGCCTGGCGGTCGCCCTCGCGCACTTTGGGTCCAAGATCGCCCGACCAGCGGCAGATCGGATAGGTCTTGAGCAGCGCGAACTTGCCCGAGCGGTCCTGCTTCCAGACCTCGAGCTCGGCCTCCTGCTTGAAGACGCGGACCAGGATCGGCGACTGCAGATCCATATCCTTCTCGCCCATCGTCGCGACGAGCTTCGGCGGTACCGGCTGGTTGGCCTTGGCGTTGGTGGCGAGTCCGACCTGATCGCTGTTGCAACCGGTCAGCAGCGCACCGGCGGCCAACGCCGCCGAGGTCAGGAGAACCCGGACGAAAGCGCGGTTGATCAAAGCAAAGCTCCCCGCAAACCCCGCATGCCGCAACACCCCAGTCTCATCTCACCCGATCGGCCCGAAAGCTGGATAAATCACGGGTCGACCCTGCGTCATGCCGTCAAACCATTGATTAAAATTGTAGCCTTTGACCCCAGGCCTCGCAACCCGCGCTCCGGCGATGCCACCTGGCCCCGGCCGCCTTGGTCAACAACTTCTAAACAGCAGACCCCGTCGGCGGGGCCGAAATGCGGCCAAACGGCTGGAAAGACTCACAAAACCGCGAGCGCCGAGGCCCGAGCGCAAGCCCGGTCAGCCGAGCTTGCGGCCGATCTCGATGAACTTCTGCCGGCGCTGCTTGCGGATGGCGTCGGCGTCGAGGCCCTTCAGCTCGTCGAGCGCCTGGGCGATCGCCTCGCCGGTCGCCGCGATCATTGCCGCGGGATCGCGGTGGGCGCCGCCGACCGGCTCCTTGAGAATGGTGTCGACCACGCCGAAGCGGAGCATGTCCTGGGCGGTGATCTTCATGCTGTTGGCGGCTTCCTGCGCCTTGGTGCCGTCGCGCCAGAGGATCGAGGAGGCGGCTTCCGGCGAGATCACGCTGTAGATCGCGTGCTCCAGCATCAGCACCCGGTTGGCGGTGGTCAGCGCGATCGCGCCGCCCGACATGCCTTCGCCGGTGATGATCGCGATGTTCGGGACGCCGAGCGCCAGGCAGGCGTCGGTCGAGCGCGCGATCGCTTCGGCCTGGCCGCGCTCCTCGGCGCCGATGCCGGGATAGGCGCCGGCGGAATCGACCAGCGACAGAACGGGGATGCCGAAGCGCTCGGCCATCTCCATCAGCCGGACCGCCTTGCGGTAGCCTTCGGGACGGGCCATGCCGAAATTGTGTTTGAGCCGGGACTCGGTGGTGGCGCCCTTTTCCTGGCCCATCACGCAGATCGGCTCGCCGCGGAAGCGGCCGAAGCCGCCGAGCAGAGCGGCGTCCTCGCCGAACTTGCGGTCGCCGGCGAGCGGGGTGAACTCGGTGATCAGCCCGCCCACGAAGTCGGTGAAGTGCGGCCGCTGCGGATGGCGGGCCACCATGGTCTTCTGCCACGGCGTGAGCGTGGCGTAGAGCTCGGCCAGCGCCTGGCCGGCCTTCTCCTCGATCCGGCTGACCTCCTCGCCGATATCGGTGCCGGAGGCGGCCATCGCCCGGAGTTCGTCGACCTTGGAATCGAGCTCGGCAACAGGCTTTTCGAAATCGAGGTAGCTGCGCATGGGATCCGGCATGGAAGAGCTGAAGGAAGAGCGCTGGGAGACGAAATCGGTTCGGCCTTCGGACCTGAAGCCGAACGACTTCAGGAGCTTAGGGTACGATCGGTGCCCAGCCTCCAGGCATCGCGCCGGGATCGCGGGCAGGATGGCGCTCTTTCGGGGCAGACGGGCGCGAAGTCAAGCCGGCCGGGCGTCACGCCGGCGGATTTGGTTTCGGGAAGGTGTGAAGCGAGGTCAGGTCTCGGCCAGCGGGTGCAGGTCGCGGACCAGGCTCTTGAGGCGCTCCTCGACCACGTGGGTGTAGATCTGGGTGGTCGAGATGTCGGTGTGGCCGAGCAGGGTCTGGACGATGCGCAGGTCGGCGCCGTTGTGCAGCAGATGGCTGGCGAAGGCGTGGCGCAGCACGTGCGGCGACACCAGCCGGGCGGGCAGGCCGCTGGCCACCGCGAGTTCCTTGAGGTCGCGGGCGAAGTGCTGGCGGGTGAGGTGGCCGCTCTCGCCGAACGAGGGAAACAGCCATTTGCCGAATGTCGCACTGGCCTTCTTCTCAGGCTTCAGCGCATCCAGGGCGGCGAGATAGTCGGCCATCGCCTGGCGCGAGGCCTGGTTCAGCGGCACCAGCCGCTCCTTGTTGCCCTTGCCGCGCACCACGATCATGCGGGCGTCGTTGCGGGCCGCGGTGCGCGGCAGCGCCACCAGCTCGGAGACGCGCAGGCCGGTCGCGTAGAGCACCTCGAGCAGGCAATACAGCCGCAGCGCGCGCAGCCGCTGCGCCGGCGAGGCCTCGCCGACCTCGGAGAGCTCCTTGGCCCTGGTCAGCATCCGATCGACATCGCCGATCGACAGCACCTTGGGCAAGGAACGGCCGCGTTTCGGGCCGGACAGGATGGCAGCAGGATCGTCGCTGCGGATGCGCTCGCTCAGCAGGAAGCGGAACAGGTGCCGCATCGCCGACAGCCGCCGCGCCACGCTGGAGGACTTGAAGCCCCTGGTATCGAGGTCGGCGAGATAGTCGCGCAACGCCTGGGTGTCGGCCGTGGCGAAGCTGTTGGCCTTGCCGCCGAGAAATTCGGAGAGATCGGTGAGGTCGCGGCGATAGGCGTCCAGCGTGTTCTGACCGGCGCCCTGCTCGGCGGCCATCATGTCGAGGAACAGGCTCATCAGCCTGGCGTCGGAGGCCTTGACCTTCATGTCGTGAAATCCGCTGCGTCCGAGGCGATCGAATCACTACGAGGTATTCGCCGGGGCACATCGAGCGGTGACTGCAAATCTGGCCGATATCGCGGCGCCCGGCCACCTCAGAGAAGCGCAAAATGCTTAATCAATGCCGTGTGGCTTTTGAGTTCGCGCTCGCGTGCCGGATCATTTCTTCTGGAACTTGTCCGGCGGGATCGTCACCGTCATCTCCCGCGATTTGGGACTGACGAAATTCGCCAGCGCGTAGATCGCGCCATAGACCACGCCGACGATGACGGCGATCACGGTCAGGAAGCGGAACAGGCTGGGCATCGGGGTCGCGCGGGCCACCAGGGAAGGAATAGTTTCATCCAACATGTTCGCACCCGGCTGGCAAGTCCGGCGCTCTCCACCGTTCGTCCGGAGGTCGGTTCTGCTTGCTCCCTCATTCCGGGGCGGCGCGCGCAGCGCGGCGAGCCCGGAATCCATCACCGCGGGACGACGTCGTCGGCGAGATGCCAACAGCCAGCCTGCCTCACACAGCATCCTGTGGGTATGGGTTCCGGGCTCGCGCTACGCGCGCCCCGGAACGACGTCCGCGGGGAGAACCGGTTGCGTGTCGCGGAACAGGATGCCTTTGAAAGCAGCAGGGGCTGGGTTAGAAGCCTTCATATGACCGACACGTCCCAACCCGCTGCAAGCCCAGCCGCTCCGGAGACCGCTATTCTCGCAGGCCTCGGCAAGCGGCTGATCGTGCTGGTCGGCATGATGGGTGTCGGCAAGTCGACCGTGGGCCGGCGGCTCGCGGCGCGGTTGCGGCTGCCCTTCGTCGATGCGGACACCGAGATCGAGACCGCGGCCGGCATGACCATACCGGAAATCTTCGAATCGCGCGGCGAGGACTATTTCCGCAACGGCGAGGCCCGGGTGATCGCCCGGCTGCTCGAAAACGGGCCCGGTGTGCTGGCAACCGGTGGCGGCGCCTTCATGCGCGAGGAGACGCGGCGGCGCATCCATGAGAAGGCGGTCTCTGTTTGGCTGAAGGCCGATGCCGACGTGATCATGCGCCGCGTCCGGCGGCGGGCCGACCGGCCGCTGCTGCAGACCGCCGATCCCGAAGGCACGGTCGCTCGCCTGCTCGTCGAGCGCGAGCCGGTCTACCAGCTTGCCGATCTCACGATCTGCTCGCGCGATGTGCCGCATGATCGCGTTGTCGAGGACTGCATTGAGGCGCTGCAGGCGTTCTTCTCGCCACCGGAGACCGAGGCGGGGCCGGCCGGACCGCAACCCGATCCAGTTCAACCCGATCCTCCGCACGCGATGGGCGCGCTCCGATGACAGCACCTCTGAAGCATTCCGATCCGATCATCGTCGACGTCGCGCTCGGCGAGCGCGCCTATGACATCGTCATCGGCCGCGGCGTGCTGGCTTCGCTCGGCCAGCGCATCGCGGCGCTGCGGCCGGGCGTGCGCACGGCCATCGTCACCGACCGTACCGTGGCCGCGCATTGGCTGAAGCCGACCGAGGCGATCCTGGCGGAGGCGGGCATCCCGGCGTCCACGATCGTGGTCGATGAGGGCGAGGGCTCCAAGACCTATGCCGGCCTGGAGAAGGTCAGCGAGGCGCTGATCGCTGCCAGGATCGAACGCAACGATCTGGTCGTCGCGCTCGGTGGCGGCGTGGTCGGCGATCTCGCCGGCTTCGCGGCCGCCATCCTGCGCCGCGGCGTCGATTTCGTGCAGGTGCCGACCTCGCTGCTGGCGCAGGTCGACAGCTCCGTCGGCGGCAAGACCGGCATCAATTCGCCGCAAGGCAAGAACCTGCTCGGCGCCTTCCATCAGCCGGTGCTGGTGATCGCCGACACCGCCGTGCTCGATACCCTGTCGCCGCGCCAGTTCCGCGCCGGCTATGCCGAGGTCGCCAAATACGGCCTGCTCGGCGATGCCAGCTTCTTCGCCTGGCTCGAGGCCAATCACGCCGACATCGTCAGAGGCGGCGCCGCGCGCGAGCACGCGGTCGCGACCTCGTGCCGCGCCAAGGCGGCGATCGTGGCCCGCGACGAGCGCGAGACTGGCGACCGCGCGCTGCTCAATCTCGGCCACACCTTCGGCCATGCGCTGGAGGCCGTCACCGGCTTCTCCGACCGCCTGTTCCACGGCGAGGGCGTTTCCGTCGGCATGGTGCTGGCGGCGCAGTTCTCGGCCGAGCTCGGCATGCTGCCGCCGGACGACGTCGTGCGCATCGAGCGTCACCTTGCTGCGGTCGGCCTGCCGACCCATCTGCAGGACATCGCCGGCTTTGCCCAGGAGGGGATCGGCGACGCCGACCGGCTCTTGGCCTTGATGGCGCAGGACAAGAAGGTCAAGCGCGGCAAGTTGACCTTCATCCTGATGGAAGCCATCGGCCGCGCCGTCATCGCGAACGACGTCGATCCGGCGCGGGTCCGCGACTTTCTCCAGGCCAAATTGCGCAGCAGAAGCTGATCCCGGGCTTTACGCCGTATTGAGCAGTGCCAACGGATCATCGGCTGCCTCCCTCCAGAGCGACATCGGCGTCATGGACTGGTTCACACTCTCCGTCGTCATTCTCCTCCTCGCCGCCTCCGCCTTCTTTGCGCTGAGCGAGACCGCGCTGACCGGCGCCTCTCGCGCCTCGATGCTGCGGCTGTCGAAGCAGGGCAATCGCGATGCCGACGTGGTGTCGAGCCTGTTCGACACGCGCGAACGGCTGATCGGCGCGCTGCTGCTCGGCAACAACATCGCCAATATCGGCGCCTCCGCGCTGGCGACCGGTATTTTCACCGCCTGGTTCGGTGAGGTCGGCGTGCTCTACGCGACCGGCGTGATGACCGCGCTGGTCGTGATCTTTGCCGAGGTGCTGCCGAAGACGATCGCGATCAACGCGCCGGATCGCGTCTCGCTCGCGGTCGCCAGGCCGATGCGGGCGGCGGTGATCGTGCTCGGTCCGGTGCTTGCCGTGATCGAAGCGATCGTGCGCGGGCTGATGCGGCTTATCGGCTTCAAGGTCGGGGCCAATCAGCCGATCCTGTCGCCGACCGAACGCCTGCGCGGCGCCGTCGATCTGTTGCATCATGAAGGCAAGGTCGAGAAGCAGGATCGCGACATGCTCGGCGGCCTGCTCGATCTGCGCGAATTGCAGGTGTCCGACGTCATGGTCCACCGCACCGAGATGGTGATGGTGAATGCGGACCTGCCGCAGGAAGAACTGGTGCGCGAGGTGCTCGCCACCGAATACACACGCATCCCGCTGTGGCGCGGCACGCCGGAGAACATCATCGGCGTGCTGCATGCGAAGGACCTGCTGCGTGCGATCCGCGCCGCCGAGGGCGACGTGTCGCACATCGACGTTGCTTCACTGGCGCTGCCGCCGTGGTTCGTACCCGAGATGCGGTCCGTGTCGGAACAGCTGAAGGCGTTCCGCCGGCGCAAGACGCATTTCGCGCTCGTGGTCGACGAGTATGGCGAGGTCGAAGGCATCGTCACGCTGGAGGATATTCTGGAGGAGATCGTCGGCGACATCTCCGACGAGCAGGATGTGCAGGTCGCGGGTGTGCGCGTGCAGCCGGACGGATCCGTCGTCGTCGATGGCTCAGTGCCGATCCGCGATCTCAATCGCGCGATGGACTGGACGCTGCCCGATGAGGAAGCAACGACAGTTGCCGGTCTCGTCATTCACGAGGCGCGTTCGATCCCCGAGCGCGGCCAGAGCTTCACGTTCCACGGCTTCCGGTTTCGCGTGCTGCGCCGGGAGCGCAATCGCATCACTGCGCTGCGCATCGTACCGGTGCCGCGCGGCGAAACCGAGGAGACGCGGCCGCGCCGTGCAGGCACGGCGTTCTAGCTAGAGCATGATCCGGAAAAGTGGAAGCCGGTTTTCCGAAGAGATCATGCTCAAACAAAGCGATGGGATCAAGCCTCGCCCGGCGCCTTCGCATGCAGCGCGAGCGCGTGCACCGAGCCGGCAAGTTCCGCTGCCAATGCGGCGTTGATCAGGCGGTGGCGATCGACACGGCTCTTGCCCGCGAAGGCCTGCGACACAATATACACGCGGAAATGGGTCTCACCGCTCGGCTGATGGCCCATATGGCCTTCATGCAGATGTGATTCGTCCTGAACATCGAGGCTTTCAGGCGTGAAAGCTTCGCGCAACTTTTTGATGATAGCATCTCGGGTCCGCATGGTCTCTGGAAATACGCATCAAATTATTTTTCGTCAATCGGCGGTCCCCGCCCGAGGTATTCGCAATGTCAAGACTTGAAGCTTTTCGCGTTGCGTAGTCAAAGTCCGCCATGCCGATCGATTCAAACAAATTCTTCGACTCCATCCGCATCAAGCCCAAGAAGGCGGCTGCGCGGCAGCCGGTGGTGCGCGAGGAGGCCCAGCCCTGTCAGTGGCCGGACTGCAAGAACAAGGGCTCGCATCGCGCGCCCAAGGGACGCGAGAACGCGCGCGAGTATTGGCACTTCTGTCTCGATCACGTGCGCGAGTACAACCAGTCCTATAATTTCTTCTCGGGGATGAACGCCGAGGCGGTCGCGCGCTATCAGAAGGATGCGCTGACCGGACACCGCCCGACCTGGAAGATGGGGGCCAACACGTCGGCCAAGCGCGGCACCGGCAGCGCCGAGGGCGATCTCGGCGATGCCGCCGATCCGTTCAGCGTATTCGCCGAGATCAACGGCCGCGGCAGCTGGCGCCCGGATCCCCGGTCGGCCCCCAAGGCCGAGACGCGCAAGGTGTTCAACGCCGAGCGCAAGGCGCTGCAGGTCATGGGCCTCGGTCCCGACGCGACGCTGGAAGACGTCAAGGTCAAGTACAAGGCGCTGGTGAAGCAGCACCATCCCGATGCCAATGGCGGCGACCGCTCCACCGAGGATCGCCTGATCGAGATCATCAAGGCCTACAACTACCTGAAGACGGTGGTGAAGGGCTGACGCGCGGCAGCGCGTGAGGCTGCCGCGCGTTGCGTCGAAGGTCTCAGGGCTTCGGCCCGATATAGGCCGAGCTCGGCCGGATCAACCGCCCCGTCCGCTGCTGCTCCCGCGCATGGGCGGTCCAGCCGGCGGCGCGCGCCACCGCGAAGATCGGCGTGAACGCCTGGCGCGGAATCTTCAGCGCATCGAGCAGGATGGCGGTGAAGAACTCGACATTGGTGTCGAGCGCCCGCTCCGGATTCTTCCGCCGCAGCGCCTGGCGGATGTAAGCCTCCACCTCGCTCGCAAACGGCAGGTCGGCGCCGCTGCCCGCCAGCCGCTCGATCGCGGCCTTGAGCACGTCGGCCCGCGGATCGCGCACGCGATAGATCCGATGTCCGAACCCCATCAGCCGCTCGCCGCGGCCGAGCGCCGCGTCGACCCACGGCTTGATGTTCTCGCGCGTGCCGATCGCGTTGAGCATCTCCAGCACCGGCTCCGGCGCCCCGCCATGCAGCGGGCCGGTGAGCGCGCAATAGCCGGCGGTCACCGATGCGAACAGGTCGGCCTGGGTCGAGGCGACGACGCGCGCGGCGAAGGTCGAGGCGTTCATGCCGTGATCGCTGACGGTGACGAGATACGTGTCCAGCGTCGCCACCTCGCCAGCCGCAGGCGTATCGCCGCGGACCATGCGCAGGGTGTCGGCGGCGTGGCTGGCGTCAGGATCGGGCGCAATCGGCTGTGCTCCCTGTGCGCGCTGGACCAGGGCGCCGGCGATCACCGGGCAGGCGCCGACGATCGTGGCTTCGTCGTCGAGCCCGGGCTCGGACCGCAGCGCCGCGATGGCGGCGCGGAAGCCGTCGATGATCGACAGGCCGGAGGTCGCGGCGAGCAGCTCGGGCAGCCGCGTAAAGGCGCGCGCGCGGGCCTGGCCGAGGCTGGCACGGACATCCGTCTCGCCGACGCTGCGCTTCGTCGCCGCGCTCCATAGTCGGGCAGTCACGCCCTCGAAGCCGCTGGCGGCGGCGAGGTCGGCCACACGCGCTCCGGCGATGATGAGCTCCCCCTGCTGGCCGTCGACGTGGCTGAGCACGGTCTCGGCGGCGGCGATTCCGTCGAGGCCGATGGGGGTCTTGCCGAGCTGGATGGTCATGGCGGGTCTCCTTCGAGAATGGTCACGCTGCCAAGATCCGCCCAGTCGACAACTTGATCAATCTTGATTAAGCTGATCAATATGAAAAAAGACAGCGGTCTTTACCTATCTGCGCGCGAAGCTTCGGCTGAACTGGCGATCTCGCCGGCCACCCTCTACGCCTATGTCAGCCGCGGACTGGTCCGCTCCGAGCCGTCGCCGAATTCGCGCAGCAACCGCTATCGCGCCGAGGACATCCGGGCCCTGAAGGAGCGGCGCGCACCGGCGCCCGAGCCGCGCGCCTTCCGCAGCTTCGATGCGGACCTCCCCGTGTTCGATTCCGCCGTGTCGACAATCACCGAAGCCGGTCCGATCTATCGAGGCGTCAATTGCGTCGACCTAGCCGTGCGCGGCACGCTGGAACATGCTGCGACCCTGCTGTGGGACGTGACCGCGCTCGATCCGTTTGCGCCGGGCAACCTTCCGGCCGTGTCGGAGGAGATGGGTTTCATCGCCGATGCCGCGCGGCGTGCGGCGCCGATCGACCGGGCCATCGCGGTGCTGGCGCTGGCGACACATGCCGATCCCGCGGCGTTCAACCGCGCTCCCGATGGCCGGGCCCTGGTCGGCGCGCGCATCGTCCGGCTGGTGGTCGCAACCATGTTGAACCAGCCCGCCTCAGCCGATCCGCTCCATGTTCAGGTCGCACGGAGCTGGGCGCCCGGACATGAACATGCGCCGGACCTGATCCGCCGCACCCTGGTGCTGCTGGCCGATCATGAGCTGAATGCGTCGACCTTCACCGTCCGCTGCGCGGCGTCGACGGGCCTCAGCCTTTATGATGCCGTCATCGCGGGTCTGGCGGCGCTCAAGGGACCGCAGCACGGCGGCGCCGGCGTCCTGGCGTCGCAACTGGTGAAGACCCTCATCGATCGCGATGTCGCGCCGCTGATCCGCGAGCGCGTGGCGCTCGGCGAGCGCTTCGCGGGCTTCGGCCACGGCGTCTACAAGCACGGCGACCCCCGCGCCATCTCGCTGCTGGAGGCGCTGACGCGCGCCGGCGCGCCGCGCAAATTCACCCGCGAGGTGCCGGAGCGGATCGCCGAGGCGACCGGCGAGTTCGTCAATATCGACTATGCGCTGGCGGTGCTGGTGCATAGCCTGCGGCTGCCTGCCGGCAGCGAGCTGGCGCTGTTCGCGATGGCACGCTGCGTCGGCTGGCTCGCCCATGCCTGCGAGCAGCTGCAGCACGGCCGCCTGATCCGCCCACGTGCTCGCTATATCGGACCCGCACCCGGCCGCGGAGCCATGTTGGATGCGCTGTAGCGTTCTAATCCGTGACGCCAGCGGCGAGCTCAGACTCGCGCCGCTTCCGCACCAATCTGAGGACCAGCCAGACCACGATCGTGCCCGCGACAGCCGCGATGATCCAGGTGGACTTGGCGATATGGCTATGATGCGGAATCCCGCCATAACGGTGCAACAGCTGCACCGCGAAGACGCCGGGCAGGACGTGGGCGCAGGCCCACAGCGCGATGGCTGGGATGTTCACGGCGTAGAAGCGCAGCGGAGGGATGTCGAGCGCGCCGGCCGTGATCGGCACGACGGCTCGGATCGGCGCGACAAAGCGGGCGAAGAAGATCGCCAGGGTGCCGAACCGGTGGAAGAAGGCCTCGCTCTGCGCCACCAGGCGCGGATAGTTCGAGAATGGCCAGTTCGCCAGGATCTCGCGCTGCCGGCGATGGCCGACCCAGAACGCCCCGCCGTCCCCGAGCACCGCGCCCAGGACGGCCGCCGCCAGCACCCATTGCAGGGTCAGCTCGCCGCCCGGAATCAGCGCGCTCAGCGCCAGGATGATGGTCGTGCCCGGAATCACCGAGCCCACGATCGGGATCGCCTCCAGCAAGGCGGCCAGAAACAGGGTGAGATAGGCCAGTCCCGCATGCGCTGAGACAAAGGCAATGAGTGGGTCGAGCGGATGGGCCACGCGGTTCCTGTTGGTGGAGAGGGTGGGGCGGGGACTTCCCGATAAGTAGGAACCCCGGCCCCGGGTGCCACGTCGAGATTCCTGGGAAGAGCCGGTGGGCGAAAAGGTGGCACGATTCGCAGGGCAGCCTTCCGAAAACGGCCACCCATGCCTATCTCGATGATATAACGACGGAACTTTGATCAAGGCTTAGGCTTCTGCCCGCGCGTGCTCTCTGCTAGGCTTACGTCGAAGCCCTTCAACCGCAGCCAAACATGAAATCTGGTTTCGGGAATGCCCGGGACCTCGGAGGATGAATGACGACCGCCGCTACGACCAATGCGCAGGAGATGACCGGTGTGCCCGACATGAAGGTGTCGGTGCGGCAGGTGTTCGGGATCGACAGCGACCTTGAGGTGCCGGCTTTTTCAGCGACCGACCCGCACGTTCCCGAGGTCGATGCCGATTACCGCTTCGACCGCGCCACCACGCTGGCGATCCTGGCCGGCTTCGCCAAGAACCGCCGCGTGATGGTGACCGGCTACCATGGAACGGGCAAGTCGACCCATATCGAGCAGGTCGCGGCGCGGCTCAACTGGCCGTGCGTGCGGGTCAATCTCGACAGCCACATCAGCCGTATCGACCTCGTCGGCAAGGACGCGATCGTGGTCAAGGACGGCAAGCAGGTGACCGAGTTCCGTGACGGCATCCTGCCCTGGGCACTGCAGCACAACGTCGCGCTGGTGTTCGACGAATACGACGCCGGCCGTCCGGACGTGATGTTCGTGATCCAGCGCGTGTTGGAGGTGTCGGGCCGCCTGACGCTGCTCGACCAGAACAAGGTGATCAAGCCGCACCCGGCATTCCGCCTGTTCGCGACCGCCAATACGATCGGCCTTGGCGATACCTCGGGCCTCTATCACGGCACCCAGCAGATCAACCAGGGCCAGATGGACCGCTGGTCGATCGTCACCACGCTCAACTACCTCGCCCATGACGAGGAGGTCGAGATCGTGCTGGCCAAGGCCAAGCACTATCAGAACGCGCAGGGACGCGACATCGTGAACAAGATGGTGCGGCTCGCCGACCTCACGCGCAACGCCTTCGCCAATGGCGATCTGTCGACGGTGATGAGCCCGCGCACGGTGATCACCTGGGCCGAGAACGCCGAGATCTTCGGTGACATCGGCTTCGCCTTCCGTGTGACGTTCCTCAACAAGTGCGACGAGCTCGAGCGTCCGCTGGTCGCCGAATTCTATCAGCGCTGCTTCAATGCGGAGCTGCCGGAATCCTCCATCAACGTGGCGCTGAGCTGACACAACGGCGTGGTCCCGGCCTCGGGCCGGGACCCATACGCCGCGGCCTCTCTCGTGGGGTGATGCGGGAGAGCGAGTGCGAACAAACGAACGCCGGTGGTTATCGGGCCTGGCGTTCGCCGGGACGATAGCCGCAGGAACCAGATGACCACACCGAGCAACAAGCCCCGTCCTGGCGTCAAGGAAGCACCGACCGAACCTTTCAAGAGGTCGGTCACGGGGTGCCTGCGCGCGATCGCCAGGGCGCCTGAGCTCGAAGTCTCCTTCGCGGCCGAGCGTCCCGGCCTTGCGCCGGGCAAGGCCCGGCTGCCGGAGCCGGCGCGCAAGATGACCAAGCGCGACGCCGCCGTCGTGCGCGGCCATGCCGACTCGATCGCGCTGAAGCTCGCCTGCCACGATCCGAAAATCCATCGCAAGCTGATCCCGGGCAATCCGCAGGCGCGTGGCGTGTTCGAGGCGGTCGAGCAGGCGCGTGTCGAGGCGATCGGTGCAAAACGCATGGCCGGCGTCGCCAAGAATCTCACGGCGATGCTCGATGATCACTTCCATCGCGGCAAATATGACGAGATCACCGACCGTGCCGACGCACCGCTGTCGGATGCGTTGGCCATGATGGTGCGTGAGCGCCTCACTGGCATGGCGCCGCCGAACGCGGCGCGCAAGGTGGTCGATCTCTGGCGTCCGTTCCTGGAGGACAGGATCGGCCAGCGTCTCGATGAGCTCGGCCGCTTCACCGAGGATCAGGCGAAGTTCGGCGACCTCGTGCACGATCTCTTGTCGGCGCTGGATCTCGGCGACGAGCGCAACGCCGATTCCGAAGAGGACGAGGACAACGACGACAGCCGCGACGGCGACAACGACCAGTCCGGCGCCGAGGGCTCGCCCGAATCCGACGCCGCGCAGGAGATGAGCGCAGACCAGGCGCAGACGACGTCGGACGAGATGTCGGAGAGCGCGATGGAGGCCGCCCAGGCTTCGGCGTCCGACACGCTCGACGACGGCGAGCTCGGCGACGACGAGACGCCGGGCGAGGCGACGCGTCCGAACCGCGGCGGCGCCAACGAGCCGCGCGGGCCGGAATATCACGCCTTCGCGCCGAAGTTCGACGAGGTCATTGCCGCGGAAGACCTGTGCGACCATGACGAGCTGGAGCGGCTGCGCTCCTATCTCGACAAGCAGCTCGCACATCTGCAGGGCATCGTGGCGCGGCTCGCCAACCGGCTGCAGCGCCGGCTGATGGCGCAGCAGAACCGCGCCTGGGAGTTCGATCTCGAGGAAGGCATCCTCGATCCGGCGCGGCTGTCGCGCGTGGTCATCGACCCCTATCAACCGCTGTCGTTCATGCGTGAGAAGGAAGCGACCTTCCGTGACACCGTGGTGACCCTGCTGCTCGACAATTCCGGCTCGATGCGTGGCCGACCGATCACGGTGGCCGCGACTTGCGCCGACATCCTCGCCCGCACGCTGGAGCGCTGCGGCGTCAAGGTCGAGATCCTCGGCTTCACGACGCGGGCCTGGAAGGGCGGGCAGTCGCGCGAGGCGTGGCTTGCCGCCGGCAAGCCGGCCAATCCCGGCCGCCTCAACGATCTCCGCCATATCATCTACAAGTCGGCCGATGCGCCGTGGCGGCGGGCGCGCAAGAATCTCGGCCTGATGATGCGCGAGGGGCTGTTGAAAGAGAACATCGACGGCGAGGCGCTCGACTGGGCGCACAAGCGCCTGCTCGGGCGTGCCGAGCAGCGCAAGATCCTGATGATGATCTCGGACGGCGCGCCGGTCGATGACTCCACGCTGTCGGTCAATCCCGGCAACTATCTCGAGCGGCATCTGCGCCACATCATCGAGGAGATCGAGACCCGCTCGCCGGTCGAGCTGATCGCGATCGGCATCGGCCACGACGTCACCCGCTACTACCGTCGCGCGGTGACCATCGTCGATGCCGAGGAGCTCGGTGGCGCCATCACCGAGAAGCTCGCCGAATTGTTCACGGAGACCCACGCGGCACCGCAGCCTGCGCCGGGACCAAAGCGCAGGCTGCATTCGTAAGCGGCCGTCGGCCGGCTGCGTCTCCTCCGTCTTGGAGGAGGTGGGGGAGGGGGCTCCGCTGACGATGTCGCTGCAGGCGATTGCCGACCGCAGGCGCTTTCTCGCGCTGACCATCGGCGGAGTGTCGGCATTCGCATGGTCCAGGACGGCTCGCGCGCAGCTTGCGCCGGCGCCGGTCCGCGGACGCGTCACCATCGACGAGCACTCCGTCACATCGGCGGTCAAGATCGAGGTCAACGCGCGACCGCTGCCCTCGTTCGACCTCCGTGATCGGACGCATCTGCGCTTCGGGATGCTGCAATATCGCAGCGGCGTGGCGCTGACCTCGTCTTTTCCCGGCTTCGGTGGCCTGTCCGGCATCCGGCTCGATGCCAAGGGTGAACGCTTCCTCGCGGTCAGCGACAAGGGCGGCTGGTTCACCGGCCGCATTGCCTATTCCGGTCGCGAGATCGCGGGGCTCGCCGACGTCGAAGCGGCGCCGCTGCTTGGTCCGGACGGACGGCCCATCACCGATCGCGGTTGGTATGATTCCGAGTCGCTCGCGCGCGATGGAGACATCGTCTATGTCGGCCTCGAACGCGTCAACCAGCTCCTGCGCTACGACTTCGCCAAGGGTGGAACCGGCGCGCGCGGCGAGATCGTGCCGCTGCCGCCGGCCGCCAGACGGCTGCCCCACAACAAGGGACTGGAGGCGTTGGTGGTCGTGCCGAAGGGCCTGCCGCTCGCCGGCACCCTGATCGCGCTGTCCGAGCGCGGTCTGGACGCGAACGGCAATCTGCTGGCCTTCCTGATCGGCGGACCGGCCGCGGGACAGTTTAGCATCGTCCGTAGCAACGAGTTCGACGTCAGTGATGCCGTGCTGCTGCCGTCCGGTGATCTTCTGGTGCTCGAACGCAAGTTCTCGCTGTTCAACGGGGTCGGCATTCGAATCCGCCGGCTGACGCTAGCGCAGATCGCGCCGGGCGCGCTGGTCGATGGTCCGGCGATCTTCTCCGCCGATCTCGGCCAGGAGATCGACAATCTCGAGGGCATCGATGCGCATGTCACGCCGGACGGCGAGACCGTGCTGACGCTGGTGTCCGACGACAACTTCTCGATGATCCAGCGCACGCTGCTGCTGCAGTTCACGCTGATGGAGTGAGCAGCGATACCGCTGCGGCGGCTCGCGTTGACCGCGGCTCGTCCATGATCGACACTCGCGGCCATCGGATCATCGCGTCAACCGTCACAACCTGGAACTCAGCATGAGCGCCCTGTTCACTCCGATCAAGCTGCGCAGTCTCGAACTCGCCAACCGCATCATGGTGTCGCCGATGTGCCAGTACTCGGCCGAGAATGGCGCTGCCAATGACTGGCACTTCACCCACATCAACACGCTGGCGCTGTCAGGCGCGGCGATGTTCTGCATCGAGGCGACGCATGTCGAGCCGATCGGGCGCATCACGCCGGGCTGTCTCGGGCTGTGGGACGATGTGACGGAAGCTGCGCTGAAGCCGATCCTGGCCTCGGTTCGCAAACATTCGAAGGCCGCGGTCGCGATGCAGCTCGCCCATGCCGGCCGCAAGGGCTCCAGCCACAAGCCGTGGGATGGCGGACAGCAGATTCCGCTCGCGGACGGCGGATGGCGGACGGTGGCGCCGTCGGCCTTGCCGCACAAGGCGGGCGAGCTCGCGCCGGAGGCGCTCGATCTCGCGGGCCTGGCCCGCATTCGCGATGCGTTCGTTTCTGCAGCGCAACGGGCGTCGCGCCTCGGCATCGACGCGATCGAGCTCCACGGCGCGCATGGCTATCTGTTGCATCAGTTTCTGTCGCCGATCGCCAACCAGCGCACCGACAGCTATGGCGGGTCTCTGGAGAACCGCATGCGCTTTCCGCTCGAAGTTTACGATGCGGTGCGCGCCGTCTTGCCTGCGGACAAGCCGGTCGGCATGCGTGTCTCGGCCACCGACTGGGTCGACGGCGGCTGGGATCTCGAGCAGACCATCATATTTGCGCAAGAGCTGAAGCGCCGCGGCGCCGACTGGATCGACGTCTCCTCGGGCGGCGTGTCGCCGTTGCAGAAGATCGCCCTCGGACCCGGCTACCAGGTGCCGTTTGCCGCGGCCGTGAAACAGGCGACGGGGCTTCCGACCATGGCGGTCGGTCTCATCACGCAGGCGCAGCAGGCCGAGGAGATCGTGGCCTCGGGCAAGGCCGACATGGTCGCGCTGGCCCGCGGCATGCTCTATGACCCGCGCTGGGGCTGGCACGCGGCAGCGGAGCTCGGCGGACAGGTCGCCGCACCTCCGCAATATTGGCGCTCGCAGCCGTCGACGCAGAAGGAGCTGTTCGGCAAGACGACGTTCGGCGCACGCTGACGTGCAATTGATGACCGCAATGTTGCGCACCAGCGTTGCAAAATTCTGCGGTCATCATTCCGCCCGCGACACGGCTGACGATTGTCGCTGTCGGACGAAGTGCTAGACTTCGCAGACCACGTGCGGCGATGCCGACTCGTCTGGTCGTGTTTCGTCTCGCGTGACGATGAGCGCATCACAAAGATGCGCCGCAATACAAACGCGAGAGGAAAGCGCCATGGAAATCGGATACTTCACGATGCCCTCGCATCCGCCGGAGTGCGGATTGAAGGAGGGGCAGGAATGGGACCTGCAGGTCCTGCGGTGGCTCGACGAACTCGGCTATCAGGAAGCCTGGATCGGCGAGCATCACACCGCGCCCTGGGAGCCGCACCCGGCACCCGATCTCATTCTGGCGCAGGCCTTCCGTGAAACGAAGAACATCCGGCTTGGGCCGGGCGGCTTCCTTCTGCCCTATCATCACCCGGCCGAGCTCGCCAACCGCGTTGCGATGCTGGATCATCTGTCCGACGGCCGGCTCAATTTCGGCATTGCCGCATCCGGTCTGCCGAGCGACTGGGCGATGTTCAACGTCGACGGCATGAGCGGCCAGAACCGCGAGATGACGCGCGAGGCGCTGGAGATCATCCTGCGTCTGTGGACCGAGCCGGCACCGTTCACGCACAAGGGCAAATACTGGACGGTGACCAAGCCCGACGTGATGTTCGACTTCCTCAAGCCGCACATCAAGCCGGTGCAGGCGCCGCATCCGCCGATCGGCGTCGCCGGCCTGTCGAAGAACTCCGACACGCTCAAGCTCGCCGGCGAGCGCGGCTTCATCCCGATGAGCCTCAACCTCAACCCGGCCTATGTGTCGTCGCACTGGGACTCGGTCGAGGCCGGCGCGGCCAAGTCCGGGCGAAAGCCCAGCCGCAATGACTGGCGGCTGGTGCGCGAGGTGTTCGTCGCCGAGACCGACGAGGAAGCCTGGCGCTTGTCCTCCGGCGACATGATGGGGCGGATGATGGGCGAATATTTCCTGCCACTGCTCGGCCATTTCGGCTTCAAGGACTATCTGAAGCACTCACCCGAGGTGCCGGATTCCGACGTGACGGTGGACTATTGCGCCAAGCGCAACTGGATCGTCGGCTCGCCGGCCACGGTGACCGAGAAGATCGAGAAGATCTGGCACGAGGTCGGCGGCTTCGGGACGCTGTGCGTGTTCGGCTTCGACTACAAGCACAAGCCGGAAGCCTGGCACAACTCGCTGCGCCTGTTGAAGCAGGAGGTGATGCCGAGATTGAGCCACCTCAATGCCGGCCTGACCAAGGCCGCCTAGTAACGTCCTAGTATCTTGGCGCCAGCATTCCCCCTCCCTTTCGGGCAATGCTGGCGTCAAAAGAAATGTAGCTAAAATTTTCGCGCGAGTGCAGCTTCAGATTTGACGTTTGGGTGACGGTCTTGCCGTTAGGACGGATCCAGGCGTCGAATCCGCTGCATGCGCGTGGCGGGTCTGACATCTGGGGGCAGGTCATGCGGTTTCGCGTCAGGAAGTTTGCCCATATCCTCGAACGCTCGGGTCTGGCTCTGGCAGGCGCCGCCTGCGGCGTCTTCGTCGGGGCCCATGTCGGCTCCAGCGTTCCGTTGCTGACCACGCAGGGCTTCCTGATCGTGATGATGCTGTCTGGGGCGCTGGGCTTCTATCTCGGCATCGACACGCCGCAACTGCCTTTTCATCCTCATGACGAGAACTCGCCGACGGAGACGAAGATCGACACGGCCGAATTTCTGAGCGCCGTCGGGACCTTCCTCGCAACCCTCACGGCGTTCTTCGCCGTTGCCATCATCATCCTGCGCGAAGATCCGCACATCGTCTGGACGTCGCTGATCATGGTCGGCTGGATCATCGGCGTGATCATGCAGATCGTTGCCGGCGCGATCGCGCGTCTGCGGCGCTGATTTTCCCTGTTCAATTTTTGGGCTGACGCTGTCGCGAGTTTCATCTTGCGGCGAACAGGTGGCGCATAGGCTCCTCGTTGAGTTCTGCTCTGCGGAACTAGCTGATACTGAGCAGCGACGGCACCGTCGGCGAGCCAACTTGCCGGCCGGTGATCCGGCAAATGATCAGGCTGCATTTCGGCGCGGGGTCGCGACAAAGCCGGCGTCCATGCGCCCAGAGCAAGCGCAGCATCAAAACGCCGCATGGCGATTCCGCGCGCGTTGGCGCGCTTGATGCATTGCAGGCGGCAAGGACATTTGGGAAGTTCATCATGTTGAAACGGGTGCTGCTGGGTGTGGTCATTGGCTGCGGACTGTCCGCGGCGCAAGCGGAGGAGCCGAAGGTCGGCGGCGTGGTCAATGCCGTCATTCAGCCCGAGCCGCCGGGCCTGATGCTGGCGATGGTCCAGAACGGCCCGACGCAGATGGTCGCCGGCAACATCTTTGAGGGCCTGCTGCGCTACAGCCCCAAGCTCGAGCCGCTGCCCGGCCTCGCCGAAAGTTGGACGATCAGCCCGGATGCCAAGGTCTACACCTTCAAGCTCAAGCCTGGCGTGACCTGGCACGACGGCAAGCCGTTCACGTCGGCCGACGTGCTGTTCTCGATCGAGATGCTGAAGCAGACGCATGCGCGCGCCCGCAACAACCTCGCAATCGTCGAGAAGGTCGAGGCGCCGGACGATCTCACGGTGGTGTTCACGCTGAAGGAGCCGTTCGGTCCCTTCATCGGTATTTTCGAGGTCGGCTCGATGCCGATGGTGCCGAAGCACCTGTATGAAGGCACCGACTACAAGACCAATCCGAACAACAACGCGCCGATCGGCACCGGTCCCTTCATGTTCAAGGAATGGCAGAAGGGCTCCTTCATCCGGATGGTGAAAAATCCCAACTACCACGAGAAGGGCAAGCCCTATCTCGACGAGGTCTACTGGCAGATCATTCCCGACGCGGCGGCGCGCGCGGTGGCCTTCGAGACCGGCAAGGTCGATGTGCTGCCGGGCGGCTCGATCGAGAATTTCGACGTGCCGCGCGTCTCCAAGCTGCCGGGCGCCTGCGTCACCGGTGCCGGCTGGGAGTTTTTCTCGCCGCTGGCCTGGATGTGGCTCAACAACCGCAACCCGATCCTTGCCAACAAGAAGGTACGCCAGGCGATCATGTATGCCATCGATCGCGACTTCGCCAAGGACGTGATCTGGAACGGCCTCGGCAAGGTGGCGACCGGCCCGTCGGCCTCGACGATCAAGTTCTACACCGATGACGTGCCGAAATATCCGTATGATCCGGCCAAGGCCAAGGCGCTCTTGAAGGAGGCCGGCTACAAAGGTGAGAAGATCCGCATGCTGCCGCTCGCCTATGGCGAGACCTGGCAGCGCTGGGGCGAGGCGGTGAAGCAGAACCTGCAGGATGTCGGCATGAACATCGAGACGATCGCGACCGACGTGCCCGGTGGCAACCAGAAGATCATGGAATGGGACTACGACATCGCCTTCACCTATCTCTATCAGTACGGCGATCCCGCGCTCGGCGTGTCCCGCAACTACATCACCTCGGCGATCGCCAAGGGCCAGTTGTTCAACAATGTCGAAGGCTATTCCAATCCGGAAGTGGACAAGCTGTTCGCCGAGGGCGCGACGGCGCCGACCGACGCCAAGCGCAAGGAGGCCTATGACAAGGTGCAGAAGATCCTGGCCGAGGACGTGCCGGTGGCCTGGCTGCTCGAGCTCCAGTTCCCGACCATCACCAAGTGCAAGGTGAAGAACCTGATCACCACCGGCATCGGCGTCAACGACGGCTTCCGCGACGCTTGGCTCGACAAATAGCGGTGCACTCCGGGGCGCGGCCATGATCCCCGCGCTCCGGTGCTTCGCTGTCCTCCCGAGCTGACCTTCACGGACCTTTCATGCTCTCCTTCATCGCTCAGCGCGTCGTGAAAGGCATCATCGTCCTTCTCGCCATCATCGTGCTGAATTTCTTCCTGATCCGGCTGGCGCCGGGCGATCCGGCCGTGGTCATGGCCGGCGAGGCCGGCGCCTCCGACCAGATCTTCGTGGCGCAGTTGCGCGAGAAGTTCGGCCTCGACCGTCCGCTGCCGGAGCAGCTGCTGATCTACGTCAAGGGCATCGCCAGCCTCGATCTCGGCTTCTCGTTCCGCCAGCAGGCGCCGGTCGCCAGGCTGATCGCCGAGCGGCTGCCGGCGACGCTGCTGCTGACGCTGACGGCGTTCGCGATCTCGCTCGGTCTCGGCATCCTGTTCGGTGTGCTCGCCGCGCGCTTCGCCGGCACCATCCTCGACACCGCGATCACGGTGCTCGCGCTGATCTTCTACGCAACGCCGCTGTTCTGGATCGCGCTGATCGCGATCCTGCTGTTCTCGGTCTGGGTCGATTGGCTGCCGAGCTTCGGCTATGAGACGATCGGTGCCGGCTATACGGGAGTCCGCCACGCGCTCGACGTCGCCGCGCACCTCGCGATGCCCGCCGCGACGCTCGGGCTGTTCTTCATGGCGACCTACACCCGCATGACCCGCGCTTCCATGCTCGAGGTCAAGCGGCTCGATTTCGTCAAGACCGCGCGCGCCAAGGGGCTGCGCGACGGCGTCATCCTGCGCCGCCACGTGCTGCGCAACGCGCTGCTGCCGGTGGTGACCCTGGCCGGCGTTCATGCCGGCACGCTGGTCGGCGGCGCGGTCTTGACGGAGACGGTGTTCGCATGGCCGGGCATCGGCCGGCTGATGTACGACGCGCTGATCCAGCGCGACTACAATCTCCTGCTCGGCGTGTTCGTGGTGTCCTCGGCCATGGTGCTGATCTTCAACCTCGTCACCGACCTCGTCTACCGTCTTGTCGATCCGCGCATCGAGTACGCCTCATGAGGCAGTTCTGGCGCACCATGCTGCGCAGCCCGAGCGGCGTCATCGGGCTGATCATTCTCGTGCTCGCGATCGTGATCGCGGTCGCCGGACCGCTCTACTTTCCGAACTCGCCGTGGCGCATGGTGCAGCGGCCGTTCGTTCCGCCGTTCACGCTGTCCAGGGTCCCGCTCGGCACCGACGCGCTCGGGCGCGACGTGCTGGCCGGCCTGATCTTCGGGACTCGCGTCTCACTGCTGGTCGGGCTGGTCTCGACGCTGGTGGCGCTGATCGTCGGCGTGCCGCTCGGCGCCATCGCCGGCTATTTCGGCGGCCGTGTCGACGACGCGCTGATGCGCTTCACCGAGTTCTTCCAGACCATCCCGAGCTTTGCGCTCGCGATCGTGCTGGTGGCGATCCTGCAGCCCTCGATCTATTCGATCGTCGCCGCGATCGGCCTCGTCAGCTGGCCACCGGTGGCGCGTCTCGTCCGCGGCGAGGTGCTGAGCCTGCGCACCCGCGAATATGTCCAGGCTGCGGTCGTCACCGGCCAGAGCAATGCCTGGATCATCTGGCGCGAGATCCTGCCCAACGCGCTGTCGCCTGTCATCGTGCTGGCCTCGCTGATGGTCGCGACCGCGATCCTGCTGGAATCCTCGCTGTCGTTCCTCGGGCTCGGCGATCCCAACCTGATCTCCTGGGGCTACATGGTCGGCGCCGGCCGCACTGTCATTCGCCAAGCGTGGTGGATCACGGTGTTTCCCGGCGTCGCGATCCTGCTGTCGGTGCTCGGCCTCAATTTGATCGGCGAGGGCCTGAACGATGCCCTCAACCCGCGCCTGTCGCGCGAGGGCAGGTGAGGCCATGATCGACCATGAGTCCGCAGGGTGGGCAAAGGCGCACCGCGCCGTGCCCACCGATTTTTCTACCTCATCTGCCGATGGTGGGCACGCTTCGCTTTGCCCACCCTACGACGCTGTGGCGGTGAGCCATGGCTGACTCTGTCGTTGCCATCAGGAACCTGCGCATCGCCTTGCCCAAAGGCGCCGAGCGCACCCACGCGGTCGACGGCGTCTCGTTCGATCTCACCGCCGGCAGGATCGTCTGCGTGGTCGGCGAATCCGGCTCGGGCAAGTCGATGTGCGCGCACGCGCTGCTCGGGCTGCTGCCCGATACGGTGAACGTCGAGAGCGGCGAGATCCGCTTCGAAGGGCACGACCTGCTTGCCGTCGATGAGGACGGCTGGCGGGATCTGCGCGGTCGCCGCATCGCCATGGTGTTCCAGGAGCCGATGACCGCGCTCAATCCCTTGATGCGCATCGGTGACCAACTGATGGAGGTGTTCGAGGCGCATGATCTGCTGAGCCCCCGCGAGCGCCGCGCCAAGGCGCTGGCGCTGGTGCGCGAGGTCGGGCTGCCCGATCCCGAGCGGATCATCCGCGCCTATCCGCATCAGCTCTCCGGCGGCCAACGCCAGCGCGCGATGATCGCAATGGCGCTGGCGCTCGAGCCGGCGGTGCTGGTCGCTGACGAGCCGACCACCGCGCTCGACGTGACGACCCAGGCGCAGATCCTCAAGCTGATCCGTAGCCTCCAGGCCAGCCACAACATGGCGGTGATGTTCATCACCCATGATTTCGGCGTCGTCGCCGACATCGCCGACCAGGTGGTCGTGTTGCGCCATGGCAAGGTGGTGGAGGAAGGCGCGGCCGAGTCCGTGCTGGGCAATCCGCAGCACGACTACACCAAGGCGCTGCTCGCCGCGGTGCCCTCTTTCGATCCGCCGCCGCGGCAATCCCGCGAGGACGTTCCGAAGGCGATCGACGTGATCGGCCTCGACAAGACCTATGTGACGCCGACCGGCTGGTTCCGCCCGAAGCGCGAGACGCGCGCTGCGCATGCGGTCAATTTCGCGATCCATCAGGGCGAGACGCTCGGCCTCGTCGGCGAGTCCGGCTCGGGAAAGTCGTCCGTCGCGCGTCTCGTGATGCGGCTGATCGAGGCCGATCGCGGCACGGTGCGGATCGGCGACGTCGATCTCACGGCGCTGGAGGGCGGTGCCTTGCGTGCGCAGCGTCATCGCATCCAAATGATCTTCCAGGATCCGTTCGCCTCGCTCAACCCGCGCCGCAAGGTCGGCCGCATCATCGCCGACGGCATGGTCGCGCGCGGCACGCCGCTCGATGCCGCGCTGAAGCGCGCTCAGGAGCTGCTCGGCATGGTCGGGCTCGACGCGGGCGCGATCGGCCGCTATCCGCACGAATTCTCCGGCGGCCAGCGTCAGCGCATCGGCATCGCGCGCGCGCTCGCGCTCGATCCGGAGATCATCGTCGCGGACGAAGCGGTGTCGGCGCTCGACGTGTCCGTCCAGGCGCAGGTGCTGCGGCTGCTGGAAGATTTGAAGGCGCGCCTTGGTCTGTCGATGCTGTTCATCACGCATGACCTGCGGGTGGCCGCGCAGATCTGCGATCGGATCGCCGTCATGCAGAAGGGCGAGATCGTCGAGCTGAAGCCGACCGCCGCGCTGTTCGCCAATCCCGAACACGCCTATACTCGCGAGCTGCTCGCTGCCGTTCCCGGCCGCAAGCACGGAATGGCGTGATTGTGCGTAAACCGACCGCCGGTCGGAACCATGGCGCATCGTGCCGGGCCGGGTTCAATTACTTGCAACATCTTCGGCGTATTTGGATTATAATAGCATTGGACCCCGATGAGGCCGCAGGGTGGTCGCCCTAGCTGGTCCGCGCCAAGACAGCGGGCTCGTGCTCCCTCTACCCGAGGCTGTCATTGAACCGTGCCCATGAAGCGTCAGTCTCGACAGGATGTCGCAGCGGCGTTCACCATCCCAACGAGGACTCTCATCATGTCGGAGCGCAAGCCAACGGCCGCCGTGCGCGAGGCTCAAAAAGCCTTCAAGCCGGCCGAGCCGACGAGAAGCGATTATGAAAAGGCACAGGCCGCGTTCGATCAGAACCGCGAGCGGCTGAAGGCCGAGCGCTTGGCGCGTGAAGCGGCTGACAGCGCCGGCAAGCAGCCGAAGAAGCTGGCGTGAACCGCCAGCCTCGTCCCGTCGATTTCGGCGGGCATGCCGTCGCTCGCTCAGCTGCGCGGAGGCGTAGCGGTGAGCTGGCCCTGCGGCCGTTCACGATCGGTGCGCGTCGAGGTCGTTGAGGGGAGCGCGCCCGGCCGCGCCGCAGGCACCTTCTTGACCGGCGCCGGCAGCAAGCCTTCGCGGATGGCCTGCTTGCGCGCGACTTTGCGTTGGCGCCTGATCGCATCGGATTTCTCGCGCGTCTTGCGCTCCGATGGCTTCTCGTAGGATCTACGGCGCTTCATCTCGCGGAATACGCCTTCGCGCTGCATCTTCCGCTTCAGGATGCGCAACGCCTTCTCGACGTCGTTGTCACGAACAAGAACCTGCAAAAGTGTCCTCCTTGTCTTCATCTCTATCGATGAAATTCGGTTGGCGAAGCCGATCGGCGCTGCGGCGGGGAGAGCGGCGCGCTCAGCTGAGCGGCACCAATGAAACGTGTTGCTCACAATGTGATGAGGCACGATGCGTGCGAGACACGGTGATCCCCTTCGTCGGAAGGCGGGAGCACGAGTGTCTCTCAGCCATCGATGGCCAGGCCGTTACCGATGGTGCTGTGAAGATAAGGGCAATCTGCTGATATTGCCAGCGCGAGCCGACTCAACGGTTCCGGCCCTCGGCAAACTATATTTGCCGCGCGGCCTTGTAATTCCTCAGAAAATCTCTACCTTGAGGTAGTTCGATTAGCCGCTGTGCCTTTCTGAATGTGCCTGTGGGCTATTTCCAAAAGTCATCGCTCAGTTGAATGAGATCGCGTGATGGTCGCGCGATGAATGATTTGGAGATAGACATGCAGGGTACCGTTAAGTGGTTCAATGGCCAGAAGGGCTTTGGTTTCATTCAGCCGCAGGATGGCGGGAACGACGTGTTCGTTCACATCAGCGCGGTTGAACGCGCTGGTCTCGCCGGTCTGGCTGAGGGCCAGAAAGTCAGTTTTGAGGTCAAGACGGACAAGATGCGCGGTAAAACCAGCGCAGAAAATCTCGCGCTGGTCTGACCGTACTGATCAGACGTCTCTGACGTCTTAGGCCATTTCACGGATGTACTGAAATGGCTGGTTTGCCCGCTCGATCCTGTATTGAGCGGGCTTTCCGCGTTCCGACGGTAACCCGCATCTCCGGAAGGATCAGTCGATGGCTACCAAGAAGATGTCAGAACGCTCCCCGGAAAGCATTGCGCGGTCGGAGCGCCAGCGCGTCGCCGCCGAGGACGGGGCGAAGGCGCGCGCCGAATGGGATCAGCGCGCCATCGCGGTCCGCAAGAACATGGAGCGGCTGCGCGTGTTGCGGCTCGCCAAGGAAGCGGAAGCTGCGCAAGCGGGTTCTGAGGCGGCGCCTGCGCCGAAGCGGCGCAAGAAGGTCGCTCGCTAGGGCTGCTTCATCGCGCCTTCCGGCGTCGGGTGCCCGGTGGAATTATCGGAACTTCGTTGCCGGTGCTCGAACAGACGGGCGATCCATGCCTGATTACTACGCCCCAACCGTGTCCCGCGTACAGACCCGACCTTCGTACCGAGGAGGCTGACGTGGCCAAGCCGACCGCTACAGACGTTCGCATTGCCAAGGATGAGACGCAGCGTGGAGCCCAGACGATCGCATTCGCGCTCGCAATCGGCGCCACACGGCAGGTCTGTCATCTCGAGACCTGCTTCTGCACGCGCAACCAGGCGTTCGCCTATCTGCAACGGAACCGCACGGCGTTCGAGCAGATGGCGCGCGAGCAGTTTGCCCGTGGCGAGGTGACCGACGGCGTCATCCATCTGCGCATGATCTGAGGCGATCCGCCACACGCGGGCCTCCGAAGGCCGTGCTCGACGCGCAACGCGCTGTTGCTGCTACTCCGCCTTCTGTTTGACCGGAAGCGGAATGCGCTCATAGGACGCGGGCAGGTTGACGGGGCGATAGTCCTTCGATTCCGCGATCCGCATCAGCACGCTCTCATGAACGAAGGCGCCGTCGGGGATGAAGCGCGGTTCGCCATTCGGAATGTAGAAGCCGAAATGCGCCTTGCGTTCCGGCCATTCCTTGTACGTCGCGCTCTTCGGCAGCCATTCGAGCACCCGCCAGGCCGCTGTCATCGAATCGTGCAGCGGTCCCTGGACGCTCGGCGCCACATAGGAGAACGGACTGTTCTTGCGCTGCACGCCCCAGGCGAGCTGATTCACCGTGCGCGGATTGACCGTCAGCCCGGCCTCGACCGCCTCGTCGATCATCCACAGCAGCGGATATTTCGAAGCCGCCGACCGGACCTCGGGATAGCCGCCGCCGACGTCGGAATGCACGCCGGCGAACCACACCTGTTTGGCGTCCTGCGGTCGCGCCTGCGCCTTGTTGAAGCGGTTCGGCGTGAAGGTCTGCGGCATGCCCCACGGCTTCAGCCGGAACATGCAGCGGCGCTCGTCGATCGCCGCAGCCTGGCGGAAGATCTTCACGCTCGGGTTCTCGATCGTGAAGGCGAGCTCCTCGAGGCTCGGCAGCGCGAACAGCCGGTCGGTGCGAGGCACGATCACGCTCGCCACCGTGTCCCACACGCCGACGAAATGGATTGTCGGCCAGCGCGCCGAGGTGATCCGCGCGAACTGCGCGGCGTGGTCGTCGCGGCTCTCCGGGATCGGCCCGTCCTCCTCGGTGCTCTCGAGCTCCTTGGTGATGCCGCGCCCGGCCTTCGGATTGTCCGAGGAGTACTTCTTGTAGGCGATCACGCCCGGGCCGACGAGATTGATCTGACCCGGCGAGATCAGCCCGATCTTGTGGATCAGCCCGGCCAGCACGCGCACGGTGTAGGCGCCCCGCGAGAAGCCGAACAGAAAGATGCGGTCGCCGTCCTCGTAATGCGTGGCCAGGAAGGAGTAGGCGTTGATGACGTTGTCGTCGAGGCCGTAGCCGGTCGCGAGCCCCAGCACCATGTTGAAATTGGCCTTGAAGCGGTGCCAGGTGTCGGGCTGGGTCAGCGTGCCGACGCCGGGATCGTAGAATACGGCCTGATGCGGTGTCGTCTTGTCGGTCTTGCGCAGGCAGCGATAGAGCTTGAGTACGTTCGAGATGTTCTCGCTGATCTCGTTGCCGGTGCCGTCGCAGCAGATGACAATATTCTTCATGGCAAAGGAATGTCCGCAATAATGCTACCGCAACGAGTGTAGAGCATCCGGCTGGTGTTGGGGAGGTCGGTTCCCTATGGCACTTCGTCTGGGTCGCTGTTGCGCGCGGCGCGGCCGACATGGCGGAGTGACTGCTGGGCGCCGTTGTACGAACGGATGGTCACCCGACCTGTCCTGCCGCCCCGCGCCGGCTGCCTTGTCCAGAGTTGTCAGTTGATCACGGCATCCGCAAGCAAAACGGCCGGATCTCTCGACCCGGCCGTTTCGACATCTCGTTCAGCTCGAAGCCCCGCTCGTGACGCGTCCGGCTTCTGCATCAATCTTGAATTTCGGTTGGCTCTCTCAGCTCGCCTTCGCGACCGGGGCAGCGTCCGCCGCCTTCTTCTCGATGGCGCGCTTCAGCTCCAGCGCGCGCGGCGACAGGGTCGCGGCGTTGGCCTTGAGCAGATAGGCGTCGAGGCCGCCATTGTGGTCGACGCTCTTGAGCGCGTTGGTCGAAACGCGCAGGCGCACGTTGCGGCCGAGTGCATCCGAGATGAAGGTCACGTTGCACAGGTTCGGCAGGAAGCGCCGCTTGGTCTTGATGTTGGAGTGGCTGACCTTGTGGCCAACCTGGGGACCCTTGGCCGTCAGTTCACAGCGCCGCGACATGGCAATAAATCCTCTCTCATCCCCGCACCCTTCGTCCGCCTATGTCGGCGGGCCGCGGGGGTCCAAAACTCGTCCAGCTCGTCTCTGGGAGATGCGGTCCTATAGGGGGGATGCGGCTTTTCGTCAAGGTTTTGAAGGCCGCAGCAAATACAGGGAACCGGGCCGGCGAACCCGGAGGACGCGACCCATGCCTCCTCCTGGTCGGGCCGAAATCGCCGACCAGCAGAAAAGCAGGCGTGTAATCAATAGTATAGCCGGCAGTTTAGACCATATAAAGGGCGCATTCGGACGTGATGGATGGATATCCCGCGAACGGAATGGCGGCATGCTGGCGCGGTCGGAGGTTCGCGGCTCGGTTCCGGCAGCGCTGCGGACGACGGTTCTGAGTGCTGTTCAGGCGCAAAGCGCTGGACAAACCGCCATTGTCGGACGGTTCGCGTTGTTTGAAGGCGTTTTTGGCTTAAGTAGCAAGGACGGCGCGTCGGATCGGTCCGGCGCTCAGGCAGGCGGATCGGCAGGATCATTCGTCACGTGACCATCATCTCGGTTCCCTCATTTCTCTCGGGCCGCCTGGCCGCGGCCGGGGCAGCGCTCTGCCTGTTGTTGCTGGCGCAAGGCGCCCAGGCGCAGGCTCGGTTGGACGCTCAATACGAGGCTTCCCTGGCCGGCATCCCCGTCGGCAAGGGCACCTGGGCGGTCGAGATCGGGGATGATCAGTATGGTGCTGCGGCTCAGGGCGGCACCGCCGGCCTGCTCAAGAGCTTCTCGCAAGGATCAGGCACGGGCTCGGTGCAGGGACGCGTCGTCAACGGCGCCCTGGTCGGCCAGAGCTACCAGGCCTCGACCTCCACGGGAAAGAAATCGGAGCAGATCCGCATCAATCTGCAGAACGGCACCGTGAAGGACTTCGCCATCGAGCCGGCGCCTCCAGTCGATCCCGACCGCATTCCGGTGACGGATGCCCACAAGCGCGGCGTGCTCGATCCGATGACGGCCTCTCTGGTGCGGGTGCCGGGCAATGGCGAACTGCTGTCGCCGGACTCCTGCCGCGGCGCTGCGCCCGTGTTCGACGGCCGCATGCGCTACGAGCTCAAGCTCGACTACAAGCGCATGGAGAACGTCAAGGCTGACAAGGGCTATCGCGGTCCGGCGCTGGTCTGCGCGATCTACTTCACGCCGGTCGCGGGCTACATCCCGGACCGGCCGGTCATCAAATATCTGGCTCAGGCCCGCAACATGGAGATCTTCTTCGTGCCGATCGCCGGCACCCGCGTGCTGGTGCCGTTCAAGATGGTGATCCCGACCCCGCTGGGGACCGCGATGCTGGAGGCGACGTCGTTCATCACCCAGGCGGCGCCGCACGTCGCCAAGACCCAGTAGCGCCTCGTATCGCTGCTCCTCCACATCCGAATCTCGTCGCTGTGGCACGGCCCCGTCAGCGGCTGAGCCGCAACAGCGGCCGTGGCGTGAAGGTCTGGCGGCATGCCGTCCGCTCTCGCTTGAATGCGATGGAGATTCCGCGTTGACCTCCGATTTGCCGGTCCCCGTATGGATGCTGTCTGCTGCGCGTGAATCCGTTTGACTCTTCCCTGATTCTGATTCGACTCGGGACGCCCTGAAATGCGCGCCAGTTCCATCGCGAAAGCGTTGCTTGTGGAGCCCGCGAAAACTTGATCTAGTGCTGGCTTGATCGCAGAGCGCGAGATGTTGCGGTGAACGAAGCCTGAAAGCCGACAGAGTCAGCGATTCCTTCGCGATTCGTTCTCAAGGCGTTCCGAAGCTTAAGCTGCGGCACTATATGCGTCACAATGTGAGACAGGGGTCAGCATCTCAGCCTCTCCAGACACACGACAATTCCGCATCCGTCGCGCGTGAACGACGCGCTTCCAACGCCGGCTTCGAGACCCACATTTAACGAATGGCTTTTTCGTCCTCTTCGGCTGCCTCGCCTTTCGAGCGCACGTCCGACCGTGCTCCCGGAAGCGGCGTCACCGCCGTGCTCGGCCCCACCAACACCGGCAAGACGCATCTGGCGATCGAGCGCATGCTCGCGCATTCCTCCGGCATCATCGGACTGCCGCTGCGGCTGCTCGCGCGCGAGGTCTACAACAAGATCGCCGATCGCGTCGGCAGCGAGGCCGTCGCGCTGATCACCGGCGAGGAGAAGATCAAGCCGAAGAACCCGCGCTATTGGGTGTCGACGGTCGAGGCGATGCCCAGGGATCTCGACGTGTCGTTCCTGGCCGTCGACGAGATCCAGATCGCGTCCGATCTCGAGCGCGGCCATGTCTTCACCGACCGCATCCTCAATCGCCGCGGGCGCGACGAGACGCTGCTGCTCGGGGCTGCGACGATGCGCCCCATCATCGAGCGGCTGTTGCCCGGTGCGTCGATGGTGACACGGCCACGATTGTCGCAGCTCGAATTCGCCGGCGACCGGAAGATCACGCGGCAGCCGCGCCGGACCGCCATCGTGGCGTTCTCGGCTGACGAGGTGTACGCCATCGCCGAGCTGATCCGCCGCCAGCATGGCGGCGCCGCCGTGGTGCTGGGATCGCTGTCGCCGCGCACGCGCAACGCGCAGGTGGCGATGTTCCAGAACGGCGACGTCGACTATCTCGTCGCCACCGATGCGATCGGCATGGGGCTCAATCTCGACGTCGATCACGTCGCCTTCGCATCCGACCGCAAATACGACGGCTATCAGTTCCGCCGGCTCACGCCGTCGGAGTTTGCCCAGATCGCCGGCCGTGCCGGACGCGCGACGCGTAACGGCACGTTCGGCACCACCGGACGTTGTGCGCCGTTCGAGCCCGAGCTGGTCAATGCGCTCCAGAACCACACCTTCGATACCGTGAAGGTGCTGCAATGGCGCAACTCCAGGCTTGATTTCGCGTCCTTGAGCGCGCTCCAGGTCTCCCTGGCGATTACGCCGGGGCATGACGCGCTGACGCGCGCGCCGACCGCGGAGGATCTGCGCGTGCTCGATCATGCCGCGCGCGATGCCGAGGTGCGCGACATGGCGCATGGCGCTGAAGCGGTCGAGCGTCTCTGGGAAACCTGCCAGATTCCCGACTATCGCAGGCTGTCGCCGGCTGCCCATGCGGAGCTGGTGACCACCGTGTTCGGCTTCCTGATGCAGAAGGGGCGTATTCCGGACGCCTGGTACGCGGCCCAGGTCGATCAGGCCGACCGCGTCGATGGCGACATCGATACGCTGTCGGGGCGGATTGCACAGATTCGCACCTGGACCTTCGTGGCCAACCGGCCCGACTGGCTGCGCGACCCTGATTATTGGCAGGGGATTACCCGCGAACTCGAAAATAAATTGTCAGACGCCCTTCATGAACGGCTCACGGAGCGTTTCGTTGATCGTCGTACCAGTGTATTGATGCGGCGCCTGCGGGAGAACAGTGTTTTGAATACGGAAATCGGCAAGACCGGCGAAGTGATCGTTGAAGGGCACGCGATCGGCCGCCTGGATGGATTCACCTTCGCGCCCGACGCCGCCGAAGCCGGCTCGGAGGCCAAGGCCTTGCAGGCTGCTGCCCAGAAGGCGCTGGCCGGCGAGATCGAGGCGCGCGCCGAGAAGCTGTCCGGCGCGCCCGACGAGCACATCGTGCTCACCGCCGACGGCACGATGCGCTGGACCGGCGACGCGGTCGCCAAGCTGGTCGCGGCCGACGACGCGCTGCATCCGCGCCTGCGCATCATCGCCGACGAGCGGCTGACGGGTGCTGCGCGCGACAAAGTCCAGGCGCGGCTCGATCTGTGGCTGAAGACGCATATCGAGAAGCTGCTCGGCCCGCTGTTCGAGCTGTCCAAGGCCGAGGACATCACCGGCATCGGCCGCGGCATCGCGTTCCAGCTCGTGGAGGCGCTCGGCGTCATCGAGCGCGCCAAGATCGCCGCCGAGATGAAGGATCTCGACCAGCCGTCGCGCGCCACCTTGCGCAAATATGGCGTGCGCTTCGGGGCCTATCACATCTACGTCCCGGCACTGCTCAAGCCGGCGGCGCGCGCGCTCGCCGCGCTGCTGTGGGCCGAGAAGCAGGGCAATGTCGACATGTCCGCGCTGACCGGCGCCCAGCATCTGGCGAGCTCGGGCCGTACCTCGTTCCCGGTCGACAAGGCGCTGCCGCGCGATGCCTATCGCGTGCTCGGCTATAAGCAGGCCGGCGAGCGCGCCGTGCGCGTCGACATCCTGGAGCGGCTGGCGGACCTGATTCGTCCCGCCCTGGCCTGGCGCGACAATGCGCCGGGCGAGAAGCCGGCCGGCGCCTTCGACGGCCGCGGCTTCGTGGTGACGCAGGCGATGACCTCGCTCACCGGCTCGGCCGGCGAGGACTTCGCCTCCATCCTGCGCGCGCTCGGCTATCGCATGGAGAAGCGTCCGCCGCTGCCGCCCAAGCCGATTGAGAAGCCCGTCGAGGCTGCTGCCATCGCGGAAGCTGCTGCTGCCGAAGCCGCTCCGGCAGATGCGCAGGCTGTGCCGGGCGAGGACCTCGCAGTTGTCGCCGGCGAGCCGGCCGACGAGCAGGTTCCCACCGTCGCGGAGGCCGCCGTCGCTCCGGTGACCGAGCAGGCCGTCGCCGTGCCCGCGATGGTCGGTGAGGAGCAGCCGGAAACCACGTCGGGATCGGCCCTGGCATCGCTGCCGACCGTCGATTTCGTCACGCCGGATGTGGCGGACGCCGCTTCCATGGCCGAGACGGCTGCCGAAAGCGTCGTCGCCGAGGCGGAAACCGCCGTCGCTGCGGATGCGCCGCAGCCAGAAGCCGCGGAGGCCGTTGCGAACGAGGCAACAAGCATCGGCGACGCTTCGGCTGAAGCTGCCGCGGCGGAAACTGCTGCTGGATCGACCGCCACCGAGGCTTCTCCCGCCGAGGCCTCGCCTGCTGCCGAGCCCGTCCTGGTCGAGGTCTGGCGGCCGGGCGGGCGGTCGGAGGAGCGCAGGCCGCGCCACGACCATCATCATCGCGGCCGGCCCAACCGTCCGCAGCATGAGCGCGGGCAGGGGGGCGGCGGCGGTCAGGCATCGGCCGGGACCGCTCCGGCCGAGGGCGGCGAGGCGCGCGAGCGCCATCACCGCGGCCATGGCCGGCGCGACCGGATGAAAGAGTTCGGCAAGGACTTCCGCAAGGGCCCGCCGGAGGCGGGTGCGGCGCCAGCCGAGGGCGCATCGGCGCCGGCGCGCGAGGATCGCGGGCCGCGCCGCGATCATGATGCCAAGGGGCGCGACCAGAACCGGGATCGCAACAAGGGCGGCAAGTTCGGGGGCGACCGCGAGGGGCGCGGTGGCCGCGACTTCGGCAAGGGCGGCCGCGACAAGCGCGACAGCGGCCCGGCGCTGCGGCCCTACGCATCGAGCAGCGGCGGCGGCCGGGATCGCGACCGTCCGGTCGATCCCAATTCGCCGTTTGCCAAGCTTGCTGCGCTCAAGGAGCAGCTCGCGGGGAACAACCGCAAGGACTGAGCGGCAAGATCGGTTGGCAAGATTGGTTGGAAGGACAACGCCGACGTCCGACACCCCGTCAGAGCGCCAGCGCATCGACAAATGGCTGTGGCATGCGCGGCTGGTGAAGGCGCGCACCAGCGCCGCGGCGCTGGTGTCGTCGGGGCATGTCCGGGTCAATGGTGTGCGCGAGACCTCGCCGGGCCATGGGGTGAAGACCGGTGATGTGCTGACCATCGCGCTCGATCGCAGCGTGCGCGTGCTCAAGGTGACCGGCTTTGCCGCGCGTCGCGGCGACGCCGCGTCCGTGCGCGGGCTCTACGACGACCTCGAAGGTCGCGGCCGAAGTTGATTGGTTGCGCCGGCGCAATTCCAATTCAGTTCTTCGCCCCGCTTCACTTGCGGCACACCACGTCCTGCGCTAGTCCAAGCCAGCCGATTTGTCGATCCGTTCCGGAGCCCTGGATGACTTACGTCGTCACCGAAAACTGTATCAAATGCAAATACACCGATTGCGTTGAGGTCTGCCCGGTAGACTGCTTCTACGAGGGCGACAACATGCTGGTGATCCATCCGGACGAATGCATCGATTGCGGCGTGTGCGAGCCGGAATGCCCGGCCGACGCGATCAAGCCGGATACCGAGCCGGGGCTGGAGAAATGGCTGGGTGTGAACGCCGAATATGCCAAGTCCTGGCCCAATATCACGCAGAAGAAGGACCCGCCGGCGGATGCCAAGGAGCACGACGGCGAGGACGGAAAATTCGAGAAATATTTTTCATCGAAGCCGGGCGCCGGAGACTGACGGGTCACCTCTGCGCTGGCGCGAGAGCGGCGCCGGCAATTCTGCCGCTGGCCGTGGCTGATTGGAATCGCCACGCGGAAACAATGGCCTAGAACGAGATTGCGGCGAGCGGGAACCGCCGCATGAGTTGTTCTATTCCGGCACGCTTCACTTAACCCTAACTTCGTGGACCCGTCACAATACCGCCCCTGCGGCCTCTAAATCATTGATTTTTGCGGTAAATGTGCTATATATAGCACATTCTCAGAGCCGAACCCGGCCATGCGTACCTTTTTTTGGCCGCCCTTTTAGGTTCCCGCAACATCAAACAGGGGCGTGGCAGTTCCGCGCGCAGGCTGTGTCACAGAAAACGCGTAAAAAGAGTGCTTCCAAGAGTACAAAAAAAGCCGCCGCGGCCAGCCGCAGCGTTTCCAAGGGCCGTGCCCGGGCTCCTGTAAAGGAGATTCGGGCTGCCGCGAAGGCCTCGGCTGCCAAGTCCACCAAGAACAAAAGAAGCGCAATGCCTGAAAAGACTGCCAAGACTGCCGCGAAAGCATCCGCCGCGAAGACCACTCTTGCAAAGGACTCTGTTGCCAAGGCTGCGCCCGCCAAGGCCGCCGCTGCGCCCAAGGCTGCCACCAAGACCGCCATTCCTGCGGCTGCTGCCCCTGTTGCCAAGCCCGCCGTCGCCGCCAAGCCGGCTGCTCCCGTCGCGGCCGCGCCGCGCGTCGAGGAGAAGAAGCTGCCGACCCAGCGCCAGGGCTTCAAGACCAACGAATTCGTCGTCTATCCGGCTCACGGCGTCGGCCAGATCCTGGCCATCGAGGAGCAGGAGATCGCGGGTGCGAAGCTCGAGCTGTTCGTCATCAACTTCATCAAGGACAAGATGACGCTGCGCGTGCCGACCGCCAAGGTCGCCAATGTCGGCATGCGCAAGCTGTCCGACCCGGCGCTGGTCAAGAAGGCGCTGGAGACCCTGAAGGGCCGCGCCCGCGTCAAGCGCACGATGTGGTCGCGCCGCGCCCAGGAGTACGAAGCGAAGATCAATTCGGGCGACATCGTCGCCATCGCCGAGGTCGTGCGCGACCTGTATCGCTCGGAGTCGCAGCCGGAGCAGTCCTACAGCGAACGCCAGCTCTATGAAGCCGCGCTCGACCGGCTGTCGCGCGAGATCGCGGTCGTGCAGCACTCGACCGAGACCGAGGCCGTCAAGGAGATCGAGACGCAGCTCGCCAAGAGCCCGCGCCGCGGCGCCAAGACCGAAGCCGATGCGGTCGCCGAGGGCGATGCGGAAGGCGAGGGTGATGACATCGACGGCGACGATACCGCCGTGGCCGACGAGGCCGCCTGATCGACCGTTCAAGCGTTTTCGAATTAGTTGCTTACGAAAGCCCGGCCGCAAGGTCGGGCTTTTTGTTTGGGCGTGTCGCCTTGACGACGTCCTGCTACGGTTCCTGGATCGTCAGCTGCGGGGGGTCTGCGCAGCGGGCGTGCCATGCTTCGCCTCGACAGTGCGGAAGAGCAGGATGTTCTACATCGCCTCGATGAATTCGTGGTCGGTCACGGTTCCGGCTGCGACGTCGGCGCGCTTGCTCGTCTCGTGAAGATGATAGGATACATTCGGCGCCGCGAGCCGGTTTTTCCTATGTCCCAGCCGGAACGACGTCCTCCGGAAAGCTGGCCGAGCTGAGCCGTCGCAGCCCCGTCACTCCACCACGATCTTGACGCGGTCGCGGACCTTGACCTGGGCGCGGGCGTCGAGGCCGTTGAGGACGCGGAAGCGCTCGACCGGGCGGTCGACGCCGGTCATGCGGTGCGCCAGCGATTCGACCGTGTCGCCGGGCTGCACGGTGATCACCTTGATGCGCAGAGGCCGCGCCGACTGGATCTCCTCCAGGCTGAGCCGGCGGAACGAGTTCACCGTCTCCCGCGCATTGCGCTCGCTCTCGGTGGTCTTCTGCCGCGAGGCGAAGATGAAGCGGTAGACGTCGCTGCCGACGCGCAGCGCATAGACCTTGAACTGCCAGGGATCGCCGCTCGCCGTCGTGGAGGCCGCCGGGAAGCCGTTGATCGTCAGCTCCTCGGTCGCCGACTTGTCGACGTTCTCCATCCAGCCGGAGTTCAGATAGTCGCCGAGCGTCTGCTGGGCCGGCACGCGCACCACGTCGAAGCGCATCGCCTGGGCGCCGCCCTCGCGTACGCCGATCACCGCCTGCGCGGTGTTGTCGAGCGTGAAGTTCTCCGGCGCCTGGAAGGTGAAGCCGAGCTTCGGATGCAGGAAGCGCCGTCCGCGCACGAAGCCCTCGCTCGGGTCCTCGCCGTAGACGATGTTGTCGACTGCAGCCAAATAGGTCTCGCGGTCATGCTCCCTGGCCTCGGGGGAGACGTATTGCTTGGCGATGGCGGCGGCGTTCTGCACCCGCTCCGGCGTCGCCGGATGCGACGACAGGAAGTCCTGCGCGCGCGGGTCGATCGCGACCTTGCCGGCCTTCAACTCTGCGTTGCGCTCCATCGAGGTCAGGAAGCGCGCCGCGCCGTAGGGATCGAACTTGGCCTTGGCGGAGATGCCGACGCCGATGCCGTCGGCCTCGAACTCCTGGGTGCGCGAGAAGCTCGCCATCGTCAGCTTGGTCTTGGCGAGCGCCAGCGCCGTCAGGTCCGGATCGTTGCCCATGTCGGAGACGACGCGGGTCACGACCGCAGCCTGCCGCGCCTGGTCCTCGCGGATCGCAGCATGGCGCGCCAGCACATGTGCCATCTCGTGGCTGAGCACCGAGGACAATTCGGAGGTGTCGTTGGCGAGCGCAATCAGCCCGCGCGTCACGTAGAGCTGGCCGGTCGGCAGCGCGAAAGCGTTGACCGCACCGGAGTTCAGGATCGTGACCTTGTAGCCCTGGTCGGGGCGATCGGACACAGCCACCAGCCGGTCGACGATCTTGGAGATCAGGCCCTCGAGCTGAGGATCCTCATAGGCGCCGCCATAGGTTGCAAGAATGCGCTCGTGCTCGCGATCGCTTGCCGGCGTCGTCTGCACCATCGCCGGCTTCGGCCGCGGCGTCGGCAACGGCGCCGTCGCCTGCTGCAACTTGCCCATGTCGCTGCAACCGGCCAGCGCCAGCCCCAGGCACAGCAGCGCCGGTGCGATCCGCGAACCGCAGTTCATCACCGTCATGCGCTTTCGAACAGACAGGTTCACGTCGCTACTCATGTACCTCAGCGGTCAATTCCCGCTTAAAATCTCGATCTGGGCGGTCTGCGTCAGTTCCAGTCTCGGACCCGCATGCGCTTCAATCCAACCGCGCACGCGAACCTGCCGATTCGCAAGTGATTTGACGTCGATGCCGGCACCTTCCAATACCGCCATCATACGCTTTGGAATAGTCACCGCGAAGCCCCGTGTCCAGTTACGAGCGAAGTTCAGATAAGTTGTTGTCCCCGTCTGTCGTACGGACAACACCTTCCCTTCGACAACCGTAAATAGCCCTACGCGAGACAAAATATCGTCTGGACTTTCCGTGTTTTTTATGACGGTCGCAATCTTCCAGAGACCACGCCCGGCGTTGCGGGCCTCGGCTTCCGCCGCGCCCAGGCTGAGGGCGCAATCCCGGTCGGGCAGGTCGATCCCGCGCAGCACGGCGCCCTGCCGCAGCAGCTCGCTTTGCACCGGCTGGTCCGCGCCGGCCACGAAGACGAAGGCGCGCTGCCGGCCGTAGCGGTCGGGGGTGTCGTCCTCACCGCGGAGCACGACGTCGCGGTCGCGCAGCAGCGCGCCCAGCGCATCCACCGACGTCGCGCGCTGCTCCTCCGGCGGCACCTCGATGCCGGCGAGCCTGACCTCGCGACCGTCATCGAGACGGAAGCCGCGTGCATCGATGATCTCGCTGACGTGGCCTTCGCCGAGCTCCGCGAGCATGCACGGTGTGGCGTGACTCGCCGACGTCATTGCGATGACCGCCACGCTCGCACCGAGCGCAACCAGCCTTCGTCCGCTCTGCATTCCGCGCACTCTCGCCATGCTGCATCATCGCACGAAATTTCCATTCCACTGAGCGGAAAGCGGCGACCGGCGACGCCTTTGCTGAGCGTGCTGAGCGCTTGCCGCATGCGCATGCGTGCGCCATGATGAGAACTATCAAAGAGGCCGTCGCCATGTAGCGACGTGCCCGGCAGGGAGGATATCAATGAGCAGAACCATCCGCGGCGCGGCGGCGTCGTTGTTCATGCTGGCGTCGGCGCTGACGTTGTCCGCAGGCGTGGCGCATGCGCAGAGCAAGCCGCCGCTGAAGATCGGCGGCATTCTCGACATGTCGAGCCTCTACGCCGACATCACCGGTCCGGGCAGCGAGACCGCGGCGAAGATGGCGGTGGAGGATTTCGGCGGCGAGGTACTGGGCCGCAAGATCGAGGTGATCGCCGCCGATCATCTCAACAAGGCCGATCTCGCCGCCAACATCGCCCGCGACATGCTCGACAACCAGGGCGTCGAGATGATCTGGGATGTCGCCGCCTCCGCCACCGCGCTGGCCGCCGGCGAGATCGCCAAGGCGCGCAACAAGATCATCATCTTCAACGGTCCCGGCTCTGTCAGGCTCTCCAACGAGGCCTGCGGCCCCTACACCGTGCACTACGTGTTCGACACCTTCGCGCAGGCCAACGTCACCGGCCTGGCGGCGGTGAAGTCCGGCCTCGACAGCTGGTTCTTCCTGACCGCCGACTACGCGTTCGGCCAGGATCTGGAAAAGGACACCACCGCCGTGGTGGTGAAGTCGGGCGGCAAGGTGCTCGGCAGCGTGCGTCATCCGCTCAACACCTCGGACTTCTCCTCCTTCCTGCTGCAGGCGCAGGCCTCCAAGGCCAAGGTGATCGGGCTTGCCAATGCCGGCGGCGACACCATCAACGCGATCAAGCAGGCGGCCGAATTCGGCCTCACCAAGGGCGGACAGAAGCTGTCGCCGCTGCTCGCCTTCGTCTCCGACATCGACAGCGTCGGGCTGGAGACGGCGCAGGGTCTGCTGGTCGCGGAAGCGTTCTACTGGGATCTCAACGACGATACACGCGCCTTCACCAAGCGCTTCATGGCGCGTACCAAGCGCGTGCCGACCTCGGCCCAGGCCGGCGTCTACTCCTCGGTGACGCACTATCTGAAGGCCGTGAAGGCCGCGGGTACGACCGACGCGGACGCCGTGATGAAGCTGATGAAAGCGACGCCGATCAACGACATGTTCGCCAAGGGCGGCCGTATCCGCGAGGACGGCCGCATGGTGCATGACATGTATCTGTTCGAGGTCAAGAAGCCGTCGGAGTCGAAGGCCAAGTCCGACGACTACAAGCTGCTCGCGACCGTGTCGGGCAACGAGGCGTTCCAGCCGCTGGAAGCGTCGCGCTGCCCGCTGGTGAAGAAGTAACGGCCGAACGGCCGTCATTCCGGGGCGCGCGTGAGCGCGAACCCGGAATCTCGATGTGAGACAATCAGCTCTGGATTCCGGGTTCGACGCTCGCGCGTCGCCCCGGAATGACGAGACCATCACGAGCAACAGCGGAGCGGCTACCATGACCACCAACACCACCGTCCTGCAGCACGTCGAGGCCGGCCTGCTCACGATCACGATGAACCGGCCGGAGCGGCGCAACGCGCTGAACAGCGACCTGACCAAGGGCCTGGTCGAGGCGGCGCATCGCGCGGCCGATGATCCGGAGGTGCGCGCCGTGCTGCTCAAGGGCGCCGGCGGCACGTTCTGCGTCGGCGGCGACGTCAAGGCGATGGCCGAAGCCAAGACCGCGCCCTCGTTCGAGACCAAGGTGACGACCCTGCGCGAGCGCATGGAGGTGTCGCGGCTGCTGCACCAGATGCAGAAGCCGGTGGTGGCGCAGATCGACGGCGCCGCCGCCGGCGCCGGCCTGTCGATCGCGCTGGCCTGCGATCTGCGGGTGGCCGGCGAGTCGGCCAAGATCACGACGGCCTTCGCCAAGGTCGGGCTGTCGGGCGATTTCGGCGGCACCTACTTCCTCACGCAACTGCTCGGCAGCGCCAAGGCGCGGGAACTGTATCTGACCTCGCCGGTCCTGACGGCGCAGGAGGCGCTCGCCCTGGGCATGGTCACCAAGGTCGTGCCCGACGCCGAGGTCGAAGCCGCCACGCGCGCGCTGGCGATGTCGCTGGCGCAGGGGCCGAGCGTGACGCTCGGCTACATCAAGCGCAACATCAACAATGCCGAGACGATGACCTTGGAGGCCTGCTTCGACGCCGAGGCGATGCATCACTCGCGCTGCAGCGACACCGAGGACCACAGAGAGGCGGCGAAAGCCTTCGTCGAGAAGCGCGCGCCGCTGTTCCAGGGGCGGTAGCGTCGCTCGCAATGACGCTGCTGAAGCCGCTGGCCTGTGTGAACAGGTAAAGCCTCGAGGAGGACCGCATGCCTTACCTCCACCTGCGCCAGATCTGTCTCGTCGCCCGCAGCCTCGAGCCCGTCGTCTCGGACATCGCCGCGATCATGGGCCTGGAGATCTGCTATCGCGACCCGCATGTCGGCAAATACGGGCTGGAGAATGCGCTGCTGCCGGTCGGGCCGATCCTGCTCGAGTTGATCGCGCCGACCCGCGAGGACACCGCGGCCGGACGCTTCCTCGACAAGACCGGCGGCCGCGGCGGCTACATGGCGATCTTCGCCTGCGATGATCCCGATGGCCGCGCGTCCCGAGCCAATGCGATGGGCGTGCGCACCGCCAACGTGATCGATCATCCGCCCTATCACGGCGTGCAACTGCATCCCCGCGACTGCCGCGCGGCCTTCATCGAGCTCAATCACACCGAGGGCAGCGACGATGTGCTCGGCGCCTATCCGCCCGCCGGGCCGGATTGGACGCGCGCGATCCGCAGCGACGTGACGAAGGCGATGACCGAAGTGGTGCTGCAGAGCCCCGAGCCGGCCGCGCTCGCCGGGCATTGGGGGCGCATTCTCGATGTGGTGCCGTCTGCCCGAGATGGTGTTCAGCAGTTGAAATTGCCGAACGCCGGTATTCGTGTCGAACCCGGCGAGCGCGAGCTCATGAACGGCCTGACGTTCCGCGTCGCCGATGCTGCGCGTGTGGCCGACGCTGCGCGCGCCCGTGGCTATGCAGTTTCAGGCGGCTGTTTCACAATTGGCGGCGTTGCCTTCGCGTTGCAGGGGGCGGTCGCCAACTAGTCGATCGGCATGGCCGGGACGAGCCCGGCCATGCCGACGTTCGAAGCTCGCGGTTCGTCACCGCCCCTTGAAGTTCGCGAAGCGCCGCTCCTCGGTGGCCTTGACGCCTTCCTTGAAATCCTCGGTCGCGCGCAGCCGGGTCTGTTCGGCGAGCTCGTGCTCGGTTGCCGCCATCACACGGTCGGCGAGATTGGCGCGCATCGTCGCGCGGGTCGACAGCAGGCCGAGCGGCGAGCATTCGGCGATCTCGGCGGCGAGCTTCATCGCGGCCGTCCGCACCTGGTCCTGCGGCACGCATTCATTGGCGAGGCCGATTCTGAGCGCTTCCTCGCCGGTGACCCGGCGGCTGGTGTAGAACATCAGCTCGGCGTTGTTCTTGCCGACCAGTTCCGGCAGCGTCACCGTCAGCCCGAAGCCGGGATGGAAGCCGAGCTTGGTGAAATTGGCCGAGAAACGCGCCTCCGGACAGGTGACGCGGAAGTCGGCCGAGACGGCGAGGCCGAGCCCGCCGCCGATGGCGGCGCCGTGCACCGCGGCGACCACCGGCTTCTTGCAGCGGAAGATCCGCACCGCCTGCATGTAGAGATGGTTGATCGCCCCGAGGCTGTCGGCCGGATCGCCTTTGGCGCCGGCCGCTTCCTGCGCCTGGCGCGCCGGATCGGTGAAGTTGGCGCCGGCGCAGAACGCCTTGCCTTGCGCCGCCAGCACCGAGGCGCGGATCTCGATGTCGCGGTCGAAGCCTTCCAGCGCATCGGCGATCTGGTTGATCAGTGAAATGTCGAAGAAGTTGAGCGGCGGCCGGCGAATCTCGATCAGGCCGACATGGCCGTGGATCTCGACGCCGATGTCAGGGAAGTGGGTCATGGTGGGGTCTCCTGATTAGTTACCTAATGCAGCGGTACGGCCGGTGCACCCTCTCCCCTTGTGGGAGAGGGTGCTCGCCGACGCGAAAGCGACGGCGAGCCGGGTGAGGGGTTCTCTCGGCAGTTGGCCGTGCGGATGGAGACCCCTCACCCGCCTCCGATGCTTCGCATCTCCGGCACCCTCTCCCACAAGGGGAGAGGGTGCACCGAGCAAGCCGAATTGGCTCCTACAATCACCTCAACCCCAGCCCGCGCGCGATGATGCCGCGTAGCACCTCGGTGGTGCCGCCCTGGATGGTCAGCTTCGGCGCGGTCTGCATCGCGAAGGTCAGCTGGCTCTCCAAGGTCTCGCGATTTCCTGCGTTGTCCTCGACGAACGCGGCGAGGTCGCGGACGCGATGCGGCAGCTGCTGCTCCCAGACCGTACCGACGTCCTTGACGATCGAAGCCTCGACCACCGGCTCCTTGCCGGCCTGCAGCATGCCGGCGACCGACACCGACATCCGCCGCATCGTGTGTAGCTGCGCCACCAGGCGACCGATGCCCTCCGCGCTGCGCGTGTCGGGGTTGGGACCGACCGCGCGCACCAGCTCGGTCAGCACATAGTAGGTTTCGAGGAAACGCTCGGGCCCCGAGCGCTCATAGGCGAGCTCGGAGGTGGCCTGCTTCCAGGCGCCGTCGATCTCGCCGAGCTGATGATCGTCCGGCACGAAGGCGTCGGTAAAGACGACCTCGTTGAACTCCTTCTGCCCGGTGATCTGCCCAATCGGGTTCACCTTGATTCCCGGTGATTTCATGTTCACCAGGAACTGCGTCAGGCCATGACGACGGTTCTCCTTGGTGGCCGGCGACGTGCGGAAGATCGCGATCATGTAGTCGGCCATGTGCGCCGACGTGGTCCAGATCTTCGAGCCGTTGATCAGCCAGCCGCCGTCCGTCCTGGTCGCGCGCGTCTTGGCGGCGAACAGGTCGGAGCCCGAGTTCGGCTCGCTCATGCCGATCGCGAAGCACAGCTCGCCGCGGCAGATGCGCGGCAGGATGTCCATCTTGATATGCTCGGGCGCGTAGCGCAGCAGGATCGGCCCGCTCTGCCGGTCGGCGACGAAGAAGCGCCTGACAGGCGCATTGGCGACCCGCATCTCCTCGGTCACGACGTAGCGTTCCAGGAACGAGCGCTCGTGGCCGCCATATTGCTTCGGCCAGGTCATGCCGATCCAGCCGCGCGCGCCGACGCGGGCCGCAAACTCACGTGCGTCGGCATCCTCTCGCTTGGGCTGGTACGGGTTGAAGGTGCCGGCCGCGATCTCATCAGCGAGGAAGGCGCGCACCTCCTTGCGCAGCTCCTCGCATTCTCTCGGCAGGCGGATCGGATCGAAACGAAGTGCGGTCATGCGGCAATCCTCTTCGTCGTCAGCGCGAGGCGACCAGCGGCCACAGCTCATCGGCGCCGTGTGCGGCGACGCGCCTGCCGAGCTCGACGGCCCAATGGCTCTCGGAGCCGAAATCGTCGCGCCAGCCCAGCGCGCGCAAGGAGAAGCGATGCAGGATGTGCTCGGTGGTGAAGCCGATGGCGCCGTGCACCTGATGCGCGATCGCCGCGCCCTTCTCGGCGGCCTCGGCGCAGCGGATCTTGGCCGCTGCGGCTTCGAGAAACACCGCGTCGTCGAACGCGGCGGCCCGCGCGATCGCATCCGCGGCCGATGTCGCGGCCGCGCTCGCGGCGGCGCTCTCACCGGCCAGCCGTGCGAGATTGTGCTGCACCGCCTGGAATTTGCCGATCGGCTTCTCGAAGGCGACGCGCTCACCCGCATAGTTGACGCTGATCGCGAGCAGCCGATCCAGCGCGCCGGCGATCTGCAGTCCGCGGGCAACGCCGCCCATCAGCATCAATGTCGTGGCGTCGAAGCCGGCCGGCGCCGGCCGGCATGCCACCGGCGTGATCTTGTCGAACGTCAGCGTGTCGCTGGGATCGTTGGCGAGGTTGAGGCCCGCGTCGATGCGCAGCCGCGCGGTCTCGACCAGCGCGATCGACACGCCGTCGCCGCCTTGCGCGAGCACGGCAACATGCTGCGCGGCTCTGGCGAACGGCACGCCGCGGGCATGGCCGGACAAGGTGCCGTCAGCGTCGAGCGTGATCCGGTCTCTCGGATGAGCCGGCGCGATCGTCATGGCGCCGTCGGGCGAGGCAATGCCGCCTTGTTGCAGCAGCCAGCCGGCGAGCAGCGTCTCGGCCAGCGGCACCGCAATCGCAAAACGGCCGGCGGCATTGATGATCTCGAAGCCGTCGGCGAGGTCAGTGCCGGCGCCGCCGAACTCCTCGCCCACCCAGGCGAGCGTCAGGCCGGCCTCGCTCAGCGCCTGCCACAGCGGCGCCGTCCAGCGGCCGTCCTTGTCGTGGTTGATCGTCTGCGGGTCGGCGAGATCGGCGAAGATCCTCTCCGCGGTCGCAACGACGATGTTCTCAGCTTCCGCCACAGCGCTCCTCGCCCTCGTTGTCGTCGGTCTCGGCGCGCCATGTCCTGCGCGCGCCGGCGATGTCTTGCCGGCATGATGGGCGCAAGCGATGGCCCTGACAAGCGTAGCGCGCTGCAGGGCCCCGTCCGCTCGCCGCATGGAGGCGAGCGATTTCCGCGCTGCGGAGATTTTGCCGATTTTGCAGATGCAGCGATGTTGGCTAAGAAGAAGCAAGGTAACAGGCAAAGGCAAACAGGGAGGTGCGGAATGGCTGAAGGTCTGTGCGCGGTCGTGACGGGGTCGGCGTCCGGCCTCGGAGCCGCGACCGCGTTGCTGCTGGCGAAGGCCGGCATGCGCATCGTCGTGAACTATTCGAACAGCAAGAGTGAAGCCGAGCAGACCGCTGATCTCTGCCGCAAGGAAGGAGTCGAGGTCGTCGTCATTCAAGGCGACGTGTCGCGCGACGAGGATTGCCGCAAGATCGTCGCCGCCGCCGCGGCCTGGGGCCGGCTGGATGCCCTCGTCAACAATGCCGGCACCACCAAGCACGTCCCGCACGATCAGCTCGACGGCCTTTCGGCGGAGGATTTCCAGCGCATCTTCGCGGTCAACACCATCGGCCCCTTCCAGATGGTGCGCGCCGCACGGCCGCTGCTGGAAGCAGCGGCCAAGGCGACGGCGCGTGCGTCCGCGGTCGTCAACGTCTCGTCGGTGGCCGGCATCAGCGGCGTCGGCTCGTCGGTTGCCTATGCCGCCAGCAAGGGCGCGCTGAACACGATGACACTGTCGCTGGCGCGCGCCCTGGCGCCAGCGATCCGCATCAACACCGTCTGCCCCGGCTACATCGATACGCCGTGGTTCACCAAGGGCCGCGGCGAGGCCGGCGCCAAGCAGGTGCGCGATGCGGTGGTGGCGCGGGTGCCGCTGCGCGCGGCTTCATCCGCCGAGGATATCGCGCAGCTCGTGGCGTTCCTGGCGAGCCCGGCGTCAGGCCACATGACCGGCGAGGTCGTGCGCATGGATGCGGGGATGCATCTGTTGGGGTGACGCCGTTTCTTGGGGCGACGCCGTCGTGGTGAACAGCCGACGCGACGGCGCAGTCCAGACCTTGTTGGTGCTGGATTGCGTCGCCGCCTGGCTGGCAATGACTTGGAGTGAGAGCGCTTGGAGCGAGCGCGCTAGCGATTGAAATCGCGGATCGTGCCGCTGGCGACCAGCCTGTTCCAGATGAACAGCACCACCACGGCGCCGATCGTCGCGGTGATGAAGCCGGCGCCCTGGTTCGGACCATAGTGCCCGATCGCCTGTCCCACCGCGGTGGCGAGGAATGCGCCGACGATGCCGAGCACGGCGGTCAGGATGAAGCCGGAGGGGTTGTTCGGTCCCGGCGACAGAAGCCGGGCGAGGAAGCCGGCGACCAGCCCGACGATCAAAATATAGAGCATGACATGATCCTTGCCTGAAGGTCGCGCTCAGATCCGGCTCGCCAACTCGTGCTCGGTCGGCAGCCGCCCGTCCGGCGTGAGCTGATCGACCACCTTCGGCAGGTACTGGCTCAGCCCGTTCAACAGCTCGTCGCGCGACAGCCCGCTCTGCGCGGTGAGCTGATCGATCTGGTCGGCGCCGAGCGCATTGGCGAGGTCGCCGGGCGAGATCGGCTTGTTCTCGCCGGGGGAGACCCAGGAGTTCGCGGTGTCGCCATGGCCCTTGTCCTGCAACTGGCGCAGCAGATCGCCGAGCCCGCCGGACAAGACGCTGCCGGCGGCGCCGCCGGCGAGCAGGCCGCCGAGTCCGCCAGCGATGATGTTGCCGAGGCCGCCGCTCAATCCGCCACCAAGCGCACCGCCGAGCGGTCCGCCTTGATTCCCGGTCGGCTGAGACGGCGGGACCGGCGCGGGCGCCGCGTTCGGCTGCTGCCCATTCTGCGAGAAATGCTTCACCGCTTTCCACGCCAGCAAAGCGAGGATCGCCATCGTCATTGGCGACATGCCGCCGCTCTTCTGCGTGGCCGGATGACTTGGCCCATTCGGGCCGTTCTGCATGCCGTTGAGGATATCGAGTAGACCCATGACCTGCCTCCTGCGCCCCACGCCGACAAAGCTATTGGCTTGCACGGAGCGTTACAAGCCGCGGTCAGAAGGGTCGCACAGGGGAACGTGTCGCGCGCGGCTCAGTTCCGGGCTTCGGCCCGTTTCGGCGCCTTGGCTCCGGGCGGTGCGGCAGCGGTCTGGCTCGGGCCGGTGAACATCCGCTTCAGCTCGTCGAGCTTCTCCGACAGGACCGGAAAGTTGCACGAGAACGAATCGCGCCGCCAGCCATCCTTGGCGCATTGCGCTGCCTTGATGCGGGCGCGTGCCTCCACGTTCGACGCCGGCGGTGGCAAGCCGCCCTGCGCGGTCGCGGCCGGCGGCTTGCTCGGCCGTTGCGGCGGCGGCGCCGGCATGGCCGGCTTCGGCGGCTCGATCGCGGCCCGCGCCGTCATGTCCCGGAGCGAGGGCTGGAGGTCCTGCGTCTGCGGCCGCGACATCATTGCCGAGCTCATGTTGGCGTGGCGCTGGCGCTCGAGGTATTGCGTATACTGCTGGTCGATGAACTTCTGCTCTTCGGCCGTGGGATTGGGCCCGGCGATGTCGAAGCTGCGGTCCTGCATGAAGTCGTAGTAGACATAGCCGCCGCCCGGCTTCCGTCTCCCGGCAAATTTGGCGTTGCATTGCGCCAGCGCCGCGGTCTTCTCCTCCTTGGAGGCGGACTTCTCGGCGGCGTCGGCGCACTCCTCGAAATCCGTCGGGGAGCGGCTCCACCATTCCGCATGCGCGCGTTGAGGTTGCACCGCAGGCAGGCAGGTGATCGCTGCAAAGACCAGAATTGGCAAGTGGGGTCGGTACACGAACGGCAATCCTCAGCGGCTCCCCGCCTCAGATGACGGGAGATTGTCGCCAATTTGGGGCGATGTGTGACTCCAATGCTGCGTAATTTGCGACTTTCTTCTTTATCTGCCGTGGTTCCGTGATCTCGTTGCCACAGTCGGGTCGGCAATGACGGCGGCGCCGTTCGTGAATCGCACCTTGCTGTGGCGCCGGAACGATACGCAGCTTTTTTCCACCATTTTCATCCCGCCGTAGTTGACGAAACTAATCTTGACGATGGAAAGATTGGTGTTGACTGGACCGCACAAGCGCTCCTATGAATATCTTGACACTGGAAAGATGGATTGCGCCGCCCGGCGCGGAGGAGGCTGCGATGAAGGTGTTCCTCACGGTCAAGCTGGCGCTGCTGCCGTTCGTCGTGTTCTGGACCCTGCTGGCCTGGCATCAGCCGGCATGGGCGGTGTGGTCCGCGCTGGCCCTGGCGCTGGCCGCCAATGTCTGGCGCGCCTCCCGTAGCGAGCTCGCGCTGCTGGAACTCGGAAGCCTCGCCCTTTTCGTCGTGCTGGCGATCGCCAACGACGTCGCGCCGAATTGGACGGCCGGCAATGCCCTGTGGCTGTCCTTCGCTGGGCTCGGCCTCATCAGCTTCGCTTCGCTCGCCGTCGGCCGCCCCTGGACCGGGGATTATTCCCGGTCGGCGTATGCCGACAGCGCCTCGACGCCCCAGTTCCACCTGATCAACATGCTGATGACCGGGCTCTGGGGCGTCCTGTTCCTCGTGCTCGGCCTGTGCCGCTGGGCCAGCGTCGCCTCCTGGATCACGACGGCGATCGTCATCGGCGGCGCGCTGATCTCGATCTTCGGCCCCCGCTTCGCAATTCGCCAGGCCTTGCTGCGCATGCGGGCCGCGCGCGAGGAGTGCCATTGGCCGGCGCCGGGCTTCGCCTCCGCGGCCGAGACCGATTGCGATGTCGCGGTGATCGGCGCTGGAATCGGCGGGCTGACGGCCGCGGCCCTGCTCGCGGAGTCCGGGCTGAAGGTGAAGGTGTTCGACCACCACGTCGTGCCCGGCGGCTTCTGCCACACTTATCTTCGCAAGGCGCACCACGACAACAAGCCGGTGCTGTATCGCTTCGATGCCGGGCCGCACGATTTCTCCGGCGTCTGGCCCGGCGGGCCGGTCGACGGCGTGCTGCGCCGGCTCGGCGTCGCCGACCGTATCCAATGGCGGCGGGTCACCCACTCCTACCGTCTCGCCGGCCGGCGCATCGAGGTGCCAGAGGACTGGCGCGCCTATGTCCGACTGCTTTGCGAGATGTTTCCAGCCAGCGCGGACGGGCTGACCCGGCTGTTCGACACCATCCATGCCATCTTCGAGAGCATGTATGCGACGGGGCAGGGTCGCAGCGGCATTCCCGGCATGCCCGCCACATTGGAGGAGATGCTGGCCTTCCCGCGCAAGCATCCGCAGGCGTACCGCTGGATGAACCGCCCGTTCGACGAGCTCGTCGCCGCCCACGTCTCCGATCCCGAGCTGATCGCCACTCTCAATGCGCTGTCGGGCTATCTCGGCGACGGCAGCGAGACGCTGAGCTGCGCGCAGATGGTCCCGATCTTCGGCTACTATTTCAAGGGCGGCTTCTATCCGGTCGACGGCTCCGGCCACCTCGCGGACGTGCTCGCAGAGGCGGTCACCGCCCGGGGAGGCGAGGTGCATCTGAAATCCAGGGTCACGCGCATTCTGGTCGAGGAGGGCCGCGCCGTTGGCGTCGTGCTCGGCAACGGCCGCACGGTTCGCGCGCAGGCGGTGGTCTCGAATGCCGATCTCGGCCGCACCTTCACCGAGCTTCTGAAGGCCGACGATCTGCCGGCCGGCTTTCGCGAGCGCGCCCGTGCCCTCGTACCGGCGACGTCGTGCTTCTCGGTGCATCTCGGCCTCGACATGGTGCCGGACGTCGCGCCCGCCGCGCATCTCGACTCCCCGATGGGGATCGGGCTCGCGGTAATGTCCAAGCTCGATCCGTCGGCGGCGCCGGAAGGCCATGCGACGATGACGATCATCACCCTCGTTCCTCACGAACAGGCCAAGAGCTGGTTTCCCGACGAGGGCGGCGACGACTGGAAGGCGTGGCGGCGCTCGCCGGACTACGAGGCGCGCAAGCAGCAGCTCGGCGATGCCATGGTCGCCGCCGCCGAGACCATCATTCCCGGCCTGTCGCAGCATATCGTCTACCGCACCGACGCCAGCCCCGTGACCTATGCGCGCTACGACCTCGCCAGTGCCGGCGCGATCTATGGCGTGGCCCGGTCGGGACGGCTGAAGGGCGCCAAGGCGCCGGTGCGCAATCTCGTCATCGCCGGCGGCGGCAATGCCGGAGCCGGCGTCGAGGCCGTGGTGATCTCGGGCGCGGAGGCGGCCGAGGCGCTCGTGCCCGGCCTGCTGGCGCGCGTATCAGATGTCGCATCGGACGCAATGACAGCGCCGCCGAAGGCGGCATGAGCGCGGCGATCAGGGCGTGTAGAGGTAGCGCAGCAGGGTGCGGCCGACGGTCTCCAGGCTCTGCGCCGAGCACTGTTCGATCGTATCCTGCGTGGTGTTGAAATAGGGCTCGTAGTCGAAGTCGATGACCAGGAAGCTCGGAATTCCGGCCTGCTGCAGCGCCGTGTGGTCGTCGCTGATCGGGTACGTCGTGGGCTCCGGCGAGAACGCCTGCGGCGCGATCCGGCTGCCGATGCTCCAGAACTTCTTGACCTCCGGCAGCGCCGAGGCCAGCGACGACGGCTCCGGCTGCAGCTTGAGATCCTTGTCGCAGACCATGTCGAAATCGACCGCCTTCTCCGGCTTGTGCGTCGGATAATACGTCTTCAGGTTGGCCGCGAAATGCGGCGAGCCGAGGGGACGCCAGGTCGGATCGCCGGCGCCGAGCGATTTCGGCCCTTCCTCGCCGTCGAAGAAGATCAGGTCGATGCCGACGTCGGGCCGCGGCGACAGCGACAGCACGCGTGCGGTCTCCAGCAGCAGCGCCACCGCCGAGGCGGAGTTGTTGGCGCCCGGCATCGGCGCATCCGGCGACTTCGGATCGCGATAGGCCTTGATGATGCTGTCGTAATGGGTCGCGACGATAACGCGCCGCGGGTTCTGCACCTGGAAGCGGGCGATGATGTTGGTGAGCGGGATCGCCTTGCCGTCGTCACCCTTGGCGGAGAAGCTCTGCGTGAGCACCGCATCCGCCGCGCTCTTGGCCATCGCGTCCTTGATGTAGTCGATCGTTTTCTGATGCCCCGGCTCACCCATCGAGCGCGGCGTGAAGCGCAAGAGATCGGCGATGACGGACATCGCGCGCTGGCCGTCCCACAACTCGATCTTTGCGTCCGCGGCGTGGGCGGCCGGCGACGTCAGCAGCAACGCGGCCGTTGTCGCGGTGGCGGCGAGGCGGGGCCAGAACTCGGTCATCCGAAAAGCTCTTCAACGATGTCAGGACGGCTTCTTGCCGAAGGGAATGAACAGGATGCCGGCGCAGCCAGCCAGCACCACGGCGAAATAATAGGTGATGGCGCGCGAGCCGATGGTCGGAATCAGTGCGAACGTCGTGACCAGCGTGCCGACGACGTTGCCGATGGTCGAGACGCCGTAGACCAGCCCGGCGACACGGCCGGCCTCGCCGGCCGAGCGCGTCAGCAGGCTGACGGCGATCGGCGAGAAGGTGCCGAGCAGGGTCAGCGGCACCAGCAGCAGCGCGGTCGAGGCCATCAGCGTCGCCATCGGCCCGTCGCCGATGCTGTCGAGGATGTCGGCCATCACGGTATCGGCGGTCGCCGGCACCAGCGCCATGTAGGCGGCGGCGATCAGGATCATGGTGCCGATGGTGCGCGTCGACGGTTGCCGGTCGACGATGGCGCTGCCGGCGAAATAGCCGATCGCGAGCGCGCACAGCACGGTCGAGATCAGGCTCGCCCAGGCGCCGATGCCGCTGCCGAAATACGGGTTGAGGTAGCGGCTGCCGAGCATCTCGAAGCCCATCAGCACGCAGCCGACCAGGAACGAGCAGACATAGATCGCCAGCATGCCGGCGCGGGACACGTGCTCGCTCATGGCAGCTTCTTGTTGTGGCGCTCGATGCTCTTCAGCGCCTCGACCGGCGCGAAGTCGTCGGTCAGCACCTTGGCCTTGGCGTCGATCACCTGGCCGTTGTCGATGTCGATGCGCTTGCGCTGCGCCAGCATGTCGGCGAGCTTGTAGCGGAAGCCGAATTCCTTGTCGCGCTCTTGCGCGATGCCGGCGAGATCTTCCGCCTTCCGCTCGTCGCCGGGATATGCGACCATGACGATGTTGCCGCCGGCCTCGTAGAAGTCGACCTGCGGGAACACGCTGTGAATGGTCTTCACCGCGGCGTCGAACAGCATCGTCGACGGCTCGACGTTCTGCGCCACCACGCCGCCCTCGGCGAGATGGTCCTTGACGAGCTGGTAGAATTCCTTGGTCAGGAGATGAAACGGCACGAACGGCCCGCGATAGGCGTCGATCAGGATGATGTCGTAGCGGTCCTTGGATTCCTGCACGAACAGCCGGCCGTCGCGGTTGGCGACGTGGAAGTTCGGCTCCTCCTTGATGCCGAAATATTTCTTGGCGAGCTCCAGCACCGTCGGATCGAGCTCGACCGACGTCACCTGCACCTTGGGCAGGAAGCGGTGCAGGTACCACGCGGTGCGGCCGCCGCCGAAGCCGATCTCGAGAATGGAGCTGACATTCTTGGCGTACATCACGCTCGCGGTCATGAAGCGGGTATAGTCGACCGGCAGGTCGAGCTCGTCGCGGGTGTTGTAGACGCTCTCGGTATAGATGCGCCGGTTGTGACCGAAGGTCATGCTGCGGTAGGGCGCCTGCTCATAGACATAGATGTTGTTGTAGAGCGACTCCTTGGACTCCAGCAGATTGCGGGTGTCCTGCGCGCTTGCGGCGGCGATGGAGAGGAAGCTTGCGAGCGCGCCTGAAATGACCGACCGGATGAGCATCGACTTAATCGTTTCCCTCGGCTGAAAAATGATGGGCAAGGTCTATGTGACCTGGCGGCTCCGGCTTCGCAGGACGGCTATCCTCCGGTCCGAGATGCGCTCAGGCACGACCAATACGGCGATCCCGAGGCCGGTTCCGCATCGGCGCCGTTCTCTTAGACCATTGGCTGCCTCCCGGATAGTCAAACCGGCCCCGGCCAACGGGGGTGTGATCGCGGCAGCCCCTTCGAGCGGTCCGGCGCGGCGACGTTCCCCCTCGCTGAACCGGACCCGCGAACCTGCCGCGCGGCGCTGTGCCACGGTGAGCCACGCCGTGCTGGCGGTCACCGGAGAGGCTTCCGGTCGGTGGCCGGGTCTGCTATGGAGGCAGCGAAGCAGGTGCACTTCGGTGCAGGCTCCGGTCCCGTAGCTCAGCTGGATAGAGCGGCGGTTTCCTAAACCGTAGGTCGCATGTTCGAGTCATGCCGGGATCGCCATCTGCCGCAGCCTTGCGCGCGCAGACCTCTCCAGATCAAACCCATTGCGTGCTTGATCAGGCCCGACCGGGAATCGGGTGGAGCGCGTCGCTGCCATCGAGGACCTTCTCCGGGTGAGACGGCGGCCTGAGCCCCGTCCACGCGGCGCGCAGTCGCCGCCGAGACGCATCACCCTGGAGAGTTTTCCATGCATACGACCATCGAGCCGGGCATTCTTTATTTCGGGACGCCGGTCGTCCTCATCAGCACGGTCAACGAGGACGGCGGCTTCAATCTCGCGCCGATGTCGTCGGCATTCTGGCTCGGCTGGCGCTGCATGCTGGGCCTCGCGGCGGGATCGAAGACGCCGCAGAACATGCGCCGCACCGGCGAGTGCGTGCTGAACCTGGCGTCGGTCGATCTCGCCGCCGCGGTCGATCGCCTGGCGCTGACCACGGGATCGGACCCGGTGCCGGCGATGAAGCAGCGCAAGGGCTACCGCCATGAGCCGGACAAGTTCGCCGCGGCCGGCCTCACCGCGGTCAGGTCCGAAACGGTGGCCGCGCCGCGTGTCGCCGAATGTCCGGTTCAGCTCGAAGCGCGCGTCGAAGCGGTGCATGGCGTCGCCGATGACGACGCGCTGCTGAAGGGGCACATCCAGTGCTTCGAGGTCCGCGTCCAGCGCGTTCATGTCGACGGCGCCCTCCTGATGGACGGCGTCCGCGACCGCATCGATCCCGACAAATGGCGGCCGCTGATCATGAGCTTCCAGCAGTTCTACGGCCTCGGCCCGCGCCTTCACGATTCGCGGCTCGGGACCATTCCGGAGGCGGCCTATCGCACGCCCGATGTCGAGCGCGCGCGCAACGTGCCGACGCGGATGGAGACCGCGGCAGGCTGAGCCGGCTCGGCCTCTAGTCTCGCCTGGAATCGCCCGGCCGCCCGTTCAAGCTTGCATCCGGGTGCGAGAGGTCAAGGACATCATGGGGGCTGTGGCTGTCGACCGGCTGCTGATCGAGGCGGCCGATCATTACAATGCGGGGCGCGCCGGACCGGCCAAGGCACTGTGCGGCGACATCCTCCAGGCGGTGCCGGATCATCTGCCGGCGCTGCATCTGTCCGCGATCCTCGCCTTTGCCGACGGCCGCATGGCCGAGGGCGCGGAGCTGCTCGGGCGCGTCTTCGCCCGCGATCCCCGCCATGCGCCGGCGTATGTCACGCTCGGCGATGCGCTGGCGGTGAAAGGCGAGCGCAACGGCGCCGCCGATGCGTTCGCGCGCGCAGCGGCGTTGCGGCCGCTCGATGCGGCGATTCAGAGCAGGCTCGGCAGCGCGCTGCTGGAGCTGTCGCGCTTCGCCGAGGCCGAGGCCGCCTATCGCCAGGCGCTGACGCTCGATCCTGCGCTCGCGCATGCGCGCTGGAATCTCGCGCTGGCCCTGACGCGTCAGGGCCGTCTCGCGGAGGCCGAAGCCGTCTACCGTGCGCTGCTCGAACGCGACCCGGCCTACCCCGAGGCGTGGCGGGCGCTGGCGCATGTGCTCGCCGACCAGGGAAATCATGCGGCGGCGGTGCCGGCCTATCAGCATGCGCTCGCCGTCCATCCGGCCGATGCCGGCCTGCATCTCAGCCTTGGCGATGTGCTCTACAAGCAGCGCGCCTTTGCCGAGGCCGCGCTCCATTATCGTCGGGCCTGCGATCTCGCGCCGGGCGATGCCAATGCTGCGCGGCTGCTCGGGCACGCGCTGCATGAGGCCGACCGCCCGGCCGAGGCCGTCGAGGCCTATCGGCGCGCCGCCGTGCTCGATCCCACCGATGTGGTCGTGCTCAGCAATCTCGCCGCCTGCCTGTGCGGGACCGGCCAGCTCGATGCGGCGATGGCCGCCTGCGAGCACGCGCTGGCCTTGCTGCCCGATCACGCCCCGGCGCACACCAATCTGGGTATCATCCACGAGATGCGCGGCGAGACCATCGAGGCCGTCGCGGCGCATCGCCGTGCCGTGGCCGCCGATCCTGCTTACGCCAAGGGCCACGCCAACCTCGCGGTGGCGCTGCGCAACGCCGGCGACATCGACGCCGCGCTGGCGGCCTCCCACCGCGCGGTCGCGCTGGCGCCCGACGATGCGCTGGCGCGCTACAATCACGCGCATTTCCTGCTGATGTGCGGCGACCTCGTGAACGGCTTTGCCGAGCATCGCTGGGGCCGCGACTGTCCGGATCTGTCCGCGGGCATGCCGCGCTTCGAGGCACCCGAATGGCAGGGCGCGCCGCTCGACGGACGCACGCTGCTGCTGTTCGCCGAATACGGCATCGGCGACGCGCTGCAGTTCGTGCGCTATGTCGATCGCGTCAGGATGATGGGCGGCCCGGTCGTGCTGCAGGTGCAGCCGGCGATCGCGCCGCTGCTGCGCTGCCTGGAGGGCGTGACCGTGGTGCCGCGCGGCGCGCCGCTGCCGCCAGTCGACCTGCAGGCGCCGCTGATGGATCTGCCGCGCATCTTCGGCACCACGCTGGAGACGATCCCGGCCGAGGTGCCTTATCTCGCAGCTGATCCGATCAAGATGGCCGCGTGGCGCAGCGTGCTGGGCCGCGCGCCGTCGTTGAAAGTCGGCGTCGTCTGGGCCGGCAATCCCAGGCACAAGGGCGACCGCCAGCGCTCGCTCACCGCGCAGGCGGTGCTGCCGCGGCTGGTGATGCCGGGCGTGCAGCTCTATTCCTTGCAGAAGGAGCCGCGTCCTGGCGATGCGCTAGGGCTCGCCGAGCTTGGCACCGACGTCATCGATCTCGGGCCGCTGCTCAGCGACTTCGCCGAGACCGCAGCTGCCGTCGCCGCGCTCGATCTCGTCATCTCCGTCGACACGTCGGTGGCGCATCTCGCCGGCGCGCTCGGCCGCCCGGTCTGGGTGCTGTTGCCTTACGCGCTCGACTGGCGCTGGCTGCGCGACCGCGCCGACAGCCCGTGGTATCCGACCATGCGGCTGTTCCGCCAGGACAAGCCGATGGCCTGGGATGGTGTGCTGGCGCGGACGGCCGGGGAGCTTGCGCGGCTGGTAGCAGGTGAGCGCGGGCTGCTGTCGCCCGGGCCGGGTATGAGGCCGAGAGCGGACGTCGAAGGCTTATGAGGCCCGACGCCTATCGCGTGGCCATGCGTGCGAGACCGGTCTGATCCGAGCGCGTGGACGGAAACGACAATCGCCACAAGCTGAACAGCATCGGGAGTTGGAAAACGAAGCTGATCGCCGCAGCGCCCGCCAGCACCTCGAAACGTTGCGCCTCGATCAGAGCCTTGGCGCTCGGTACCACGTGGACCAGGCCGTCGGCGACGTAGACAAGCGCAACCACCCGCCAGATGTTGGCGGAGAGCAAGCCCATCCTGAAGGCATGATCGAACAGCGCGAGCAACCCGCCGAGCGCGAGCGTCGAGCTCACCATGTGAGCCGGCGTATCGTAGAAGCCGGAGTCCAGGGCGGCCTGGACGAACCAGAGTCCGTAAACCACCGCGATGATCTTCAGCAACATCAGTTCGTTCCCAGGCCCGCGAGATCGTCGTCTGCCTCCGGGCAGCCGATCGGATTGCGCCCCCTTGATCGGAGCAGGCGTGCGCGACGTCGAGCTTATGCTGCGTGTCACGAAGGCTCTCTTAATCGGCTCGCTTGGATTGTCCTGAACGAGCCGCCCGCCTTTGATCCAGGTCCCGTGATGCAGGAGCCAGGCGCGGTTGCGGACATGGTCAAGAACCGCGGAGGCGGCCTACTGCTCCGCCAGCAACTCCCGCACCCGCGGCACCACCACCCGGCCATACAGCTCGATGCTGCGCATCAGCTTCGCATGCGGCAGCGGGCCGGCCGAATACTTCAGTTGAAAGCGCGACAGGCCGAGGGCCTTGATCGTCGCGGCGATCTTCCGCGCCGCGGTCTCCGGCGAGCCGACATAGAGCGAGCCGTGGTCGGCCTCCTGCACGAATTCGTCGCGGCCCATCGGCGGCCAGCCGCGCTCGCGGCCGATGCGGTCGCGCATGGTCTTGTAGTCCGGCCACAGCTCCTCGCGCGCCTGGTCGTCGGTGTCGGCGACATAGCCCGGCGAATGCACGCCGATCGGATTCATCTCGCGGCCGAACTGCTTGATCGCACGATGATAGAGCTCGACATAAGGCGCGAACCGCGCGGGATCGCCGCCGATGATCGCGAGCATTAGCGGCAGCTCGTAATGCGCCGCGCGCACCACGGACTCCGGGCTGCCGCCGACGCCGATCCAGGCCTTCAGCCGGCCGTGCTCGACCGGCGGGTAGACCAGCTGCTCGCGCAGCGGCGGGCGCAGATTGCCCTGCCAGGTCAGCGGCTGCTGCGGCAGCAGGCTGACGAACAGATCGAGCTTCTCCTCGAACAGCGCCTCGTAGTCCTTGAGATCGAAGCCGAACAGCGGGAAGGACTCGGTGAAGGAGCCGCGGCCGAGGATCACCTCGGCGCGGCCGTTCGAGACGGCGTCCAGCGTCGAAAATCGCTGGAACACGCGGATCGGATCGTCCGAGCTCAGCACCGTCACCGCCGAGCCGAGCTTGATGCGCGAGGTCTGCGCCGCGATCGCGGCCAGCGCCACTTCGGGCGCCGAGATCGCGAAATCGCCGCGATGGTGCTCGCCGAGCCCGATGAAATCGAGCCCGAGCTGGTCGGCCAGCACCGCTTCCTCGACCACGTCGCGGATCACCTGGGCATGCGAGGCCATGTCGCCATCAGCGCCGCGGGTGACGTCGCCGAACGTGTCCAGGCCGAATTCGATCCGTGTGGTCATATCTCATTCCATTGCGTCGGGCCGTCATACGGCGTCACGCCGTTAGCTGGAAGGGGCGGAGCAGGATTGCAAGCGGCTGGAGCGAAACACAGGGTTTCGATGGTGCGGCAACGACAGAACCCCGTGTGTGGAGAGCTCGCCTGTTGGCTTCAGGCACCTCATGCCCGGCGATGACGGTGGATAGAGGGGGGAGAAGGCGGCCCGGCCGCCGTCCGCGTCAAGGTCAAGGCGGCAAAAATATCTCTTTCGTTTTTCCAGAAAGTATGCTCTATTGCATCCAACCTGCCTCATCGATGAGGGGCGTACGCGCGGTCGTCACGAGACGCGAGGCGGGGATGCGGTGGCCGTAGCGGGTCGCAGCGCGGTTTCGCGCCGACGAACGATCCGTTGCGGACAGTCAAGTCGCGTGGTCCTGGCCTCCCGATGCTGAGGTCAAGCCGGACGGCGGTGCGGAAGCGCAGCGCGCCGACGATGGGGGCAAGACAGCCGGTCCCCAGGGAGATCGCGAAGCAGCTGTAAAACCATCGCGCAGGGAAGGCCGGGATGTTCCAGCCGAACCTGTGGTTCCTGCCGCCTGCATTTTTTTTCGCAGGCGGGCCATGGGGGCGGCGAGCTCCCGGTCTTCCCTGCGCCCTCACGTTTCCGAGGGCGAACGATCCGGACAAGGCTCGGGCTAGCGCGGCCGCGAGAGCGCGAACGCATGACCTCGGCCGATGCGATGGCCGGCCGCGCCTGTTGTGCGGTCATGCCATGCCAAAAAATGGGCGTGTGGCGCGGCCGCGCATCACCTAGGCTCCGATCATCGATCACACGGGATGACGCACATGGCGACCGGCAGCGACTATCAGATCTTCGAGGCAGGCGACGTCGTGCTGCAATCGGGCGTGACGTTCCCGTCACTGCGGCTCGCCTACAAGACCTATGGCACGCTGAACGCGGCCAAGGACAACGTCATCCTCTATCCGACCTCGTTCGGCGCCCAGCACGTCGACACCGAGTGGCTGGTCGCGCCCGGCGGCGCGCTCGATCCGAGCAGCTACTTCATCATCATTCCGAACCTGTTCGGCAATGGCCTGTCGTCGTCGCCCTCGAATACGCGCGAACTGTTCGGCGACGCGCCGTTCCCGTCGATCAACTATCACGACGCGGTCGCGGTGCAGCGCCGGCTCGTGGAGGAACAGTTCGGGATCAGCCGGATCGCGCTGGTCTATGGCTGGTCGATGGGCGGCATGCAGGCCTATCACTGGGCCGCGCGCCATCCGGACATGGTGGAGCGTGCGGCGGTGGTGTGCGGCAGCGCGCGCTGCTCGCCGTATAACCATCTGTTCCTGGACGCCGTGAAGGCGGCGCTGACGGCCGATCCCGCGTTCCGCAACGGCCGCTTCGTCGAGAAGCCTGTCGCCGGCCTGCGCGCCATGGGCCGCATCTATGCCGGCTGGGCGATGTCCTATGAGTTCTACCGCGACGAGGCTTGGCGCGAGCAGGGTTTTGGCTCGCAGGAGGACTATCTCGCCGCGACCTGGGACTTAGCGTTCGCGCATCGCGATGCCGACAACCTGCTGGCGCAGATCGCGATCTGGCAGGGTGGCGACATCAGCAATTGCGCGGCGTTCGGCGGCGATCTCGATCGGGCGCTGGCGGCGATCAGCGCGCACATACTGCTGATGCCGGGGCAGACCGACCGCTATTTCGACTGGCGCGACAACGAACGCGAGCTGCCGAAACTGGTCAACGCCCGTTCCGCTGTGCTGCGGCCGATCCCCTCGATCCACGGCCACCGGGCCGGCAATCCCGTCCGCATCCCGGCCGATCACGACTTCATCAAGGCCAACGTTTCCGCGCTTCTCCAGAGCTGACACCCGAGTTCGACATGACCGACGTGCCCACCGACGAATTCGCGCCCCGCCCGAAGCTGCTGACACCGCCGGTCTTGCAGCAGCTCTGCACGCGCTCCAACCTGCAGGGCGCGCTCCGCACGCTCAGCCATTATGGTGCGATCATCGGGGTGGGTGCGCTGATCGGAGTGATCGCATCGACGCATGGTGCGCTGTGGGCGCTGCCCTTGCTGCCGGTGCAGGGCGTGCTGATCGCGTTCCTGTTCATGGCGGTGCACGAGACTGCGCACAAGACCGCGTTCGACAGCCGCAGGCTCAACTTCGCGATCGGCAACCTCTCCGGCTTCCTGATCGGACTGCCCTATGACTATTACTGCCTGTTCCACTGGGAGCATCATCGCCACACCCAGGATCCGGAGCGCGACCCGGAGCTGATCGTTGGCCCCAAGCCGCGCTCGGAGACCCAGCTTGCGATCGCCTATTCCGGCCTGGTCCAGGTCGCCGGCCGTCTCCGCCTGGTGCTCAAGCACGCGGTCACCGGTGAGGTGACGGTGCCCTGGGTCCCCGCCGGCCGCCGCGCCACCATCGTGCGCGAGGCGCGCGCCTACGTCGCAGGCTACGCGCTGCTCTTGATCGGCTCGCTCGCGCTGCACAGCGCGTTATTGCTGTGGGTCTGGGTGGTGCCGCTGCTGCTGGGACAGCTGGTCCTGCGGCCTTATCTCTACGCCGAGCACACCGGCTGCGATCATGCCAAGAGTGCCTTCCAGAACACCCGCACCACCTTCACCACGCAGGTCGTGCATTGGCTCGCCTGGAACATGCCCTATCACGTCGAGCATCACGCCTATCCGGCGGTGCCGTTCCACGCGCTGCCGAAGCTGCATGCGATCGTCGACGGCGAGATCAAGTATCGCGGGCAGGGCTACCTCGCCGTGACGCGGCACACCCGGGCATGGTTTCGCGCTCAGTGGAAGGAAACGAAGTCTCATCCATGATGAGTTCGGGTCCGAGTTATCGCCGCTCGGCCGGTGCGCTCCCTCTCCCGCTTGCGGGCAGGGCTATCGCATATGGCGATCGATGTTTTGCGCCCATCTCCCTCCGCGTCGTCATGGCCGGGCTTGTCCCGGCCATCCACGTCGTCCGGCATGCTGAGAACGACGTGGATGCCCGGGACGGAGCCCGGGCATGACGATGTGGAGACGGTTTCGCGACACACTCAGAGTGGCCATATGCGATAGCCCTGCGCTTGCGGGGGAGGGCTGGGGTGGGGGCGCCACAGCGGCAGTCTTTCCAGAGCATCCCCCGCCCGCATCGCATCTGACGATGCGATGCGACCTCCCCCGCAAGCGGGGGAGGCGCAGACCGACCACGTCGCTAAAGATTTCGGCAAACCATTGCACTCGACCGGTGCGCTACTTCCCGGCACCCGCCTTATGGGGGAGGCTCAGTCATTGGCGCCGCGCTGATGTCATCGCTGTGCCGTCAGCTCACCGCCACCGCTCGCGCATTCGCGCGCCAAGATCGATGCGCGGCCCCTGGCTCGCCACCGCCGCGCCCCTCTGCACCCGCGGCCAGCTGGTCCGCTCGAACAGCGGCACCAGCGCTTCGGGAATGAACCGCGTGCGCGAGGCATAGACATGACGATCGCCGCGCACCGGCTGGCCGTGGACGAAGAAGCGCTGCGGCACCAGGAGATGCAGATCGTCCTTGGCGCGGGTCATCGCGACATAGAGCAGCCGGCGTTCCTCCTCCAATTCGGCGCTGGAGCCGGCGCCGAGATCGGATGGCATGCAGCCGTCGACGACGTTGAGGACGTGTACGGAATTCCACTCCATCCCCTTGGCGGAATGGATGGTGGAGAGGATCAGATAGTCCTCGTCGAGCAGGGGCACGCCGGCCTGATCGGAGGTGGCGTCGGGCGGGTCGAGCGTCAGCTCGGTGAGGAAGCGTTCGCGCGAGGGATAGCCGCTCGCGATCTGCTCGAGCTGCAGCAAATCGGCGGTGCGGACCTCGGCGTCGTCGTGGACGCGCTCGAGATGCGGCTGATACCAGTGCCTGACGCGCTCAATATCTCCGGGCCATTGCGAGACGCGCAATTGCTCCAGCGTGCGCACGAACGCGGTCCAGTCCTCGCCGGCGCGCGCCGGCGTTGGCTGCTCGCACAGCCGCGCGATCGGGTCGGCGCTTTCACTCACGGCATCAAGCAGGCGCTGCGCCGACGCCGGGCCGATGCCCGGGATCAGATGCAGCACGCGGAAGCCGGCGATGCGGTCGCGTGGGTTGGCAACGAAGCGCAGGCAGGCCAGCACGTCTTTCACGTGAGCGGCATCGAGGAACTTCAGCCCGCCGAACTTCACGAACGGGATGTTGCGGCGCGTGAGCTCGAACTCCAGGGGACCGCTGTGCGACGACGTGCGGAACAGCACGGCCTGCTGTTTCAGCACGATGCCTTCCTCGCGCTTCGCCAGCACCTGCTCGACGATGTAGCGCGCCTGGTCGGTCTCGTCGCCGACGGTCACGAGCTGCGGCTTGCGCGAGCTCGTGCGGTCGGTCCACAGATTCTTGGTGAAGCGCTCGCGCGCCAGCCCGATCACGCCATTGGCCGCCGTGAGGATCGGCTGGGTCGAGCGGTAGTTGCGGTCGAGCGTGACGATGTCGGCGCGCGGGCTGAACTGATCGGGAAAGTCCAGGATGTTGCGCACCGTGGCGGCGCGGAAGGCGTAGATCGACTGCGCATCGTCGCCGACCACGGTGAGGCCCGCCCCAGTCGGCTTCAAGCCGAGCAGGATCTGCGACTGCAGCCGGTTCGTGTCCTGATATTCGTCGACCAGCACGTGATCGAATCGATCGCCGATCTCCCGCGCGATCGTGTCGTCCGCCATCATCTGCGCCCAGTACAGCAGCAGATCGTCGTAGTCGAGCACGGCATTGGCCTGCTTGGCCTCGACGTAAGCGGCGAACAGGCCCTTCAGCTCGCCGGCCCATTCCGCGCACCACGGAAAATGCCGCACCAGCGCTTCCTCCAGCGGCATGTCGGCGTTGACGCAACGCGAGTAGATCGCAAGGCAAGTGCCTTTGGTCGGGAAGCGCCGCTGCGTGTTGGACAGGCCGCGCTCATGCCGCACCAAATTCATCAGGTCGGCGGAATCCTCGCGATCATGGATCGTGAACACAGGGTCGAGACCGACGCGCTCGGCGTAGTCGCGCAGCATCCGCGCGCCGAGGCCATGAAACGTGCCGGCCCAGGTCAGGCCCGCGGTAACGGCCTCGGCCTGGCCGCCCAGCACCTTGCGGGCGATGCGCTCGACCCTGCGGCTCATTTCGCTCGCCGCGCGGCGCGAGAACGTCATCAGCAGGATGCGGCGCGGATCGGCGCCATTGACGAGCAGATGTGCGACGCGATGCGCGAGCGTGTTGGTCTTGCCCGAGCCCGCGCCGGCAATGATCAGCAGCGGCGGGCCCGGCGCGGCGCAGGCACCGCCATGCTCGACGGCGCGGCGCTGCTCCGGATTGAGATCGTCGAGATATGTCGCAGCCGTGGCCTGCACGAATCGTCCCTCAACCTGCAAGAATCAGTGATTTGCGCCGCATGTGCAACGCGATGGCCCGGTCGCGACAGCGTTTTACATGATTCGCAACCGGTCTTTTTTGCCACGGTTGCCCACAGAGCGTCCGCCAGCCGCTTGCGCTGGCGCGCGTGCACTCCTATCCAATCAGCCCCGTCACGAATCTCGGAAGAACACCGTGTCGAATTTTGCCTCCATCATTGCCGCTGAGCTCGCCGTCAGGGATGCCCAGGTCCAGGCCGCGATCGACCTGCTCGACGGCGGCGCGACCGTGCCGTTCATCGCGCGCTACCGCAAGGAGGCGACCGGCATGCTGGACGACACGCAGTTGCGCACCTTGGAGGAACGGCTGCGATATCTGCGCGAGATGGATGCACGGCGCACCGCGATCATCGAGAGCATCAAGTCGCAGGGCAAGATGACGCCGGAGATCGAGCTGGCGCTCGCGACCGCCGACACCAAGGCCCGGCTCGAGGACATCTATCTGCCGTTCAAGGAGAAGCGCCGCACCAAGGCGCAGATCGCGAAGGAAGCCGGGCTCGAGCCGCTTGCCGACATGCTGATCGGCGATCCCATGAAGAATCCGGAAGACGAGGCGAAGGCATTCATCAAGAAGGACGGCGACAATCCGGTCAAGGACGTCAAGGCCGCGCTCGACGGCGCCCGCGCGATCCTGGTCGAACGCTTCGCCGAGCATGCCGACCTCGTCGGCTCGCTGCGCGAGGAGATGTGGACTCGCGGCGCTGTGAAATCGTCCGTGCGGCACGGCAAGAAGACCGAGGGCGCCAAGTTCGCCGACTACTTCGATTTCGCCGAGCCCTTCACCAAGCTGCCGTCTCACCGCATCCTGGCGATGCTGCGCGGCGAGAAGGAAGAGGTGCTGCAGCTCGATTTCGGCGATGGGGAGCCCGAGGATTCGAAGGATCCGTCGCTGTACGAGAACCGCATCGCGGTGACGTTCGGCATCTCGCGCCAAGGCCGCCCCGCCGATCAGTTCCTGTCGGACTCCGTGCGCTGGGCCTGGCGCACGCGCATCAAGACCTCGCTGGCGCTCGATATCCGCATGCGTCTTTGGCAGGAGGCGGAGAAGGAGGCGGTGCGCGTGTTCGCGGCGAACCTGCGCGATCTGCTGCTCGCCGCCCCCGCCGGCGGCCGCGCCACGCTCGGGCTCGATCCCGGCTTCCGCACCGGCGTCAAGGTCGCGGTCATCGACCGCACCGGCAAGTTCGTCGATCACGCCACGATCTATCCGCACGAGCCGCAGCGGCAGTGGAACGAGAGCATGCTGACACTGGCGCAACTCTGCGTGAAGCACGGCATCGATCTCGTCGCCATCGGCAACGGCACGGCGTCGCGCGAGACGGAGAAGCTGGTCAACGATTTGATGAAGCTGAAGCCGGATCTCAAGCTGACCAAGGCGATCGTGTCGGAAGCCGGCGCGTCGGTCTATTCGGCCTCGGAGTTCGCCGCCAAGGAATTCCCCAATCTCGACGTCTCGATCCGCGGCGCGGTCTCGATCGCGCGCCGCCTGCAGGATCCGCTCGGCGAACTCGTCAAGGTGCCGCCGGCCTCGATCGGCGTCGGCCAGTATCAGCACGATCTCAACCAGTATGAGCTGGCCCGCGCGCTCGATGCCACCGTCGAGGACTGCGTGAACGCCGTCGGCGTCGATCTCAACACCGCCTCGGCGCCGCTGCTGGCGCGGGTGTCGGGCATCGGCGAGAGCCTGGCGCAGAACATCGTCGCGCATCGCGATGCCAACGGTCCGTTCCCGACCCGCGACAAGCTTAAGGAGGTGCCGCGGTTGGGTCCGAAGGCGTTCGAGCAGTGCGCCGGCTTTTTGCGCATCCGCGACGGTGACAACCCGCTCGATGCCTCCGGCGTGCACCCGGAATCCTATCCGGTCGTGAAGAAGATCCTGGAGACGACAAAGAGCGACATCAAGGTGCTGATCGGCGACACCAAGACCTTGAAGACGCTCAATCCGGCGAAGTTCGCCGACGAGCGCTTCGGCGTGCCGACGGTCACCGACATCATCAAGGAGCTGGAGAAGCCGGGCCGCGATCCGCGTCCGGAGTTCAAGACCGCGACCTTCCAGGAGGGCGTCGAGAAGATCACCCATCTCAAGCCGGGCATGATCCTGGAGGCGACCATCACCAACGTCGCGGCTTTCGGCGCCTTTGCCGATATCGGCGTGCACCAGGACGGCCTGATCCACATCTCGGCGATGTCCGAGAAGCGCATCAACGATCCGCGCGAGGTGGTGAAGCCGGGGCAGGTCGTGAAGGTCAAGGTGCTCGACGTCGACGTGCCGCGCAACCGCATCTCGCTGACGCTTCGGCTGTCCGATCCGCTGCCGGCCAAGGGCGAGAAGCGGACCAGCGCACGGCCGCCTGCGGGGCGCATGACCACGCGTGAGGAGAAGCCGTCCGGCGGCGGCGCGTTCGCCGCGGCGATGGCCAAGGCCGCGGAGCGGCGCAAGGGCGCCTGAGGCGGATGGTGATGAGGCGCCGCGGAGGGCATGTCCCGTCTGCGGCGCCATCTCTGCGGCGCCATGGCATTCGGCGTCGTGGCATTCGGCGTCGTGTCGTTGCCGCCTTCCCTATCTCCGCGGCCACGCGTACATTGGTCGGCGGGTTGTGAGTGGGGACCGCGCATGACGAACCGGACCGTGATCATTGCCGGCGCAACCGGGCTGGTGGGACGGGAGCTGCTTCGCGGTCTGCTCGCCGATCCGACCGTGGATCATGTGCACGTCGTCGGCCGCCGTGCGCCCCCTGACGTTTCACCCAAGCTGACGGCCCATGTCGTGGATTTCACCGCGCTGCCGTCCCTGCCGCCGGCCGACGAGCTCTATCTGGCTCTAGGGACCACGATCAAGGTGGCCGGGAGCCAGGCCGCCTTCCGCGCCATCGATCACGACGCAAACCTCGCCGTCGCCAGGGCCGCGCTCGCGAGCGGCACCAGGCGCGTCGGTCTGGTCAGCGCGATGGGGGCAGATAGCACGTCGCGCGTCTTCTATAGCCGGGTGAAGGGTGAGCTCGAGGATGAGCTCACCGCGCTGCCCTTCGAGGGACTGGTGATCGCGCGGCCTTCGCTGCTGGTCGGCGCGCGGACGGAGCTGGGACAGCCGAGCCGGCCGGGCGAGGAATGGGGCAACAGGCTGAACAACATCATCGGCTTCCTGATCCCGGCGAACTACAAGCCCATCGCCGCGGCGGACGTCGCCAACGCGCTGCTCATGGCTGTTCCTACAGTTGCCGGCAAGCGAGTGATGCTGTCAGGGGCCATGCGCCGATGATCGAGCCTGCCGCTCTTGCGTAGCGGCCAAGTCGCGCCATTTATGAAAAAGCGAATTCGATTGGTGGGGTTCGGCGATCTCCGTAGTTATACGGCTCATCGCCTGCGACTGTCGGGGTCTTAACATCTTAACCATATCTGGCTGTTAGTTGTGCATCGAGGAAAAACGAGCCCGGTGTTTCATGCGCAGACAGCTGCTTGAATTTTGTTTCTTGGCGTTGGTGGGAACCCTGCTCGGATCCCAAGCGGCGACGGCGTCTCCGCGAATGGTGTCGCTGGTCTTCAACTCGCAGGTTCAGAATCCGCAGCAGGTCGGGTCGGACGAATTTCGCGTGAAGCTGCAGGCGCTGGCCGGCAAGCGGCTCATCATCGATGAGCGTGCGGGCAACGCATTCGGCAGCGAGGCGGCGGTGCTGGCTGCAACCCGGAGCGGCGCGGTGGACGTGGCCGTGGTGTCCGGCGGCATCGCCAGCGCGGTGGTGCCCGAGCTCGGCGTCTTCGACATCCCGTTCCTGTTTCGTGACACCGCGCATGCCAAGGCGGTTGCGCAAGGGCCTGTCGCCGCCGCGATCGGCGCCAAGTTCGCCGACAAGGGACTGGTGCTGCTGGCGCTGGGCAAGCAGGGCTTTCGCAATCTCACCAACTCAAAGCGTCCGGTCCGTACCGTCGATGACGTCAAGGGCCTCAAGATCCGCGTCATCCCCAATCCGGTCTACCAGATGACCTTCAAGGCGCTGGGCGCCGACGTGATGCCGATGGATTTCCCACTGGTCTATGCCGCGCTCAAGGACGGCCGGCTCGACGGTCAGGAAAATCCGGTCGCCACCATCGCGGCCAATCGCTTCGACGAGGTGCAGAAATATCTGACGCTCACCGGGCATTTCTTCGCGCCGATCGCTTTCGTCGCCAACCGCGCGATGTTCGACCATCTCGATGCGGCGGACCGTGATGCGCTGGTTGCCGCCGCCAAGGCGGCTGCGGAGGTCACCTGGCAGGCCCAGCTCGATGCGCAGAAGCTCGATGAGTTGCGCAAGGCCGGCATGGAGGTGATCGAGACGTTCGACCGCAAGACCTTCGTCGACGCGGTCAAGCCGCTCGATGCCGACTTCGAGAAGCGCTTCGGCAAGGAGCTGCTCGCCACCATCAGGTCCACTCCGTGAAACAGCCGGGCAAATCGATGAAACTGTCTTCTCTGATGTCTTGGATCGGTGTCCGCCCGCGAATCTTCGGCGGCTTCGCCCTGATCCTGAGCTTCCTGGTGTTGCTCGGCGGTTTCGCCATGATCCAGGTCGGGCGCATCGGCGGCACCGTGGATGAGCTCGTCACCAGCGCGGCCGGGGACGCCGGCATGTCGCAGGTGCGCGCCGCGCTGCTCGGTGCCAACGGCGCGGTCGAGAGATTCATCCGCACCTGGAACGTCGGTGACAAGGATGCGGCCAGCAAGGCGATCGACGCCGTCGGCGGTCTCGCCGATCAGGTCGAGAAGCAGTCCGGCCGTCTGAAGGTGCTGGCTGACGGCGTGGGACCGGTGCGAAGCGCGCTGGCCGCCTATCGCGCATCGTTCGTTGCCGCGGCCGAGGCCGTGGACCGGCTGCGCGCGGCGACCACCAAGACCGACGCATTGGGCGCCGTTGCCGGCATCAACATCGGCGGCATCCAGGTGGCCCTCGCCAATCGCGCTGGCAGCGAGCCGCTGATGAATCCGTTGCGTCTGGCCAGCGTCGTCGACGCGGTTCGCATCGCGGTGATGCGCTATACCAACACGTTGTCGAATGGCGATGCCGACGATGCCAGGCTCACCTTCGTCTATGCGAAGCTCGGGATTGCCGATACGGAAGCCGAGATCGCGGGTGTCGATGATGCCAAGCTGAAGGCGCTGGTTGCTGCGCTGAAAGAGGCTCTGACGGCCGATGCCGCTGCGCTCGAGGAGGTGATCAAGGTGGCCGCGGACCTGCGCGCCAAGCAGGCGGAACTCGCCAAGGCGAGCGCCTCGATCGATACCCAGGTCAGCCAGATCAACCGGCAGCTTGGGACCGCGCGTGCAGAGCAGGCCGCGAGGACCGGCGTCGCGGTCGAAGATACCAAGCAGACCGTCGTCGTGACGGCAGCCGCAGCGGTGATATTCGGAGCGGTGCTGGCCTGGCTGATCGGCGCCAGCGTGTCGGCGCCGATCCGCGGCATGACCGACCGCATGCAGTCGCTGGCGGCCGGCGAATTGGATCAGCCGATTCCCGGTGGTGAACAGCGCGACGAGATCGGCCGGATGGCGCGCGCCGTGGAGATTTTCCGTGACAATGCGCTTGCTGTCCGCCGCATGGAGCAGGAAGCGGCGACACAGCGTGAAGCTGCGGAGGCCGAGCGCGCCCGCATGATGTCCGATCTGGCTGGCCGGTTCGAGCAGGGCATGCAGGGTGTCATCACCGGCGTCGGCGGGCGTGCGACCGAGATGGGCGAGAGCGCCAGCGAGCTGGCACGCGTCGCCGAACGCGGCCGCGGCCTTGCGGAAGCGGTCGCCAGCCGGGCCGAGCAGGCGTCCGTCAATGTGCAGACCGTGGCCTCGGCGACCCAGGAGCTCGCGGCCTCGATCAGGGAGATATCCTCCCAGGTGCAGCGCTCGGTCACGGTGTCGACCCGGGCGACGCACGAGACCCAGCGGACGTCCGAACTGATCGACGGGCTGTCCAGCGCGGCGGAGAGGATCGGCACCATCGTGCAACTGATTCAGGCGATCGCGAGCCAGACCAACCTGCTGGCGCTCAACGCCACCATCGAGGCGGCGCGTGCCGGCGAGGCCGGCCGCGGCTTTGCGATCGTCGCGAGCGAGGTGAAGAATTTGGCGTCGCAGACCGCGCAGGCGACGGAGCAGATCTCGAGCCAGATCGCGACCATCCAGAGCGCGACGCAGGAGACGGTCGGCGCGATCGCCCAGTTCGGAACCACGGTGCGGGAGATCGCCGAGATCTCCAATGCGATCGCCGCCGCGGTGGAGCAGCAGGGGGCCGCAACCAGCGAGATCGCCCGCAACGTCGAACAGGCGGCCAGCGGCACGGCGGCGGTGACGCAGGAGATCGGCGACGTGCGCAACGTGGCCGGGCAGACCGATGCCGGCGCTGAAGCTGCGCTGGCGGCGGCCGCCGCGCTGCAGCAGCAGGCCGCTTCGCTGAGGAGCAATGTCGCCGACTTCCTGCAGACGATCCGGACCGCGGCCTGAGCCGCAAAGCCGGTGGTCACTGGAGTTGACGCAGGGGACGCCGGCTCGCACTCTGGGGCATGACCGAGCACCAGCCGCGCTCCCTTGCGCTTCCCGTCGACGGCGCGGGCGTCGTGTCCGCGCTGTTCATGGCCCCGCCTCGGCCGCGCGCCTGTTTCGTGTTCGCCCACGGCGCGGGCGCCGGCATGAGCCACGTCTTCATGAGCCAGACCGCCGCAAGCCTTGCCGCACGCGGCATCGCGACGCTGCGCTTTCAGTTTCCCTACATGGAGAAGGGAAGCAAGCGCCCTGATCCGCCCGCGCTCGCCCACGCCGCGGTGCGGGCGGCCGTGGCGGAGGCCGCGCGGCTCTGTCCGGGGCTGCCGCTCGTCGCGGGCGGCAAGTCGTTCGGGGCGCGCATGACGTCGCAGGCGCAGAGTGCAGCGCCGCTGCCGGGCGTGGCCGGGCTCGCCTTTCTCGGCTTTCCACTTCACCCCGCCGGCAAGCCCTCCATTGCGCGCGCCGATCATCTCGACGCGATCGAGGTCCCGATGCTGTTCCTGCAGGGGACGCGCGACAAGCTTGCGGAGATGGAGCTGCTCGCGCCCGTCGTGAGGCGGCTGGGACCGCGCGCGACGTTGCATTGGCTCGATCAGGCCGACCACGCCTTCCACGTGCCTGCGCGCTCCGGCCGGAATGATCAGGCCGTCATGGACGAATTGACGGGGGCATTTGCGGTGTGGCTTCAGGCGCTCGAAGCCCGTGCCGGCTGACGCCCCGCAGCGGCCGTTTCTGAAAAAGTGATATGAGAACAAAAATAGAACTTCCATGTCGTCAGAGGTTGAGGCATAGTCGTACTCAAGGGCATGGGAGGGGAGTCCGATGAAGTCAGCGGTGTTGGCAGTGTCGGTGTGTGCGCTCGGCGTGCTGATGCAATCTGCAACTCCATCGTTCGCCGATGCCCGGTTGACCGCCATGGTGACCGTGAAGGGAACTTGCCAGAAGCTCATCGTCGCTGGAAAGGATCGCAGCTCGGAATGCAAGGGCGCGCTGCTCAATACCGACTATGACGATCAGCGCACCGGCTTCTACTTCACCTTGCTCGACGGCAGCATCGTCACGTTCTCGAATCGTGGCGATCTGCAGGAGCAACCTGGCCCCGACAAGTTCGTCACACCGGTCGACATGATGATCTTTGGCCAAAGTCGGACGGCGATCAACAGGGTGATGGCCAAGGGGCAGTGCCGCCACGGCAATCCATTCAAGGGACCCGACCTGATCGAATGCGCGGCCGACAGCGAGATCGGCCGCTTTGAAGGGCTGTTTCTGTCCAATGGCGAGAAGCCGGTGATGCAGACGTTCTGAGGCCGTCACCCTGTGCACAAGCAGGATGAACCAGCGGGAGGCTTCGTCGCGACGTCGCCCATCGTCATTCGGCCACCGTGTGGTACTCGCGGCAAAGGACCGGACCGCCGACTGCAAGGGTGCCTTGCTCAATACGCGCTACAGTGATGGACGAGCCGGCTTCTATTTCGTGATGCTCGACGGAGGGATGATGACCGTCTCGAGCCCCGGCGATGTCGAACAACGGCAGCCCGCGAACGCGCGCGCCTATCCCGTCGATATGATCATCTTCAAGGTGGATGGTGACATCCGCAAGCTCACGGCCAAGGGGATGTGCCGCGCGAAAAATATGGCCGGCGCTCTGTCGGGCTTGACCTGTCGGGCGGGCAGTGAAGCTGGGCGGTTCGAAGATGGGTTTTCCGCTGAGACCAAGGCAGTCGAGACCACGCCAACCGAGTCCAAGGCAGCCGGCACCAAGGCGGCTGGGAGCAAGATGCCCGGCCTCTGAGGCTGCGATCCCCTGAAAATTTGGCGCGACATCAGGCTCGAAATATTGCAACAAGTCGGCGTCATCGTTGGGCCGGGTGTGCGGGTCGCCAGATCTTGGAGAGTGTGATGTTCCGATGCGTTGGCTTCGTCCTGGGGCTGCTCTGGAGCCTCGTAGCAATCGGCACTGCGCTGGCCGACGACGCCAAGCTCCGGATCGGCGTTCTCCGGCTATCCTCGTCCGCGCCGGTGTTCATCGCGCTGGACAAGGGCTACTTCCGCGACGCCGGCCTCGACGTCGAGCTGAAGTTTTTCGATGCAGCGCAACCGATCGCCGTGGCGACGGCCACGGGCGACGTCGATGTCGGGGTGACCGCCTTCACCGCGGGATTGTACAACCTTGCAGGCAAGGGCGCGTTGAAGATCATCGCCGGCATGAGCCGCGACCGCCCGGGCTTTCCGCTGATCGGCTACTTTGCCAGCAACAAGGCCTATGAGGCAGGTCTCAAGACGCCGAAGGACATTGCCGGCAAGCGCGTGGCGATGACCCAGGTCGGGTCGAGCTTTCACTACTCGGTGGGGCTGCTGGCCGACAAATACGGCTTCAAGCTCGGCGACGTGAAGATCGTGCCGCTTCAGTCGATGTCCAACATGTCGGCCGCGATCAAGGGCGAAACCGTCGACGCGGCGCTGATGCCGGTTTCCGTCGCGCGCAAGCTGATGGAGGAGGGTGCCGTCAAACATCTCGGCTGGGTCGGCGACGAGACGCCGTGGCAGGTCTCCGGCGTGTTCGCCGGGCCGAAGACGCTGGCCAACACGGCCCTGGTCGGCAAGTTGCTGGCATCGCTTCAGCGCGCCGAGCGCGAGTATCATGATGTCGTGCTCGCCTCGGTCAAGGACGGCACTGCCGCCATCGACGACAAAACCAGGCCATTGCTGGAGATCATCGGCAAGTACACCAACCTGCCGGTCGAGCAGGTGGTGGGCAATTGCGCCTATATCGATCCCGACGGCAAGCTCGACGTGAAGAACATCGACAGCCAGATCAAATGGCTTCAGGCGCAGGGTTTCGCGGACCAGGGCTATGATGCGGCTGCGATCATCGCCAAAGACCTCGTGAAGCCGGATTGATGAAGGCAGGCACGGTGCGGACCTGCAGCGGGATCGTCTGACATGGACCTGATCGCCGAGGCCATCAGCCACCGTTTCGACGCGCTCGAAGTGCTCGATGGCGTGTCGTTCACGGTGGGAGCCGGCGAGGTGGTGGCCATCGTTGGACCGTCCGGCTGCGGCAAGAGCACGCTGCTGTCGATCCTCGGCGGGTTGTTGCAGCCGAGCAAGGGGCAGGCGCTGCTGCGCGGAGCCCCGCCGCCCGGCAGCCTCAATCCCTTGACGTTCGTGTTCCAAGACTTCGCGCTGCTGCCGTGGGCGAGCGTCGCCGATAACGTCGCGTTTCCGCTCCTCCATACATCGCTGTCGACGCAGCAGCGCGCCGCCGCCGTCGACGATGCGTTGCAGCGGACCGGGCTGGCCGACTTCCGGACCGTCTATCCCAAGCAGTTGTCGGGCGGCATGCGCCAGCGGGTCGGCATTGCCCGGGCGCTGGCGGTCCGCCCGGCGATCCTGCTGATGGATGAGCCGTTGTCGGCGCTGGACTCGCAGACCCGCGAACTCTTGATGGAGGATTTCGTCGATCTGCTCGCGGACGGCACCATGGGGGCGATCTATGTCACGCATAATCTCGAGGAGGCGGTGCGGCTCGCCGATCGCATCGTCGTGCTGTCGCGCCGTCCTGGCCGCATCCGGAGGGTCGTCAGCGTCCCGGCGACGCGGCGCAGCCGCGGTGATGCCGGAGTGCGCGCGCAACTGCTGGACCTGCAGAACGAGCTCTGGGGGCTGATCCGGAGCGAGGCGATCGATGCCGAGCGCGAGGTTCAGAATGCTTGAACGGTCCCCGGCCGAACCGCCCGAGGTCGCCGGCAAGCAGGGCAAGAAGGTGCCGTTCCGCGGCGGCGGCTTCACGCCGGCCGCAAGCCGCTGGGCCGGCTGGCTGGCGCTCGCGGCGGTTCTCGGCCTGTGGCAACTGGTCGGCAGCCTCGGGCTGGTCAATCCCCTGTTCCTGCCGGCGCCGCTGACGATCCTGGGCGCGCTGTATCGATTGGCCGAAAGCGGCGCGCTCTGGCAGCATGTCTCGGCCTCGTTCGTGCGCATCGTATCCGGCTGGGCGCTCGGCACGGCCACAGGCATCGTCGTCGGCTTCGCGATCGGCCTCTGGCGCATTGCGCGCAGCATCGGCATCACGTTCGTCTCTGCGCTGTTTCCGATTCCGAAGATTGCCGTGCTGCCGTTGCTGATTCTTTGGCTCGGCATCGGCGAGCAGCCGAAGATCGCGACGATCGCGCTGGGCGTGTTCTTCTCGACCACGATCTCGGTCTATAGCGGCGTCGATGCGGTGCCGCGCAATTTGATCCGCATGGCGCAGAGCTTCGACGTGCCGTTCCCGACCATCGTCCGCCGCGTGATCTGGCCCGGGGCGCTGCCATCGATCCTCGCCGGTTTCCGCATCACCGCGTCGGTGGCGCTGATGCTGGTGGTTTCGGCGGAGATGATCGGCGCCGAGGCCGGCATCGGCACTTTCGTGCTGCAGGCCGGCAACCTGATGCAGACCGATCAGCTGATGGCGGGGATTCTGATCCTGTCGCTGTTCGGCCTCGTCGTCGGCCGGCTGATCAGCATGCTCGAGGCGCGGCTGCTGCGCTGGCGGTGACGGACCGGCGTCACGCGTTGCCGCGATCCTCGCGGAACAGGTCGAGCTTCTGCTGCACCGGGCGATCCGAGAACGAGAACAGCACCGCATCCTCGTCCGGCTCGTGGCTGACCCATTGCCAGCTCGGAACGACGAACAGATCGCGCGGGCCCCATTCGAAGGTCTGGTCGCCGATGCGGCTGCGGCCCTTGCCCTCGATCGCGGTGAACACGGTCGCGTCGGTCGAGCGATAGCGCGCGGTCTTGAAGCCCTTCGGCAGCAGCTGGATGAAGGTGCCGATCGTCGGCATCGCGAAATCGCCGGTCTCGGGATTTGAGAATTTCAGCTTCAGCCCGTGGCAGGCATCCCATTCCTCGCTGCGCTTCGCGTTCTCCAGCGCCTCGCGCGTATAGACGTAGGGATAGTTGAAGATCGGCGATGTCCTGGATCTGCGCTTGGCGTCGACAGGCAGGAGGTTATGTCCGTAGCGCGCGAAGCTGTCGCCCGCGGGGCGCGCGACCTTCTGCTGGTCCTCCTGCGCGCCCTGCGCGAACGATGCGTCGAGAAACTGCACCAGCGGAATGTCGAGGCCGTCCAGCCAGAACATCGGCTCGGTGGTCTCATTGCCGTGATCGTGCCAGGTCATCGACGGGGTGATGATGAAGTCGCCCGGCTCCATCAGGGTGCGCTCGCCCTCGACGGTCGTGAAGGCGCCCTTGCCTTCCAGCACGAAGCGCAATGCGGACTGGCTGTGCCGATGGGCGGGGGCGACGTCGCCCGGGATCACCATCTGAACGCCGGCATAGAGCGAGGTGGTGATCTTGGATTGCCCGCGCAACCCGGGATTCTCCAGGATGAGCACGCGCCGCTCGGCCTCCTTCGCCGTGATCAGCCGCCCGGCCTCGATCATATAGTCGCGGATCGCCGCGAACTGCCATAGATGCGGGCGGCAGGCGCTCTTCGGCTCGGGCGTGATGAGATCGCTCATCACCGTCCACAGCGCCGTCATGTTTTCGCCGTCGATCTTCTTGTAGAACGCCTCGCGCTCCGGTGTCGAAACTGCGGCCATGCGTCCCTCCCATGATCAGATGTCGTTCTTAATTGACAGTATACTGCCAATTTGATTACCGTCAAATACAACCAGAGTTATCGCATCGGGAGGACTGCCATGATGAAGCTGCACGGCTATTTCCGCAGCAGCGCATCCTATCGAGTCAGGATCGCGCTCAACCTCAAGGGTCTCACGGCCGAGCATCTGCCGCATCACCTCCGCAAGGGCGAGCAGCGCGCGCCCGCCTATCTCGCGCTCAACCCGCAGGGGTTGGTCCCCGCGCTCGAGGACGACAGCGGCGTCGCGTTGATCCAGTCGCTTGCGATCATCGAATGGCTCGACGAGACCCATCCTGAGCCGCCGCTGCTGCCGAAGGATCCGTTGCGGCGCGCCCAGGTCCGCGCCTTCGCGCAAGTGCTCGCCTGCGACACCCATCCGGTGCAGAACCTGAAGGTGCTGGCGCGGCTCCGGGAGCTCGGCCTGCCCGAGGACAAGGTCACGGCCTGGGCCGGCTGGGCCAATCGCGAGGGGCTCGCTGCCTGCGAAGCGCTGATCAAGCATGAGCCCGGACCATTCTGCTTCGGTGCCGCGCCGACCCTGGCGGATCTGTGTCTCGTGCCGCAGCTCGGCAATGCACGCCGCTTCGGCGTCGATGTCGCAGCGTTCCCGCGCCTGCTGCAGGCCGAAGCCGCGGCGAAGGCGCTGCCGGCCTTCGCCGATGCTGCTCCGGAGCGTCAGCCCGATGCCGAGTAGGCCGCCCGACATCACGATGGACGCAGTCTACACCAAGCCGGGCTATCTGTTCCGGCGGATGCAGCAGATTGCGGTGTCGATCTTCGTCGAGGAGTGTCGGGAGTTCGACCTGACGCCGGTGCAATACGCAGCGCTGGTCGCGATCCAGACGCACCCGGGCATCGATGCCACCCGGTTGTCGGCGGTGATCGCCTTCGACCGTTCGACGCTCGGCAGCGTGATCGAGCGGTTGGAGAGCAAGGGCCATATCGAGCGCAAACCGTCGGCCGAGGACAAGCGCGTCAAGCTCCTTTACCTGACCAGAACGGGTGGCGCACTGCTCCGTGCGATCATGCCGGCGGTTGATCGCGCCCAGGCCCGCATGCTGGCGCCGCTGAAGGCCGCGGATCGCAAGATGCTGATGGCCCTGCTGGCGCAACTCGTCGATCTCAACAACGAGGTCTCGCGGGTGCCGCTGCGCGCCGAGGATGCACTGGAGCATCTTGGCAAGGCCGGCTGATCGCGGAGCTCCGCGGCTCTCGGGCGGACGGCGTCGATTCACAGCCGCATCACCGCCTGGCGATCGATCTTGCCCGTGCCTGTCTTCGGCAACTCGTCGAGGAACACGATCTCGCGCGGATATTTGTAAGGCAGCAGCTTCGTTTTCACGTAGTCCTGCAGCGCCTTGACCGTTGCGGGCTCGTCCCTGGATCTGCCGTTGGTCACCACCACGGCCTTCAGGCTCATGCGACGATCCGGCAACTCGTGCGCAAACACGGCGCACTCCCGGATATCGGGATGCTCGGCGAGGCAGAGCTCGACTTCGAGCGGATAGACCCATTGTCCGGAGATCTTGACCAGATCGTCGGCGCGGCCGCGGAAGAAATGGAAGCCGTCGGCATCACGCACGAAACGGTCGCCGGTGTAGATCCAGCCGCCATCGCGGATCGTCTCCGCGGTCTTGTCCGGACGGTTCCAGTAGAGCGGCGTGTTCGAGTCGCCGCGTACCCAGAGAATGCCCTCTTCGCCGGTGACGACCTCGCGTCCTTCGCCGTCGCGCAGCGCGATCTCGTAGCCGGGGACGCGCAGGCCCGCGGCGCCGAGCTTCTTGCGGTCCTCGCGGTTCGAGAGATAGACGTGCAGCACCTCGGTCGAGCCGAGGCCTTCGACGATCTCCAGGCCGGTCAGGCTCTTCCAGCCGTTGAAGACCTCGGCCGAGAGCACCTCGGCCGCGGAGACCGCGAGCCGCAGTGACGAGAAGTCCGCCTCCTTCGCACCCTCGGCCTTGGTGAGCGCGGTGTAGAGCGTCGGCAGGCCGAAGAACACGGTGGGACGGAAGCGGCTGATCGCATCGAAGATGGCGGCGGGTTTCGGCTGGCCGGGCAGCAGCAGCGTCGTCGCTCCGGCCGAGAATGGAAAGGTGATCGTGTTGCCGAAACCGTAGGCGAAAAAGATCTTGGGCACCGAGAAGCAGATGTCGTCCGGCGTCAGCCGCAGCACGTTGCGCGCGAACGCCTGCTCGCTATAGGCCATGTCGTGCTGCAGATGGACGATGCCCTTGGGGCGACCGGTGGAGCCGGACGAGTACATCCAGAACGCCATCTCGTCGCGGTGGGTGTCGGCCTCCGCCAACTGATCGCTGAAGTCGTGCATCCACGCATCGACGGCAACCGTCGTTGCGACGGCCGTGGCCGGCACATCGCCGTTGACGACGATCAGCGTGCGCAGCGCGGTCTCGGCGCAGGCCTGGGCGTCGAACCGTGCGGCAAACTCGGCGTCGGCGACCGCGACCTTGGCGCCGGAATCAGCCAGATAGAATTGCAGCAGATCCGGCGGCGTCAGCGTGTTGATCAGCAGCGGCACGAAGCCGGCGCGCACTGCGCCGAAGAACGCGGCCGGATAGGCCGGTGTATCGTCGAGGAACAGCAGGACACGATCGCCGCGGCTGAGCCCGAGCGCGGCGAAGCCGTTGCCCCAACGGCAGGCGTCGGCACACAGCTCGGCATAGCTGCGCTGGCCGGCGGGACCGATCAGCGCAGCCTTGTCGGCGTTGCCTCTGGCGAGATTGTCGAACAGCACACGGCTGGCATTGTAGCGGGCGGGAATCGCGAAGCCGATCTCGCGCGCGCCGGCGCTGTCGCGCGGAACCTTGTCGGCGATCTCGTTCGTCATCCGTGCGCTCCCGTGCGCCGAGCTGCCTCGTAGCGGGCCATGAATTGCGGGGCCATCGCCCGCAGCCTGGAATCATCGATGCGCCCGGACCGGGTGATATAGCTGTAGGCGAAATCCAACAGGCCGAGCGTCATGTGGGCCGGGAAGGATTCATACCAGTCGCTACTGGTCCGGGCCGCCGTCACCAGCTTCTTCACGATTGGCTGCCGCTCGGCCTGATAGCGGGCGAGGCCGTCGGAGAGACTCCTCTCGGCATCGAGCGCCTTGGCGAGCGCGATCGCGTCCTCGATCGCCAGCCGCGTCCCGGAGCCGATCGAGAAGTGCGCGGTATGCAGCGCGTCGCCGATCAGCACCATGTTCCGGTGCCACCAGTGCTCGTTCCAGACCCAGGGGAAATTGCGCCATACCGATCGGTTGGAGACCAGCGCGTGACCATCGAGCGTGGCGGCAAACACCTGCTCGCAGACGCGCCGGGATTCATCGACCGACATCTCGGCGAAGCCATAAGCGTGCCAGGTGGCGCGATCGCATTCCACCAGGAACGTGCTCATGTCCGGCGCATAGCGATAATGGTGCGCGTTGAAGCTGCCGTGGTCGGTCGCGACGAAGGTCTGCGACAGCGTCGCGAATGTCTTCGACGTGCCGTACCAGGCGAACTTGTTGCTGGAGTAGGACACGGAGAAGCCGAAATCGCCTTCGAAGCTGCGGCGGACCAGCGAGTTCAGCCCGTCGGCAGCGACGATCAGATCGTAGCCTGCGAGCTGGTCCAGCGACTGGACGGTCGTGCCGTAGCGGGCGACGACGCCGACGCTCTCGGCGCGGGCCTGCAGCAGCTTCAACAGCTCGAGCCGGCCGATCGCGGAAAAGCCGACGCCGTCGACCTCGACGGTCTCGCCGCGCAGATTGAGCGTGATGTTGCGCCAGCTCTCCATGCGCGGCGCGATCGCGTCCACGGTGTCGGGATCGTCGGCGCGCAGGAATTCAAGCGCCTGGTCGGAGAACACGACGCCAAAGCCCCAGGTCGCTCCAGCCGGATTCTGCTCGAACAGATCGACCACGGCGGCGGGGTGCCGCTTCTTCCAGAGATAGGCGAAATACAGCCCGCCAGGGCCGCCGCCGAGCACGGCGATGCGCAAGGACGTCCTCCATATTGACAGTATACTGTTTATTTTGGACCGGAGACTAATCCCTCATCCTGATCGAGGCCAGAGAAATCTTATTGCTGGAGATCGGGCCGCCGGCCGCGCGTCATTTCGGTGGGCCTCTGCCGAAGATGGTGTCGAGCGCGGCGAAATAAGTGCTCTCGACCAGCTCCGGCGCATGCCGGCCGAGCGCCTCCATCTTCACGCCCGAATTGATTTCGAGCACCTGCCAGCGTCCATCGGCCAGCACGAGGTCGACCGATGCGTAGCGGATGCCGATGACGCGCGCCGCCGCGGTGGCGAGCGCAGCACAGAGGTCCCGTTGCGCGCCGGGTTCGAGCAGCTCGGGTTGAGCCCCGAATTCGAGATTGTGGCGCCAGCTCAGCAGGCGCTGCTCGCCACGCGGCACGACGGCGCGCAGCGCAGACGCGTCGAATTCCGCGTCGAGGCGCCGCAGGAGTTGCGCGTGTCCCGCGGCCGGAGTGGCCGCCAGCGCGAGGTCGCGGAGCGACTTGACGCCATCGCCCATCACGATGGGGCGCTGCTTGCGATAGACGATCATGGCTGCGTCATCGAGCTGCACGACCCGGACTTCGTCGATGATGTCCATGAGCGGCGCGATCGCGACGTTCGCGTCGGTCTCGAAGATGCCGTTCACTGCGCGCAGCAGGTCATCCTTCGCCGTGACGCGGACCACCGACCGCCCCGAGGTGCCCTCGTTGGGCTTGACCACCAGCCCGCGCGGATGCGTTTCGAGCAGCGCCAGCACGGCCTCGGCCGTCTGGCCGGACTGGCCGCCAAGGACCGGCGCCAGAAAGAATGCGTGTGGAACCGCGGCAATCCCGTCGGCTCTCAGCAGCGCCGAGGTCGCCGCCTTGTCACAGGCCAGTCTGTGCGCCACCGCACTGTTCAGGCCGAGATCATAGCCGAAGATCAGGTGACGCCGGGTGGCATCCTCGAGCACCAGCAACCAGCCGTCCTCCCGCACGTCGAGCGCGATGCCTCGTTCGACGCAATAGCGGGTGATGGCGGCGAGCTGGGTCTGCGGATGGTTAATCATTGCTCAAGGATTGGGCCGGAGATGCGGAATTAAAGTGCTGGAAAATCGGAATCTCGGCAAGTAAATTACCCGTATCGTTTGTGTACGAATGAACGGCCGATCGAGGCGATTCCGGGCATCAGCCGGCATGCATTTGATCGTGATCAATGGTGCGTCCACGCGGGTTGATTATTCGCTGTTTTCACGTACATCAGGCGCCGAAATCGCTGGATCTATAGGGTTTTTGCGGTCCTGCCTCCGTCACGACTTGTTTCTTCCAACTTCAGCCCACGTGAAAAAACAAACGACATGAGCGCGTTCTATAAAGAGAAAGTTCTTTCCGTTCACCACTGGACGGACACCCTGTTCTCCTTCCGAGCCACCCGCGATGCGGGCTTCCGCTTCCAGAATGGTCAGTTCGCGATGATCGGCCTTGAGGTCGAGGGCCGCCCGCTGCTGCGCGCCTACAGCATGGCGAGCGCCAATCACGAGGAGGAACTCGAGTTCTTCAGCATCAAGGTGCAGGACGGTCCGCTGACCTCCCGGCTGCAGAAGATCAAGGAAGGCGACACCATCCTGGTCGGCCGCAAGGCGACCGGGACGCTGATCCCCGACAACCTGCTGCCCGGCAGCCGGCTGCTGCTGCTGTCGACCGGCACCGGCCTTGCCCCGTTCGCCAGCCTGATCAAGGATCCCGACGTCTACGAGCGGTTCGAGAGCATCGTGCTGGTCCACGGCTGCCGCCAGGTCGCCGAGCTCGCCTATGGCGAGAGCGTCGTCGCCAAGCTGCGCGAGGACGAGCTGTTCGGAGAGCTGCTCGACGGCAAGCTGCAGTATTATCCGACCGTCACCCGCGAGCCGTTCCGCAACCGCGGCCGCATCACCGACCTGATCTCATCGCAGCAGCTGTTCAACGATATCGGCCAGCATGAGCTCGATATCGCCAAGGACCGCATCATGATGTGCGGCAGCCCGGCGATGCTGGAGGAGCTCAAGACCATGTTCGAATCCCGCGGCTTCCTCGAAGGCAGCGGCAACGAACCCGGCCATTTCGTGATCGAGAAAGCGTTCGTCGAGCGCTGAGCCGCCAAGCTTCCGACTTTGACACTTTCGAAAGAGCGCCTCGACGCAATCGGGGCGCTCTTTTCGTTGGCAATATCCTCCTTGCGCGTTTCGAAGCGGCCGTGCGATTTTCGGCAGCAAGACCGGACCTGCAGACGTCCGGCGCGACACAGGGAGGGGACTTGGATTGCCCGAGCGGCGGCCATCCCCGATACAATGAGGGGTACGGCCATGGATTCCATCGTTCGCAGACAGACGCTCGGTGACCTCCTGCGGCGGAGCGCGGCGCGCACGCCAGGCAAGACGGCGGTGATCTGCGGCGATACGCGTTGGACCTACGCCGAGTTCAACGCCATCGTCGACCGGCTCGCGGCCGGCCTCGCCGCGCGCGGCGTCGGCAAGGGCGAGCGGGTCGCCATCCTCGCGCGCAACTCTCATGCCTTTGCCGCCCTGCGCTTCGCGCTGGCGCGGCTCGGCGCTGTCCTGGTGCCGATCAATTTCATGCTCAAGCCGGAGGAGGTCGCCTACATCCTCAAGCATGCGGGCGCGCGGCTGCTCGCGACCGACAGCGGCTTTGCCGGCGTGGCACGTGCTGCCAAGGCGCTGGTGCCGGCGGTCGAGCAATTGATCTGGCTGCCGTCGGAAGGTTCGAGCGAGCGGCAGGCCGACATGATCGATTTTGCCGAGCTCGCGGCCTCGACGGCGACGGTGCCTGCCGTCGAGATCGCCGGAGGCGACGTCGCGCAGATCGTCTACACCTCCGGCACGGAGTCGCTGCCGAAGGGCGCGATGCTGACCCATGACGCCGTCATTTGGCAGTATGTCAGCTGTATCGTCGATGCCGGCATTTCCGCCGACGATGTCACCCTCCACGCGCTGCCGCTGTATCACTGCGCGCAGCTCGACGTGTTCTTCGGGCCGTCGATCTATGTCGGCGCCACCAACATCATCACCGCGTTTCCGACGCCGGACAATCTGCTGCCGCTGATCGCGAAATATCGCATCACCTCATTCTTCGCGCCGCCGACGGTGTGGATCTCGATTCTGCGCTCGCCGCTGTTCGAGACCACCGACGTGTCCACTTTGCGCAAGGGCTATTACGGCGCCTCGATCATGCCGGTCGAGGTGCTGCGCGAGCTGGCGCAGCGGCTGCCGAAGGTGCGTCTGTGGAATCTGTATGGCCAGACCGAGATCGCGCCGCTGGCGACGATGCTCGGACCCGACGATCAATTGCGCAAGCCGGGCAGTTGCGGCCGCGCCGTGCTCAACGTCGAGACCCGGGTCGTCGATGACGACATGAATGATGTCGCCCCGGGCGAGGTCGGCGAGGTCGTGCACCGCTCGCCGCATCTGATGCTCGGCTACTTCCATGACGACGAGCGTACTGCCGCCGCCTTCCACGGCGACTGGTTTCATTCCGGCGATCTCGCGACCATCGACGACGAAGGCTACATCACCATCGTCGACCGCAAGAAGGACATGATCAAGACCGGCGGTGAGAACGTCGCCAGCCGCGAGGTCGAGGAGGCGCTGTATCTGATTCCGGAAGTGTCGGAGGTCGCCGTCGTCGGCCTGCCGCATCCACGCTGGGTCGAGGCGGTCGTGGCGATGGTTGTGGTCAAGTCCGGCTGCGAGCTGACCGAGGAGGCGGTGCTCAAGCAGGCCTCGGCACGGCTCGCCACCTTCAAGACGCCGAAGCGGATCGTGTTTGTCGATGCGCTGCCCAAGAATCCCAGCGGCAAGCTCTTGAAGCGTCAGTTGCGCGAGGCGCATTCGGGGCTGTTTGCGGAGGGGTAAGCAGCTGCCTTTGGCGATCGCGTGTCTCGGCGGGGAGGCGCCGAGGCCGCTACGGCGCTGCGGACCGATCTCGCAGTGCCGCAGCCGATAGCCTAGGGCTATCGACGTTGTGATATCATCGATGGCCGATTGCGCGCGCTTGTGTAACGATTGCTTCGCGATAGCAGTACTATCGTGACACCGGATCTTCTTCCACGAGCTGCCCCGAGGCCTCCCATGGATACGCTGCTGCTCCCGTTTTCGCCGCGCTTCATCGTGCTGACGATCTGCGCCACGGCGACCGCTTTGCTGCTGATCCTCGGCATCTACGACCGCAAGATCTTCGATCTCGTCCTGATCCCGCTGCTGATCTTCGGTGCGCTCACCCTGCTCGGCATCCGCGATCTCGTGCAGAAGAGCCACGCAGTGCTGCGCAATTATCCGATCTCGGCACATATGCGGTTCTTGCTCGAAGAGATCCGGCCCGAGATGCGGCAGTATTTCTTCGAGAGCGAAAAGGACGGCATGCCGTTCTCGCGCGACACCCGCGCGGTGGTCTATCAGCGCGCCAAGATGGAGCTCGACAAGCGCCCGTTCGGCACCCAGGAGGACGTCTACCGCGAGGGCTACGAATGGATGCACCATTCGATCGCGCCCAAGCCGCATGCGGAGGAGAAGTTCCGCATCACCATTGGTGGTCCGGATTGCACCAAGCCGTATTCGGCCTCGGTGTTCAACATCTCCGCCATGAGCTTCGGCGCGCTGAGCCCGAATGCGGTGCGTGCCCTCAATGGCGGGGCGAAGAAGGGCGGCTTCGCCCACGACACCGGCGAAGGCGGCTTCAGTCCCTATCACGCCGAAATGGGCGGCGACATCATCTGGGAGATCGGCTCCGGCTATTTCGGCTGCCGGCGTCATGATGGCACGTTCGATCCCGAGGCGTTCACGCGGGTCGCGAGCCACGACCAGATCAAGATGGTGGAGCTCAAGATCAGCCAGGGCGCCAAGCCCGGCCATGGCGGGGTGCTGCCGGCCGCCAAGGTGTCCGAGGAGATCTCGAAGATCCGCGGTGTCTCAATGGGCGAGGATTGCATCTCGCCGCCGGCGCATCGCGCGTTCTCGACGCCCATCGGCATGATGCAGTTCATCAGCGAGATGCGGCGACTGTCGGGCGGCAAGCCGGCCGGCTTCAAGCTGTGCATCGGCCACCCCTGGGAATTCCTCGCGATCTGCAAGGCCATGCTGGAGACCGGCATCTATCCCGACTTCATCGTGGTCGACGGCAATGAAGGCGGCACCGGTGCCGCGCCGCTCGAGTTCATGGACCATCTGGGCATGCCGATGCGCGAGGGCGTCAGCTTCGTGCACAATGCGCTGGTCGGCCTTGGCATCCGCGACCGCATCAAGATCGGCGCCTCCGGCAAGATCGCAACCGCGTTCGACATGGCGCGCGCGATGTCGATCGGCGCCGACTGGTGCAACGCGGCGCGCGGCTTCATGTTCTCGCTCGGCTGCATCCAGTCCTTGAGCTGCCATACCGATAGATGCCCGACCGGTGTCGCCACCCAGGATCCGACGCGCGCTCGCGCGCTGGTCGTCCCGCACAAGCTCGACCGCGTCTACAACTATCATCACGCGACCCTGCATGCGCTGGCCGAGCTGCTCGCCGCCGCCGGTCTCGAACATCCGCAGGACCTGCGGCCGATCCACTTCTCACAGCGGACGTCGACCACTGAGGTGTCCTCGTTTGCCAAGCTGTATCCGGCGCTGCGTCCTGGCGAGCTGCTCGACGGCACCCAGGACGTCCGCTTCCGCGACGCCTGGGCGATGGCGCGAGCCGATACGTTCGCGGCGGTGCAGTAAAACGCCTTGCGTGATTGTTCTTGGGAACCTTCCGGCTCCAATTCCATCTAAGCCACGCGTGCTCAGCTTGGATGATCGACAATGCCTTGGACCACAGCGACCACAGTCTCCGCGGCGACGAGCGGCGAGGATGACCTGATCCGACGGGCAAAAGCCCGGGACGAGACCGCCATCCGGGCCATCCTCCAGGCCAACAACCGTCGCCTGTTCCGGATCGCCCGCGGCATCCTGCGCAATGACAGTGAGGCGGAGGACGTCGTGCAGGAGACCTATGTCCGGGCGCTCACCCATCTCGACGAGTTTCGCGGCCAGTCCAGCCTGTCGACCTGGTTGGTCCGCATCGCAATGAACGAGGCGATGGGACGCCTGCGCGGACAACGGCCCGCACTGCAACTGGATGTGCAGCACCAAGACAGGCCAGGGGCCGAGGTGATCCAATTTCCCGCTACGTCGAGCGATCCGGAGAAGTCTGTGGCGCAGCGCCAGATCCAGGCCGTCGTCGAACGGGCGATCGATGACCTGTCCGAGCCGTTTCGCCTGGTGTTCATCGCCCGCGTGATCGAGGAGATGAGCATCGACGAGACGGCGGACTTGCTCGGATTGAAGCCCGAGACCGTGAAGACGCGCTTGCATCGCGCCCGCGGCATGTTGCGCGAGAACGTCGAAAAGCAGATCGGTCCCGTCCTTCTGGACGCGTTTCCCTTCGCCGGCCCGCGTTGCGAGCGGCTGACCGACGCCGTGCTCGATCGTCTTCGACGTCCGGCGTGAAGATTCCCGGGAACGTCGGCTCCCGCTTTTCATCCAATCCCTGTGCAGCCATTCACCCGCCGGCCACGAGGTCCGGCGCCACAGGAGATGAGAACCATGTTCAAGCATATCGGCACGATCGCCGTCGCGCTCTGCGTCACGAGCAGCGCCGCCCTGTCGCAGGGCGCCAAGCTCAGCGATCCGCAGATCGCGCATATCGCCTACACAGCCGGCGAAATCGACATCAAGGCGGCGAAGCAGGCCTTGGACAAATCCGGGAGCAAGGAAGTCAAGGAGTTCGCCCGAGGCATGGTGCGTGACCACGAGGCGGTCAACAAGCAGGCCCTCGCCCTCGTCAAGAAGTTGAAAGTCACGCCTGAGGACAACGACACCAGCCGCGCACTGTCGAAGCAGGCGAGCGAGAAGCTCGACGAGCTCGGCAAGCTCAAGGGCGCGGCCTTCGACAAGGCCTATATCGCCAACGAGGTCGCCTACCACAAGACGGTGAACGGCGCGCTGGAGACGCAGCTCATTCCGTCTGCAACCAACGCCGAGCTGAAGGAGTTGCTGCAGACCGGCCTGAAGCTGTTCCAGGGCCACGAGCAGCACGCCGAGCATGTCGCGGCGGATATGAAGTAGGACGATCCGATGCTGTCGGGACGCATCACTCTCGTGAGTGCGGTTGTGCTCGCCGCCGTGAGCGTTCCGGCGCGCGCGGCCACAATCCGGATCGTGGTGGACAAGCTCGAATTCTCGCCGGCCGCGGCTTCGGCCAAGGTCGGCGACACCGTCGAATGGGTCAACAAGGATGCGCTGGCTCATACGGCGACGGCGCGGGATGGCGCATTCGATGTCATTTTGCCGCCGAGCAAGACGGTGAGCTCGGTCCTCAAGAAGGCGGGCACGGTCGACTACTACTGCCGCTTTCACCCCAACATGAAGGCGACCCTGACCATCGCGCCGTGACGCCGCTGGCCTCAGTGCGGGTTTTCCAGGCTGAAGGTCTCGGATTGCTCGTCGTAGGCGAACAGCTCGGCATAGCGGCCCCATGACACGATGGTGTGCAGCGTCTCGTCGGCATAGTGCTCGGACATGTAGTCTTCGAGCTCGATGCGGAAGCGCGCCGCCGGGGCGGCATGCGACGGGCGGTCGTCGAGCACGCGGCGGATCAGCCCCATCAGCGGCACGTTCTCCATCAGATGCTGTGCGAACAGCTTCTTGCGCTCGTCGGTCTCCTGATGCGCGAACCGCCGTCCGGCCTCGGTCAGGGTCAGATCGCCTTCGCTGAGCTGGGCGAAGCGCAGGAGCTGCAGCGCCTCGGCCAAGGGAAAGATCTCGTCGACCTCGAGCTGCAGATGGCCCGCCAGCACCGGCAGGTCGGCATGCCCATTATAAGGTTCGCCGGCGAGCGTCTCGATCAGGCCCGAGATCGAGTTCGACGACACGTGGCTGAGCACCATGCCGACGCCGGCGCTGGCGGTGCTCGGCAGCTTCGGCTCGGGCCGCTGCGTCATGCGGGCATAGAGACTGTCGACGAGCTGGCGGAACGCCGGATCGAGCCGGTTGCGCGGATGCGGCAGGTCGACCTTGAACTCGGCGGCGACGCGGCCGGGATTGGACGAGAACACCAGGATGCGGTCGCACATCAGCACCGCTTCCTCGATGTTGTGCGTCACCATCAGCACCGACTTGATCGGCAGCCGCCCGTCGGTCCAGAGATCGACGAGGTCGGTACGAAGTGTCTCGGCGGTCAGCACGTCCAGGGCCGAGAACGGCTCGTCCATCAGCAGCAGGTCGGGATGCACCACCAGCGCGCGGGCGAAGCCGACGCGCTGGCGCATGCCGCCGGAGAGCTCCTTTGGAAAAGCGGATTCGAAACCGTCGAGACCGATCAGGTCGATCGCGGCCAGCGCGCGCTTGCGCCGCTCGGCGCTGTCGACACCGAGCGCCTCGAGGCCGAGCTCGACGTTCTGCAGCACGGTCAGCCAGGGAAACAGTGCGAACGACTGGAACACCATGGCGACACCAACGGGCGGGCCGGCGATGATCTCGCCGCGGCAGCGCGCTTCGCCCGAGGATGGCGACACCAGGCCGGCGATGATCCGCAGAAGCGTCGACTTGCCGGAGCCGGAGCGTCCGAGCAGGCCGACGATCTCGCCGGCGCGGATCGTGAGGTCAACCTTCTCCAGCACGACGAGATCCTCGCCGCTGCCCTTGGGAAACAGCCGGCTGACGCTCTTGATCTCGATCAGCGATGAGTCCTTGACCTGGTCGCGCATGACAATTCTCCCGGTCAGCCGAGCCGCAGCCGGCGTTCGCCGAAGGCATAGAGCGGCCGCCACAGCAGCCGGTTGAACAGAGTGACGAGAATGCACATCACGGCAATGCCGAGCACGACGCGCGGAAAGTCGCCGTGCTCGGTGGCCGCAGCGATGTAGGCGCCGAGCCCGCTTGCGGTGAGATGGGTATCACCCCAGCTCGCGACCTCGGCGACGATCGCCGCGTTCCACGAGCCGCCGGAGGCGGTAATGGCGCCGGTGATGTAATAGGGGAAGATTCCGGGCAGCACGACCTTGAACCACCAGCGCCAGCCGGTGAGATGCAGGCTCGCGGCGGCCTCGCGCAGGTCGGTCGGGAAGGCGCTGGCCCCGGCGATGACGTTGAACAGGATGTACCACTGCGTGCCCAGGATCATCAGCGGGCTCAACCAGACATTGGCGTCGAGGCGAAAGCGCACGATGAGCACGACGAACACCGGGAAGGCGAGGTTGGCCGGGAAGGCGGCGAGGAATTGCGCCAGCGGCTGGATGCGCTCGGCGAGCTTCGGCCGCAGCCCGATCCAGACGCCGACGGGCACCCACATCAGCGACGCCAGCGCGATCAGCACCGCGACGCGGATCAGCGTGATCAGGCCGTAGCCGATCGCGGTGAGGACGTCGGTGAGCGCCAGCGTCGCCGAGAGATAGAGATAGGTCTTCCAGCCGGCATAGACGCAGCCGAGGATGACCACGGCAAGCCAGAGACCGTCGACCATCTGCGACGGCGGCGCGTGGCGCACGGGGCCGCTCCAGGCTTTCGGCCAGTTGATCCGCAGGTTCGAGAAGGTGCGGTTGAGCGCAGCGAACGGCATCGACAGCGAGCGCAGGGCGCGGGTGCGCCGGAACAGATCGAGCATCCAGGAGGTGGGCGGATTGCCGGAGGCGGTCTGCTCGAAGCGGAATTTGTCGGCCCAGGCCACGATCGGGCGGAACAGCAGCTGGTCATAGGCGGTGACGACGAGCAGCATGGTCAGCAGCGCGGCGCCGATCGCCGCCAGATCCTTCTGCTGAATGGCGAGCGCGACATAGGAGCCGATGCCGGGCAGGGTGACGGTGGTGTTGCCGACCGTGATCGCCTCCGACGCCACGACGAAGAACCAGCCGCCGGACATCGACATCATCGCATTCCAGATCAGGCCGGGCATCGCATAGGGCACGTCGAGCCGCCAGAAGCGCTGCCAGCCGGAGAGGTGGAAGCTGCGCGTCGCCTCCTCCAGGTCCTTCGGCACGTTGCGCATCGATTGGTACATGCTGAAGGTCATGTTCCAGGCCTGGCTGGTGAAGATCGCGAACACGCAGGCGAGCTCGGCGCCCAGCACCTGGCCCGGAAACAGGTTCATGAAGAACACGACGGTGAAGGTCAGGAAGCCGAGGATCGGTACCGACTGCAGGATGTCGAGCAGCGGGATCAGCACGATCTCGGCGCGCCGGCTCTTGGCCGCGAGCGCCGCATAGACGAAGGTGAAGACGAGCGAGCACGCGATGGCGAGCAGCATGCGCAAGGTGGTGCGCAGCGCGTAGAGCGGCAGGTTGGACGGATCGAGCGAGACAGGGGCGGTGTCGAGCGCGGACAAGGGCTGGGTGGTCTGCTCGCCGCCATAGACGATCAGCACCATCGCGCCGACCACGATGATCAGCGCGACGACGTCCCAGATATTGGGGCGCACGGTTTCGCGCAGCACGGTCGTCCTGATGTCCCGGAGCAGCATCGGCATGTCTCGTCTGGTCGGCCGCAACCATCGGCGGAGGCTGCGGACGTGGCCGTGTCATGGCTTGAGGGCTGGTCGGCCGGACAGTGCCGGCCGAATCCGCACCCTAAGTGCCCTGTGTGATGGTTTGATATCAAGCGGAGCGGTCGGGATCCGGCCTCTCGGTCCGGCCTATCAAAGGATACGCAGGCAGCCTCTTCACGTTCCCGCGACGAGGCTAGTCGAACGCAGATGCGGCTTGGCTTGGGGCTCCATCGGTACGGAGACGCCGGGTCACATCTGTCGCGCCGACGACGGTCAGCGCCTCCCCCGCTTGCGGGGGAGGTCGCATCGCATCGTCAGGTGCGATGCGGGTAGGGAATGCTCCGGGAGCGACTGCCGCTGTGGCGCCCCCACCCCAACCCTCCCCCGCAAGCGGGAGAGGGAGCGCACTGGTCGGGCCGCAGCAGTGGGGCTCAATCACCCCACGTTCGGCTCGCCGCCGTCCGGCGCGAGCCTCGTCGCCAGGATCTTGTCGATGCGGCGGCCGTCGAGGTCGATGATCTCGAAGCGCCAGCCTTGCAGCTCGAAGCTCTGGCCGACCTCGGGCACGCTGCCGAAGTGCTGCAGCACGAGGCCTGCGACGGTGTGATAGCCGCGATGCGGCGGCACCTCGATCGCCAGCACGTCGGCGAACTCGTCGAGTTGCATCCAGCCGGAGACCAGCAGCGAGCCGTCGTCACGGCGGACGCAGGCCGGCTCGGGCGGGCCCTCCTCGGAGGAGAACGCGCCGACGATCGACTCCAGGATATCCGCCGCGGTCACCACGCCTTCGAACGCGCCGTATTCGTCGTGCACCAGCCCCATATGCACGGGCGCCACCTTCAGGATGGCGATCACGTCGCGCGCATCGACGGTGGACGGAATGATCGGCACCTCGCGCACCAGGCTGCGCAGGTCCGGCGTCTCATCGCGCAGATACGCCGCCAGCAGGTCCTTGGCCTGCAGCACGCCGATCGGACGGTCGCGCTCGCCGTCCGACACCGGCAGGCGCGAATGCGGGCTCTTGGCGAGCAGTTCGCGAATGGCCTTGGGGTCGTCGTTGAGGTCGACGACGTCGACCTCGGGCCGCGGCGTCATGATGGCGCCGACCGGACGGTCGCCGAGCCGCATCACGCCGGCGATCATCTCCTTCTCGCCTGGCTCGAGCACGCCGGCGGTCTCGGCCTCGCGCACCAGATGATGGATCTCTTCCTCCGACACTTTCTCCTCGGCCTCGCCGGAGCGGCCGAGCAGCGTCAGGATCAGCTTGCCGGAAAGGTCGAGCAGCACCACCAGCGGCAGCGACACCTTGGTGAGCAACTGCATGGCCGGCGCGACGCGGACGGCGATCGCCTCGGGATCACGCAGCGCGAGCTGTTTCGGCACCAACTCGCCGACGATCAGCGTGGCATAGGTGATAATGGTGACGACGAGGCCGACGCCGACGATGTCGGCGACGGAAGCCGACAGGCCGAGCTCCAGCAGCGACTGCGTCAGGCGCTGGCCGAGCGTGGCGCCGGAGAATGCGCCGGAGAGCACCCCGACCAGGGTGATGCCGATTTGCACCGTCGAGAGGAACCGGCCGGGATCGGACGCCAGCGCGAGCGCCCGACGGGCGCCGGAAACGCCCTTTTCCGCCAGCAGCGCCAGCCGCGCGGGACGCGACGACACGATCGCGAGTTCGGACATGGATAACAGTCCGTTGACGACGATGAGGACGACGATGATGGCGAGTTCGACGGAGAGCATTTCGACCTTGTCTGGCGCCCGGAGGGGCAGGATGGGGACAGGTCCTAGCATATGGGGACGGCAAGCGCCCAATGCCGGTGTGCGGCGGTGGCGTGCATGGGAGGGCTGAAAGTGGGAGGCTGGTTCGCTTGAGGCACGGGCAGCTCCTGAACCTCCGGTGTGGTCCCGGCGAACGCCGGGACCCATACCGCGTGATCTATCGAAGGCACTCGGAACGGCGACGAATTGCCGCCACCACGGGCGCTGACGATCAGGCAGGACAACTGCCAGCGAGGTCCCTCGATGGCGTCCGCGGTATGGGTCCCGGCGTTCGCCGGGACGACACCTTTTGTGGAGCGCCAGTTTCGGCTCTCACTGGCGTCAGGCAGCAGGGCGCAACGCCTGCGCGACCGCTCCTCAGAAATCCCCGTGCAAGCGCCCCGAGAAGATCGACACCGGGCCGCGGTCGGCGTTGTAGGCGGGGTTGTTGACGAACTGGTAGTCGGCGGTGAAGGTCAGGTATTTGTTGATGGAATAGGCGTAGTAGGCCTCGATGATGCTCTCGCGCCGGTAGTTCAGCGCGCCGTCGCCGATCAAGGGGCCGAGGCCGCCGGCGGCGAGGAAGGCGCGGTGGTCGCGCGACAGGCCGTTGGTCACGCCGGCGAGGCCGATCGTGTCGTCGGGACGGCCCCAGCGGGTGCCCTTGATCGAGGTGCCCAGCGACAGGCTGTTGTCGATGTCGGTGAACGCCATGATCTCGGTCTTGCCGTCGTTCCAGCTCCAGCGCCCGAACAGGCCGACATCGTCCGTCACCGCCTGGTCGAAGCTGACGACATAGCCGTATTTGCTGCGGCCGCGACGGGTCTGGGTAATGTCGGCGTTGAGCGCGGGATTGTCGAGCGTCTCGCGGTAGCTGCCGGAGAAGGTATTGTTGAAGAAGCCGATGGTGCGCAGATGGCCGGGCTGCGAGAACAGTTGATAGCGCGTCTCCAGCTCGACGACGTAGCTGCCGCGCTTGAACACCTTCATGTCGAAATTGTTCGAGTTCGAGGTCGCGTCGACCAGAAAATAACCGGCGCGCAGCGCCCAGCTCTTCTGGTTGAGCTCGGCTGTCGCGCCGTAGGTCAGGCCGAGCTTGTCGGCGGCGTAGTCGAAGGCGCCGGGCGCCCACACCGACCAGTTCATGAAGTCCTTGCGCGCGTCCTTGGCGTAGGCATTGCCGTCGAACACGTCGAGCACAGGAAATTTGCCGATCTGCACGGTGAGCCGCGAGACGTCCTGCTTGCCCGATAGCTGCAACTGGCCGCTGCCGAGCTGCTCCTGCTCGCCGCCGAAGCCGAAGGTCTGGCGCAGGAACAGGCGCGAGGTGTTGTAGTGGGGGTATGGAAAGTCCGACTTCTGCGCCTCGCCATTGGGGAAGCCGCCAAGGCCAACGGTGTTGCTGAGGCCGAAGCCCTGCAGCAACTCGGGATTGTAATAGACCTCGCCGCCGTCCCACAGCCGCGCATTGATGAACAGGCTGTTGCTCCAGGTCTCCTGGAACTGGCGCGCGGGCGTCAGGCTGTTGGCGCCGGTATAGGCGGCGCGGAACGCCGGATAGCCCTGGCCGAGCACGGTCGCCTGGCCGTGGATCTCCCAGCGGTCGGATTCGGGATCGGACGGATCGCTCTTGAGCTTCAGATCGGGACCGCCGGCGAAGTCCAGCTTGCGGTTGAGCCCAACCCGCAGGGTCTGGAATTCGAGCGCGGAATTGTAGCTGGCACCGTTGGAGAAGCGGACGCCGGCGTTCTCGAAATGGCTGTAGAGATATTCGAGGCGCCAGCTCCAATGCGGCGCAAAGCTGCGCTCGATGCCGGCGCCGGCGGCCCAGCCGAGCCGCGTCGTCAGCAGCTTCTCGGTGTCGCCGGCCGCAGTGGTGTTGATGAAGCGGCCGCCGGTCCAGGCCAGGCCGCCGGTGGCATAGACCAGCCAGTCGCCCCTGACGTAGCCGACCCGGCCGCGGGCGGTGGCGACATAGTCCCACAGCTCGGAGACGTTCGAGCCGGGTGTGCCCAGCATCGCGACGGTGTGGTTGGAGGTGAGATAGTTCGGAAAGCTGAAATCGCCCTCGAGCCCGAGCAGCAGGCCGGAGCGGGTGACCCAGTTGTAGCCGGCCTGCGCGCCACCGGTGAGGCCGCTGAACGGGCTGCCGGCGCTGGCCGTCCCGCTCGGGTCGGTCAGGGTCGCCCGGGCATGGTCACGGGTATAGCCGGCATGGACGCCGACATAGAGGCCGGTCCAGTCGAACACCGTCTGTGCCATCCGGGCCTTGACCGGCAGGTCGGCGGCAGCAGCGGGGGCGGCGAGCGCGGCGATCATGGCGGCGGTCGCGATCGTCTCCCGGGTGCAGTTCGAACGGATCATGGCAGCAGATTCCCAAGGCGAGGCACACGACGACACCGGCAACGTCACACCTGATTGCCCGCGCACAGTCACGAGAAGATTACGGAGTAGATGATGTTCGATCGGAAGTGTGGATGAGCTGCGGCGATTTAGGGATGATTTATATTGCGATTAATTCGCAACAGCAAGCGCAGGGCTGGTTCATTCGGTTTCTGATTGCGGGTGTGGCGCCTGCGCAACAAAAAACCCGCCCGGGGCGGCCGGGCGGGTTGTCGAGATCGCGGATCGGGGCAGGTGGAAGCCCGGCCGTGGCGGATGGGGCGAGGCGGGCCTTGGCCGTGATTGGGCGGGGCGAGGCGAGCGCCCAGCATCAATAGCCGCAGGCCCTGACGCTGCCGACATACTGGCCGTAGACGTTGTACTGCGGCACCCAGCGGCAGTACCGATAGCCACCGCCGTAATAGTAGCCGTCGTTGCTGGCGGCGATGGCGCTGCCGACGACGGCGGCTCCGACGAGGCCGGCACCGACGCCCCAGCCCCAGTGATGATGGTGGAAGCCGTTGGCCGCAGCGGGCGTCGACGTCGCCGCGATGCTGCCGGTGACGGCGAGCGCGGTCAGTGCGAGGGCGGCAATCTTGGTCTTGATCGACATGGTCGAAGGCTCCTGTTTGCTATTGGGGCGGCCGGCGTCGGCCGCTTGCCAAATTGGACGGAGCCTTTTCGAAACCGGTTCGAATCGCCGGATGAGGTGCCCGGCGCCCTGAAAATTCGTTCGTTGATACAGGGGCTTGGCCTCGGTTCAGCAGCCCGGCAACGGGCCGCGGCGAAGCGTGTTCACGTCGAAGTTATCGACGTCCTCCAGCAGCGCGCAGAACGCCCGCGCGCCGTGGTCCAGCACGCGCTCGCCCTTCTCCGCCGACGCCTGCGTGGCATCGCCGACCGCACCGCTCGCATTCAGGTCCTGCGTCTGCCAGGCCATCGGCGCCGGCCGCTGCGTCGAGAGCACCTTGCAGGTGGTTTCCATTTCAGCGCCGCGCGAGGGGAAAGCGGCGATGGCATCGGTGCGCACCAGCGTGGGATGGCAGGCCAGCATGATCGAGGTCTCGACGGCGCCGCCGTGGATGCCGTGCCGCAGCTCATCGGCCGAGAACAACCCATCGGGCGCACCGAAGCGCGACCATGACGTCGTCACCACCAGCATGCGGTGATCAGCGCGCAGATCCTGCGCGACCAGGGTCATCGCAGCGCTGTTGCCGCCATGGCTGGTGACGATCACGAGCTTCCTGAGTCCAGCGCGCGCGACGCTGTCGCCGAGAGCACGCCAGCTCCGCAGCGCGACCTCCGTCGGCACGGTCAGCGTGCCCGGATAGTCGATATGCTCGGTCGAGATCCCCACGGGCTGCACCGGCAGCACCGTCACCGGCAGCGCCGGCGGCAGCAGCGCGCGGACGCGCGCGAGATAAGCCTCGGCAATGTAGACGTCAGTGCCGAGAGGCAGGTGCGGCCCATGCTGCTCGGTGGCGGCGAGCGGCAGCACCGCGATCCAGCGCGCGGTCTCGGGCGTTCCCGAGTCGGGCGCTCCAAAATCCGGCCAGTGCAGCTCGGTCCAGTCGCGGGGCGGCACGGTCATCGCGCGGGCCATTTCCTTCGTCCGTCGGGCAGGGTAGTTATCACCGATTGATCTTAGCATGTTCAGCCAGAAAGAACCGGGGAGACCAGACATGGCGCAGGCGCTTCTGTCGCGAACGTTAATGGCGGCATCGCTGGTCGTAGCCGGACTGATCTCGGCGGCTCAGGCCCAGATGCTGGACAAGGTCTCGTTCGGCACCAACTGGGTTGCCGAGGCCGAGCATGGCGGCTTCTTCCAGGCGGTCGCCGACGGCACCTACAAGCGCTACGGACTGGACGTGACGATCGTGCCGGGCGGTCCGAACGAGAACAACCGCATGCTGCTGATCTCCGGCAAGATCGAGTTCTTCATGGCCGCAAATACGCTGATGTCGTTCGACGCCGTCGCCAACAACGTGCCGGTGGTGTCGATCGCGGCGATGTTCCAGAAGGATCCGCAGGTGTTCCTGACCCATCCGGAGTCCAGGATCACCAAGCTCGAGGAGCTGAAGCCGCTGACCCTGTTCGTCTCCAAGGAAGGCATCTCCAGCTACTATCAATGGCTGAAATCGGAATACGGCTTCTCCGAGAAGAATGTCCGCCCCTACACGTTCAATCCGCAGCCCTTCATCGCTACGCCGCAGAGCGCAATGCAGGGGTATGTCACGTCGGAGCCGTTCGCGGTCGAGCGCGCCGCCGGCTTCAAGCCCGGCGTGATCCTGCTCGCGGACAACGGCTTCAACACCTATTCGACCCTGATCGAGACGCGGCGCGACCTCATCGAGAGCAAGCCGGACCTGGTGCAGCGTTTCGTCGATGCTTCGATCATCGGCTGGTACAATTACATCTACGGCGACAATTCCGCGGGCAACGCGCTGATCAAGAAGATGAACCCGGAGATGACCGATGATCTCCTTGCCTATTCGGTCGCCAAGATGAAGGAGTACGGCATCGTCGATTCCGGCGACAGCGTGGAGAAGGGCATCGGCGCCATGACGGACGAGCGCGTCGCCAGCTTCTTCGACAAGATGGTGCGGGCCGGCGTCGTCAAGTCGACGATCGACTATCGCAAGTCGTATACGCTGCGTTTCGTCAACAAGGGCGTCGGCATCGATCTCCGGCCGAAGAAGTAGGACGCTCGAGCGGCGCTTTCAGCAAATGAGCTCACCCCCTTCGTCCGAGCGCGCCGTTGCGACCGCGGTATGCCTGCGCGGCGTCACCAAGGTGTACGAGTCCGGCGTCGCCGCGCTGGGGCCGATCGATCTGACCATCGCCAAAGGCGAATTCGTCTCGCTGCTCGGCCCCTCCGGCTGTGGCAAGTCGACGGCGCTGCGCCTGATTGCGGGTCTGGTGGCGCCAAGCGCCGGGACGGTGGATGTCGCCGCCTCGTCAGAGGCGCATCCCGGCGATCGCGTCGGCTTCGTGTTCCAGGAGCCGACCCTGATGCCCTGGACCAGCGTGCGCGACAATGTCGGCCTGCCGTTGAAGCTTGCGCGGGTGCCGGCGAGCCAGGCGCGTCCAAGGATCGATGCGGCGCTCGAGCAGGTCGGTCTCGCTGATTTTGCCGACGCCTTTCCGCGCGAACTATCCGGCGGCATGAAGATGCGCGCCTCGCTGGCGCGCGCGCTCGTCACGCACCCCGGCATCCTGCTGATGGACGAGCCGTTCGCTGCCCTCGACGAGATCACGCGCTTCCGCCTCAACAATGATCTGCTGGAGCTGTGGCGCAGGCTGAACATGACGGTCGTGTTCGTCACCCATTCGGTGTTCGAGTCGGTCTATCTGTCGCAGCGCGTGCTGGTGATGACGGCGCGACCCGGCCGGCTCAGTGCCGAGATCAGGATCGACGCTGACCAGCGCGATGATGCGTTCCGTGCCTCGCCGGCTTATGCCGATGATTGCCGCCGGGTCTCTGACGCGCTCGCACCGGCCTATACCGGAGTGCATGCGCTGTGAGCATGCAGGGTCGAGAATCGTCCCTCTCGGGCGCGCGGCTTGCGAGCCTCGCCTTTCCCGCGATCGTGTTCGTCGCTGCGATGACGGCGTGGGAGCTGGTTGTGCGCCTCAACGGCATCCAGCCCTATGTGTTGCCCGGGCCGCTGCTGGTGCTGAAGACGCTTGTCGCCGATTGGGACATTCTCGCGCAATCGCTGCTGACGACCCTTATCACGACATTCGAAGGCTTCATCGCCGCAGCGCTCGGCGGCATCGCGCTGGCGCTGTTGTTCAACCAGTCGAAATGGCTGGAATGGGCGTTGTTTCCCTATGCCGTCGTGCTGCAGGTGACGCCGGTCATCGCCATTGCGCCGATGCTCCTGATCTATCTGCCGCAGCAGACGGCGGTGGTCGTGTGCGCCTGGATCGTCGGCTTCTTCCCGGTGCTGTCCAACACCGCGCTCGGCCTCAACTCGGTCGATCGCAATCTCGCCGGGCTGTTCCAGCTCTATGGCGCCTCGCGCTGGCAGACCTTGCGCTATCTGAAGCTGCCGGCGGCGCTGCCTTACATTCTCGGCGGCCTGCGCATCGCCGGCGGCCTGTCGCTGATCGGCGCGGTCGTCGCCGAGATCGCGGCGGGCAGCGCTGGTGCCGGATCCGGTCTCGCCTATCGCATCGCGGAATCCGGCTATCGTCTCAACATACCCCGCATGTTCGCAGCGCTGGTGCTGCTGTCGGTCGCCGGGATTGTCATTTATGGCTTGCTGGCGCTAGTTTCGCACCTCGTTTTACGGCGCTGGCATGAGAGCGCGCTTGGAAAGGACAACTGATGGCGGCGACTTCGTCTGACAAGATCGATGTTCTGGTCTATGGGCCGCTGCGGCCGATCCTGGAAAAAGGATTCCCGGACAGCTTCAACGTGCACCATGCGACGACGCAGGCCGATCTCGAAGCGCTGCCGGCGGACGTGAAGGGCCGGATCCGCGGCATCGCCGTGACCTTCCACACCGTGAAGACCGACGCCGCCGTGATGGCGATGCTGCCGAAGCTCGAGATGATCGCAAGCTTCGGCGTCGGCTACGACCACATCGCAGCCGCGCACGCCGGACAGCACGGCATCATCGTCACCAACACACCGGACGTGCTGACCGAGGAGGTCGCCGACGTGGCGCTCGGGCTCCTGATCGCGACGTGCCGCGAATTCATCAAGGCCGATCGCTTCGTTCGTTCGGGGGAGTGGAGCGAGAAGCCCTATCCGCTCAGCGTCGGCTCGCTGCGCGACCGCACCGTTGGCATGGTCGGCATGGGCCGCATCGGCCAGGCGATCGCGCGCCGGCTCGAAGCGTCGCTCGTCCCCGTCGTCTATCACTCGCGCAACCCGGCGGCGGGCGTCGCCAACAAACACTATCCCGACCTGCTCGCGATGGCCAAGGACGTCGACACGCTGGTCGTCATCGTGCCTGGCGGTGCCGGCACCAACAAAATCGTCAACGCCGAGGTGCTGAAGGCGCTCGGACCGCGCGGCGTCGTCGTCAACGTCGCCCGCGGCTCGGTCATCGACGAGCAGGCTCTGGTCGAAGCGCTGAAGTCCGGCACGATTCTCGCCGCCGGCCTCGACGTGTTCGAGAAGGAGCCGGCGGTGCCGGACGCGCTCAAGGCGATGGACAATGTCGTGCTGCTGCCACACATCGGCTCGGCTGCCATCGTAACCCGCAACGCAATGGATCAGCTGGTGGTCGACAACCTCAAGGTCTGGTTTGCCGGCAAGCCGCCGCTGACGCCCGTTCCGGAAACGCCGGTGAAAGGTCGCCGATGAAACGTCCGCTCCCATTGCTGATCGCGCTGCTGTCGGTGGCGGGCGTCCCTGTCGTCGCACAAGACGCCGCCAGCCTGAAGAAGGCGATGATCGGGCAGTGGGAGCTCGCGACCACCGAGCGCAGCAAGACCTGCGTCGTGACCCTGAAGCCGGACGTCGCGCCGCGCGGGCAGAAGCTCGAGCTGGAGCCGAGCTGCGCCACGGCGCTGCCCTTCACCAAGGACATCGCCGGCTGGAACGTGAAGGGCCTCGACATCGTCAGCCTCCAGGCCGCCAATGGCGAGGCGGTGATCGATTTCACCGAGGTCGAGGCCGGCATCTTCGAAGGCCTGCGCCAGGGCGAGGGCGTCTACATCCTGCAGAACCTGGCGGCGGCGCGGTCGCTGGCGAAATCCATGGACCAGATGATCGGCGACTGGGCCATGGTCCGCGGCAACGGCGCCACGATCTGCAGCCTGGTGCTGACCAACAACGACGCCGGCAATGATAATTTCCAGGTGTTCGTGAAGCCGAAATGCGATCCCGCCGTCGCGGCGTTCGCACCGAGCCAATGGCGGCTCGAGCATGGCCAGATGATGCTGATGTCGGACCGTGGCGAGACCTGGCGGTTCGAAGCGGACGACAATGCGCAGTGGCGGCTCGTGCCCGACAGCGCCAATCCGCTGATCATGCTCAGGCAGTAGACGACACGCGCGCTGCTGAGCGTCCCTGCCCCGCGGCAGTCAGGCCTCGTCCGGCATCGGACTTGGTTAACGATTGGTTGCGTGCCCGTTCCACCAATCGGAACTTGTTGTTTACGCATCTTGCGTCTGATGGTTGCGCTTCATCGAGGGAGCCCGCCATGCGTGAGCTATTGCGCCGGTTCAACAGGTCGCTGCCGTCGTTCAGCCTGAACGACAAGATCTCGGCGGCTGCGGCCGCATTCGCCGTCCTGGTGATGCTGTCCACTTTGGGCGCGCTGTCGGCGCTGCGCGAGCAGCGCCTGTTCTACGACCGACTCGAAGCGCTTGCCGCGGCGTCCCGCAACACCGAGCGGACCAACGCGCTGATCTACGCGGTCGTGATGGAATCGCGCGGCATCTACATGTCGGCGGACCGCACCGTCGCGCGGCGCTATGCCGATGCGCAGCTCGTGAAGCTGGCGCAGCTGAGCAAGGTGGTGGAGGAGTGGGAAGCCCAGGTCGCCGACGGTGACGCCGCGCTGTTCGCCCCATTCAAGAAGCGGATCGAACAATTCGTCGCATTCCGCACCGAGATGGCGCGGCAGACGATTTCGGTCGGATCGTCCGCGGCGCGCGAGCTCGGCGACAATGACGAGAATCGCGCGGTGCGCACCGCGCTCAACGAGGACCTCGAGAAATTGTCGCGGCTCTATGCCGACCGCACCCGCGAGCTCGGCGAGACGGCCGATGCGCGCGGCATGGCCGCGTTCTATCTGGGGGCGCTCGGAGCGGTGATCATCACGCTGATCGCGGCCGCGGCGCTGGCGCTGCGCCGGGGCGTGCTGATGCCGCTGCTCGACATCGCCCGCGTCACCGACCGCATCGCCGCCGGCCGCATCAAGCTCAAGATTCCGCACGCGCGGCGCCATGACGAGATCGGACGGGTCGCGCAGGCCGTCGCGACCTATCAGGACGGTGCATTCCGCCTGCATGAGCTCGAGCAGCACGAGGTCGAGATCGAGCGCCAGTACACCGACATCCTGCGCCAGCACGAGCAGCTCGAGCAGGGCGCGATCAGCAGCCAGCAGCGGCTCGATGCGGCGGTCGCCAACATGGCCCAGGGCCTGATCATGCTCGACAGCTTCGGCTACGTGCTGATGGTCAACGATCAGTACCGCAAGCTCTACGGTGTTCCGGCGTCGATCGCCAAGCCCGGCGCGCACATGCGCGAAATCCTCGCGCATCGCGCCAAGCTCGGCCTGATGCGTGAGAAGCCGTCGGAATTCCTCGCCGCGCTGCGCGAGCGCATGAAGGAGCGAAGAGCCGAGATCGTCGAGGTCGCGCTCGCTGACGGCCGCATCATTCGTGTGTCGGAGCGTCCGATGGATGGCGGCGGCTGGGTCGCAACGCATGAGGATTTCACCGCCCAGCGCCGCAACGAGCGTATCCTGGCGCGCGCCGAATACTTCCTCGCCGCCCTGCTCGAGAACATCCCACAGGCGGTGGTGGCAAAGGATGCGGAATCGCTGCGTTACGTCTTCGTCAATCGCGCCACCGAGGTCCTGTTCGGTCTGCCGCGGTCGGAGATCATCGGCCGCGCCGCGCGCGACCTGTTTCCAGAGCCGACATGCACCCTCATCGAGGATTTCGATCGCCAGCTGCTGGCCGACGTGTCCGATGAAACTCCGAAGGCGCACAGCGTCGAGATGCCCGGCAACCGCCGCCGCGACGTGGTGGTGCGCCGGCTGCCGGTCTCGATCGGCGAGGGGGCGCCGAAATATCTTCTCAATATCATCGAGGATCGCACGCCGGAACAACGCGCCGCGGCCTGACGCCTTGTCGCAGCAGTCCGGGATCCTGCTGCCTTGACGTCGCCTTGATCTGCATCAAGAACGGCCCCGCCGGGTGGAATAGCGTGCCCGAAACGGAGACCTGTTCATGATCCGACGTCTGGGGATTCCTTTCGCCACGCGCTTGGGCGCTGCCGCGCTGCTCATGCTGGCGGTCGCAGCGCCGCTGCATCAGGCTGCCGCGCAGGACGCGCTGGGTGGCGCCATCCTCGGCGGCGCCGGCGGCGCGATTCTGGGCGGCGCGATCGGCGGCGGCCGTGGTGCTGCGATCGGCGCGGTGATCGGGGCCGGCACCGGAGCTGCCATCGCGGCCGACGGCGAGCGCCGTCGTGGCGGTTATTATTCCTATCGCAACGGCTGCTATCTGCAACGCGGCGACGGCTCCTGGGTTCGCGCGCATCCGCGCTACTGCTACTAAGCCTTATCCGTCGGCCGAATTGGCCGCTTGGCCGCGCGATGAACGCGCGGCCGGCGACTTGGTTGCGCGCTCCAGCACCTGGATGACGCGCGGATCCTCGCAATGCGCGACGTTGAAGCGCATCATCGTCGCGGCGGATTGCGCCGCGCTGAAGACGTCGCCGGGCGCGAGCACCACGTGCTCCTCGAGCGCGGCCTGGGCCACCTCGATCGCCGTACAGCCGTCCGGCAACCTGCACCACAGATGAAAGCCGCCGCGTGGCATCAGCCATGGGGCGATACCGATGCGCTGCAGCCGTGCCGCCACCCGCGGCCGCGCTCGCGCAAGCCGTGCCCGCAGGTCCTCGACGTGCTTGCGGTAGCTGCCGCTGGTCAGCACCTGGGTCAACGTCTCCGCGGCGAATTGTCCGGGACCGCCGAAGCCGGTCGCGATCTGCAGGTCGATCAGCGGCTCGATCCAGTCCGCGCGCGCCGCGATGTAGCCGCAGCGCACCGAGGCCGACAGTGTCTTGGAGAAGCTGCCGACCAGGATCACCCGCGCAAGCCCGTCGAGCGCGGCGAGCCGCGGCGACGGCGCGGGTTCGAAATCGCCGTAGATGTCGTCCTCGACGATGATCGTGTCATGCGCTGACGCGGCGTTGAGCAGCCGGTGCGCCGTCTGCAGCGACAGCGTCGCCCCGGTCGGATTGTGCAGACCGGAATTGGTGATGTAGAGCCGCGGGCGCTCGGCCGCGAGCACTGCCTCGAACCGGGCGATGTCGGGTCCGCCCGGCGTCATCGGCACGCTGACGATCCGCGCCTGATGCGCGCGCAGCAGGGCGAGGAAGTTGAAGTAGCAGGGATCGTCGACCAGCACGGCGTCGCCGGGACGCAGCAGCATGCGGCAGATCAGGTCGATCGCCTGCGTACCGGACGAGGTCAGCACCAGTTGCTCGCTGAACGCGTCGATGCCGATAGCGGCAAGGCGGCCCTGCAGCAACCGCCGTAGCGCCGCCGATCCGCGTGCAGCGCCGTAGTCGCTCAGCACCCGCCCGCCGCCGCGCGCCAGCGCGCGGACCGCGCGCCGCAGCGCGTCCTGCGGCATCCACTCGGCCGGCAGCCAGCCGCAGCCGGGCGTCAGCGTTCCCGGCCCGGCGTCGAGCGACTGCCGCGACACCCAAAACGGGTCGACCGCGCGCGGACGGCGCGGCTCGCGATCGCCGAGGGCCAGCGGCGGCAGCGCCGTATCGGCGACATAGAAGCCGGAGCCGCGCCGGGCGCGGATCACGCCTTCCGCGGCAAGTCGGTCATAGGCCTCGACGACGGTGGCTGGCGAGACCCCCATCGCCGCGGCGAAGGCGCGGATCGAGGGCAGACGCTGGCCGGCGCTGAGCGCGCGCGTCGCCAAGCGCTGCCGGATCGCATCGACCACGGCGATGGTCCGCGTGCCGCCCCGCCGGGAATCGCGCGTCACTTCTCCCAAGTGTGTCGCCCTTTGCGCCAATACAGATTGTGGAAATTGTATCGGTCTGTCGCTGCCGCAACAAGCCTGGTCGGGCTATGGGATCTGCGAGGAGGAGCCGTGCATGAAGGGATCGATCGAAGGCTGGGGGAGCGGCATCGTCGGCATGACGATCTTCAGCGGCTCGCTGCCGGCGACGCGGGCGGCACTGGAGGGTTTTTCGCCGCTGTTCCTGACGGGCGCACGCGCGACGCTCGCGGCCGTGCTGGCCGCGCTTTGTCTCATGCTGCTGCGTCAGCCGCTCCCCGGCCGGCGCGATCTGGTGTCGCTGGCAGTCGTGTCGCTCGGTGTCGTCATCGGTTTTCCGCTGCTCACCGCTCTGGCGCTCCAGCACATCACCTCGGCCCACGCGATCGTGTTCGTCGGTCTGCTGCCGCTGTCGACCGCCTTGTTCGGCGTGCTGCGCGGCGGCGAGCGGCCGCGGCCGTTGTTCTGGCTGTTCGCTGCGCTCGGGGCTGCGGCGGTCTCGGGCTTCGCCCTGTCGCAGGATGGCGTCGCGTCGCCGATCGGCGATCTCGCGATGATCGCCGCGATCATCGTCTGCGGCCTGGGCTATGCCGAGGGCGCCATGCTCACGCGCAGGCTTGGCGGCTGGCAGGTGATCTCGTGGGCGCTGCTGTCGTCCGCGCCGCTGATGCTGCTGATGGCGGTGCTGACGCTGCCCGCCGCATCCCGTGACATCACGGCCGCGGCGTGGCTGGGCCTCGCCTATGTCTCCGTCTTCAGCATGTTCGTCGGCTTCGCCTTCTGGTACCGCGGGCTCGCCCGTGGCGGCACTGCGACGGTGGGCCAACTGCAACTGCTGCAGCCCTTCCTTGGCCTCGGTTTCGCGAGCCTGCTGCTGCATGAGCCGGTGTCGGCAACGATGATTGCCGCAGCCGGAATCGTCGTCGTCTGCGTGGCGATGGCGCGCCGCTGGGCGTAAGCCGTCGGCGGCTATTTGCGATGATAGAGTCCGGTGAAGCTGACGCCGGCGCCGCCGCAATCATTGTTGTCCTCGACCAGCAGAAGCGCGCCGATTCGCTGCAGGCGCACGCGGCACTCGTCGCCGGCATTCGGCCGCTCGAACGGCGTGCTGCCGTCGTCGACAAAGGCAATGAGGCCGCCCTTCGGCTCTGCCGTGGCGCCGAGCGATCCGTTGCGCAACTCGCGCCCGGCCGGCAGCACCTGATCGCCTTCGATCCGGAGCCGGTTGCCGGCCTCTTTCCTGATCGTCAGCCCCCCTCCAGGGTGCTCCCAGCTTCCGGTCCAGTCGGCCGTCGTCGGCGCGGCCATCGGCTCGACGGCGGTGAGGGCAGCGCGCGGCAACCAGCCGGTGGTCCAGATCTGTGCCTTCGCATGCGGCTGCTGGTAGCTGACGCAGACGAAAGCGCCGCGGGTCCTGTCGACCAGCACGAGGTCGTCGCGGACGAGGTAAGCCTTCTTCCGGCAGGCGTCGGTCGCAGCGGGACAGCTGGCGGCCTTGAAGTCGTCGTCATAGGGGCTCTTGACGAAGTTCACCCGCGGCTGGCCGCTCACTTTGGCCACGACGAGCGGCAGCGCATCATCCCAGCCGACGCCATTGCAATTGGCGGGATCGTTGGCGTCGTAGGCGGCGGCCGCCGTGAGGGGCAGGACGCCCAGGATCAGTCCGATGAAGGCCGCGCGCATCCGTCGTTCCTCTCCACGCTTCGCCAGCATTAGCCGGCGCGGGAAGACGGCCGGTTCAAACCGGCCCGACGTTTCGTCTATCCCGCTCGTCTATCCCGCGGCGATCTTGGCGGCTTCGCTCGCCGCGCGCTGCATGCTGTTCGACATCTCGGTCGTCACCGTGCTCTGCTCCTCGACGGCTGCCGCCGTCGAGGTCACATACTCGCTCACATTGTGAATGGCCTGCTTGATCTCGCCGAGCGCCAGCACCACCTCGCCCGAGATGTTGTTGAGACCTTCGATCTCCTGCCCGATCTTGTCGGTGGCGTGCTTGGCCTGATTGGCGAGGCTCTTCACCTCGGAGGCCACGACGGCGAAGCCGCGTCCGGCCTCGCCGGCGCGGGCGGATTCGATCGTCGCGTTCAGTGCCAGCAGATTGATCTGCCCGGTGATGTTGTCGATCATCTCGACGATGCCGCTCATCGCTTGCGTCGCGGCGGAGAGATGCTGCGCCTGGGTGTCCGCCGCCCCGACGCGATCGACTGCGCCCATCGCGGTTTCCCGCGACTTGGTCATGGCCTCGGAGATCTCGCGCACGGAGGCGTTGAGCTCCTCGGCGCCGGCCGCAACCGATTCCATCATGCCGCGCACGCGCTCGTTGCCCATTCGCACCAGAACCTGCTTCGTGACGTCGGTCGCGTATTTGACGACCTTGAACGGCCTGCCGTTCAGATCGAGGATCGGATTGTACGACGCCTGGATGTAGACCTCCCTGCCGCCCTTTCCGATCCGCTTGTATTCGCCGGCCTGATATTCGCCTCGGTTGAGCTTGGCCCAGAAGTTGCGATAGCCGGCGCCGTCGCGCTCGATTGGCTCGACGAACATGCTGTGGTGCTTGCCGCTGATTTCGCCGAGCGTATAGCCGAGCGCGGCCAGGAAATTGTCGTTCGCCGTGATCACCGTGCCGTCCATGTTGAACTCGATCACCGCCTGCGACTTTCCGATCGCCGCAATCTGGCCGGCCAGATCGGCGGTCTTCAGCTTTGCGGCCGTGACGTCAGTCGCGAACTTGACCACCGCGAACGGCTTGCCCCGCTCGTCGAGGATCGGATTGTAGGACGCGAGAATCCAGACCTCCTTGCCGTTCTTGCCGAGCCGTTTGTACTCGGCCGCCTGGTATTCGCCGCGATTGAGCTTGGCCCAGAAGTCGCGATAGGCCGCGCTGTCGCGCTCGGCGGGCTCGACGAACATGCTGTGGTGCTTGCCCTGGATTTCCCGTAACTCATAACCCATGACCTTCAGGAAGTTTTCGTTGGCCGTGGTGACCGTGCCGTCCATGTTGAACTCGATCACGGCCTGAGAGCGGTCGAGCGCGGCGATCTTGCCACTGTCCTTGAGGTGGGCGATCTTCTTGGCCGTGATGTCGATGGCGATCTTGACGATCTTGCAGGGCTTGCCCTTGGCGTCGAGAACCGGATTGTACGAGGCTTCGATCCAAACCTCGCGGCCGCCCTTGCCGATCCGCTTGAATTCCGCAGCCTGGAAGTCTCCGTTGTTCAACGCGGCCCAGAACGCGCGATAGTCCGCGCTCTCGCGCTGATCCGCGGGCACGAACATCGAATGATGCTTGCCCTGAATCTCCTCGAGACGGTAGCCAAGTGCGTCGAGAAAGTTCTTGTTCGCCGTTCGGATAGTGCCGTCCATGTCGAATTCGATCATGGCTTGGGAGCGGCTGATGGCAGCGAGTTGAGCCTCTGCGCCTCCAGCGGTCTTGCGAGCGAACATCGAGCGGAGTCCTTCCAGATGGGAGCGAATTCGATGATGGTATTTGCGGGTTGTTAGCTGTACGCATCTACCGGCGGCAGAGAAGGGGACGGCTCGAACGAACGACCTGCCGTCGAACCTTCCGGCACACTGAACTAATTCAGCCGACAGCATCTCGGCTCTTAGCAGGGGAGATTCGCGTCGTTCGCGAGCCAGCTAACATCGACGAAAGTGGCGAAATCTTCTTAAGATTTGCGCTTCGGCGTTTAACGAATGTTATGCACTTGTGCTCGGGATCGTTCCTGATTTAATGCTGCCGTGATGCGCACAGAGAAGCGCCCCTGATGGGGAGACAGGACATCGGACCGCCGACGAGATGTGCCTCTTGTCCTGCCAGCGACAAGGGATTTTGCGGAGCTATCTTTGCGTCGTGCGGCGATCGAGCGGCTTTCAAGGAGCTGGATCAACGCTTCTTCACGGTCGCGGCCGGCCATCCCGTAGGAACCGACTCGGACATCATCGTCCTCTGCAGTGGATGGGCGTTCCGCTATCTGCCGTTCAGCGACGGCAGGCGGCAGATCGTGAAGTTCCTGTTTACGGGAGATTTTGCGTCCGTCCGGATGATCTTCTCGAACGTGCCGTCGCGTGCGGATTTTTCCGTCAAGTCGCTCTCGGATGTCCAAGTTTGCGCTTTCCACGCCGGCGCCTTGCGCAGGAAGTGCCTGACTGATCCCTCCCTGGTGGCGCTCGGGTTCGAGCTGCTCTTGCAGGAGAGGTCGGACGCGTATGAGCTCGCGAGCGTTCTGGGACAGCGCCCCGCCGAAGGCCGGATCGCCTTTCTCATTCTCAGCCTGATGAGACGGGCTAACGCGGGCCGGCTCGATCAATCTCGAAGATATTCGCTGCCGCTGCGCCAGCAGCACATCGCCGACACGGTCGGCCTTACCACCGTTCACGTCAGCCGCATCCTGGCGCAGTTTCGCGATCGTGGCATGCTGACGATCAGCGAGGGCAGCATCATCGTGCACGACCTGCCGGCGCTCGAGGACGCGGGTGCGCTGACATAGCCTGAGCCGCCTTCGCCGTACGAGGCATCGCAAATGCCGCTCGGAGCTGCGCCGCCGTCGGGCAGGAGGTCATCGCATCCGCGTAGCCTTCACATCACCCCGATGCTCTTCAGGCTGGTGTGGCCGTTCTTGCCGACGATGATGTGGTCGTGAACCGTGATTCCCAGCGGCTTGGCGATCTCCACGATCGTCTTGGTCATCCGGATGTCGGCCTGTGACGGCGTCGGATCGCCCGAGGGATGGTTGTGCACCAGGATGATCGCGGTGGCCGACAATTCGAGCGCCCGCTTGATCACCTCGCGTGGATAGACCGGCGTATGATCGACGGTGCCGGTCTGCTGCACCTCGTCGGCGATCAGCTGATTGCGCTTGTCGAGAAACAACAGCCTGAACTGCTCCTTGTCGGCGAACGCCATGCTGGTGCGGCAATAGGTGATGACGTCCTGCCAGGACGCCAGCGCGTGCTTCTGCCGCACCTCGCCCCTGGCGATGCGGTGCGCGGCGGCGGCGATCAGCTTGAGCTGGGTGATCGAGGCGTCGCCGACGCCGTCGATCTCGCGCAGCCGCGGCTCCGGCGCGTGGATCACCTCGGCGAACGATCCGAACGTTTTCAGCAGCGCCTTCGCCAGCGGCTTGACGTCGCGCCGCGGCAGCGCGGCGAACAGCACCATCTCCAGCAGCTCGTAGTCGTTGAGCGCGTCGGGGCCGGCGCTGTGAAAGCGCTCGCGCAGCCGCTGCCGGTGGCCGTGATAGTGCGGCGTGTCCGGCGGCGTATCGTTGGAAGGAGGGGCTTTGTCGGGCATCGGCGTCAGCATGCCGTGATGCCGCATTTTTGCAACCTCGAAGTGCTCGCGCGCCACGGGGCGCGCCTTGCTAGGCCGCGCGTCCCGTCAGCACGACGGCGAGGCCGACGATGAGCGAAAACGCTGTGGGATAGAAGGTGAGCGCAAAGCCGAAGGCGCGGCCCGCCGCGCCCCTGGCATAGCCGAGCCAGAACAGCAGCCGCCCGAGGCCGAACAGGATCACGAGCGTGAGCAGCAGGGGCGCGGGATGAGGCAGCGTCGCCGCCAGGCCGAGATGCACCGTGACCGCGAGCGCGGCCTGCTCCAGCGTGTTCTGCAGGATCGCATTTCCCCTGCGGACCGCATCGCTCGCGACCGTGGTCGCGCTGCCGGCGATGTCCTGGGCCGAGAAGAAGCGCAGCCGGGCGACATTGCCGATCGCGGCGAGCAGCCAGGCGATCACGAACAGATCGAGCCGCAGCGCGATGGCGAGGCGCTCTGCGGCGGGCTCCGCAGGGCCGTCGCCTCGCCACAGCGCGACGCCGATGGCCGCGATCGCGATCAGCGCGGCTGCGGCCATGCCGGCGGCGACCTGGGTCTGCTCGCGATGGAATGCTGCATCCTCGGCCATCGCGATCGAGTCCTCCTGGGGCACCGGACGACGTCCATTTTGCCAGTCCGGCGATCCTGCTTACAATGGCAGACCGCGGAGGAAGGCTTCGATGCTGGCGAGGACGGGCCTCTGGTCGCCGGCGAACATCCAATGGTCGGCGCCGTCGAGCTCGACGAAACGTGCGTGGCGGATCTGGCCGGCGAGATGCCGCCCGGCCCCGACGACCACTGCGCGATCGTGGCCACGGTGCAGCACCAGGGTCGGTGCGGATATCCGGGCGAGCAGGTGGCGCACGTCCATATCCCTGAAGGCTTCGAGCAGGCCCTTGATGGCGCCGGGGCTGGATGCTGCGCGAAGCAGTCCGGCCCACCAGGCGCGCGCCTGGGGATCGCCGGCCAGGCTCGGCGCGAACGTCTCGATGCCGGCCGGTCCGCCCCATCCGGCCACGAGCTGCCGCAGCCAGATGCCGTACTGGCCGGCCTGCAGCGCATGCGGATAGTCGGCCGCAGCGCTGCCCTTGGCGAGCGAGGCGAACAGGATCAGCCCGGCGACACGTTCGGGATGGTCGGCCGCGAAGGTGATGCAGGCCGGTCCGCCTTCGGAGGCGCCGAGCAGCACCGTGCGCCGGCTGCCGGCGGCGTCGAGCACGGTCGCGATGTCGCGCGCGGTCGCCTCGACGCTCGGGCTGAAACCGACCCGGTCGGAGAGCCCGATGCCGCGGCGGTCGAACAGGATCAGACGGCCGATTCTGGCGAGCGCGGACAGCAAGGCCCGGCAGCGCGGCTCCTCCCAGATCCGTTCGACATGCGAGACGAAGCCGGGCAGCAGCAGAATGTCCAGCGGACCGGCGCCGTAGGTCTGATAGGCGAGATGAACGCCGTCGCCGAGGACATAGCGCGTCGGCGGCGCGCTTTCGCCGTGGGCCGCGACGCCCTGCGCCAGCAGCGCCAGCGTCTCCGCCTCGGGGGGCACGCCGAGCTCGTCGCGCAGCCGCTGTGTCAGGGCGCCGAGATGGCGCTCGGCGGCGGCGCGGTCGCCGGCCAGCAGCAGGCTGCGGATCAGGGCGCGGCCATAGACCTCGCTGAGCGGATCGAACGCGACGAGGCGCCGGGCGTGGAGCGCGGCCGCGGCATGATCACCGGACACGCTGCGATCCTGCACCACGCGCTCCAGTGCCTGGACCGCCCGGCCGCGCAGGGCCTCACGCCGGAAGAACGCCCATTCCTCGAACTGCGGACAGTCGCCGGGCGTGAAGCCATCCAGGAAGTCGCCGGAATAGAGGCGGCAGGCCGGCGCAAATTCGCCGCGGTCGCACGCCGCTTCGAACAGTCCCGAGTCGACCTCCAGCTCGACGGCGGCGGCCCATCGAACCGTCGCGCGATCGATGGTGAGGCAGCCGTCGCCGAGCGTGAGTTGGAGCCGGTGCAGCAGGCGGCGCAGCCTTGCGCGCGCCACCTCCTCGGAACTCTCGGGCCAGAGCATCGTCGCCAGCACATCGCGCGCGACGGGGCCTTTGGCTTCCGCCAGATAGACCAGCAGGGCGAGGCCCTTCCTCAGCGCCAGCGGGCAGGGCTCACCGTCGCGATGCAGCTCGGGAAAGCCTAATGTCCGGATGCGGAACTGAACCATCGGGATGCGACCTGCATGGCTGCGTCCGGGGGACGCTCGGGGGACGGTCGATTGGTAAGGGCTCAGGCTCGCACGAGACGTGACCGATCCCAGGATCGGGCGTCTCGATCACGGCCATGCCGTCCTCGATGCAACAAGGAAACATTCATGTCCGGACGCCTCCTCATCATGCTCTACGCCATCACGAGCTATGCCGTCTTTCTTGGGTCGTTCGTATGGGCGGTCGGTTTCGTCGGCAATTACAACTATCTCACGGCCAAGTCGATCGACGTCGGCGTGTCCAGCGCCGTGACCGAGGCCGTCGTCGTCGACGTGCTGCTGCTCGCGCTGTTCGCGATCCAGCACAGCGTGATGGCGCGGCCGGCCTTCAAGCGCGCATTGACGCGCATCATTCCGGCGGCCGCCGAGCGCAGCACCTATGTGCTGCTGTCCAGCCTGATCCTGCTGCTGCTGTTCTGGCAATGGCGTCCGATCCCGAATCCGGTCTGGCACGTCGAGGGTGCCGCCGCGGGCGTGCTGACCGGCCTCCACTGGCTCGGCTGGATCATCGCGCTGTCCTCGACCTACATGATCGATCATTTCGACCTGTTCGGCCTGCGCCAGGCCGTGCTCGCCCTCCGCGGCAGTGCCGGGATGGCGCAGCCTTTCAGAACGCCGCTGCTGTATCGGCTGGTGCGCCACCCGCTGATGCTGGGCTTCCTGCTCGCCTTCTGGGCCACGCCGGAGATGTCGGTCGGCCACCTGCTATTCGCCGCCCTCAGCACGGCCTACATCCTGGTCGGGCTGCAGCTCGAGGAGCGCGATCTGGTCGCCCAGTTCGGTGACACCTACCAGCGCTATCGCCGGCAGGTGCCGATGCTGCTGCCACGGCTGATCGGCGGCCGGCGGACCGCGGAGACCGAGACGGAGGCGCACGGCGCGCAGTAGCCGGCGCGGGCTCGACGTCGCCAGGGCCTCGTCGAGCGCGCTCGCCTTTGATTGCGGACTTGCTCGATGCAGCGCCCACGCAGACGTGAATTGGAGCGGGGGACCTCAGCACCTATGTCGGGCTTGAATGCTGCGATGCAAAATCGCAGATCGACAGCCTCCGTTCTCATCGGGCCCTATGGCCTGCCGTTCCTCCCCGAGAGAGATCCACGTTGACCACCATCACGTCCGATTCCGGCGACTCGCTGTCGGCCTGGATCACGCTGCTATTGGCCTTTTCCTGCGGGCTGATCGTCGCCAACATCTATTACGCGCAGCCGCTGATCGGGCCGATCAGCGCCGACCTCGGGCTGCGGCCGCAGCTCGCGGGACTGCTGGTGACGATGAGCCAGATCGGCTACGGCGCGGGTCTGTTGTTCGTGGTGCCGCTCGGCGATCTCATCGAGAACCGCAAGCTCGTCATCACGACCATCATCGTCGGCGCGGCCGCGCTCGGCTGCGCGGCGCTGGCGACGAGCCCGTCGACGTTCCTGCTCTCGGCGCTGCTGATCGGCTTCGGCTCGGTCGCGGTGCAGATCCTGATCCCCTATGCCGGGCACATGGCGCCGGAGGCGATCCGCGGCCGCACCGTCGGCAACGTCACCACCGGCCTGATGCTCGGCATCATGCTGGCGCGGCCGCTGGCGAGCTTCGTCGCGGCGCATGCGTCCTGGCACGTCATCTATGCGGCCTCGGCGCTCGCCATGCTGATCCTGGCCGTCGTGCTGCGCCTCGCGCTGCCGCCGCGCGAGCCGCAGGCGCGGCTGAGCTACGGCCAGCTGCTCGGCTCGATGGTCGAGCTTTATCGCGACACGCCGGCGCTGCGCCGCCGTGCGCTGTACCAGGCCGCGCTGTTCGGCGGCTTCAGCGTGTTCTGGACCACGTCCCCGCTGCTGCTGGCCGGGCCCGATTTCCGGATGTCGCAGACCGGCATCGCGCTGTTCGCGCTGGCCGGCGTCGCCGGCGCGATCATGGCGCCGGTCGCGGGCCGCATCGCCGACCGCGGCTGGACCCGGCCGGCGACGATCGCCTCGATGCTGATGTGCGCGCTCGGCTTCGCGCTGACATTGGCGGCACCGCTCGGAACCCCTTGGTCGCTGGCGACTTTGGTGATCGCCGCCATCGCGATCGATTGCGGCGCGCAGCTCAGCCTGATCCTCGGCTATCGCGTGCTGTTCGTGCTCGGCGCCGGCCAGCGCAGCCGGCTGAACGGGCTCTATATGACCACCTTCTTCGTCGCCGGCGCCGCCGGCTCCGGCCTCGGTGCCTGGGCATACGCCCATGGCGGCTGGACAGCCGCCGCCGCGCTCGGCACGGCGCTGCCGCTCGCCGCTTTGGCCTATCAGTTCACCGAGCCGAAATGATCAGAACGGGCTGCGCTTGAGCCCGGGCACCAGCGCCGCGAGCCGGTCCTTGATCCATGGCGCCGGCGGCAGCTTTCCGGTGGGCATCTCGACCGCGGCGGCCGGCTTGCGGCTCACGGCGAGCGTCAGGGTCGCGAGATAATGGTCGCGCTCCTCCTTCACCGCGCAATGCGCGCGGTGTTCGGGATCGGCTTCGGTCGCGACGCGGTCATTGGCATTGATGACGAGCCGCTGCTTCGGCCGTCCGGTGTAGTCGGGCACGTTGGTGTAGATGAACTCGTTCAGCGCCTCGGGAAAGAACGTCTGTCCGGTCAGCACCGTGGTCTCGTCGACAAACACCCTGAAGTGGATGTGGGTGGCACGGCCGGCATACCAGCCGGGATAAATCGTCCTGAAGCCGGCCCAGCCGGCGGCATCGGCCATCTGGGTGCCGCGCAGATACGTCTTGCCGCTCTGGTCGAGCTTGTGGGTGTCGCTCTGGCCGGGATAGCCCGAATAGATCCCGCGGGCGTCGCAGTGCCAGATGTCGACGCGCGCGCCTGGTACCGGCGCGCAGGTGCCGGCCTCGATGACGCGAAGGCGCAGCCTGAGCGGCACGCCCGGCCGGTCCTCGGCGATCTCGGCACGCACCAGCTTGGGATCGAGATAATAGGGACCGGATTCCGACTGCGGCGTCAGGAAGCAGGCCTCGTCGGCATTCGCCGACGCGGGAGCCGTCTCCGACGCTGCGCGGGCCGGCGGCGTCAGCAGCGCTGCGCCCGCCGAGAGCAGGCCGAGAACGCCACGGCGTGTTGCGTTGGTCAGAGCAGCCTCCCGCGGTCGCATGCGATGGAAGCGGCAGTCGATCAGCCCGGCATGGCAACAATCGGACGCCCGGTGACCATTGGGCCAGGCAGCCCGCTCACACCTGCGTCAGCGGCTTCTCGCCATGGCGCTCCGAGAGCGTGAATATCTCGACGCCGTCATTGGTGACGCCGACCGAGTGCTCGAACTGTGCCGACAGCGAGCGGTCGCGCGTGACGGCGGTCCAGCCGTCGGACAGGATCTTCACATGCGGCTTGCCGAGATTGATCATCGGCTCGATGGTGAAGAACATGCCGGGCTTCAGCAGCACGCCCTCGCCGGGACGGCCGACATGGATGATGTTCGGCTCGTCGTGGAACAGCCGGCCGAGGCCGTGGCCGCAGAAGTCGCGCACCACGCTCATGCCCTGCGGCTCGACGAAGCTCTGGATCGCATGGCCGATATCGCCGGTGGTGGCGCCGGGCTTCACCGCGGCGATGCCGCGCATCATCGATTCGTAGGTCACCTCGATCAGCCGCTCGGCCTTGCGCGCGATCGGCCCGATCGCATACATGCGGCTCGAATCGCCGTACCAGCCGTCGACGATGAAGGTGACGTCGACATTGATGATGTCGCCTTCCTTCAGCGGCCGGTCGTTCGGCATGCCGTGGCAGACCACGTGGTTGATCGACGTGCAGGTCGAGTAGCGATAGCCCCGATACATCAGCGTCGCCGGATAGGCGCCATGGCTGAAGGCGAAGTCACGGACGAAATCGTCGATTCGCGAGGTCGGCACGCCCGGCTTGACGATGTCGGTGAGCGCATCGAGGCACTTCGACACCAGCGCGCCGGCCTTGCGCATGCCGGCAAAGCCGCTCGGGCCGTGCAGCTTGATCTGGCCGTTCTTGCGCGCAGCAGCGTCGGTCGCTTCGATATAGTTCATGGGCCTGTTTCGTTCTCAGGGGTGTCGCGGGGTGATCGCCTAATTTAATGATCGTGCCGGCCGGTGCAAGCCGGGTGTGCGCGGCCGGACCTGCCGCCTAGCCGGCCGGCACTTCCAGCGTGGTCTCCACCGGCAGGGCACCACCGCGAACGCGAAGCTCTCGCACCGGATACGGCACCCTGATGCCCTCGCGCTTGAAGGCCTCCCACAGCGCCAGCATCACCTCGCTCTTGACGCTGTCCATGTAGCTGGGATCGGCGATCCATGTGGTCAGCGAGAACTTCATGCCGGCCTCGGTGAACTCGGTCAGCAGGCAGTTCGGCGCCTTCGATTTCAAGGTGCGCGGCGTCTCGGCCGCGATCTCGGTGGCGAGCTTGCAGACGACGCGGGGATCGGCGTCGTAGTTGGTGCCGAAATTGACCTTCACGAGCGTGTTCTTGTCGGTGTAGGTCCAGTTGGTCACCTTCTGGGTGACAAGATCCTCGTTCGGGATCAGGAACTCGCGGCCGTCGCCGGCGGCGACAGAGATGTAGCGCGTGTTCATCGCGCTGATGCGCCCCGAGCTGTCGCCGATGGTGACGAGATCGCCCGGCTTCACCGATTTGTCAGCCAGCAGGATGATGCCCGCGACGAAATTGGCGACGATGCGCTGCAGGCCGAGGCCGATACCGACACCGGCGGCGCCGGAGAAGATCGCGAGCGCCGACAGGTTGATGCCGACCGCACTGATCGCAATCGCAACGCCGAGGATCATCAGGCCCATGCGGACCATCTTGATCAGGAGCACCTGGATCGACGGTGTCAGGTCGGTCGAACGCGTGATACGGCTCTCGACGAAATTGCTGGCGACGTTGGTCAGCCACAGCACCGCGAGCAGCAGCACGCCGAGCTTGATCACCAGCAGCGGCGTCAACCTGAGGCCGCCGAGCACGACCGAGATGGAATCGAGCGCGTCGACCACATTGTCGAGCTGGCCGATGATGCTGAGCGCGGCGACCAGCCAGGCCGAGATCGACACGATCTGCACGATGAAGGTGCTGCGGATCACCGAAGTGATCAGCCGGATCACCAGCCAGGCCAGCGCCAGCTTGAGCGCGACGGCGAGCAGGTAGCTGCGGCTCGGCCAGGTCCACAGCAACATGCCGGTGCGGGCGATCCGCATCAGGATCACGAACACGACCGTGGTGACGCTTTCCAGCAGCACCCGCAGCAGCTGGCGCAGCGGGCCCGGCCAGCCCATCGCCAGCGAGGTCATGTCGATGCGGGCGCGCACGGCAGCGCTGGCGGCAAAGGCGATGCCGGCGCCGCTCAGCACCAGCCCGAGCTGAAGATAGAACCACGGCGAAGTGACCTCGGCGCCGATCGAGCGGCCAACGGTCTGCAGGAATTCGAGAACGTCTTTCAGGTCGAGGTCCATCAGCGGGGTCTCGGAGGGGAACAGGGGCGCGGGTTGGCCGGATCAGCGGGATTTAGTTCGTTTTCGTCACGGGCGATTGCCGCGAAATATACCCCGAACGCGGGCAAGGATGGAAAAATGGGCATATCGCCGCGATAAGAGCAAATCCGGTTGGCGTGCAAGTGTGGCGACGATAAGGATGTAAAACTCGGATTCATCAACGTTTTTTCATGACATCCCTCGACGCCGTCAGCATTGCAATCCTCCTCGGTGCGGTCCTCGTCATGGCCGGCATCCTGTCGAGCCTGCTGGCGCTGCGCTTCGGCGCACCGCTGCTGCTGGTGTTCCTGGTGATCGGCATGCTGGCGGGCGATTCCGGCCCTGGTCATATCGAGTTTCAGGACGTCCGTACCACCTATCTGGTGGGCTCCGTCGCGCTGGCGCTGATCCTGTTCGACGGCGGCCTGCGCACGCGTTTCCAGAGCATCCGCACCGTGCTGGCGCCCTCGATGGTGCTTGCGACCGTCGGCGTGCTGATGACCGCCTTCATCACCGCACCGGTGGCGAAATATGCCCTCGACCTCGGCTGGACCGAGGCGACGCTGGTCGGCGCCGTCATCGCCTCGACGGATGCGGCGGCCGTGTTCCTGCTGGTCCACGCCCAGGGCCTGCGGCTGCGCCCGCGCGTCGGCGCCACGCTGGAGGCGGAGTCCGGCAGCAACGATCCGTTCGCCGTGTTCCTCACCCTGATGCTGGTCGAGCTGATCTCGGTCGGTCACGGCAGTATCGGACATTTCGTGTTCGAGCTGGTCCGCGAGGCCGTGCTCGGCACGCTGTTCGGCATCGTCGGCGGCCGCCTCGTCGTCATCGGCCTCAACCGGGTCTCGCTGCCGCAGGGCCTGCACGCGCCGTTCGTGACCACCGCTGCGCTGGTCATCTTCGGCATGGCGCAGATCGCGCACGGCTCCGGCTTCCTCGCGGTCTATCTCGCCGGCCTGATCGTCGGCAACCGGCCGACGCGGGCGCACAACTCTGTCGTCACCTTCCTCGATGCCGCGACCTGGCTTGCCCAGATCGTGATGTTCGTGCTGCTTGGGCTACTGGTGTCGCCGCAGCGGCTGCTCGACAGCCTGCTGCCGGCGATTGCCGTCGCGCTGATGCTGATGCTGGTGGCGCGACCCGTCGCGGTGTTTCTCTGCCTCTATCCGTTCCGGTTCAACTGGCGGGAGAAGGCGTTCATCGCCTGGACCGGCCTGCGCGGCGCGGTCGCGATCTTCCTGGCCTCGATCCCGCTGCTGGTCGGCCTGTCCAACGCCTATCTTTATTTCGACGTCGCGTTCGTGGTGGTGATCATCTCGCTGCTGGCGCAGGGCTGGACACTCGGCGTCGCCGCACGCAAGCTGCACGTGGCGCTGCCGCGCACCGATCGCGGCCCGCGCCGCATCGAGCTTGATCTGCCCGGCCAGCTCGAGCAGCAATTGGTCGGCTATTCGATCCGCTCCAAGAGCCTGTACTTCCGCCGCGGCCTGATCCCGTCCTGGTCGAAGCCGACCCTGGTGATCCGCAACCAGCAGATCCTGTCGCCGCCCGAGGCCGAGCCGATCGCGCCCGGTGACTACCTCTATCTGCTGGCGCCGCCGGAAAAGGCCGAGTCGCTCGACCGCTTCTTCGTCGACATGCCGCCGTCGGCGGCGCCCGACCCGCATCTGCTCGGCGACTTCATGGTCTCGGCCGAGCATACGCTCGACGAGGTCTCCGGCATCTATGGCGTCAAGCTCGGCGAGGGCGAGGACAAGCTGACGCTGGCCGACTATTTCGACATCCACCTCGACAACGCGCCGAAGGAAGGCGCGACCGTGGCGCTCGACACCATCGTGCTGGTCGCCCGCTCGATCTCCGGCGGCCGCGTCAACGTGGTCGGCCTGCGCCTGCCGGAGGACGAAGAAGAGGTGCCGGTGCTGACGCGCAAAGAGCGGATGAAGCGCAGACTGGCCGAAGTCTGGTCGTCGGTTGCGGGAGTGTGAGCGTCACTCTGCCGCGGGCAGGACCGCGATCGAAATCGCATTGTCCGGCGCGCCGCTGACCTGCAACACCAGGGGATGCGATCCCAGCTCGTACTTCAGGGTCTTGCGGATGCCGTCGCAATCGGTGGCGCCGCTGAAGCCGGCGGGTTTGAGGATCTTGCCGTCCTGCACGACGTCGATCCAGGCCGCGGCCGACAGGCTGATCGTGTACACGCCCGCCTTGGGCGCTGCGGTGATCCGCGTGAGGCCGGCGAAGGTGCCGTCCTTGGGCGCGCGTTCCGGTGGCATCGCCAGCCTGGCCTCGGCCGTCGGACGCAGCTCCAGCACCATGCCGGTGGCCGGGATGGCGGCGATCTCGGCGCCCGATACCAGCTTCTCGCGGTTGGCCGCGGTCAGAGCGGCACGCTCGCGCGCGATGTCCCATTTGAATTTGTCGCAGCCGCTCGGTTCGGCGGCAGCCGCAGCCGAGCTCGCGGCCAGCGTGAGGAGGAAGGCAGTCGTGGCGGGACGGATCAGGATCATGACGGACTCGCGACTGTTGCGCCGCGCAGCGGCGCGCGGCATTTCGATACCGCGATAACAGGAGGTGGAGGGACCGTCATCCCCTTCGATCGTCGCGCTCACGGCGCGAACGATGTCATTCTAAAGCAATCCAGCCTTACTGCGATTCCTGCGCCGCGTCAGCCGTCGCTGAATCAATTCTTGGCGTCCGGCGCATGCAGCACCGCTCGGCAGCCAGGCGGCAGTTGCGCCATCGTAATCGGTTGCGGCGGCTTGGGTGGCTCTTTCGGCGGCAGCGGATGCAGCACCGCGTCCGAGAACCAATAGTCGAGGTCGCCGCAGCCATCGCCGCCCTCCTGGTTGGTCTGGCCGTGGCAGTCCGGGTTGCCCGGCGGGCACACCATGCGGATGTGGAAGTGATAGTCGTGTCCCCACCACGGCCGCACCTTGGTGAGCCAGCTGCGGTCGCCCCTGGCGTCCCGGCATAGCGCCTTCTTGATCGCGGCGTTGACGAAGATGCGCTGCACCGACGGCTCCTGGGCGGCGGCCCGGATCACGGCGAGGTGGCCCTTCGTGAACACGCGCGGATCGACATCGAGGCGATCGGGCCGAACCATCATGACCGCCGACATCTCCTCGCGCTCGTTGCGCGACAGCCTGTGGTCGGGCATCGGCGTCAGCCAGATGTCGGCGTCGAGCCCGATCTGATGGCTGGCATGGCCGCTCAGCGCCGGACCGCCGCGCGGCTGGCCGATATCGCCGACCAGGATGCCGGGCCAGCCAGCATCCTTGTGCGCGCGGGTCGCCAGCCGCTTCAGCAGCGCGATCAGGTTGGGATGGCCGAAATTGCGGTTGCGCGACAGCCGCATCACCTGCCAGCCCTCGCCATTGATCGGCATTCGCTCGGCGCCGGCGATGCAGCCGCGATTGTAGGTTCCAATCACCTTGGTCGGTTGCGCCGACGGCAGGATCCTGCGAGCGAACAGCTCCTTGGCCGGCGTATTCGGATCGTCCGGATGCGCCAATGGCGGCAGGGCCTTTGGCTCGACGCTGCCCTTGTCCTGGGCATGGGCCGGGGTCGCCGCGGCAATGACGGCCGAACTGATGATGGCGACCAGAATCAGGCGGACATGCATGAAGCCAGTGTAGCGTTTGCCGACCGGCCGAGTTGCCCAATTCTACGTCAACAGCAGGTCATTCAAGCTATTTTAACCTGGCTCTAACCCTGCTGCCGGATTGGCGGAACTGGCTGAACTCGGTTCAATTGCGTGAGTTCGTTCGGTAAATGAACAATAAGCGCAAGGCCACTGCACGGTATGCGGGTCTTTTCTGGCCGGTGGCAACCGACGTCACATATCGCTGGTTGTACCGCAGCCCTTGGTTGATCCTCGGCGCAAGGCTCAACTCTCCAAATACGCGAGTGCATCTCCCTATTCCCGTAACCAATGGCTGTCGTGTTCTGCATCAAGATACCATTTTTTCAGAAACGTGGCTGAAAACTGCCTTTTGAGAAGGAGAGTGAGGCACGCGATGCGGCCCGTTCGGCCACCCACGGCAAAAAAGCGCAATCGCGTGCCAAGCGCCCGCGATGCAGTTCACCCGGTCAAGCCAAGCCCGAAATTGCGGCGGCACAACCTGCGCAAGCTTGGCCCTGGCGATGGGAGCAAGTGCGCCGAAATGGCGATGGCGGAGGCGAAGAAGGCGCATGATCGGCTGATCGAAGCGATCGACCTTCTTCCCGAGGGGATCGTGTTCCTCGACGCCGACGGCCGTTACATCCTCTGGAACAAGAAATACGCCGAAATCTACAACCGCAGCTCGGACCTGTTCGAATCCGGCGCCCGGCTGCAGGACACGATCCGGATCGGCGTTGCCCGCGGCGACTATCCGGAAGCCGCCGGCCGCGAGGAGGAGTGGATCGCCGAACGGCTCGAAAAGCTGTTTCATCCGAGCGGCCGCCACGAGCAGAAGCTGTCGGACGGCCGCACCATCCTGATCGAGGAGCGTCTGACCGGCGATGGCGGCATCGTTGGCCTCCGCGTCGACATTACCGAATTGAAGCAGCGCGAGGAGTCGTTCCGCCTGCTGTTCGACGGCAATCCGGTGCCGATGATCGTCTGCGCGACGGATGATGGGCGCGTGCTCGGCGTCAACGAAGCGGCGGCCCAGCATTACGGCTATAGCCGGGACGCCTTCGAGCGGCTCAGCATCCGCAGCCTGCAGGCCTATGACAGCGAGCCGCCCTGGGCAGGCGAGCAGTCCAGCGAGGAGCAGGCGGCGCGCACCTGGAAGCATGTCCGCGCCGATGGCGCCCTGATCGATCTCGCGATCTATTCGCGCCATCTTGTCCACAACGCCCAGCCCGCGGTGCTGCTGGCGCTGATGGACATCACCGAGCGCAAGCGCGCCGAGGCGCGGCTCGCCTTCCTCGCCCAGCACGACGCACTGACCGGCCTGCCGAGCCGCAACCTGCTGCGCCAGAAGATCGATGACAAGCTTTCCCAGATGCGGCGCGGCTCCGAGAAGATCGCTGTGCTGGTGCTTGGCCTCGATAATTTTAAGTCGATCAACGATACCCTCGGCCACGCGGTCGGCGACCGGCTGTTGCGCGGGGTCGGCAAGCGGCTGCGCTCGGTCCTGCGTCAGGAGGACATCGTCGCGCGACTGAACTCCGACGAGTTCGCGGTGGTGCAGGGAGGGCAGGCGCGGCCGGAGGATGCGGCCCAGCTCTGCCGCCGGCTGCTGGAGGCGATCGCCGATCCCTATCTCATCGACGGCAGCTCGGTGACGATCGGTGCCACGATCGGCATCGCCATGGCGCCGAACGACGGCGACGACGCCGAGAAGCTGCTCAAGAATGCCGACATGGCGCTGTCGCGCGCCAAGAACGAGACGCGCGGCACCTTCAGCTATTTCGAGTCCGGCATGGATGCGCGGGCGCAGAGCCGGCGCAAGATCGAATCCGAGCTGCGCGAGGCCATCCAGCGCGACGTGCTACAGCCGCATTATCAGCCGCTGATCGACCTCTCGACCGGACGCATCACCGGCTTCGAGGCGCTGGCGCGCTGGCCGCATCCCGAGCGCGGCATGATCCCGCCGTCGGAGTTCATCCCGGTCGCCGAGGAGACCGGCCTGATCTCGGCGCTTGGCCGCGCGATGTTGCGCCAGGCCTGCAACGACGCGGCGAAATGGCCGGACGACGTCCGTGTCGCCGTGAACATGTCGCCGCTGCAGTTCCGCGTCGGCAATGTGCTGTCGCTGGTGATGGACGTGCTCAAGCAGTCGGGCCTGCCGGCGAGCCGGCTCGAGCTCGAGATCACCGAGACGCTGGTGCTGGAGAAGAGCGGCCAGGTGCTGGCCACCCTGCATGCGTTGCGCGCGCTGGGCGTCCGCATTTCGATGGACGATTTCGGCACCGGCTATTCCAGCCTGAGCTATCTGCGCAGCTTTCCGTTCGACAAGATCAAGGTCGATCAGTCCTTCATCCGCGGTCTCGCCGCCAATCGCGAGGCGCAGGCGATCGTCCGCTCGATCGTCAGCCTCGGCAAGGGGCTCGGCGTGACGATCACGGCCGAGGGTGTCGAGACGGAGGCGGAGCTCCGCTGTCTGCGCGCCGAGGGCTGCCATGAAGGGCAGGGCTATCTGTTCAGCCGGCCCCGGCCCAATGTCGACATCGTCCGGCTGTTGCAGGCGCAGCGGGACGCCATGGACGGCGCCTCACCCGGCAACGCGCTGGTGGCTTGAGCGAGCGACGCTGGCCGCTGTTGGACGCGCCTCGAAGCGCCGCCGATAAGCCGCGGGTGATGTTCCGACGATGCGCCGGAAAGCGACGCGAAAGGTTTCGAGCGACCGGTAGCCGCACTGCGCCGCGACGTCCGCCAGGGAAAGCGTCGCGTTCTCCAGCAGCTCCCGCGCCCGCGCCATGCGCTCCTGCTGCAGCCAGGCCGCGGGGCCGGCGCCCGTGCTGTCCTTGAAAGATCGTAGCAAGGATCGCTCGCTCATCCCGGCGCGCTTGGCCATCGCACTGATCGCGATCGGCTGCGCCAGTCGCGCGCGTGCCCAATCCATGACGTCGCCGATCGTCCGTCCCGGGCGGATCTGGACCGGTGCGACGACGTACTGCGCCTGCCCGCCGTCCCGGTGCGGCGGCATCACCAGCCGCCGGGCAACGCTGTTCGCAACCTTGCTGCCGAAGTCGCGCCGGACCAGATGCAGGCAGGCGTCGATGCCCGCCGCACTGCCGGCCGAGGTGACGACATTGCCCTCGTCGACGTAGAGCGTGTCCTCCTCGATGCGAATATTCGGATAGAGTCGCTTCAGGTCGGGGATGTGCCGCCAATGCGTGGTGGCGCGCCTGCCGTCGAGCAGCCCTGCCGCCGCCAGAACGAACACGCCCGAGCAGATCGACAGGCACCGCGCCCCCCGCGCCGCCGCCTGCGCGATGGCGCGCAGCAGGCGCTCCGGCGGCCGCTCATTGCGATCGCGCCACCCCGGCACGATGATCGTGCTGGCATCCTTCAGCCGCGCAAGCGGCGCGCCGGCCTCCACCACGATGCCGCCGATGGCGCGTGACCTTCGTCCCTCGGCCGAAACCACCTTGAACCGGTACCACGGGAAATCGAACTCTGGCCGTGGCAGCCCGAAGACTTCGACCGCGATGCCGAACTCGAACGTGCACAGCCCGTCATAGGCGATGACCGCGACGAGGCCGGGATCGTGCGGAGGGCTGCTGGCTGCGGCTGACGGCATTGGCGGAAACCTACCGGACTTTGTCCGATCCGTCACTTGGGTCGCCCGGCGTAGCGCGCGAGATTGGAGCTCACGCAACGTCGCAGGAGAGAGACGATGACGACCCATGTCACCGAGGTGCCCGCAGCCCCGTCAGCCCAGGCGCTCGCCCATTTCGAGGCGATGCTCTCCTTCGAGACCGATTGCTGGGACGTGCACGAAAGTCTCCATGCCGCGGCTCCGGACTTCATCCTGGTGGATGTCAGGGGTCCGGCCTCGTTTGCCAGGGGGCATATCGCCGGCGCCATCAACATCCCGCACCGGACCATGACCGCGGAGCGGATGGCCGAGTACGCGAACCACAGGCTGTTCGTGGTCTACTGCGCCGGCCCGCACTGCAACGGCGCCAACCGCGCCGCGATCCGGCTTGCGCGGCTCGGGCTTCCCGTCAAGATGATGATCGGCGGCATCACCGGCTGGCTCGACGAGGGCTTTGCGCTCACGACCGGCGATTGAACTTGAGCACCCGGTTCTTACGCCATCCTCAGTGTCGTCCCGGCGAACGCCGGGATCCATACCGCGGAAGCTATCGAGGGACGGGGCTGGCAGTTGTCTGCCTCACGCCAGCCGGTGGCTATGGGTCCGGCTCAAGGCCGGGACGACACCGGCTTTCGGGGGCGCAGCGTCGGCAACTATCACTACGCCGCCTTGCGCAGGCCGGCGAGGAAGGTGTCGACGCTCTTGAACAGGTCGTTCGCATGCTTGCCGAGGTCGCGCGTGGCGACCATGACGTGATCGGCGAGCTGGCGCGACTGCTCGGCCGCGTCGCTGGCGCCGACGACGTTCTGCGACACCTCGTTGGTGCCGGACGCCGCCTGCTGGACGCTGCGCGCGATCTCGCGCGTCGCCGAGCCCTGCTGCTCGACGGCGGCGGCGATGGTCGCGGCAATGCCGCTGATCTCCTGGATCGTGCCGCTGATGCCGCCGATGGCGCTGACGCAGTCGGACGTCGCGGCCTGGATCGAGCTGACCTGGCCGGCGATCTCTTCCGTCGCCTTGGCGGTCTGACCCGCCAGCTCCTTGACCTCGGCGGCGACGACCGCAAAGCCGCGGCCCGCCTCGCCGGCGCGCGCCGCCTCGATGGTGGCGTTGAGCGCGAGCAGGTTGGTCTGGCTCGCGATCGCGTCGATCAGGCGCAGCACGTCGCCGATCCGCTCGGCGGCGACCGCGAGGCTCTCGACCATCTCGGTGGTCTGCCGCGCCTTGATCACGGCGCCGTCGGCGACCTTGCTGGAATGCGCGACCTGGCGGCCGATCTCGGTCACCGAGGAGGCGAGCTCCTCCGAGGCCGCGGCGACGGTCGATACGCCGCTGGAAGCTTCCTCGGACGCCGCCGCCGCGGCCGCCGTGCGCTGCGAGGTGCCGTTGACGCTGACCGTGATCTCGTGGACGACGCGCTCCATGTCCGCCGTCGCCTTGGCGACCGAGGACACGACGCCCTTGACGTCGGCCTCGAACCGGTCGGCCATCTGTCGCTGTAGCGCCTGCTTCTCCTGCTCGGCGCGGTGTTGCGTCGCCTCCTGCGACTCGCGCAGGCTGGCCGTCTCGATCATGTTGCGGCGGAACACGTCGACCGCCTGCGCCATCGTGCCGAGCTCATCCTTGCGCTGGCCGCCGGGGATTGCGACCTCGGTGTCGCCGCTCGAGAGCCGGTGCATGACGGCAGTGATCGCGACCAGCGGACGCGAGATGCCGCGGGCGACGAACAGCGCGACGATGACGGCGAGCAGCAGGATCACGACCGTGCCGATGATCAGCTGCTGCTGCGCGCTGGCGGCGGCGGCCTCGTAAGCCGTGGTGTCCTTGATCAGCTCGAGCACGGCGATCGGGTCGCCGGCGTAGTTCCTGATCTGGCCGGCATAGACCGCGGCGGGCTTGCCGGCCAGGGTGGCATCGCGCAGCAGTGCCGTGCCCTTGAACACTGCGAGCACCTCGTCCGGGGTGGCGACGGTCTCGTCGCCGAACGTCGAGGACAGCCGCTTCGGCTGGCCGTCGTTGATCCAGTAGACGGCGAGATCGATGCCGAAGCGCTGCTTGGCGCGCTCGACGAATTCCTTGCCGAAGGCGGCGCCGACGTCGACGGTCGCGATCACCTTGCCGTCGCGCACGATCGGGGTCATGCCGAAGATGCCGAGCGACAGCCGGCTCTGCTCGACGCCGGCGATCAGGCGGCCGGTCTGGTTGGCCTGCACCACCGTGATGCGGCGCTTCGAGGTGTCGTCGCCGAACACCTTCGGCTCATGCACGCGATAGAAATTGGTGGCCGGCGGCGCCCATACGTTCACCAGCGGAATGCCTTGCGCCTTCAGCGACGTCATGGCGCCGCCGAGCAGGGCGCCGAGCGCGTCGCGGTCACCCTTGAGATAGGCATCGGCGATCGGCGGCAGCGCCGCCAGGGTGGAGCTCACCGCCAGCGCGGCGCGGCCTTCATAGTCGATGCCGGCCGACACGCTGTCGAACTGCAGCTTCAACTGCTGCTCCAGCGCCAGTCGGGTCAGGGCGCGCTGCTGGATGACGGAGAAGGTGCCGAGCACGGCACAGGCGATGGCGACGGTGAGTGAGAGCGCGATGATCAGGCGGGCGGAGATCGATCGGAGGCGGGACATTGGGGCATTCCTTGCTTTGCAGCAAGGGTCCCAGAATACCATTAAGGAACAGATACCGTAGTTGTACGGGAGCACCGATTCAGCCGAGGGCGTCCCACGTTCCGCTTCCCCGTCCATCGCATTGGACGATCGGGGTGTCGTGCTCTTCCGTCACGACGTCGTCATGGCCGGGCTTGTCCCGGCCATCCCCGTCGTTCGGCACGCTGAGAACCACGTGGATGCCCAGGGCAAGCCCGGCCATGACGGAGTAACTAATTGGCAGGATGGCTCGTCGCGACTGCCCAGCCGTTCTATGGGCGATAGCCCTGCGGTCGATCGAGCGGGCGGCGATCCGCCCTCAGCTGTCGACCTTGAGCGCGGCGATGAAGGCTTCCTGCGGGATGTCGACCTTGCCGAACTGCCGCATCTTCTTCTTGCCTTCCTTCTGCTTCTCCAGAAGCTTCCTTTTGCGCGTGATGTCGCCGCCGTAGCACTTGGCGGTGACGTCCTTGCGCAGCGCGCGCACGGTCTCGCGCGCGATCACCTTGCCGCCGATCGCCGCCTGGATCGGGATCTGGAACATGTGCGGCGGGATCAGGTCCTTCATCTTCTCGACCATGGCGCGGCCGCGCCCTTCGGCGCGGGTCCTGTGCACCAGCATCGACAGCGCATCGACCGGCTCGTTGTTGACGAGGATCTGCATCTTGACGAGGTCGGCCGGCTTGTAGTCGGTCAAATGATAGTCGAACGAGGCGTAGCCCTTGGAGACCGATTTCAGCCGGTCGTAGAAATCGAACACGACCTCGTTCAGCGGCAGGTCGTATTTGACCATCGCACGGGCGCCCACGTAGGTGAGCTCCTTCTGATTGCCGCGGCGGTCCTGGCACAGCTTCAGCACGCTGCCGAGATATTCGTCCGGTGTCAGGATCGTGGCCTCGATCCAGGGCTCCTGGATCTCGGCGATCTTGACCACGTCGGGCATGTCCACGGGGTTGTGGATCTCGATCTCCTCGCCGTCCGTCAGCTTCATCTTGTAGATGACGCTCGGCGCCGTGGCGATCAGGTTGAGATCGAACTCGCGCGACAGCCGCTCCTGGATGATCTCGAGGTGCAACAGGCCAAGGAAGCCGCAGCGGAAGCCGAAGCCGAGCGCGGCGGATGTCTCCATCTCGAACGAGAAGCTGGCGTCGTTGAGTCGGAGCTTGCCCATCGCTGCGCGAAGCGTCTCGAAATCGTCGGCGTCGACCGGGAACAGGCCGCAGAATACGACCGGGATGGCCGGCTTGAAGCCCGGCAGCATCTCCGAGACCGGCTTGCGGTCGTCGGTGATGGTGTCGCCGACACGGGTGTCGGCCACCTCCTTGATCGCGGCGGTGATGAAGCCAATCTCGCCGGGCCCAAGCTCATCGACCTGCTGCATCTTTGGCGTGAAGAAGCCGACGCGCTCGACGTCATAGGCGGCCCCGGTGCCCATCATCCGGACGCGCTGGCCCTTCTTCATGACGCCGTCGACGATGCGCACGAGAACGACGACGCCGAGATAGACGTCGTACCAGCTGTCGACCAAGAGCGCCTTCAGGGTCGCATCGCGGTCGCCCTTCGGCGGCGGCAGCCGGGTGACGATCGCCTCCAGCACGTCGGGAATCCCGAGGCCGGTCTTGGCCGAGATCATCACCGCGTCGGAGGCGTCGATGCCGATGACGTCCTCGATCTGCTGCTTGATCTTCTCGGGCTCGGCGGCCGGCAGGTCGATCTTGTTGAGGACCGGAACGATCTCGTGGTTGTTGTCGAGCGCCTGGTAGACATTGGCGAGCGTCTGCGCCTCGACGCCCTGGCTGGCGTCGACCACCAGCAGCGAGCCCTCGCACGCCGCCAGCGACCGCGAGACCTCGTAGGCGAAGTCGACGTGGCCGGGCGTGTCCATCAGGTTGAAGATGTAGTCCTTGCCGTCCTTGGCGCGGTACTGCAGGCGCACGGTCTGCGCCTTGATGGTGATGCCGCGCTCGCGCTCGATATCCATCGAATCGAGCACCTGTTCCTTGCCCGCCATCTCGCGGTCCGACAGGCCGCCCGTCATCTGGATCAGGCGGTCGGCGAGCGTGGACTTTCCATGGTCGATATGAGCGACGATGGAGAAGTTGCGGATGTTGGGAATGGGGACGGTCGTCATGGGTCGCGCAGATAGCATCCCGAGCCCCCAACCAGCAACCATATTGCTGAATTTCCAGGGCCTTTCTTCACGCCAAGCTGATTCCCCGTGGCCCGAAAACAGGCTACCGAGGGCGGATGTCGAGTACCTCTCTTCCGCCTCTCGCGGCGCGCATGCGCGGCCGTCTCGGACCGCGGCGAATCTCCGCCTGGCTGGTGGCGCGCGCCACGGCGCCTGCAACGTCGGCCTGGGTGGTCATCGCCTTCGTGGTCGTCCATGCCGTGCTGTGGACCGCGATCCTGACCAATCTGAAGGCGGCGCAGGACGTCCACATGGACGTTGCCGAGGCCTATGCCTGGGGCAGCCGCTTCCTGTTCGGTTACGGCAAGCATCCGCCACTGTCGGGCTGGATCGCCGGGCTGTGGTTCTCGGTGTTTCCGGTCAAGGACTGGGCGACCTATGCGCTGGCGATGGCCGTGAACGGCAGCGGCCTCGTCATCGTCTGGCTCGCCAGCCTCAAGGTGGTCGACCGCCGCCGCGCCTTCTTCGTCATGGTGATGGTCGCGCTGTACCCGATCTTCAATTTCAAGGGCTTCAAGTACAACGCCGACCTGGTGCAGCTGCTGAGCCTGCCGCTGCTGGTGCTGGCCTATCTCAACGCGTTCGAAAAGCGCAGCGCCGCCTCCGGCCTGTGGCTCGGCCTCGCCGGCGCGGCCGCGCTGATGACCAAATATTGGGTGCTGACCATGATCGGCGCCATCGGCCTTGCCGCGCTGCTGCACCCGGAACGGCTGCGCTTCCTGGCGTCGCCCGCGCCGTGGGTCGCGATCGTCGCCATGCTGGTGGCAATGATCCCGCATCTGGTGTGGCTGTGGCGGGTCGATTTCGTCGCCATCACCTATGCCGGGGATGTCTATACGCTGTCGGACCGCGGCCGGGCCGCCGAGCTCGTGCTCGGCTATGTCGGCCACAATCTGGCGCTGCTGGCTTTGCCGTTGGCGCTGGCGGCGCTGGTGATGGCCTGGCCGCCGCGCTTCGCCTTCCGCAACTGGCGCGGCGGTCCCAATCCCGGCGTGAATGTGAGCCAGGCGATCAATGTCTGGCTGGTGCAGGCGATCGTTGCCGTCGGGCCGCCGCTCGGCGGCCTCGCCTTCACGATCTACATGAAGACCGATTGGGGCATCTCGCTGTTCTTCCTGGTGCCGCTGGCGCTGGTCGCGATCCCTGCGCTGCGGCTGCGGTCGGTCATGCTGCCGCGGCTGGCCGCCGTCTGGCTCGTCCTGTCGCTGCTCACGCTGATCGCCTCGCCCTGGATTGCCCGGCGCGAGATGGCCGCCAATCCGAACGGCGCCACCGGCTACGGCGCCCGTTCGGAGCTGGCGCGGGAACTGACCAAAGCCTGGCACGCCCGATTCGGCTCGCCGTGGCCGCTGGTGGCCGGCTTTTCCGAGATGAACACGCCGATGACCTTCTACAGCCCGGACCACCCGCGGCCGTTCACCGTGCCCTACACGGCAGAGGAAACCTGGAGTTCCGGCCTGAGCACGCTGGAAGACCTCGAGCGCGAGGGGTTCATCGGCATCTGCGACACCACCGACAACCGGATCGCGGCCTGCGAGGCCTGGATGGCCAAGGAGGCCCCGAAGGCCGAGCCGCTGGTGATGACCACCCAGCGCTTCTTCCACGGCCAGGCGGGCCCTGCAATCGTTTGGAAGGTGTATATTCAGGGACCGGGCAGGTAACCCAGAGCACGTCATTCCGGGTTCGTGCTTCGCGCGCCCCGGAATGACGATCCTAGGTGGTCACACGCCTTCTTCGTGGAACTTGTCGTTCACCAGGTCGGTGATCGCCTGCAGCGCGGCGTCGGCCTCGGGGCCGGTGGCGGAGACCAGGATCTTGGTTCCCGGCGCCGCCGCCAGCATCATCAGGCCCATGATCGAGCGCCCGCCGACGGTCTCGCCGCCGCGCGTCACCCAGACCTCGGCCTGGAACTTCTCGACCATCTGCACGAATTTCGCCGAGGCCCGCGCATGCAGGCCGCGCTTGTTGGTGATCAGCAGCTCTCGCGAGAGGGCTCCGGCAGGGACGGCCGGGCCGGCGACGTTGTCCTGCGGAGCATCCTCGTCGCTCATTTGCCGGCGAGCACGCGGCTGGCGATGGTGACGTATTTGCGGCCCGCCTCCTGCGCCATGGCGATGGCGTCGGGCAGCGAGCGTTCCTCGCGCACCTTGGCGAGCTTCACCAGCATGGGCAGGTTGATGCCGGCGAGCACCTCGACCTTGGGCCGGCTCATGCAGGAGATGGCGAGGTTCGACGGCGTGCCGCCGAACATGTCGGTGAGAATGGCGACACCGTCGCCGGTGTCGACGCGGTTCACGGCTTCGATGATGTCGCTGCGACAGAGATCGGAATCATCGTCGGCGCCAATCGTGACCGCTTCGATTTGTTTTTGAGGACCCATGACGTGTTCCAGCGCCGCCCTGAACTCGTCGGCGAGGCGCCCATGGGTCACCAGTACCAGGCCAATCATCGGATACTCCTCGCGGGCGCCTTGGGTGCACCGCACGAACGCGCCACTTTGACCATCCGGAGCCCTCGCGCAAGGGGGCATATTCGCGAGTCTCCCGGATTCTGGCATACAGAATGGGAGCTGGCGGCGGTCTAATCGGTCGCGATAGTGGGGCTGATATGGTTACCAATTTGCTCCACACAATCGGCCGAAAGATTACCGGAACATGAAAGTCTGGGTGGTAATAAGTGCCGCCACAACCATCGGGAAGGGTGAAAAACCCGGCCCCACGGGTATCCGTGGCAATTCGATACCGTTGAGGTGAATCCGAAGCGATTCGGCGTTCGGCAGGCGGGCAGCGTCCTCGGCCATCAGGTCAACCACAAGCCCAAGTTTCGCCTCCGACACATGGTCGCAGGCGCGGATTCCAAGGCCGCGGATCTCGATCAGCCCGGCCAGGGCGGGCGCGGGGCTCACCCACATTTCCCCGCTGCGTGTGGCGAGATGAACACGGTCGTCGCCCACCAGAACCGTTGGCGGCAGCTGCCCCGCGCGTCCGGCGAGGATCAGATCGAAGGCGAGTCGGGATTTGCCGGAACCGGAGGGACCCCGGATCAGGACGGCCTGCTCCCCCACCTGGACGGCAGATGCATGGATGCTCGCCGTTTCGTTCGTCACGACGCCGGCAGCCGGACGATGAAGCGAGCCCCGGCCGAGGTCGGATGTCCGTCGGCGTCGACAGGGCCGGGCCGGTTCTCGGCCCAGATCCGCCCGCCATGAGCGTCGATGATCTGCTTGGAGATCGACAGGCCCAGGCCGGAATTCTGGCCGAAGCCCTGGTGCGGCCGGTCCGTATAGAACCGCTCGAAGATGCGCTGCAGGGCGTCCTCGCGAATGCCGGGACCGTCATCATCGACGGTGATCTCGATCTCCGAGCGCACGCGCCGGCAGGTGATGCGCACCTTGCCGCCGGCGGCGGAGAACGATTGCGCATTCGACAGAAGGTTGGAGATCACCTGGCCGAGCCGCGAATCATGACCGGGCACCGAGAAGGTGTCGTTGGCGCCGCGGCCCTCGAAGCGGACCTCGACGGTGACGTCGGTGCCGAGCTTGGTCTCGTTGGCGACCGAGGTCAGCGTGTTCAGCAGGCGGCGCAGATCGACCAGGGTCATGTCCTGGCGCTGCAGCTCGGCATCGAGCCGGCTGGCGTCGGAAATGTCGGAGATCAGCCGGTCGAGCCGCTTCACGTCGTGCTCGATCACGGCCAGCAGGCGGGCGCGGCTGTTGTCGTTGCGCGCCAGCGGCAGGGTCTCGACCGCCGAGCGCAGCGAGGTCAGCGGGTTCTTGAGCTCGTGGGCGACGTCGGCGGCGAACATCTCGATCGCCTCGATGCGGTTGTAGAGCGCGTCCGTCATGTCGCGCAGCGCGCCGGAGAGATGGCCGATCTCGTCGCGGCGGCGGGTGAAGTCGGGGATCTCGACGCGGGTCTTGATGCGGCGGCGGACCCGCTCGGCGCTGTCGGCGAGCCGGCGCACCGGACCTGCGATGGTGCTGGCGAGCAAGAGCGACAGCACGATCATCACCGCGGAGGCAACGCCGCCGACCTTCAGAATGGCAAGCCGCTCGGCGGTGACCATCTGGTCGATGTCGTCGCCCTGCGTCGACAGCATCAGGGCGCCGTGGATGGTGCGCGAGCGCTGCACCGACACCGCGACCGAGACGATCACTTCGCCGCGCGAGTTGACCCTGACCATGCTGCGCTTCTGGCCCTTCAGCGCGTCGGCGACTTCCTCGTAGCCGTTGCCGTTCTCGGGGCCGTATTCGCGGTACAGCGGCAGGTCGCCGCGGTTGAGCCAGGTGCGCACCGAGATCAGCGCGCGCTCGACGAAGCCGGGCTTCTCGCTCGACGGCGGCGGCAGGTCGAACCGCAGCACGTTCTCCAGATTGCGGCTGTCGAGCAGCAGCCCGCCATTCGGATCGTAGATGCGCGCGCGCGTCTTGGTCGGCGAGATCAGCGTGCGCAGCACCGGCGCGACCCGTTCCGGATTGATCGGGAAATCGAGCGGTGAATATTCGTCCGGCGCGCCGTAGCTCTCGCCCGGCTTGAGATCGAGCAGGCGCTCGGGGTCGATGGTGATGGTGTTGGTCTGCACGGTTGCCGAGGCGGCGATGGCGCCGGCGATGATCTCGGCCTGCACCAGCAGACTCTGCGCGCGCGCGTCGATCAGGCCGGCGCGGAACTGCGACAGATACAGAATGCTTGCAACCAGTGCGAGCAAGCCGGCGATGTTCAGCGAGACGATGCGGCGGGTGAGGCTCGAGAACGACAGCGCGAACAGGAACTGTCCGGCGCGGCGCAGCCAGCTCAGCGGACGCTGCCAGCCGGAGACCCTCGGGGTCTCCTCCGCCGCGTCGGACGCGATCGTCGCCGCGGCGTCGTGGCCATTCACTGCTGGGTCAAGCTGCGTGCGATCGAGCAATGTGAGTGCTCCGATTCCGAATTTCGTAGGGGTTGTGCGGCGAATTCCCGTGAGAACTCGACTTGCCGCACCCGAATTCGCCGCAACAATGGCCCCGTTCCGGCATCTGCGCCCGGATAAACGCGCAGGAGGCGTAGCCTATCCAATCGAGACCGCGACGTCAGCGCGCAATTTCGCATGACGTCGCGCAAGGCAATGCTTCAGGTCCCTGCTTCAGGCCTTGGCTTCAGGTTTCCTTGAAGCGATAGCCGACGCCGTAGAGGGTCTCGATCATCTCGAACTCCTCGTCGACCATCTTGAACTTCTTGCGCAGCCGCTTGATGTGGCTGTCGATGGTGCGGTCGTCGACATAGACCTGGTCGTCATAGGCCGCGTCCATCAGCGCATTGCGGCTCTTGACCACGCCCGGACGCTGCGCCAGCGCCTGCAGGATCAGGAACTCGGTGACGGTCAGCGTGACCGGCTCGTTCTTCCAGGTGCAGGTGTGACGCTCCGGGTCCATGCGCAGCAGGCCGCGATCGAGCGCCTTGGCGTCGTTCTCCTTCGGCAGCGCCGTCGGATCCTTCGGCTGCGAGCGGCGCAGCACGGCCTTGACGCGCTCCACCAGCAGGCGCTGCGAGAACGGTTTGCGGATGAAGTCGTCCGCGCCCATCTTCAGGCCGAACAGCTCGTCGATCTCCTCGTCCTTGGAGGTGAGGAAGATCACCGGCAGGTCGGACTTCTGGCGCAGCCGCCGCAGGGTCTCCATGCCGTCCATGCGCGGCATCTTGATGTCGAGGATGGCGAGATCAGGCTGGCTGGTCCGAAAACCGTCGAGCGCCGACGCACCATCGGTATAGGTCATGATCCGATAACCCTCGGCCTCGAGCGCGATGGAGACGGATGTCAGAATGTTGCGGTCGTCATCGACCAAGGCGATTGTGGGCATGAGCCTGCTTTCAGAGTCTGGTTACGCCGAGACTTCGAGAATCAAGATAAGGGCCGCGTATTTGGGCTTCGAACATGGTCAACGAGCAATGCAAGCTGGGCTGAAGTGTGACCGAGTTCCACAAATACCATGGCAAAGTCTTGTGCCGTGCCCAGGTTTGTGGCCCGTTTAGCCGAAAAAAGGCCTTCATTGCAACTGGATGGACGAGGGAAAGACGATGTCTGCGAGCTTTAACCCTAACCGCGTCACGCATTCCCTGCTGCGCCGAAGCCGGCAGGGCGCCCTTGCGACCTTGATGGTTGGTTCTGGCGATCCCTACTGCTCCCTCGTCAACGTCGCCACCGCGTCCGATGGTGCTCCGATCATCCTGATTTCGCGATTAGCTGTGCACACCAGAAATCTACTTGCCGATTCGCGCGTGTCGCTGATGCTCGATGAACGCGCGCCGGGCGATCCGCTCGAGGGATCTCGCATCATGCTGTCGGGCAAGGCCGAGCAGGCCGCCGACGACAATCGCGAGGTGCTGCGCCGTCGGTATCTCAATGCGCATCCGTCCGCTGCGGACTATGCTGAATTCGCCGACTTCTCGTTCTTCGTGATCCGTCCGTCAGGCGCGCATCTCGTCGCCGGATTCGGCCGCATCGTCGATCTCAAGCCGGAGCAGTTTCTCACGGATATATCCGTTGCTGACGAACTGATTCTGGCAGAGCAGGGCGCCGTCGATCACATGAACGAAGATCACCGCGAGGCGCTCGCCCTCTACGCGACGAAGCTGCTCGGCGCCGAAGCAGCGGAGTGGCGGTGTAGCGGCTGTGACCCGGAGGGATTGGATCTGATGGCCGACGGCAGGACGCTGCGGCTCGAGTTTCCCGAGCGCGTGACCACGCCCGGGGCGTTGCGCAAGATGCTGGTGCGGCTTGCTGACGAGGCCCGCGCGAAGTGAGGTGTAGTTCGAGCCCACTTTGATGACTGTGCTCATCTCCCGTGACGGAAGACGGCGAAGTTCACGCATGAAGGCAGCTTGTGGTGAATCTCGATGTGCGCGCTCCATGTCCTGCAGAGGGTGAGCGTCGCGCAAACTTCGTGGCGTGGGCGCGAGTGAGCTCGTTGACGTCGCGGCCGGGAGAATCGGACGATGTGATCCCGCAGGCGCGAGGCCATCGTGAAGGGAAGCTGGCTGATCGGGTGTGGCGACGACACGGCGATCACCGGCACATTCCGTCGGCTCGGGCGGCCTCCCTTGATCGGTTTCCGCGAGGCGCTGCGACAGCCGCTGCCGGATGCTCGGTCGTCGCTTGGTCTTCGTTTGCCTGCGCGAATCCGTCGATTCGAGCGTCGTTCGTCGTTCCTCGTGAAACCCAACCGCGCTAATATATCTGTTGCGTTGCAGCATCTGAGCGCGGCGCAGGTGGCTGCTGCTGGAATGTGCATGGCGCGGCAAAAGATGAGCTACGTGCATCACGAATTGCCAATAACCAATTGGGCCGGATCGTCTTGGCAAGACCAGCGTTGATCAGTATTAGGTCGGCGACCGCGCTTCGATAAGGCGATGTAACGGCAACGGTCACCGCGCAACGCGCGCGACTGCGCGCAACAGACGCGGGCTCTCAGGAGGGATCTTCGTGCAAGAGACGGGTATTCGCAACGGCGCCTTCGGTGCCGACAAGTTCGGCTTAAAGAACCTCAAGCAGGTGCACTGGAATCTCGGCGCTCCCCAGCTCTATCAGTATTCGCTGGCGGCGGGCGAGGCGGTGCTGTCGGCCGACGGGGCGCTTTGCGCGGATACTGGCGAGTTCACCGGTCGCAGCCCGAAGGACAAGTTCACGGTGCGAGACGCCTCCACCGAAAAAATGTGGTGGGCGGGCAACCAGGCGATCACGCCCGAGCAGTTCGAGGCGCTGCATCAGGATTTCATCAAGCACGCCGAAGGCAAGACCCTGTTCGCGCAGGATCTCTATGGCGGCGCCGACCCCACCTTCCGCATCAAGACGCGCGTTTTCACCGAGCTCGCCTGGCACTCGCTTTTCATCCGCACGCTTCTGATCCGCCCCGAAAAGATCGAGCTCGACACCTTCGTGCCGGAGCTCACGATCATCGACATGCCGAGCTTCCGCGCCGACCCGAAACGTCACGGCGTGCGCTCGCAGAACGTCGTCGCGATCGATTTCGCCCGCAAGATCGTCCTGATCGGCGGGTCTTATTATGCCGGCGAGATGAAGAAGAGCGTGTTCACGACGCTCAACTACTATCTGCCCGCGCGCGGCGTGATGCCGATGCACTGCTCGGCCAATGTCGGGCCGAAGGGCGACACCGCGATCTTCTTCGGCCTGTCCGGCACCGGCAAGACCACGCTGTCGGCCGATCCGAACCGCACCCTGATCGGCGACGACGAGCACGGCTGGGGCCCGTCCGGCGTGTTCAACTTCGAGGGCGGCTGCTACGCCAAGTGCATCAAGCTGTCGAAGGAAGCCGAGCCGCAGATCTTCGCGGCGTCGACCCGTTTCGGCGCCGTGCTCGAGAACGTGGTGCTCGACGAGGACAACCGCGTCCCCGATTTCGACGACGGCTCCAAGACCGAGAACACCCGCTCCGCCTATCCGCTCGACTTCATTCCGAACGCTTCGCGCACGGGCCGTGCGCCGCATCCGAAGAACGTCGTGATGCTCGCCGCCGACGCCTTCGGCGTGCTGCCGCCGATCGCAAAGCTGTCGCCGGCGCAGGCGATGTACCACTTCCTGTCCGGCTACACCGCCAAGGTCGCCGGCACCGAGCGCGGCCTCGGCAACGAGCCGCAGCCGGAGTTCTCGACCTGCTTCGGCTCGCCGTTCCTGCCGCTCGATCCGTCGGTCTACGGCAACATGCTGCGGCAGCTGATCGCCGAGCACAATGTCGACTGCTGGCTGGTCAACACCGGCTGGACCGGCGGCAAGTACGGCACGGGCTCGCGCATGCCCATCAAGGTGACGCGTGCGCTGCTGACGGCGGCACTCGACGGCTCCTTGCGCAACGTCGAGTTCCGCACCGACAAATATTTCGGCTTCGCGGTGCCGACCGCGCTGCCGGGCGTGCCGAGCGAGATTCTCGACCCGGTCAACACCTGGAAGGACAAGGCCGAGTTCGACAAGACCGCGCGCGCGCTGGTCGGCATGTTCCAGAAGAATTTTGCCAAGTTCGAAGCCCAGGTTGACGCCGACGTCCGCGCTGCGGCGCCGGATCTGAAGCTGGCTGCGGAGTAGGGCTGCAAACGCAAATGGGCCAGCCGCATTGCGGCTGGCTCTTACTATTTTCCCGCTCCCTCTGCTGATGCACGAGAGGGGCGAACTCAAGCCCCATCCACCGCTGTCGTCCCGGCGAACGCCGGGACCCATAACCACAGGGCGGTGTGATGCGGCATGCTGGCCGCTCCAGCCTTCGCCAAATTGCCGACGGTGGTTATGGGTCCCGGCTCAAGGCCGGGACGACACCGTTCATTTTGCCGGCGTCCAGGCTCACGCCTTGAAATACGCGATCTGCGTCGTCGTCGCGAGCAGCCGGCCGGACGGCGACCACAGCTCGCCATGCTGGTCCTGGTAGCTGCGGTTGAACACCTTGGCGTCTGCGGTCGCGAGCACATGCGTGATGTCCTCGGCGGCCAGTTCCTCGCGGCTGACGTGGAAGTAGGTGGTCAGCGACACCGTGCCGAACGGAATCAACTCGCCACGGACATGGAACGCGCGGCCGAAGAAGGCGTCCGACATCGACAGCAGCGACAGGCAATCCAGCTTGCGCGGCTTGCGGTCGGAGATCCACAGCCGCGAATAGGCGCTGCGCGGTTCGTCTGAACGGTTGCCGAACTCCGGCCGTCCCTCCACGAAGCGGAAGTCGTACTGCTTGGTCCAGGACATTCCCGCATCAGGATAGCGCCTGACCTGATCGAACGGCGGCGCGTCGGGCTTGACGGCCGGCTGGTGCGACCACGATGGCCGGCGCTCGGCGAAGACAGCGGTCGCCAGCGTGGCCGCGTCGGCATCGCCCTGGCTCAGCTCGACGCACCAATGCTGCGAGGAGCGGTTGGCCTTCACCAGCCGGACGTCGAGATCGAACGGCCCTTCCGCGATCGGCGCGCAGTAGTTGACCGTCAGCGCCAGCGGATCGCCGGCGATTTGCGGATGCTGGATCAAGGCGCGCAGCACGGTCGCCGCCGTGACGCCGCCAAACGGGCCGACGAAAGCCCAGTAATCCGGGCTGGTCCTTCCCTGCCAGCGGCTGTCGCCGGCGGTGACGCGGGTGGCCTCGTCGAACAGGTGAACTGGCGGTTCGGTCATGCATTTCTCCCGACGGTCATCGTATGATGGCCGTCAGGTGAAACGCAATGGAACGCCTCTGCAATGACGTCATGGGTCATTGCTGAAGGCGAGGGGAAGGGCCCGTCACGCCCGCTGCGCGTGCACCGGTGCCATCACCGGGCCGACCGGCACGTTCCAGATGTCGTCGGCATATTCGCGAATGGTGCGGTCGGAGGAGAACCACGCCATGCGCGCGACGTTGAGGATCGAGGCGCGGGTCCAGGCCGGCACGGTCTGCCAGCGTGCATCGATGCCGCGCTGGGCCTCGTAGTAGGAATCGAAATCGGCCGAGACCATGTAGTGGTCGAGATGGCGCAGCGCATGTGCGATGGGCTCGAACCGGCCGGGCTCGTCCGGCGAGAACGCGCCGGTCGCGATCGCATCGATCGCGCGCGCCAGCCGCGGTGACCGGTGGATCACGTCGGTCGCGTCCAGCCCCTGCTTGCGGCGGAGCATGACCTCGTCGGCCTCCATGCCGAAGATCGCGATGTTGTCGGCGCCGACATTGTCACGGATCTCGATATTGGCGCCGTCCAGCGTGCCGATGGTAAGCGCGCCGTTCAGCGCCAGCTTCATGTTGCCGGTGCCGGAGGCCTCCATGCCGGCGGTCGAGATCTGCTCGGAGAGATCCGCCGCGGGAATGATCGCTTCGGCCAGGCTGACATTGTAGTCCGCCATGAACACGACCTTCAGCTTGCCGCCGATCGCGGGATCGTTGTTGACGACCTCGGCGACGTCGTTGATCAGCTTGATGATCAGCTTGGCGTAGCGGTAGCTCGCCGCGGCCTTGCCGGCGAAGATCTTCACCCGCGGAACCCAGTCGCGCTGCGGATCATCTTTCATGTCCTGGTACAGGGCGACCGCTTCCAGGATGTTCAGGAGCTGGCGCTTGTATTCGTGAATGCGCTTGATCTGCACGTCGAACAGCGCGCCCGGATCGAGGCGCACGTTCATGCGCTCGCCGATCAGGCGCGCCAGCAGCACCTTGTTGTGGTGCTTCACGCTGCGGAACTTCTGGTGGAAGCCGGCGTCGGCGACGTAGCTCTCGAGGCTCGAGAGCAAGGTCGGATCGTCGACGACGGCGTCGCCGCAGGCCTCGCACAACAGGTTCGTCAGCTTGGGATTGGCCAGGGTCAGCCAGCGGCGGAAGGTGATGCCGTTGGTCTTGTTGGTGATGCGGCCGGGATAGAGATGATTGAGATCGTGGAACACGGTCTCCTTCATCAGGTCGGAATGCATCGCCGAGACGCCGTTGATGCGGTGCGAGCCGACGAAGGCGAGCTGGCCCATGCGCACGCGGCGGCCGCTCTTCTCGTCGATCAGGGACACCGAGGCGCGGTAGTCGATGTCACCCGGTGCGCGCTGCTCGGCGAGCGCGAGATGCTGCGCATTGATGCGGTAGATGATCTCGAGATGCCGCGGCAAGAGGCGCTCGAACAGCTCGACCGGCCAGGTCTCGAGCGCCTCCGGCAGCAGCGTGTGGTTGGTGTAGGACAAGGTCGCGATGGTGATCTTCCACGCCTCGTCCCAGCGGAAATTGTGCAGGTCGACCAGGATCCGCATCAGCTCGGCGACCGCGAGCGAAGGATGCGTGTCGTTGAGCTGCACCGCGGCCTTCTGCGCCAGGCTGCGCAGCTGGCCGTCGGAGCCGAGATGGCGCTTGACGAGGTCCTGCAGCGAGGCCGAGACGAAAAAGTATTCCTGGCGCAGCCGCAGCTCGCGGCCCGCCGGGCTCTCGTCGTTCGGATACAGGAACTTGCAGATCGCCTCGGCGCGCGCCTCTTCGGCGGAGGCGCCGAGATAGTCGCCGGAGTTGAACACGTCGAGCTTCAGCGGGTCGGGCGAGCGCGCCGACCACAGCCTGAGCGCATTCACATGCTGGCCGCGCCAGCCGACGATCGGCGTGTCATAGGCGACCGCCTGCACGGTTTCGCCGGGATGCCAGATCGCGCGGTCGCGGCCCTTGTCGTCGACATGCTCGACGCCGCCGCCGAAATGGACGTGATAGACCACCTCGGGGCGCTGGAACTCCCAGGGATTGCCGAACGACAGCCAGACGTCGGGATATTCGTGCTGCCAGCCGTCGACGATGACCTGGCGGAACAGGCCGAAATCATAGCGGATGCCGTAGCCGATCGCCGGGATCTGCAACGTCGACATGCTCTCCATGAAGCAGGCCGCCAGTCGTCCCAGGCCGCCATTGCCGAGCGCGGCATCCGGCTCGCATTTGCGCAGATCCATCAGGCCGACGCCGAGATCGCCGAGCGCGGTCTCGAACACCTTCATCAGGCCCATGTTGTTGAGCGCGTCGGTGAACAGACGGCCGATCAGGAATTCGAGGCTGAGATAATAGACCCGCTTGCGCCCGGCATCGTAGCTCTCCTTGTCCGCGGTCAGCCAGCGATGCACGATGCGGTCGCGCAAGGTCAGCGCCGCGGCGTGATACCAGTCCTGTTGCGTCGCCTGGCTCGCCTCCTTGCCGATGGCGAGGCGAAGCTTGGCCAGGATGTCGCTCTTGATCTCAGCGACCGCCAATTCGTCGACGGGCTGGCCGGTGCTTACGAAGCTGCGCTGGGACGGCTGATCTGTCACCTTGGAAACCTGTGATGCTACGAGGAACCGGTAAAAGCATACGATGGTTGCGCGCGGTCCGAAACCCGGGGAAAGGCTGGTCCGCACAGCAAGGTGATGGAAAATGATGCAAAGTTCAGGCCGGGTTCCGACATCGGAACGCGGATGTTGCCTGCTGCACCTGCGCAGCCGCGGTCCAGAATGTTTGTCCGGGCGCCTCGCACTCGCCGGTTGATGGACTGCAACAGCCCGGGCGTCCGTCGAAGGGGATGGACAAACAGGGCAGAACAAATTAAGAACAATTTAGCAAGCGATCGTTATCCCTACAGCGATTCGATCCGCCATCCCCCGGCATCAGTGCATCCCGCGAGGACACCCATGTCCAATATCGCCTTCGATCCTCTGGCCCTGACCCGCATTGCCGACTTCGCGCGCAGTCTGACGCGGCTGCACAAGACCGCGCGGCGGCGGGCCGTCGACGACGACCAGATCGACCGCGCGTTCAATGCTGTGTGCATGTCGGTCTGGGGCTACACCACCGACGACATTTCCGACGACCTGTTCTCGGCCACCGACCACACCTTCCTCGATGGCCTGGACGAGGCGCGGGCGCGCATCTTTGCCGCCGAGCAAGGCTACGACCTGGTCGACGACGAAGGCATGCTGTCGGACTGGTGGGGCTTCTGCTGGATGATCCTCGCGGAGAAGCGCGGCCTGCTGACGCCGGACAACCGCGCCGCCGCGCGGGCGGCGATCGAGGAAAAGTACCTGGAAGCGCCGAACGTCATCGGCGTGATCGTGGGACGCTAGGTCAGCGTTCCGTCATTGCGAGCGCAGCGACGTGTCCGCCGAAGCCCGCAGGGCGAAGGCGGAAGCATCCAGGGTGGAGTGCGAGACTCTGGATTGCTGCGCTGCGCTCGCAATGACGAGGACTAAAATTCAATCCACGTCCGCGCGTTTGGCGCGGCCCGTGGCCGGCTTCGGCGCGATCGCCATCGGCGGCGCGACGCTGACATTGCCGGCATTGGCCTCGGGCGGCGGCATGGCGGCGAGCGCATCGGCCGCCAGCATCTCGGCGCGCACCGGCGCCACCTTCATCTCGCTCAGCTTGGCCCGCGTGTCCGAGGTCAGCCCGGGATAGGAGGCGACCGGCTTGAAGTCGGCCGGCTGGCCGCCGCTGCCGCGCGTGCCCGAATAGGCGACGAGGCCGTCGCTGGTGGCGACCACGTCGCCGGGACGCAGCGAGGTGTCGAGCGACAGGTCGACCGGCGCCAGCCCGGCCGGATCGCGGCCGTTGCAGGTGCAGTCGGCGCGCAGCGCCTGCCGATAGGCGAACGCGGTCTCGCTGTCGGCATAGCGCTCGCCATTGCTTGCGGTCGCGTAGTCGATGTTGGAGCCGTAATAGATCCTGGTCGGGCTCGCCGGGCAGAACGCCTGGCACATCTGCGCCGGCGAGGCGAGGCCGCGCGTCAGCGGAAAATAGCGGCCGTCGCAGGTGCGCACGCAGAACGCCGCGCCTGATCCAGACGCCACGCGCGGCTGTGGGGCGGCCTGCGGGTTGGTGCCGAACGGATCGAAGGAGCTGCCCTGCGCTGGCCGCTGCGATTGCGGCTTGTTGAAGCCGCCGAACAGGAAGTCGAACAGGCCCTGGGCCGACGCCATCCGCGGCGCCAGCGCGCCGGCGGCGACGAGGCCGACCGTCGCCGCGACAGCGACGTGGCGGGACCTCCGCCGAAACGACAACACGCTACGCAACGCCCGCTCCATCGCCAGGATCTTCACCGCAAAGCCACGCCGTGACGCGGCAACCCACGTCGCCCGATCATGTGCGATCGAACGCGCCATGCCCAAGGCACGGCGTCATCAGCTTTGCGGTAACCTTAACGGGCGTTGGTAAATGAGCGGTATGCGCGGACGGCGAATTGCGCCGCGCGCCAGGCGCCTCAGAGGAATTCGCGCGCCTTGTAGAGCGCCTGGAACGGCAGGCCGGCCTGGGCGAAGGTCTCGGCGGCGCCTTCCTCGCGATCGACCATGGTGAACACCAGCGCCACCTCGGCGCCGGCCTCGCGCAGGGTTTCCACCGCCTTCATCGCCGAGCCGCCGGTGGTGGTGACGTCCTCGACCACGACGATGCGTTTGCCCGCCAGGGTCTCGTCGCGGGCCAGGCCCTCGATCGCCAGCCTGGCGCCGTGCTCCTTCGGCTTCTTGCGCACGAAGAAGGCCGCGATCGGATGGCCCTTGATCCAGGAGATCTGGGCGATGGCGCCGGCCAGCGGCACCGCGCCCATCTCCAGGCCGCCGATATAATCGAAGCCTTCGTCCTTCAGCGCCTCATAGGTGAGCTCGGCGAGCAACGTGGCGCCCTCCGGGTCCATCATGGTCGGCTTCAGGTTGAAATAGAAGTCGCTCTTGCGGCCGGAGGCCAGCGTGATCTCGCCACGGCCGAACGAGCGCCTGCGGATGATCTCGAGGAGGCGGGCGCGGGAGGCGGATTTGGACACGGCGTTTCCCCTGAGGGTGGATTCTTGGGTGGCGCAATCTATCGGGGGCGGGCGGCGGAGACCAGCCGCCACGATGTCCCATCAACAACGCTACGTTTGAAGCCGGATGCAGTTTCGAGCTAATGGGAGCCCGCGACCAAGCAAGGACGATTGGGAAGGATGCCCGTATGACGATCGAGCTGTACACCTGGAACACCCCGAACGGGCGCAAAATCTCGGTCGCGCTGGAGGAGATGGCGCTGCCCTACCGCGTCATTCCGGTCGACATCACCAAGGGCGCCCAGATGGCGCCGGAGTTCCTGGCGATCAGCCCCAACAACAAGATCCCGGCGATCGTCGATCCCGACGGCCCGGATGGCAAGCCGGTCAGCGTGTTCGAGTCCGGCGCCATCCTGCTCTATCTGGCCGAGAAGACCGGCCAGTTCCTGCCGAGATCCGTCGCCGAGCGGATCCCGGTCTATGAATGGCTGATGTGGCAGATGGGCGGTTTCGGCCCGATGCCCGGCCAGGTGCACCATTTCATCGCGCTGACCGACGAACAGGACCGCGCCTACGGCCTCAAGCGCTACATGGCCGAGACGGTCCGGCTCTATGGCGTGCTCGACCGCCGGCTGGCGCAGCACGAGTTCGTCGCAGGCGCGCTCTCGATCGCCGACTTCGCCATTCTCGGCTGGGCCTGGCGCCACCCGCGCCACAAGGTCGATCTGGCCGACTTCCCCCACGTCAAGCGCTGGTACGATACCCTGATGGCCCGCCCCGCCGTGAAGCGCGGCATGGAGGCGAAGCTGGATTGATGGCCGCTGCTCTGTCGCTGGGGGGCGATGCTGTCTTCCGCGCCGGCGGTGCGCTCCCTCTCCCGCTTGCGGGGGAGGGCCGGGGAGGGGGAGCCACACGGGCGGTATCGCTCTAGCGCGAACATGCCCGCCCCGTCGCATGCCGGCGCGTGAGCCGGCCTCCTCCACATCCCCCGTCGCTAAAGGGAGCTTCGGCGGACAGGACGGAGGAGCCGATGGAAATCACCCGCGCCGCGCCTCCAGCGCCATCCGCACCGCAAGTCCCGCGAGCACCGTGCCCATCAGATAGCGCTGTACCAGCGCCCAGCTCGGCCGTGTCGCCAGGAACAGCGCGATCGATCCCGCCGCCACGGCGATCATGGCGTTGACGCTGACGCTGATCACGATCTGGATCGCGCCCAGCACCACCGACTGCGTCAGCACGCTGCCGACAGCGGGATCGATGAACTGCGGCAGCAGCGCCAGATACAGCATCGCTATCTTCGGGTTCAGCAGGTTGGTGGCGAGCCCCATCAGGAACAGCCGACGCGGGCTGTCGATGGCGAGCTTCCTCACCTCGAATGGCGAGCGTCCGCCCGGCTTCACCGCCTGCCAGGCCAGATAAAGCAGGTAGGCCGCGCCGGCGAGGCGCAGCGCGTCATAGGCGAACGGCACGGCAAACAGCAGCGCCGTAATGCCGAACGCCGCGGCCAGCATGTAGGCCAGAAAGCCTGTGGCGACGCCGCCGAGCGAGATCAGGCCGGCGGCGTGGCCCTGCGTGATCGAGCGCGAGATCAGATAGATCATGTTCGGCCCGGGCGTCAGCACCATGCCGAGCGAGACGAGCGCGAAGGCGAGCAGGGACGATGTGTGCGGCATGACTGGCTCGATGATCGGGATCTCTGCCGCCTGCTTTAGCGCGGACGATCACGCATCGTCATCCGATCGATTGCACCGAGAGCAATCAGCCCGCCGGCGGCGGCGCGGCGTTCAGCGCCGGCAGCCGTCTGCCGGAGCGGTCGAACACACCGGCGATGCTCAATGCCAGCAGCACCAGCAGAATGGCCGCCGCGAGCGGCACGGAGTGCCCGATCATGGCGAGCAGGCAGGCCCCCAGCGCGATCACCACGCCGATCTCCAGCGGCGCGATCGGCTCTCCGGCGTCGCTCCGCGCCTTCCAGTGGATCGCGATCCCCGCCGCCACCATCGGCATGTCATAGATCATCGCATAGGGCGTGGCGATGATGCTGCCGACCGCGACCAGCGCGATCGCCTGCTGCGTTGAGCCGCGTCGCCACGCATCCCAGACCATCACGACGATGGAGCAGGACAACAGCAGCTGAACCAGGTAGCCGATCGGCGGCGGCGCGCCGAGCGTGTGCAGGCCCGCGATGACCGTCGGCATCATGTGATCGAGGCTGGGCTGGTTGGCCTGCAATTGCGCCTGATAGCTCGGAAACTTCACGATCCATTCGAGCCAGATCCACGGATCGAGCGCAGCGCTGGTAACGACCGCGACGATCACGGTCGTGGCGATGGCCGACAGGATGGCGCGCCAGTTGCGCGACGCCAGCAGCACGACCGGCATCAACAGCACGAATTGCGGCTTGTAGGCGAGCAGGCCGAGCAGGACGCCGGCAATGACGGGATGGCGCGCGAGCAGGCGCAGTCCGCCGATCAGCAAGGCCGCCGAGAGAAAACCGTTCTGGCCGGTGATCGCGTTGATCAGCGTCGTCGGCGCGGCGAGCAGCGCAAGGCCCGACAGCGAGCGCCAGTCGCGGCCGAGCGTCGCCAGGCCATGCAGCGCGAACGTCACCGAGATCCACGAGACATAGGCGACAGGCAGCGCCAGCATCCCCAGTGGGATCAACGCCAGCAGGAAGGTCGGCGGGTAAGGATAGGGAAATCCGCCGCCGAGGGCGGGATCCAGCGTCTGCTGGTAGCGCGCGAGCGCGACAGGATCGTAGATGCCGGCGCCAGACAGCGCGGCATACTTGCCGAACGACCATAGGCCGAAGAAGTCACCGAACGCCGGCTGCGGCGAGGACAGCGCCCAGCTGACGAGATAGGCGCCGTTGTAGAGCACGAGCGCGGCCAGCACGATCAGCAGCGCGCGCCGGTCGCGCATCTCGGGGTGGGCTGCGGATGAGATCGCGGTCATGGGAGCCTGTCGAGGCCAGGGTGTTCGGCGCCATCGGCGCAGTCGTGGCGTAGGGTTGGTCGATGCCGTCACGCGATCACGCGCACGCGGTGCCCCTCCAACTCTGCCAGGACACGCTGCACGCCGTGTTACCGGTCGTCCGGATGACCAGGCGCGATCTCATCGTGCCTAACGACAGGTAAAATCGCCGCGGGGGCCGAGTGACCTCGGTTGGGGGCCGGCGTCGCCGCCGCATCAAGCAACGTTCTCGCCCCAAAACTTTCTTGTTGCTATTTTTCCGAAATCATGGTTTGATCCGTGCATCCCGTCCTCATGCAGAGGGGCGTACGCGTCGTCACGATACGTAGAGGCGGGGAGCGGTGGCCGCGGGCCTGTCAGGTGCTGATGCGCTGGACGATTGGCAGCTCGCGGACGTTCAAGCCGTGTGGTCCTGGCGCCCCGAAGCTGGCGCCAAGCCTGCGTGACATCACGTGTCGCGCTGGTGACGGGGGCAAACAAGCCGGTCCCCGGGGAGAGCGCGGAGCAGACGTTCAACCCATCGCGCAGGGAGGGCCGGGTCTGTCCGGCTGAACCTGTGGTACCTGCCGCCTGCATTTTTTTCGCAGGCGGGCCACGGGCCTCAGTCGGGGCCCGGCCTTCCCTGCGCCCTTTGCGCCGTTGCAAAAGGGCCGACTGATCGCAAGCCTCGGGCACGATGTGCCGCGAGAATGCAAAGCCTTGTCCTTATTCTGTCGTCAGTTGTTTGAAACGTGAATGCGTCTTCTCGCCCCGCTGTCGTCCCGGACAAGCCGTGACGCGCGCCAGCGCGGCACGGCGCCGATCCGGGACCCATACGCCGCGGCGGTCGTGTCGGGCAAAGGGCCAATGACCAGTGCGCCTCAAACCATTCCCTGGGGGTATGGATCCCGGCTCAAGGCCGGGACGACAGAAGGGGCGGCGATACAGCGAGGCCTCCACCAACCGTCGATGATGCAGGAGGGCGCCGTGTTATCAGCTCAATGCGCCTCGTCCCAATTATCAGCCGCGCGTGCGTCGACGTGCAGCGGCACCGACAGCAGCACGGCCGGGAACGGCGCGTCCTGCATGACGTGCTGCACGACCGGCAGAGTTGCCGCGACCTCGTCGTCCGGGACCTCGAAGATCAATTCGTCATGCACCTGCAGCAGCATCTGAGCCGACAGCTTCTTTTGCGCCAGCGCCTCTTCCACCCGCGTCATGGCGCGGCGGATGATGTCCGCAGCCGTGCCCTGCAGCCGCGCGTTGATCGCGGCGCGCTCGTTGAAGGCGCGGACCGAGGCGTTCGACGCCTTGATCTCCGGGTAATGGCACTTGCGGCCGAACAGCGTGACCACATAGCCGTTCTTGCGGCAGAACTCGCGGGTCTCGTCCATATAGTCGCGGATGCCGGGGAAGCGCTCGAAATAGCGCTTGATGTAGGCCGAAGCCTCCTCGCGGGCGATGCCGAGCTGGTTGGCGAGGCCGAAGGCGGAGATGCCGTAGATGATGCCGAAATTGATCGCCTTGGCCCGGCGGCGGACTTCGCTCGGCATGTCCTTGATCGGCACGCCGAACATTTCCGAGGCCGTCATCGCGTGGATGTCGAGCCCGTCCTTGAACGCCTGCTTCAGCACGGGAATGTCGGCGATCTCCGCCAGCAGCCGCAGCTCGATCTGCGAGTAGTCGGCCGACACCAGCTTGTGGCCGGGTGCGGCGATGAAGGCGCGGCGGATCTTGCGACCGTCCTCGGTCCGGACCGGGATGTTCTGCAGGTTCGGCTCGTTCGACGACAGCCGTCCCGTCGTGGTCGCCGCCAGGGCATAGGTGGTGTGCACGCGATGCGTCTGCGGATTGACATAGGTCGGCAGCGCATCGGTGTAGGTCGATTTCAGCTTCGAGACCTGGCGCCATTCCAGGATCTTGCGCGCGAAATCGTTGCCTTGCTCGGCGAGGTCATCGAGGATCGATGCGGATGTCGACCAGGCGCCGGTCTTGGTCTTGGTGCCGCCCGAAAGCCCCATCTTGCCGAACAGGATGTCGCCGATCTGCTTGGGGCTGCCGACATTGATCGGCTCGCCGGCCAGCTCCTGCAGCTCGGCCTCGACGCGCGCCGCCGTCTGGGCAAAGTCGCCGGAGAGGCGCGACAGCACCTGCCGGTCGATCGAGATGCCGCGCCGCTCCATGCGTGCGAGCACGGAGACCAGCGGCCGCTCCAAGGTCTCGTAGACGGCGGTCATGCGCTCGGCCGTGAGGCGCGGCTTCAGCACGCGCCAGACCCGATGGATGACATCGACGGCTTCCGCGGAATGCGCGGTGGCGCGATCGATTGCGACCTGCTCGAAGGTCAGCTTGTTCCGGCCGCTGCCGATCAGCTCGCTCTCGCTGAGCAGCGCGTGGGCGAGCACATGCTCGGCCAGCGAGTCGAGCTTGTGCGAGCCGCGTCCGGCGTCGAGCGCGTAGCTCATCAGCAGGATGTCGTCGACATTCTGCAGCGTGACACCATGCTGCGCCAGCAGTACGGCGGTGAACTTGATGTTGTAGCCGATCTTCAAGAGCCCCGCGGATTCCAGCACCGGCTTCAGCGCGGCCAGTGCGTCGCTCTCCTTGATCTGGTCCGGCGCCAGCCCGGCGTCGAACAGGCCGCCGCCGTCGCCGGACTGGCGATGCGCCAGCGGGATGTAGCAGGCCTCGCCCGGCGCCAGCGCCAGCGACAGGCCACGCAGGTTCGCCTGCATGGGATCGATCGAGCTCGCTTTGACCTCGATGGTGATCCGGCCGAAATCATGCGCGCGTGCCAACCAGGCATTCAGCTCGGGCAGCGTCCGCAGCGTCTGATACTTGTCCCGATCGATCCGCGCGCTCTTCGCCGCCTCGGCCCTTGTCTCGGCGAGCCCCGCCGGCGTGCCCTTGCTCATCGCGGACTTGTCCGTCCGCGGATCACCACTCTTGGGGCTCCCTCCCCCCTTGTGGGGGAGGGGTGGGGAGGGGGGTGCTCCGGAGGGACCGCCCGTGGGGGACCCCCCTCCCTGACCCTCCCCCACAAGGGGGGAGGGAACGGAGAGAGCAGTGCCCGCCTTACTCTTGAAATTCTCATCCGCCGTCACATCCGCCGGATCGATCTGCGAATACTCCGCGACGCGACGCGTCAGCGTCGAAAACTCCATCGCCTTGAGGAAGGCGATCAGCTTGCGCGGATCGGGCTCGTGGACGGCCAGATCGTCCAGCGGCACCTCGAGCGCGACCTTGTCGTCGAGCAGCACGAGCTGGCGCGAGATCCGCGCCTTCTCGGCGTTCTCGATCAAAGCCTCGCGTCGCTTCGGCTGCTTGATCTCGACCGCGCGCGTCAGCAGGCCTTCGAGGTCGCCATAGTCGGTGATCAACTGCGCCGCGGTCTTGATGCCGATGCCGGGCACGCCCGGCACGTTGTCGGTGGAATCGCCGGCCAGCGCCTGCACCTCGACCACCTTCTCCGGCGGCACGCCGAACTTCTCGATCACCTCGGCGACGCCGATGCGTCGGTCCTTCATCGTGTCGTACATCGTGACGCAGTCGTTGACGAGCTGCATCAGGTCCTTGTCGGAGGACACGATGGTGGTGGTGGCGCCGCGCTCGCAGGCGAGCCGCGCATAGGTCGCGATCAGGTCGTCGGCCTCGAAGCCCGACTGCTCCAGGCACGGCAGGTCGAAGGCGCGGACCGCCTCGCGGATCAGCGCGAATTGCGGGATCAGGTCGTCGGGCGCCGGCGGCCGGTGCGCCTTGTAGTCGGCATAGATCTTGTTGCGGAACGTGACCTCGGACTTGTCGAACACGATCGCCAGATGAGTCGGCCGGTCGGTCTCGGGCATGTCGCGCAGCAGCTTCCACAGCATGTTGCAGAAGCCGAGCACGGCATTGAGATTCAGACCGTCGGACTTGCGGTTGAGCGGCGGCAGCGCGTGATAGGCGCGGAAGATGTAGGACGAGCCGTCGACCAGGAACACATGATCGCCTTTGGCCGCGCCCTTCGCCAAATTCTTGGCGGCGGCAGGCACAGGGGCGGCGGGCGTGGCGGCGGCTTTCTGGGGAGCTTTGGGCATGGCCGCAATGTAGGGAATTTGGCCGGGATTGACACCCTCGGAACGGCAGAATCCGGCGCGTTCCCCACGCAAATCGGCGCCGGCTGCGAGCCGTGCTCGCGCCAAAAACTCCGCTGTCGTCCCAGGCAAGCCCCGACGGCGCGAAGCGCTGGCGGGGCGCCGACCCGGGACCTACACTCCCAGGCGGTGATGAGGCGGCATGCTGGAGCCACAGCGAGCCTCACATGGAGGACGGCGGTTATGGGTCCCGGGTCTTCGCCCGGGACGACACCATGGATGTGGCTACTCCGCCGGCTGCAACACAGCCTTCGGCTTTGGCGGCGCGATCCAGAACGCGATCGGGCGTTCGAACAGGAAGCGGGCGCCGGTACGCAGCGCGAGGCGCCAGATCGCGAGCGCGCCGAGCACGCCGGCGATGGTGACGAGCAGCGAGATCGTTCCGATGTCCGTGATGATCCCGGTCTTCAGCAGCACCGTACGCGTCGCCGCCATCGGCAGGAAGAAGGCGAGATAGATCACGATCGAATGCTCGCCGCAGAACCGCAATGCGTTGAGGAGCTGCGCGCGCGCCAGCAGCGTGCCGGCGATGATGATGGCGACGGCGCCGGCATAGCCGAGCATGAGGGAGACAGCCGGCCACTCGCTGACGCCGAGGTTCACCAGCGACTGGTTGATGACAGCCCAGGCGAGCAGGCCGATGATCGCGAGCATGGGCTGCGCGCGGGCCCGGTCCGACACTGCGAAGATGTAGGTCGCGAACAGATAGCCCGAATAGATGTAGACGAAGCGGGCGCAGAATTCGTCGATCACGGTCCAGCCGGTAACGATGTGCGCCATTTCGAGGCCGGCCGCGATGCCCCAGATCACCGGCGCCGGCAGCCTCCGTGTCAGTTTGATGACGACGAAGAAGATCGGCAGCAGATAGATGAACCACAGCGTGCCGAACGGCTCGATGAAGGATTCCAGATACATATAGCCGGCGTGCGGCCAGCCGGACGCGGCGGCGAAGCCGGGCGCCTTGAAGCCGAACTGGATGGTCACCCACAGCACGTAGAAATAGGCGAAATGCACGACCTTGCGGTCGAGATAGGTGCGCCAGTCGCGGTTGATGACCAGTGGCAGAAACAGGCCGGAAATCAGGAAGAAGTCGGGCATCCGGAACGGCTTGGCGAAGGCGACGAAGGCGTGCATGAAGCCGGTCTCGCCGGCGGCGAGCTCGACGCCCAGCACCGAATGCATCATCACCACCATGATGATGCAGATACCCTTGGCGTAGTCCACCCAGTCGATGCGCGTCTCGGTTCCGGCCGTTTTCGGCGTACCATTCGCGGTCATGCTGTCCCTCTTTGGCGCGGAGCTGCCGCATTGTCGGGCAGAGCCGTTAATACTCCTCTCTGTCATCCAAACGTCATGCCGTTTTCTAAATTCCCCTTGAACCGCAAATGGTTTAAGACGCGAAAGTATTAACCTTGAAGGATGGGTTTCGATGCGAATTGCGATGATCGGCACGGGCTATGTGGGTCTGGTGTCCGGTGCCTGCTTCGCCGATTTCGGTCACCAGGTGACCTGCGTGGACAAGGACGAGAGCAAGATCGCCGCGCTGCATCGCGGAGAAATCCCGATCTTCGAGCCCGGGCTGGATGCGCTGGTCGCGGCCAACGTGAAGGCCAAGCGGCTCGATTTCACCACCGATCTCAAGCAGCCGGTCGCGGAAGCCGACGCCGTGTTCATCGCGGTCGGTACGCCGTCGCGGCGCGGCGACGGTCACGCCGACCTCACCTACGTCTATGCCGCAGCGCGCGAGATCGCCGCGTCGCTCACTGGCTTCACGGTCGTCGTGACCAAATCGACCGTGCCGGTCGGCACCGGCGACGAGGTCGAGCGCATCATCCGCGAGACCAACCCATCGGCCGATGTCGTCGTCGCTTCCAATCCGGAATTCCTGCGCGAAGGTGCCGCGATCCGCGATTTCAAATGGCCGGATCGCATCGTCGTCGGCACCGCTGACGAGCGCGGCCGCAAGGTGCTCGGCGACATCTATCGCCCGCTGTCGCTGAACCAGGCGCCGATGATGTACACCGAGCGCCGCACCGCCGAGCTGATCAAATACGCCGCCAACGCGTTCCTCGCCACCAAGATCACCTTCATCAACGAGGTCGCCGATCTCGCCGAGAAGGTCGGCGCCGATGTGCAGGAGGTGGCGCGCGGCATCGGCCTCGACAATCGCATCGGCTCCAAGTTCCTGCATGCCGGTCCGGGCTTCGGCGGCTCGTGCTTCCCGAAGGATACACGTGCGCTGATCAAGATCGCGCAGGACTACGACACGCAGCTGCGCATCGTCGAATCGGTGCTGGCGGTGAACGACAACCGCAAGCGTGCGATGGCGCGCAAGGTGGCGCATGCCGTCGGCGGCAATCTGCGCGGCAAGACAGTCGCTGTGCTCGGCCTCACCTTCAAGCCGGAGACCGACGACATGCGCGAGGCGCCGTCGATCCCGCTGGTGACGGGACTGCTCGACATGGGCGCCAAGGTGCGCGCGCATGATCCCGTCGGCATCGAGCAGGCCAAGAAGGAGCTGCCGGAGATCGCCTATTACGACGATCCCTATGCGTGCGCGACGGGCGCCGATGCGATCGTGCTGGTGACCGAATGGGTGCAGTACCGCGCCATGGACCTCGATCGCCTCAAGGAGGTGATGGCCAGTCCTGTCGTCGTCGACCTGCGCAACGTCTACCGCCCGGACGAGATGGCGGCGCACGGCTTCGTCTACGAGAGCGTGGGCCGGCCGTCGGTGAAGGGCGCGTGATGCGGCGTGCGTGACATGGCGTTGTCATCCCCCGCGAGGGCGGGGTATCCAGTACGCCCGATCTTCGTCGTCCGCGAGATCTGCGTTTACTGGATGGCCCGCCTTCGCGGGCAATGACGGGTTCGACGATTGCCGCTTCGCTTCGATACACCGCTGCCCATCGATGCCGTGCTGGACGAACTGTCCGGCACGCTCGCACGCAGCAGCACCGCCGTGCTGGTGGCGCCGCCTGGTGCCGGCAAGACGACCCGGGTGCCGCTGGCGCTGCGCGATGCGCCGTGGGTCGGGACCAACAAGATCATCGTGCTGGAGCCGCGCCGGATCGCCGCCCGCGCCAGCGCCGAGCGGATGGCGAAGTCGCTCGGCGAGCGTGCCGGCGAGACCGTCGGCTATCGCGTACGATTCGGCTCGAAGGTCTCGCGCGCGACCCGCATCGAGGTCGTCACCGAAGGCATCTTCACCCGGCAGATCCTCGACGATCCCGAGCTCACCGGCGTCGCCGCCGTGCTGTTCGACGAATTCCACGAGCGCTCGCTCGATGCCGATCTCGGCCTCGCTTTGGCACGCGATGCGCAGCAGGGGCTGCGCGAGGATCTCCGTATCCTCGTGATGTCGGCGACGCTCGACGGCGCCCGCGTCGCCAGCCTGCTCGGCAATGCGCCGGTGGTCGAGAGCGAAGGCCGCGCCTATCCGGTCGAGACGCGCTATGTCGGCCGCAAGCCGGATGCGCCGGTCGAACGCCAGATGGCTGAGACCATCGCGGCCGCGCTGCGCGCCGACGCGGGCTCGGTGCTGGCGTTCCTGCCGGGGGCCGCCGAAATCCGGCGCACCCAGACCATGCTGGCCGAGCGCGTCCACGATGCCAGCGTCGAGATCGTGCCGCTGTTCGGCGCGCTCGATTCCGCCGTGCAGGACCGCGCCATCTCGCCCGCCCCGAAGGGGCAGCGCAAGGTGGTGCTGGCGACCTCGATTGCCGAGACCTCGCTGACCATCGAGGGCGTGCGCATCGTGGTCGATTCCGGCCTCGCCCGGGTGCCGCGCTACGAGCCGGACATCGGCCTGACCAGGCTGGAGACGGTGCGGGCTTCGCGCGCCGCCGTGGATCAGCGCCGCGGCCGCGCCGGCCGCACCGAGCCTGGCGTCTGCTACCGGTTATGGGACGAGCCGCAGACGGCCTCGCTGGCGGCCTATACGCAGCCGGAAATTCTCAGCGCCGACCTGTCCTCGCTGGTCCTCGATCTGGCGCAATGGGGTGTCAGTGACCCCTCCACGCTGAGCTTCCTCGATCCGCCGCCGCAACCGGCTTGGAAGGAGGCGAGGGACCTGCTGCGCGAGCTCGATGCGCTCGATGCCGATGGCAGGCTGACCGACGAGGGCCGGCGGCTGCGGGCGCTGGCGCTGCCGCCGCGGCTGGCGCGGATGATCGTCGATGCCGCCGACCACGGCGCGGCGGCGCAGGCCGCCGACATCGCCGCCATCCTGACCGAGCGCGGGCTGGGCGGCGACAGCGTTGATCTCGAGGTGCGGCTCGATCAGTTCCGCCGCGACCGCTCGCCGCGCGCGCAAAGTGCCCGCGACCTGGCGCGGCGGTGGGCGCAGCAGGTGTCGTCCGCGTCCGCCCTCGCCGGAGAAGCGGATATCTCCACCGGCCTGATGCTCGCCTTCGCCTTTCCCGACCGGGTGGCGCGCAATCGCGGCAATGGCAGCTTCGTGCTCGCCAATGGCCGCGGCGCTGCCGTCGACCCAACCTCGTCGCTGGCGCGCGTGCCCTATATCGCGGTCGGTGAGCTGACGGGAACGGCGGCCAGCGGCCGTATCCTGCTGGCGGCCCCGCTGGCGATCGAGGACATCGAGCGCCACTTCGCTGCGCATATCGAAGCCAAGGACGAGGTCAGCTTCGATCATGGCGCGATGGCATTGCGGGCGCGCCGCAAGCGCAAGCTGCACGCGATCACCATGGCCGATGCGCCGGTCGCGCTGACGCCGTCGGAGGAGACCGCGCGCATCTTCGCGGAAGGAATCTGCGCGGCCGGGCTCGACCGGCTGCCCTGGTCGAAGGCCGCCAGGCAATGGCGCGATCGCGTCACCTTCCTGCGCAAGGCGGAGGGCGACAGCTGGCCGGACCTGTCGGACGCGGGCCTCGCCGAGCGGCGGGAGGACTGGCTGGTGCCGCTGCTGGCCGACAAGACCTCGCTCAAGGACATATCGCCCGGCGACGTCTCCGATGCCGTGATGGCGCTGCTGCCGTGGGATCTGCGCGCCCGGCTCGACCGGGAGGCGCCGACCCATTTCGAGGCGCCGACCGGCACCATGCTGGCAATCGACTACGAGGCCGAGCAGGGGCCCACCATCGCGGTGCGGCTGCAGGAGCTGTTCGGCCTGAACGTCCATCCCTCGATCGCGCGGGGCGCGGTGCCGCTGGTGCTGGAGCTGCTGTCGCCGGCGCAGCGGCCGGTGCAGGTGACGCGCGATCTGCCCGGCTTCTGGCGCGGCTCCTATGCCGCGGTCCGCACCGACCTGCGCGGCCGCTATCCGCGCCATCCCTGGCCCGACGATCCCGCCCATGCCGAGCCGACCCGGCGGGCCAAGCCGCGGGGGACATAGCTCATGCAAATTGTACCGCCGCCGTCGTTGTCGTTAACGCTTCACTCATCGTTTTCGCCAAAATGGCGGCGGCGGCCGGTCGCTCGCAGTCGCCCGTCAGCGGCTTTGATGGTCAAATCGGTTGCGGGGTAAAGTCGGGCGTTTGCGTCATGCGTAACATAATGATCTTCGCGGCCGTTCTCGTCGGTCTCGGCACCTTCATGGCGCAACTGGCCGATCGCCTGACCCCCGCGTCGGCATCCGCGACACCGTCCGCGCGGGTTGCCACGGTGGAATCCTCTGCCGCGGGCCAGCGCAGCCTCAGCATTCCGACCGACCGTCGCGGTCACTTCCGCGCCGACGGCCGCATCGACGGCCAGCGCATCAGCTTCATGGTGGATACCGGCGCCTCGATGGTCGCGCTGAACGAGAGCTCCGCGGCCCGCTTCGGCCTCCGCCCTGCGCGCGGCGACTACACCGCCACCGTGACCACGGCCAACGGCACCGTGAAGGCGGCCCGCGCCAGGCTCGCGATGGTCGAGCTCGGCGAGCTCACCGTGCGCGACGTCGATGCCCTGGTGCTGCCCGATACCGCGCTGTCGGAGAACCTGCTTGGCCTGTCCTTCCTGTCCAAGCTGAAGCGCTTCGCCTACGCCAACGGCCAGATGGTGCTGGAGCAGTAGGCTGCGCCTTCACCGCATCTTGGTGCATGCAGTGACGGCCCCCATATACCGGCAGGCGGATTGGTTCAGCGGACGGGGCGGTCCCGCCTGATTGTTGCCTGCATTCATCTGCCTTCTGCCATTGTCGTCCGACGTCGTATCAGGCACGACTGCATTCTTCCGTTGATGTGATTTCCCGAGGCCGTCTCCTGATGTTTCCGAAACCCAAGCCCGTCCTGGTTCCCAATACCTACGCCTTCGAGTCCGAGCCGATGGTGAAGCCGACGGGCTTCCGCGAATATGACGCGCGCTGGCTCTTCAACAAGGAAATCAACTTGATGGGGGTGCAGGCGCTCGGCATGGGGCTGGGCGCGCTGATCGCCGAACGCGGCGTCAAGCAGGAGATCGTGACCGGGCACGATTTCCGCGGCTACTCCGCCTCGATCAAATACGCCCTGATCTCGGGCCTGATGGCCGCCGGCTGCAAGGTGCACGACATCGGCCTTGCGGTGACGCCGATGGCCTATTTCGCCCAGTTCGATCTCGACGTGCCCTGCGTCGCCATGGTGACCGCCTCGCACAACGACAATGGCTGGACCGGCGTGAAGATGGGCGCCAACCGCCCGCTGACCTTCGGCCCCGAAGAGATGACCCGGCTGAAGGAAATCGTGCTCAACGCCGAGTTCAAGAACGCCGGCGGCGGATCCTATCAGTTCCACGAGAATTTCCCGGCGCGCTACATCGCCGATCTCACCAGCAGGCCGAAGCTGAAGCGCAGGCTCAAGGTCGTTGCGGCCTGCGGCAACGGCACCGCCGGCGCGTTCGCGCCTGACGTGCTCGAGGCGATCGGCTGCGAGGTCATTCCGCTCGACACCGAGCTCGATCACACCTTCCCGAAATACAATCCCAATCCCGAAGACATGGAGATGCTGCATGCCATCCGCGATGCCGTGCTCGCGCATAAGGCCGATGTCGGCCTCGGCTTCGATGGCGACGGCGATCGCTGCGGCGTAGTCGACAACACCGGCGAGGAGATCTTCGCGGACAAGGTCGGCGTGATGCTGGCGCGCGACATGTCGGCGATCCACAAGGACGCGCAGTTCGTCGTCGACGTGAAGTCAACCGGCCTGTTCATGACCGATCCCGTGCTGCAGGCGCAGGGCGCGAAGACCGCGTATTGGAAGACAGGCCATTCCTACATGAAGCGCCGCACCAACGAGCTCGGTGCGCTTGCCGGCTTCGAGAAGTCGGGCCACTTCTTCTTCAACCGCCCGTTCGGGCGGGGCTATGACGACGGTCTGGTCTCGGCGATCGCGATCTGCGAGATGCTCGATCGGGCGCCGGGCAAGTCGATGGCCGACCTGAAGGACGCGCTGCCAAAGACCTGGTCGTCGCCGACCATGTCGCCGCATTGCGGCGACGAGGTCAAATACGGCGTCGCCGACGCCGTCGTGAAGCACTTCCAGGCGCTGCAGCAGCAGGGCGGCAAGGTGGCGGGGCAGCAGATCCGCGATCTCGTCACCGTCAACGGCGTCCGCGTCACGGTCGAAGACGGCAGCTGGGGTCTGGTGCGGGCCTCATCGAACAAGCCCGAACTCGTGGTGGTGGTCGAAAGCCCGGTGTCCGAGCGGCGCATGCACGACATGTTCGAGGCGGTCAACGAGGTGCTGCGGACGCATCCCGAAGTCGGCGCCTACAACCAGACGATCTGAGGCCGCGTTGATGATATCCCGCTAGGGTCGATGCTCGCGCCGATCCCATCCCATTCGATGGGATCAAGCGGCCCTCAGGGAGCTCAGGAACTGATCGACCTCGGATTTGAGCCGGCTCGATTGCGAGGTGAGTCCGTTCGCGGATTCCAGCAGCCGCGAGGCGGCGCTGCCGGTCTCGTCGGAAGCGCGGGTCACGCTGCCCATGCTTTGGCTGACCAGCCGCGTGCCTTCGGCCGCCTGCTGTACGTTGCCGGAAATTTCCCCGGTGGCGAGGCCCTGCTGCTCGACCGCGGTGGCGATCTCCTTGGAGATGTCGTCGATCTCGGCAATCGTTCCCCCGATCGCCTGGATGGCGGAGACGGCGTCACCCGTTGCGCTCTGAATGCTCTGCACCTGGCTGGAAATTTCCTCGGTGGCCTTCGCGGTCTGGTTGGCGAGCGCCTTGACCTCGCTTGCCACGACGGCAAAACCCTTGCCGTGCTCGCCGGCGCGCGCCGCCTCGATGGTGGCGTTCAGCGCCAGCAGGTTGGTCTGGCTGGCGATCGTCTGGATCAGCGTCACCACCTCGCCGATCTTCTGGGTGCCGGCAGCCAGGCTCTCGACCACCGTGTTGGTGCGGCGAGCTTCGTCCGCCGCTTTCGCGGCGATCTCCGCTGAGCGCGTCACCTGCTGTGAGATATTGTTGATCGACGCGGTCAGCTCTTCCGTTGCGGCAGCGACCGTCTCGACATTGGTCGACGCCTGTTGCGAGGCGCCGGCCGCGGCCGACGTCTGGCGCGAGGACTCCGCGCTGCTCCGGCTCATCGACGAGGACAGGCTCTGCATCTCGTTGGCGGCGACGGCCACCGCCTCGACGATGCCGCCGATCTTGCGCTCGAAGCCTTCGGCGAGCTCGCGACGGGCAAGATCGGCCTGCTGCTTGACGCGTTGCTCGGCCTCGAACCGCTCGGCGTTGGCGCGCGCCTCGGCAGCGATCGCCGATTCGGCTTCCGCGGTCTTGCGCGCGCTGGTTTCGAACAGCTGCGTCAGCTTGAGCGCAAGGGCGATGAGAACACCGGCCTCGATCAGCAGGATGACCGCATGCAGCACAACGCGGCCGAAATCAGCGCCGCCCGGGTAGATCGCTGCAGGAAAGACGAAGTTCAGGACCAGATGATGCAGCGCGACGGCGACCGTGCCGGCCAGGATCGGCCGGTAGTCGCAATATGCGACCAGACAGGCGAGCGCGGCGAAAAAATACATGTGCAGGTCGATCTGCCAGGCATGTCCGGACATCTGGTAGACGAGCACGGATACGCCGCCCATGACGGCGACTGCGACGGTGAGCTGGGTGGACAAGGCGTCGCCGGCGCTGCGCCAGGAAAGGGTTGCCACCACTGCCATGACGACCATGAGCATGGTCGGCATCAGCCAGTCGCCGCGCGACAGCCCGATGATGAGGGAGAGCGGAACGTGAACCCAGAGCATCGCCAGCAGAAGCTTGCTGGTCGTGTGCCGGAGGGTTGCCAGATCGCTGGTCTCGACGTTCATTTCCGATTCCCCCAAAGAGATCATTTTGATCATTTTGCAAAGCAGGCAGAGACCGCCTGCGGATCGATGATGAGCCAGGCTCCGGCCTCGCGCAGCCGCGCCGAGCCGTCGTGTTCGCCGGGACGAACGACCAGCAGCGATGAAATGGCCGTTGTGCGCACGAGCGCGGCGTCAGCCGAGGCCGCGGCGAGCATCGCGTGTTGCGCGCTCCACCAGGGTGGGAAAGCGACGGCCACGATTTCGCTCCCCGCGCGCACTTGGAGTGACAGCGCGGCGACCGCGACAAAGCTCGCGATCAGAAGCGCCGTGGCATTGAGCCACGGGCGCGAAGACTGAGGTATGGTTGCACCGGACGTCATCGCATCCAAGAATAGAGGGATGGGAATAACTTCCGGTAAACGTTCGTTAGGGATGACGACTGAGGACGGGAACGCCAGCGCTGCAACGCCCAGGCGCCCCGGAATGCTCGGCTCAGACCGGTGGCACCGGCAGCGCCGTGACCGACTTGATCTTCTCCATGGCGAAGCGCGAGGTGACGTTCTTGAGGGGCACCGCGCTGATCAGCTTCTTGTAGAAGACGTCGTAGCTCTGCATGTCCGCAACGACGACGCGCAGCATGTAGTCGACGTCGCCGGCCATCCGGTAGAACTCCATCACCTCCGGCATCGAGCTGACCGCCTCGGCGAATTTGCGCAGCCAGGCCTCGGAATGGTCGGCGCTCTCCACCGACACGAACACGGAGATGCCGAGCCCGATCTTGTTCTGATCGACCAGGGCCACCCGGCGCAGGATCACGCCATCGGCCTCGAGCCGCTGGATGCGCTTCCAGCACGGTGTCGACGACAGTCCGACCCGATCCCCGATCTCGGCGACGGACAGCGACGCGTCCTCCTGCAGGACCATCAGAATCTTGCGGTCGATGGCATCGAGCCGGCGATTGGCCTCGGAGCCTTGGGCGGCGACATCGGTCATGGAGAAACTTGTTCCATAGGAAGGCTATAAAACCCTCATATAGAGAAAATCGTTCCAAGGCAAGGATCGGCCGTTCAGCCCTTTCCTGTCCGGGTCCGGCGGTTTCCGCGGAATGGCGGCGGGCTGGTTTCTTGCTACCGCTCGTCGTTCTCCTTGAGCCAGCGGCCGACCAGATGATGAGCAATGGCGAACGGATGCGGTCCCGCCAAGCCATCCGGATGCTGCCGCAGCAGCATCTGCCGGGCCTCGTCGCGGCTGAACCAGCGCACGTCCTCGAGCTCGGTGCGGTCGATGACGATGTCTTCGTTGAGCGCCCGGGCGCTACAGCCGATCATCAACGACGACGGGTAGGGCCAAGGCTGGGTCATGTAATAGGTCACGTCGGTGCAGCGAATGCCGGATTCTTCGAACACCTCGCGCCGGACGGCGTCCTCGATCGTCTCGGCCGCCTCGACGAAGCCGGCGAGGCAGGAATACATGCCGGTCGGAAACTGCTTCTGCCGCCCGAGCAGGCACTTGTCGCCGGAGGCGACCAGTGAGATCACGACCGGATCGGTGCGCGGGAAATGCTCCGTCTTGCAGCTCGGGCATTCGCGCTTCCAGCCGCCCTCGCGCATCGCGGTCTTGGCGCCGCAATTGGCGCAGAATCCGTGGCGCTGATGCCAGGACACCAGGGACTTGGCCATCGCGATGGTGGCGAGCTGGTCGACCGGGATCGCACCCTGCATCGCCATGCCGCGCAGCTCGGTCACGGACACGTCCTCGCGCCCGGCGAGCTTCTCGACCGCGGCCGGCGCGATGCCCATGCCGAACACGGCCGCGCCGTCCTGCAGGCCGAGGAAGATCGTTCCCGGATTGGCACCGAACTTCAGCGCCTCGTCGATCGACAGCAGCGCGCGCAGCTGGTCGCCGTCGCGCTTCAGCACCAGCGAATCGCGATGCACGACATAGGCCCGCGTCGACGGCTGGCTCTCGAAGGCAATCAGCTTGTCATCATGGAAGCGCAGATGGGCGGCGCGATCGATCGGATGGCCGACGAAGGCCGGCTTGCCCAGCGGAAACAAGTCGAATGGCGACATCTCTCACCCTAGCCAGATCTTGCGCCTGATAGCGCTGATGAACTGCTGCACCTCCTGCGCATCGTGGGGCACAGGCGGCGCGGCGCCCCACACCGGTCGCGGCCAGGCCACGTCACTTGTGCGTCGCGCGATGATGTGGACGTGCAACTGCGGCACCATGTTGCCGAGCGCGGCGACGTTGAGTTTGTCGCATTTGGTGATCTCTTTGAGCGCGCGTGACGCCCGCGTGATCTCGGTCATCAGCTGCGCCTGCGCGACCTCGTCGAGATCGATGATCTCGACCGCGCCCTCGCGCCGTGGCACCAGCAGCAGCCAGGGATAGTTCGCGTCCTTGATCACCAGCACGCGGGACAGCGGCAGGTCGCCAATGTCGATCGTATCCTTCGCAAGTTGCGGATGCAGCGACCAGGCTGATTCGGGCATGCGGCGGTTCCTGGCGGATGGTCAGGCGGGAGCTCGACGGCACCTAAAGCCTTTCCGAGCTGCGGCACAAGCCCGCGGGGCGGTAGAGCGGGCCGGCGAAGCTCGCGCTTGCTTTCCGGACCATTTGGCCCCAAATAGGCAGCGGGAGATTGGCGGTGGACGAGCCACTCGCCAACCGGGTCAGGTCCGGAAGGAAGCAGCCCTAACGAGGTCCGGATCGGGTCGCTCGTCAGTCTCCTACCTGTTTTTTCGAGCGAATCGCGCAAAGATGGCGGGGACCCCGCGCAGGGCGGGCGCTCGACCGCGCTCCGGTTGATTGCGTCGAGGCTGATGGCGTCGACGATCGCGATCGATGCCGGACTGGAATGCTCACTTGCGGATCGCTCGATGACTGACGCTGGCGCCCCACCTGTTCCGCCTGACAGCGCCGACGCTCCCGCCAAGCCCTACCGGGTGCTGGCGCGCAAATACCGCCCCTCCAGCTTCGCGGATCTGATCGGCCAGGAGGCCGTGGTGCGCACGGTCTCGAACGCGTTCGAGACCGGCCGGATTCCGCAGGCCTGGATCCTGACCGGCGTCCGCGGCGTCGGCAAGACCACCACCGCCCGCATCCTCGCCCGCGCCCTGAATTACGAGCTGCCCGACGGTTCGGTGAAGGGCCCGACGATCCACATGCCGGTGCTCGGCACCCATTGCCAGGCGATCATGGAAAGCCGGCACATGGACATCCTGGAGATGGACGCGGCGTCCCATACCGGCGTCGACGACGTCCGCCAGATCAACGACAGCGTCCGCTATGCGCCGGCCAGCGCGCGCTACAAGGTCTACATCATCGACGAAGTCCACATGCTGTCGACGGCGGCGTTCAACGCCTTCCTGAAGACCTTGGAGGAGCCGCCGGAGCACGCCAAATTCGTGTTCGCCACCACCGAGATCCGCAAAGTGCCGGTCACGGTGCTGTCGCGCTGCCAGCGCTTCGATCTGCGCCGGGTCGAGGCCGACGTGCTGATGAAGCATCTTGCTGGCATCGCGACCAAGGAAGGCGTCACGATCGAGCCCGAGGCGCTCGGCATCATCGCGCGCGCCGCAGAAGGCTCGGTGCGCGATTCGCTGTCGCTGCTCGATCAGGCGATCGCGCACAGCGCCGGCGAGGTCCGCGCCGACGATGTCCGGCAGATGCTCGGCCTCGCCGACCGCACCCGCGTCATCGATCTGTTCCACCATCTCGCCAGCGGCGACATCGCCGCCGCCTTCAAGGAATTCCGCGAGCAGTACGACGTCGGCGCCGACCCCGTGGTCGTGCTGTCCGACCTCGCCGAGTTCGTCAACTTCGTGACCCGGGTGAAGGTCGTGCCGGCGACCGCTGACAATGTCGCCTTCAGCGAGACCGAGCGGCTGCGCGCACGCGACTTCGCCACCAAGCTGTCGATGCGCGTGCTGTCGCGGATGTGGCAGATGCTGCTCAAGGGCATCGCCGAGACTCAAGGCGCGACGCGGCCTGCGGCTGCGGCGGAAATGGTTCTGGTGCGCATCGCCTATGCCGCCGATCTGCCGACGCCTGACGAAGCCATTCGGATGATCGACCAGAACGGTGGTGGCTCGCCAATCGTCACGAACGGCGGCGGGGCGCGCCCTGCGCCGGCATCCACCATGAGCGCGGGAACGCCGCCCGTGATGGCGCCGGCGCCGATGCAGGCGCCGCGCGCGCAAGGCCCGACGCTCGCCGCGGTCGGCGGTTCGATGCGACCGCAGGCGATGGCATCGCAGCCGTCACCGGCATCGCAGGACCAGCCCGCGCTGCGCCTAGCGAGCTTCCAGGAACTCGTCGCGCTGGCCGGCAAGAATCGTGACCTGATCACCAAGAGCGCGCTTGAGATGGACGTGCGGCTGGTCCGCTTCGAGGAGGGAAGGCTGGAGATCGCGCTGGAACGGACGGCGCAGCGCTCGCTTGTCTCGGACCTCGGCCGCAAGCTGGAAGACTGGACCGGCCGGCGCTGGACGGTGATCGTTTCCAACGAGCCGGGCCAGGCGACCTTGCGCGAGCAGAATCTGCGCGCCAAGAGCGAGCGCGAGGCGGCGGCCGAGGCCGATCCGCGCGTTCAGGAGATCCTGGCGCGGTTCCCGGGCACCAAGGTGATCGAAGTGCGCCGGCTCGCCCCCGAGCCGCCCGAATCGGACGCCAGTGCTGTCGAGCCGCCCGACGAGTCCGACGATGACGATTTCTAGAGCATGATCCGGAAACGTGGAAACCGGTCTTCCGAAAGATCATGCTCAACAAGAAGGCTGATGATGAGGTGCTCCGATGGCTGACTTTCTCGGCATGATGAAACAGGCGGCGCAGCTGCAGACGAAGATGCAGGAAATGCAGGAGGAGCTCGGCAACGTCGAGGTCGAGGGCATCTCGGGCGGCGGTCTGGTCGCCGTGCGCATGACCGCCAAGATGGACGTGAAGAGCATCAAGATCGATCCGTCGCTGCTCAAGCCGGAGGAGGCCGAGATCCTGGAAGACCTGCTGGTCACCGCGCACGGCGACGCGCGGCGCAAGGCGGAAGCCGCGATGCAGGAGAAGATGCAGGCCATCACCGGCAAGCTCGGCCTGCCGCCAGGCTTCGGTTTTGGTTAGTTGACCCGATGACATTCGTGAACTGATGGCCGTCGCCGGTCCTGAGATCGAACGCCTGATCCAGCTGCTTGCGCGCCTGCCCGGCCTCGGGCCGCGCTCGGCGCGGCGTGCCGCGCTCCATCTGATCAAGAAGCGCGAGGCGCTGATGGTGCCGCTCGCCTCGGCGCTGCAGGTCGCGATCGACCGCATCCAGGTCTGCAAGACCTGCGGCAACATCGATACCCAGAATCCCTGTACGGTGTGCACCGATCCGCGGCGCGATCCCGCGATGATCGTCGTCGTCGCCGATGTCGCCGATCTCTGGGCGCTGGAGCGCGCCAAGGCCTCGAACGGCCGCTATCACGTGCTCGGCGGCACCTTGTCGCCGCTCGACGGAGTCGGTCCGCAGGACCTCACCATCGACGCGCTGGTGCAGCGCGCGCATGCGCCGGAGGTGCAGGAGATCATCCTCGCATTGAACGCGACGGTCGATGGCCAGACCACCGCCCACTACATCACCGACCTCCTGCAGGAGGCGAACGTCAAGGTCACGCGGCTGGCGCATGGCGTGCCGGTCGGCGGCGAGCTCGACTATCTCGACGAAGGCACGCTCTCGGCCGCGATGCGGCAGCGGACCTTGTTCTAGGCACAGACGAAAGTGGAATGATGACGAAACGCGGATTCGGCAAACGGCTGGCTTTGGGCGCGATTTGGGTGGCGCTCTCGGCTCCGTCCGTCCTGGCGCAGCAGAGCGAGACACCGCAGAAGGTCGGCAAGCCGCTCAATGCTGGTGACGTGCTGTCCGGCGAGCTGAACGCGCTGAAGCTGAAAGGCGCCAAGCCGGGCCAGCCCTCCGCCGCCTATCAGATCACCAGCGAGCCGCGCCGCCTGCCGCCGCCGAGCGGGCTGTGCAATCTCGAGACCGGCCCGGAGACGTTCCAGCTCGTCACCGCGAACACGGCGCAGGCGTCGCAGCTCAAGGGGCTGCTCGGCAAGCAGATCGCGGTCAAGGTCGACGAGATCGCCTGCGCGCAGGATGCGGGACAGATGAGCGAGGCGGTCGTGACCAAGTGGAGCTTGGTGAAGCGTTGAGGCCGCTGGGAGCATTCACGCGAATGCAGCGCCACGATTTCCGCTGTCATCGCCCCGCTTGACCGGGCGATCCAGTACGCCGCGGTCTCGCGGTCGATCGCCGACGTCTCCGCAATGCCGGATCACCCGCCTTCGCGGAGGATGACAGTCTAACTCCAGGCGGCAGCTAGACCTTCACTGGCCCCAATTCATCGAAATGCCCGCGCCGCTGCAGCCAAGCAAGCAGCACGAGGCTCGGGATCGCGACGAGCGCGCAGATGACGAAGAATGTGGGCCAGCCGGTCGCCTTCGCCACATAGCCCGCGCCCGATGACAGATAGGTTCGTCCAACCGCGGCGAGTGCGGTGAGCAGCGCATATTGGGTCGCGGTGTGCAGCGGATTCTGGCACAGCGCAGAGAGATAGGCGACGAAGATCACGGTGCCGATCGCGCTGGTGAAGTTCTCCGCAGAGATCGCCAGCGCCAGCGCCCATTGATTGATGCCGACGATGGCGAGCCATGAGAACGACAGGTTGGCCAGCGCCTGCACGATGCCGCCGATCCACAGGCTGGTGGCGAGCGAATAGCGCCGCGCGACGAAGCCGCCGGCAAAGCCGCCGGCGAGCGTGGCGGCGAGGCCGACGCCTTTCACGATCGCTGCGTAGTCGACCTTGCTGAAGCCGAGATCGATCACGAACGGCGCGGTCATCGTGCCGGAGAAGGCGTCGGTGAACTTGAACAGCACGACGAAGGCGAGCGCCGTGAGCGCATCACGTCGGCTGAGGAACTCGACGAAGGCTCCGGCGGCCGCATGCATCACGCGGGTGAGCGCGGTGTCCGCGCCCATCGCGGCCTCCGCCTGCTGCGACTGTGCCGGCTCGGTCGCCGCGAGGGCCGTGATCGTGCCAATCAGCACCATTCCGGCCATCGCGACATAGCCCCACATCCAGGACGACGGACGCGTCAACCCCGAGTTCTCGAATGCACTGACCACCACCAGCGCGCCGGCGGTCGAGACCAGCATGCCGATGCGGTAGGCGGCGACATACGCCGCCATGCCCGCGGCTTGCTCGCTCTCCGGAAGGCTCTCGACGCGGAAGGCATCGACCACGATGTCCTGGGTCGCCGACATCGCGGCGACCAGCAGCGCGGCCAGCGCGACCATGAACGGCGCATGCGCCGGGTCAGTCACGGCCAGCAGCAGGATGGCCGCGATCAGCAGCAATTGCGCGAACACCAGCCAGCCGCGCCGCCGCCCGAAGGCGCGCGTCAGCAGCGGCACGTGCAGCGCGTCGACCAGCGGCGCCCAAAGGAATTTCAGCGTGTAGGGCGTGCCGACCAGCGCGAACAGCCCGATGGTCCCGAGATCGACGCCGAGCTCGCGCATCCAGATCTGAAGCGTCGAGCCGGACAGCGCCAGCGGCAGACCTGAGGAGAAGCCGAGGAACAGCACCACGAGCACGCGCGGCTGCAGGTAGACGGCCATGCTCTCGCGCCAGGTGGGGGCGGGCTTGGCCTCAGGCTTTGCAGCGGTTGCTCTGATGTCGGAGGCGGCGTCAGGTGCGGTCATCGGTGGGTGGTAGCAGATCTGGACAGCTTTCGCGACGCTGCGGTCATTCCCCCGCCTGCATCCGCCCCGCCAGCGGAAACAGGTCCGGCGTCGCGCCCGCGCCCGGCGCAATGCGCGGAGAGTCCGCCGGCGCATCCGGCTTGCTGAAATCGAGCTCCTCGATCCGCGCGGCGCGCTTCTCGATCTTGTCGGCGGAGATGAGGATCTGGCGGATGTCCTCGCCGACATCGCCAAAATGCTTCTGCAGCTTGAGCACGCGCTCGCGCAGGCGGCCGAGGTCGTCGCCCAAATGGATCACCTCGTTGCGGATCTGGTCGGCGGCGTCGCGGATGCGCGCATCCTTCATGATCTGCTGCATGACCTGGATCGCGAGCATCAGCAGCGACGGCGACACCAGCACGACACGGGCGCGATAGGCTCTCTGGATGACGTCGTCGAAGCCGTCATGGATCTCGGCGTAGACCGATTCCGACGGCACGAACATCAGCGCCGTGTCCTGCGTCTCGCCGACCACGAGGTACTTCTCGGCGATGTCGTTGACGTGGCGCAGCACGTCGGTGCGCAGCCGCTGCGCGGCGGCGCGCTTCTCCTCTTCGGTTTCGGCATCATGCAACGCGGTCACGGCTTCCAGCGGAAACTTCGCGTCGATGCACAGCGGCCTGGTGTCGGGCAGGAACACGACGCAGTCCGGCCGCTTGCCGCTGACGAGCGTGTACTGGAAGGCGTAGCTGCCCTTCGGCAGCCCGTCCTGGACGATCGCCTCCATGCGCGCCTGTCCGAATGCGCCACGCGACTGCTTGTTGGCGAGCACGTCGCGCAAGGTCGTGACCTGTGTCGTGAGCTCGCTGAGATCGCGATGCGCGTTGTCGATGATGCCGAGCCGCTCGTGCAGCACGCGCAAGGAATCCATGGTGTGGCGCGTGGTCTGCTCCATCGATTGGCCGACGCGATGGGTGACGGCGTCGAGCCGCTCGTTGACGCTGCGCGCCAGGTCCACCTGCCGCCCGGCAAGCAGCTGCGCCATCGCGTCGACCCGGCCGGAGGCCTCGCTCTGCACCCGGATCATCTCGCCGAACCGCTGTTCGATCTCATCGGCGCGTATCGCCTGCTGGGCCGCGAGCTCGGCGCCGCGCCGGCCGGAGCGCACCACGGCCGCGACGATCATCAGCAGCAGGAGCAGAACCAGCACGCCAAACCCGATCAGCGCGTCGCTGGCGCGCACCGGCAGATCGCCGATCATGACGACGACAGGATTGAGGGACTGGCTGGCGGTCATCACCCCCGTCTATCCGATTCGCAAGACATCGCGAACGAAGAGAGAACATTTATGGTTAAGGCCGGGTAAAGATTCATGGTTAACGAGGCGTTGAAATTCATGGTTAGCGAAGTCTTAACTGCGAGCCATCACATTGACCGCGCCTGTTCCGGGGCTTAAATCGCGCGCCATGTCCCTTAGAGAAATCATCATCCTGCCGGACCGGCAGTTGCGGCTGGTGTCCAAGCCGGTCGAGAAGGTCACGCCGGAGATCCGGCAGCTGGTCGACGACATGTTTCAGACCATGTACGACGCGCCGGGGATCGGGCTCGCTGCGATTCAGGTCGCGCAGCCGCTGCGCGTCATCACCATGGATCTGGCAAAGCCCGACGCGAATGGGGAAGGCAAGCGCGAGCCGCGCGTCTTCATCAATCCGGAGATCGTTGCCAAGTCGGACGAGCTGTCGGTCTACGAGGAAGGCTGCCTGTCGATCCCCGAATATTACGAGGAGGTCGAGCGGCCGGCGCGCGTGCGCGTGCGCTTCACCGATCTCGACGGGCTGGTCCGCGAGGAGGATGCCGAGGGGCTCTACGCCACCTGCATCCAGCACGAGATCGACCATCTCAACGGCGTGCTGTTCATCGACTATCTGTCGAAGCTCAAGCGCGACCGCGTCATCAAGAAATTCGCCAAGGCCGCCAAGCGCGCCGGCGAGTAACGATCAACTCTCTCCTCCGTCATGCCTGGGCTTGATCCGGGCATCCACGTCTTGCCTCTCGCGTTGGCATTGCGACCTGGATGGCCGGGACGAGCCCGGCCAATGACGGCAGGACGAAGCCTCGGGGGCGCACCAGATGCCGCTTCGCCTGATCTTCATGGGCACGCCGGATTTCGCCGTGCCGACCCTGCTCGAGCTCGCCGGCCACGGCCACGAGATCGTGGCCGTCTACACGCGCGCGCCGAAGCCCGGTGGCCGCCGTGGCTTGGCCTTGGTCCCGACTCCGATCGAGACCGAGGCGCGGCGGCTCGGCATTCCCGTGCTCACGCCGAAGACGCTGAAGACCGAGGACGCGCTGGCTGCGTTCCGCGCCCACCAGGCCGACGCCGCCGTCGTCGTCGCCTATGGCATGATCCTGCCGCAGGCGATTCTCGATGCACCGAAACTCGGCTGCTACAACCTCCACGCCTCGCTGCTGCCGCGCTGGCGCGGCGCCGCGCCGATCAACCGTGCCATCATGGCAGGGGACGCCGAAAGCGGCGTGATGGTCATGAAGATGGATGTCGGTCTCGACACCGGCGACGTCGCGATGGCCGAGCGTCTGCCCATCACTGACGCGATGACGGCGTCCGACCTGCACGATCGCCTGTCGCGCATCGGCGCCGACCTGATGGTGCGGGCGATGGCCGCGCTGGAGCGCGGCGGGCTGACGTTGACGAAGCAGGCCGAGGACGGCGTGACCTATGCGGCCAAGATCGAGAAGGCCGAGGCGCGGATCGACTGGACGAAGCCGGCGCATACGGTGCTGCGTCACATCCACGGCCTGTCGCCGTTCCCCGGCGCCTGGAGCGAGGTCATGCTCGATGGCGAGGCGGCGCGTTTGAAGATCCTGCGCTGCGCGCTCGCCGACGGCCGGGGCGAGCCGGGCGCCGTGCTCGACGAGCAGCTCACCATCGCCTGCGCCGACGGCGCCATCCGCGTGACCGAGCTGCAGCGCGCCGGCAAGGGCCCGATGAAAGCCGCGGATTTCCTGCGCGGCACGCCCGTCGCGCCGGGCCGGCGCTTCGGCTGACCAATTCAGCTCGTCATGCGCGGGCTTGACCCGCGCATCCATCTCGCGAACAAGCTTCGTCCATGGATGGATTGCCGGGTCAAGCCCGGCAATGACGGCCAAACGCGATCGAGGCGATGCCCCGCTACAAGCTCACCATCGAATATGACGGCGCGCCGTTCTGCGGCTGGCAGCTGCAGGCGACCTTGCCGTCGGTGCAGGGCGCGCTGGAAGCGGCGGTGCAGGCGACCTGCGGCGTGCCGACGCGCGTGCACGGTTCTGGCCGTACCGACGCCGGCGTCCACGCCATGGGGCAGGTCGCGCATTGCGACATCGCCAAGGAGTTCCGCCCCGACAAGCTGCGCGACGCACTCAACGCGCATCTGCGGCCGAACCCGGTTGCGGTGCTCCATGCCGAGATCGTGCCCGACAGCTTCGAAGCGCGGTTCTCCGCGCGGAAGCGGCACTACCGCTATCGCATCGTCAATCGCCGCTCCAATCTTGCGCTCGAGGTCGGCCGCGTCTGGCGCGTGCCGCAGCGGCTGGATTCGGAGGCGATGCATGCGGCGGCGCAGCGGCTGCTCGGCAAGCATGATTTCACGACCTTCCGCGATACGGAATGTCAGGCGAAATCGCCGGAGAAGACGCTCGATCAACTCGATGTCGTGAGGGACGGCGATGCGATCACCATCCTCACCTCCGCGCGCTCCTATCTGCATAGCCAGGTGCGCTCGATGGTCGGCTCGCTGGTGTGGGTCGGGCAGGGCCGCTGGACCGCAGATGATCTCGCCGCCGCGCTCGCCGCGCGCAATCGCGCCGCCTGTGGCGTCGTCGCGCCACCGGAAGGGCTCTATCTCGTGAAGGTCGACTATTGAGGTCGTTCCCGCGTGGAACCCGGCCCGTCGCGTACCGCGACGAGAGGCTGTCCTAATTAGTTGCTGCTTCGAGTTGCGCGATAGGCCTCATTAACTTCAAATTGAATCCCTCCCTGCTATCCGGACCTCAGGCTGCTCTCCAGCGAGGTCGATCGTGCGCATTCGTCAAGTCTTCCTGCTCTCTCTGCTGCTCGGGGCCGTCATCGGCCTGCTCGCCACCGTGCTGTTCGCCTGGCAGCAGCTGACCTCGCTGCAAGCGGCCCGGACCGCGGGCGCCGATGCGCAACTGCTGGCCGCCATGCTGCGGCTCCCGGAAAAGCTCAATGTGGAGCGCGCCTGGATCAATCCGCGACTGGCATCGGCCAACCCGGCGACGGCGGAGGAGCTCGCGGGGCTCAAGAAGATCACCGGCGGCTCCGATGAGGCGCTCGCCAAGGCGCGCAGCCTGGCGCAGCTTCGCGAGGACGTCGCAGCGCTCGATTCGATCGAGCAGAAGCTGCGCACGCTGCGCGGCGCGGCGCTCGATGCCGTGGCCGAGCCCAAGGCGTCCCGGTCGGAGGCCGTCGTCCGCGACTACGTGCCGCAGATGTTCACGGTCCAGGAAGCCACCGGCAGCCATGTCGAGGTGATCGTGCGCCGGATCAATGCGGCCAACCCCGCCGTCGGCCAAGCCGCACGGCTCGCCGTGATCGGATGGGATCTGCGCGATTGGGCCGGCCGCGCCACCACGACGCTCATTCGCATGATCGCCACCAAGCAGCCGATGGCCGGCGAGCCGGCCGAGGCGCTCGCCGCGTTCAAGGGACGCATTGAGCGGATCTGGGCGACGGCTAAGCTTGCCGCTGCCGAGATCGATCAGAAGCCGATCTTCGCAGCGATGACCGGGGTGGAAAACGGCTATTGGGCGCGCGGCGGCGAGCTGTATACGTCGCAGGTGGCGCCGAATCGCGGCAAGGTGCTCGAGCTCGACCCCGATCAATTCCTGCGGTCGCTGTTTCCGATCCTCGACACCATCCTGCCGCTGCGTGATGCCGCGCTGACCGAGGCGCTGCGCCAGAGCGAGGCCGCGATCGGCGACGCCCAGCTCCGCTTCGTGCTGGCGCTCATTCTGCTCGTCGTCAACATTGCCGCCGCTGCGCTCGGAACACTCTGGTTCAACGCTCGGGTCATCAAGCCTCTGTCCAACCTGACCGAGCTGATCGGGCGCATCGCCAGCGGCGCGCGCGACGTGGAAATCGCCTACCGCGACCGCACCGACGAGGTCGGTACGCTCGCCCACGCCATCGGCGTTCTGCAGGAGAAGTCGGCCGAGGCCGATCGGCTGGCGTTGCAGGGTGCTGATGCCGAGGCGCGGCGCGATGCGCGGCGGCAAAAGATCGAGGCGCTCACCCGCCGCTTCGGCGACGTCATCGACACGCTCTGCGGCCGGTTGAGCGACGCCGCCAGTGGCCTGAAACTCTCGGCCGAGACCCTCGACGGCTCCGCCAGCACCACGGCATCACGTGCCACCGCCGTGGCCGATGCGGCGGCGCAGGCAACCTCCGGCGTCAACACAGTCGCGGCGGCCTCCGAGGAGCTCGACGCCTCGATGAAGGAGATCACCCGGCAGATCGCGGAAGCCGCGTCGGAATCCTCCAACGCGACCAGCCAGGCGCTCGACACCACCGACAAGGTCCGCACGCTGGCCGGCAGCGCGACACGCATCGGCGACGTCGTCCAGCTCATCCGCGCCATCGCCTCGCAGACCAATCTGCTGGCGCTCAATGCCACGATCGAGTCGGCGCGCGCAGGCGAGGCCGGCAAGGGTTTTGCCGTCGTCGCATCCGAGGTGAAGAGCCTGGCGTCGCAGACCAGCAAGGCTACCGAAGAGATCGAGAGCCAGATCGCCGCGATTCAGGACGAGACCGGCAGCACGGTCGCCGCAATCGAGAAGATCGCAGCCGTGGTGAATACGATCAGCGGCGTCACGGGAGCTGTCGCGACGGCCGTGGCCGAGCAGAGCGCTACGACACGCGAGATCGCCCGCAGCGTGCAGCAGACGGCGAGCGGTACCAACGACGTCTCGTCGTCGATTGCGCTGGTCAGCGCGGCCGCAGCCGAAACCCGCGGCTCGGCGCGCTCACTGCTCGATTCTGCTGCCAGCCTAGCCGGCCAGGCGACGGATTTGCGCCGCGAGGTCGATCAGTTCCTGGCGGAGGTGAAGGCCGCCTGATCGGAGCGGCACGCCGCTCACGCGAAGTAGCGATCGAGAATGCCGCGATAGATCTTCGTCAGGGTGGCGATGTCGGCGACCGAGGCGCGCTCGTCGATCTGGTGCATGGTCTGGCCGACCAGGCCGAACTCGATCACCGGGCAGTAGCTCGAGATGAAGCGCGCGTCCGAGGTGCCGCCGGTGGTCGATAGCTCGGGCTTGCGGCCCGTCACGCTCTCGATCGCGGCAACCGCGAGGTCGGTGAACGGTCCGGGCTTGGTCAGGAACACGTTGGAGTTCGACGGCATCCAGTCGATGCGGGCGCGGATGCGGTTGCCGCAAGCCTTGGCCAGCCGCTGCTCGATCAGCGCGCGCAGCGACTCCTGCGTATGGCAGTCGTTGTAGCGGATGTTGAACTTCGCCCGCGCCAGTCCCGCGATGACATTGGTCGCGGTGTTGCCGACGTCGACCGTGGTGAATTCGAGGTTCGACGGCTGGAATTGCGCGCTGCCATGGTCGAGCGGCTCGTCCGAAAGCGCGACGATCAGGCGCGAGATATCCGGGACCGGGTTGGAGGCGCGGTGCGGGTAGGCGACGTGGCCCTGCTTGCCCTCGACGATCAGGGTGCCGGACTGCGAGCCGCGGCGGCCGATCTTGATGCAGTCGCCCATGACTTCTTGATTCGACGGCTCGCCGAGCACGCAATGGTCGAAGCGCTCGCCGCGCTCGGCCGCCCATTTCAACAGCTTGATGGTGCCGTTGATCGAGACGTCCTCCTCGTCGCCGGTGATCAGGAACGAGATCGAGCCCTTCGGCCGTCCACCATTGTCGTGCAGATAGTCGAGTGCAGCCGCCACGCTGCAGGCGATGCCGCCTTTCATGTCGACGGCGCCACGGCCATAGATGTAGCCGTCCTTGACCTCGCCGGAGAATGCGCCAAGGCTCCACGCAGCCTCGTCGCCGGGCGGCACCACGTCGGTGTGGCCGGCGAACGTGATGTGCGGCCCCTCGGTGCCGATCCGGGCGTAGAGATTGTCGACGTCGGCGGTGCCCGCTTCCGAGAAGGTCACGCGATGGGTCTGGAAGCCGGCTTGCTTCAGCAGGTCCTCGAGCACGCCGAGCGCCCCGGCATCGGCGGGGGTCACGGAGGGACAGCGGATCAGGTCGCGGGTGATGGTGAGGGCATCGGTCATGCCCTCGCTTAACATGGGCGTTCGGGCGGCGGCTAGTGCGGCCGCCCGGACGTGGACGATCAGTCGCGCAACAGCTCGTTGATCGAGGTCTTGGAGCGGGTGCGCTCGTCGACGCGTTTGACGATGACGGCGCAGGCGGTGGACGGGCCGATCTGGCCGTTCTTCATCGGCTTGCCCGGCAGCGCGCCCGGCACCACGACGGCATATTCCGGCACCTCGCCGACGAAAACCTCGCCGGTCTCGCGGTCGACGATCTTGGTCGAGGCGCCCAGGAACACGCCCATCGACAGCACCGCGCCCTTGCGCACGACCACGCCCTCGGCAACCTCGGAGCGCGCGCCGATGAAGCAGTCATCCTCGATGATCACGGGACCGGCCTGCAGCGGCTCCAGCACGCCGCCGATGCCGACGCCGCCGGAAATGTGCACGCGCTTGCCGATCTGGGCGCAGGAGCCAACCGTCGACCAGGTGTCGACCATGGTCGCCTCGTCGACATAGGCGCCGAGATTGACGAAGGACGGCATCAGCACGACGTTCTTGGCGATGAAGGCCGAGCGGCGCACGATCGCGCCGGGCACGGCGCGGAAGCCGGCGTCACGGAAACGGTTCTCGCCCCAGCCCTCGAACTTCGACGGCACCTTGTCCCACCACGACGCCTGGCCGGGGCCGCCGGGGACCACGCTCATGTCGTTGAGGCGGAACGACAGCAGCACCGCCTTCTTGAGCCACTGGTTGACGCTCCACTTGCCGTCCGTGCCCCGCTCGGCGACCCGGGCCTCGCCCTTGTCGAGCAGCTCCAGCGCGCTCTCCACGGCGTCGCGGACCTCGCCCTTGGTCGTGGTCGAGACGCCATCACGGGCATCGAAGGCGCTGTTGATGGTGGATTCCAGGGCGGACAGTGACATCGGTCGATCCTCGCTTGGTCCCGGGCCGACCGGGATAGACTTGTAGAAGCTGGGGGCAGGGCGGCTTTTTCCGGGTTTGGGGTAAGGGAGTCAAGGCACCCACCGGCGTCGTCCCGGACAAGCGGAGCGCCCGGCTGTCGCTATTGAGACGACTTTATATCGCGAGCGCCGATCCGGGACCCATAACCACAGGGAGACGTGTTGGGCACATCCTTAGCCACTTGCGTGCCCACACATCCGCCGGTGGTTATGGGTCCCGGGTCAAGCCCGGGACGACACTGAGTTTGTCGGACGCCCATCGCACCTCAGGACCGCCGGCGGCTTCGCTTGTCCGGACGACAGCGAGGGTTAGGCCTTCACCAGCCGCTGCAAGAACCCGGTCAGATCGTCCGTCACATGATCCACATGCGGATCATCGCGGCCCGACAGCTCCCAATCCTCGCGCACCACCTCCTTGGTGCCGTCCGGTACGACGAGCACCGTGGTCATGCCGAGGTCGTGCGGGACGACGAGGTTGCGGGAGAGGTCCTCGAACATTGCGGAGCGCGTCGGATCGACATCGTGCAGCCGGACGAATTTGTCATAGGTCTCGCGCGCGGGCTTCGGTGTCAATTCGGCGGCGATGATGTCGAACACGCCATGGAAATGGTCTGCGATGCCGAGCCGGCTCAGCACCGCGCCGACATGGTCCACCGAGCCGTTGGTCAGGATCAGCTTGCGTCCGGGCAGTCGCTCGATCGCCGCGCCCATCGCCGAGTTCGGCTCCAGCGGCGAATGGTCGATCTTGTGCACGTAGGCCAGGAAGTCGTCGGCATGCACGCCGTGCTCGGTCATCATGCCGCGCATCGTGGTGCCGTAGCGGCGGTAGTAGTCCTTCTGGATGCGGCGCGCTTCGTCCGCATCGACCTTGAGCCAGTTGGACACGAATTCGCCGATCCTGGCATCGACCTGCTGCCACAGATTGACGTGATGCGGATACAGCGTGTTGTCGAGATCGAACACCCAGGTGTCGACGTGATCGAAGGCGCGGGGGGACTTTGTCATGTGTGCCTCGGTCCATCATGCGTGGGTTCATTCGGCCACAGTGGCGCGGCATATTCCGCTGTCGTCCCGGCGAACGCCGGGACCCATACCGCGTGATCTGTCTTGAGGCAGGATGGCTGACGCTGGCGGCCCAAACCACGGCCGGTGGCTATGGATCCCGGCGTTCGCCGGGATGACGGCGGAATTTGTTGCGGTATCCCGGGACTCATCGATGCGTCCATCACGGCAACGCAAACCGCAGCGTCTTGCCGCCGCGGGTGATGTCGACCGAAGTGAAGCCGGTGGCCGCGAAGCCGCGGCTCGGGCAGTCGCCCTGCTCGGAGGTCTCGAACTTGTTCTCGCGGGTGCAGAGCTGCACCAGGCCGCCCCAGTTCAGCGGCTTGTTCTTCAGCTTGATGGTGCGGTTCTCATCGTCGACTGCCTCGGCGAAGCTGTAGACCTTCTTCGGCTGTCCGGTGATGTCGGGATGCAGGCACTTGCCGGCATCGATGCGGTACCAGCCGCGGCTGACGACAGTCCGGCCGTCGTCGGTGCCGACCGCGGCCATCACCTTGTGAGGTGTGTCGTTGCACCAGGTCAGGCCGGTCGGCGACGGTGTCTGTACCGCGTCCACCATCGTGGCGAAGAACGTCGGCTGCGAGACGACATCGGAGGACAGGCCTCGGCTCTTCAGAAAGGCGGCGAGCGCGGCCTGCGTCTTCGGTCCGTCGACGCCGTCGATCGGTGAGGCGTCATAGCCGGCGATGCCGAGCAGCCGCTGGATGCCGGCGAGCCGCGCCTGCTCGTCGTCATATTCGGCGCTCTCGGCGAGATAGGCGATCAGGGTGCCGTCATCGGTCTTGCTCGGCGTGACCTGTGTGAAGGCCGCCGGCGTCTGCCCGGTGCGGCACTGCCGGGCGGCGGCGATGACGAAATTGTCGGGCGCCACGCACAGCTGGTCGTTGCCGTTCTCGGCGAGCGGCGACGCGCCATACAGGCTGAGCGCGCGCGCATGGAGGAGGATGCGGTCCGCCGTCAGCGTCCCCTGCAGCACCACGCGGCAGGTCGCCGGATCGAGCCGGAACCAGCCGCGCGTTGCGGTCGCCGCCTTCTCGTCGATGCCGATTGCGGCCTCCACAACGTAGCTCATGCGATTGCAGAGCTTGAGGTCGGCGCGGGCAGGGGTGGTGAAGGCGAGGAGCGGAAGGAGGACCGTTAGGGCAAGTAAAGCGCGCGCCAGGATGGACTTCGCTCGTCCACCTCCCTCTCCGCCGTCATGGCCGGGCTTGACCCGGCCATCCATCTTTTTGCGAGCACCAGAGAGTAAGGCGTGGATGCCCGGGCCTTCGCCGCGCCGAAGCGGCTTCGGCCGCGCAGGCGGGTCAAGCCCGGGCATGACGACCTTTAATGTGGTGGCGGCCGTGCCCATCACTTGTGGATCAGCGTGCCCGTGCCCTGGTTGGTGAACAGCTCGAGCAGCACCGCGTGCGACACCTTGCCGTCGAGGATGACGACGCCCTGCACGCCCTGCTCGAGCGCGTAGATGCAGGTCTCGACCTTGGGGATCATACCGCCGGAGATGGTGCCGTCGGCGATCAGCTTGCGCGCGTCCTTGATCGAGATTTCCGGGATCAGCTTCTTCGACTTGTCGAGCACGCCGGGCACGTCGGTCAGCAGCAGCAGCCGCTTGGCCTTCAGCGCGCCGGCGACGGCGCCGGCGAAGGTGTCGGCATTGACGTTGAAGGTCTGGCCCTCCTTCGAGGTCGCGAGCGGCGCCAGCACCGGGATCAGCTCGTAGCCGATCAGCTGGTTCAGCAGCGTGAGATCGACCTTGTCCGGCTCGCCGACGAAGCCGAGATCGACCACCTTCTCGATGTGGCTGTCGGGATCGACCATGGTGCGGGTCGCCTTGACCGCGCGCACCATGTTGCCGTCCTTGCCGCACAGCCCGACGGCCTTGCCGCCAGCCTCGTTGATGTAACCGACCAGCTGCTTGTTGATCGAGCCGGCCAGCACCATCTCGACGATCTCGATGGTCGCGGCATCGGTGATGCGCAGGCCGGCCGCGAATTCCGAGACGATGCCGAGGCGCTTGAGCATGGTCGCGATCTGCGGCCCGCCGCCATGCACCACCACCGGGTTGATCGCGGTCTGCTCGAGCAGCACGATGTCGCGCGCAAACGCCTTCGCGGTGTCCTCGTCACCCATGGCGTGGCCGCCATATTTGATGACGATGGTTTCGTCGTCATACTCCTGCATGTGCGGGAGTGCTTCGGACAGGATGCGGGCCTGATCGAGCGGGCTGATGGTGGTCGCGTCGGTCATGTCTGGGAGGTCTCGGCTGTCAGGGGCGTCGCGCCGCGTTCTAGCCGATTGGAGCCCGCGGCGCAAAGCGCCGGATCAGGCCCGCCGCGGCCACAGCGCGCAGACCGCGAGTGCGAGCCAGCTCGCGATCTGCAGGCTGCCGCCGATCGGTGCTGCGAACGGAAACAGCCGGTCGCCGGTGAACTGCCGCATCAGGAGGTCGCCCGCGAACAGGGCTGGGCCGAGCACGAAGCCGATCGCCGTGGCCAGGCCGATGCGCCTCGCGACGACGCCGCGTTCGGCCAGCGCGATGGTGCCGAGCAGGGCGCAGGCATGGAACAGCAGCATGGTCGAGGCGGTCGCGAGCCGGGATGCATCGGGATCGTGCGCGGCCTTGGCCGCCAGCGCGACGCCGGCGGCGCCCATCAGCCCGGCCATTGCGACCAGGATTCGCCACGGCGTCATCATGTGCTCCGCTCTTCCAGCAGCCGCACCATGGCGGCGCGCAGCTCCGGCATGCCGGTGCCGGATCGTGACGACGTCGCCAGCACCTGCGGGAACGCCGCCGGATGCTTGGCGAGCGCGGCTTCGGTCTCGGCGATCCGGCTTGCGAGCTCGGCCGGCTTGATCTGATCGGCCTTGGTCAGGACGAGCTGATAGCTGACGGCGGACCGGTCCAGCGTCTTGAGGATCTCCTGATCGACTTCCTTCAGCCCATGACGGGCATCGATCAGCACATAGACGCGGGCGAGCGAGGCGCGGCCGAGCAGGAATTTGTGGATCAGCTCGGTCCAGGACGCGACCTTGGTCTTCGCCGCGGCGGCATAGCCATAGCCGGGCATGTCGACCAGCCGCAGCGGCGCATGCTCGGGCCCCTCGAAGAAGATCAGCTCCTGGGTGCGGCCCGGCGTATGCGAGGTGCGCGCCAGCGCGTTCTGGCCGGTCAGCGCGTTGATCAGGCTGGATTTGCCGACATTGGAGCGGCCGGCGAAAGCGACCTCGATCGCCCCCATCGGCGGCAGGCTTTCGATCGACGGCGAGGCATGGGTGAACCGCCATGCCTGCGCGAACAGCTTGCGGCCCTTTTCGATCAGCCGCTCATCCGCATCGGCGCTGGTGGTCATGAAACGCTCTCGCCTCGTCATTGCGAGCGAAGCGAAGCAATCCAGGGCTGAGCAAGGATTCTAGATTGCTTCGTCGCTGCGCTCCTCGCAATGACGGCCGCCACCGGCGCCGCCGACTTTCTCACGCCGCCTTAGTCGTCACGCCGCTTTTTTTTTAAACGTGCCGCGGATGTTGTCGAACAACTCCACTTTCACGCCATTGCGGCGCATGATGAAACTCTGCTGCAGCACCGACAGCGTGTTGTTCCAGGCCCAGTAGATCACGAGACCGGCCGGGAAGCCCGCGAGCATGAAGGTGAAGATCAGCGGCATCCAGTTGAAGATCATCGCCTGGGTCGGATCGGGCGGCGTCGGGTTCAGCTTCATCTGGAACCACATCGTGATGCCCATGATGATCGGCCAGATGCCGAGCGCGAGGTAATGGCCGAACACCGGCAGCTGGGTCGGATCGAAATGCAGCAGCCCGAACAGCGTGAACAGATTGGTCGGATCCGGCGCCGAGAGGTCCTTGATCCAGCCATAGAACGGCGCATGCCGCATCTCGATGGTGACGAAAAGCACCTTGTAGAGCGAGAAGAACACCGGGATCTGCAGCACGACCGGAAGACAGCCGGCGACCGGGTTGATCTTCTCCTTCTTGTAGATCTCCATCATTTCCTGCTGCTGCTTCATCCGGTCGTCCGGATAGCGCTCCTTGAGCGCCTGGAGCTGCGGCTGGATCGCCTTCATCTTCGCCATCGAGGCATAGGACTTGTTGGCGAGCGGGAAGAACAGGAGCTTCACCAGCACCGTCACCAGCAGGATCGAGATGCCGAAATTGCCGAAGAAGCGGAAGAAGAAGTCGAGCGCCAGGAACATCGGCTTGGTCAGGAAGTAGAACCAGCCCCAGTCGATCAGCAGATCGAAATGGTTGAGCGCGAGCTTCTGATTGTAGCCGCCAAGGCCGCCGATCGGGAAATTGATGCCGACGACGCCGGCCTCCTTGGCGCCGGCGAACAGCCGCGTGGAGACGCTGGTCGAGCCGCCGGCCGGCACCGTCTGCGGGGTCTCGACATAGTCCGTCTGGTAGCGATGCTGGTTGTCGACCAGCTTCGACGAATAGTTCGCCTGCAGGCGGGCATCCGTCATGGGCAGCAGCGCCGCCGCCCAATATTTGTCGGTGATGCCGAGCCAGCCATTGGTGACGTCGAACTTCGCCGCCTTCTCGTCGTCCATCTTCTTGTAGGTGAATTCCTGCAGGCCCTTCTCGCCGAGATAGCCGATCAGGCCTTCGTGCAGGATGTAGTAGCCGGACACGTGCGGCGTGCCGTGGCGCGAGATCAGGCCGTAGGGATACAGCGTCACCGGCGCGTTGCCGGCATTGGTGACGTCATCCTTGATGGTGAAGAGATAGTGGTCGTCGACGGAAATGGTGCGCTGGAAAGTCAGGCCGTCGCCGTTGGTGGTGGTCAGCTTCACCGGGGTCGACGGCGTCAGCGCATTCGAGCCGTCCTGCTGCCAGACCGTGTTCTGGTCGGGCACCTGCACCTTGGCGCCGGCGGCGTTCACCCAGCCGAACTCGGCGTAATAGGGTTCGGCGGTGTTGGACGGCGAGAACAGCACGATCGCCGGCGATTTCGGATCGACCGTCTCGCGGTACTGCACGAAGGCCAGATCGTCGATCCGCGCGCCCTTGAGCGAGATGCTGCCGGTCAGCCGCGGCGTGTCGATCTTGACGCGCGGCGTGGCGGCGATGGCGGTGTCGCGCGGCATCACGCCGGTGCTGGTCACGGCGCCGCCCGGCGCGCTCGGGCTGCCGGTCGCGGTCGCGCCCGGCTGCGGGGTGGCTGACGGCGCGGCGCTGTCGGGCTGGGTTGCCGGCGCCTGCTTCTTGGCGAGCTCGGCCTGCATCTGCGCCTGCGCGCGCTGCTTCTCCATCTGCGGGCCGTTGTAGAAGACCTGCCACAGGATCAGCACGAGGCCGGATAGAATGACGGCGAGGATGGTGTTGCGATTGTCGGTCATCGTTTTCTTATCGTCTCGTCGTTCAATCCGGTTTGCGGGAATGCGCGTCCGGAGCGGAAGCGTTCTGCTGGTTCAGCTTGCGCGGCTGCGGCTTGGCCTGCGGCCGGTCGAGGCGGCGGAGCGTCGCCTGGAGGTCGGCGAGCATGGTCTGGAAATCGCGTGACAGGGCATCCCGCCGGCCGACCAGCACGTAGTCACTGTGCGGCCGCATCGACAAGGGATCGAGCCGTTTCACAAGCTCGCGCAACCGCCGACGGATGCGATTACGCTCCGTGGCGGTGCCATTCTTCTTGGTGACGGTAAAGCCGATCCGGACCGGGCCCTGGTCCGGCCGTTCCCGGCGCTGGACCACGAAGGCAGGGCTGTTCGCCCGCACGCCATCGGCAACGGCGAGGAAGTCCGCCCGCTGCCGTAGCCGATCCATGATGGAAATCTCCGGGACAGACGCCCTGGCTTCAGGCGCTGAGACGCTTGCGGCCCCGGGCGCGACGCGCGGCAAGGACCTTGCGGCCGCCGGTGGTGGCGAGACGGGCGCGGAAGCCGTGACGGCGCTTGCGCACCAGTTTGCTGGGTTGATAAGTCCGCTTCACGGGTCGTTCTCCGCTGACGGGCAATTTGCCAGTTGACAACTTGCCTGCTTGAAATGTCGATTGATGTCCGGTGATGCTTCCGGGCCCGAAATGGACCGCTGCCGGCCCTGAAATCGAGCCGCTCCCGGGCGAGCCGGGTCATCGCGGACGGTTGGCGCGGCTTATAAGGGAGCGTCCCGCCTTCGTCAATCGCGGCAAGGCGTCATAGGCGGTGCAGGGATCGACGACGCCGAGATCTCGTAAAGACCTTCGTCACCAGCCGCGGGTCAGCGTCGCGAACGACACGAGGCAGGACGAGAACGCAAGACCCTGCGCACAAGACGAAGGCAAGAATAGCCTCGGCGCGGCGGGGTTGAAGATGTCAGAGATCGTGCAGTTTTGGGTTCCATTATGAACGATTTGGAAACCGGAACATGAGCGATCCGTAATTTGACCGGACTCCGGTGCAGTCCCATCTTGCGGTCCCGTAAGGGTGGGGGTGTCTCTTACAAGGGCGATACGTGACCGAGAGCGACAACCAGCCAATCCTGGAGCGTCTGCGACCGAAACGGTCGCGCCGGCTCGGCTTGTCTGGAAAGCTGCTGCTGTTGACCATTCCGCTGGTGATGATCGCGGAGGTGCTGATCTACGTGCCGGCGATCGCCAATTTCTGGACCAACCGGCTCAACGACCGCCTGGCGGCCGCCAATACCGCTGCGCTGGTGCTCGACGCCGCACCGTCCGGCATGGTGCCGGATTCGCTGGCGCGGCAGATCCTCACCTCCATCAACGCGCGCGGCGTCGCCATCAAGATGGGCCAGCAGCGCCGTCTGCTCGCGAGCGCCGACCTGCCCGCCTCGATCGACCACGACTTCGACATGCGCGACATGACGGCGTGGTCGTCGATCGTGAACTCGCTGACGATGATGACGGAGACCGGCGATCACACCATGCGCGTGATCGGGCCGGCGCCGGGCCGGGCCCAGTTCATCGAGGTGGTCACCGACGAGAAGCCGCTGCGCAAGGCGATGTACCGGTTCTCGCGCAACCTGCTCGGCGTGTCGCTGCTGCTCGCGGTGCTGACCGCGGCGCTGGTCTATCTTGCTCTGCATTTCCTGTTCGTGCGGCCGATGCGGCGCCTCACCGCGAGCCTCGTCGGCTTCCACGAAAATCCGGAGAGCGTGGCGCGAATCATCGTGCCGAGCCAGCGTTCCGACGAGATCGGCGTCGCCGAGCGCGAGCTTGCCGACATGCAGCGCGACCTCGTCTCGATGCTGCATCAGAAGAGCCGGCTCGCCGCGCTCGGCCTCGCCGTGTCCAAGATCAATCACGATCTGCGCAACCTGCTGGCCTCGTCGCAGCTGCTGTCGGACCAGCTCGCCAGCGTGCCAGATCCGCGGGTGCAGCGCTTCGCGCCGAAGCTGATGCGCTCGCTGGAGCGCGCCATCGCGTTCTGCCAGTCGACCTTGTCCTACGGCAAGGTGCAGGAGCCGGCGCCGGACCGCCGCATGGTGGTGGTCGAGCCCGTCGTCGCGGAGGTGCGGGAGACCGCTGGCCTGTCGCCGGATGCCTCGATCACCTGGATCGCTGCGATCGAGCGCGGGCTGAAGATCGATGCCGATCCCGACCAGCTGTTCCGCGTGCTGCTCAACCTGGTGCGCAATGCCGCCCAGGCCCTGGACAGTCTCGCGGCGGATGCCGGCGTGCGCCAGATCCGCATCACTGGCCGCCGCGAGGGCGGGGTGGCGATCCTGGAGGTCTCGGACACGGGTCCCGGTGTCCCGGCGAAGGTGCGAGAGCACCTGTTCGAGGCCTTCCGCGGTGCCGGTCGTCCGGGCGGCTCGGGGCTGGGCCTTGCGATCGCGGCCGAATTGGTCCGGGCCCATGATGGCGACATCCAACTGGTCGAAGGGACCCTGGGGGCCACCTTCCGAATCACGATCCCTGACCGCCCTGTCGAGCTGCAGACCTTCTGGACCGAGCGCGCCAGCGCCTGAACCGGACCGGCCCACCTGCCATTCCGGCGGGCGATGCCGCAGGCGTCGAGCCCGGAACTCCTGGCGTGTCGGAACGAGCCCGTCCGCTCCGGCCATGCCAAACCGTGCCGGCGCGTCTGCGGAAAAATGGTCGCAAAATGTCCCGCTCCAGCCTTGCCAAGCGGTCTCCGAGCCGTTAGTCAGGGGCCCTTCGCGAGGCCTGCCGGCGTTTGCCGCTCCGGCCTTCCGGGATCCGGCCCCTGGCCCGGAGCCTGCCAAATGCGAAAAACGCGCCCGTAGCTCAGCTGGATAGAGCATCAGACTACGAATCTGAGGGTCGGACGTTCGAATCGTTCCGGGCGCGCCATTTGCCGATGATCCACACCACGTTCAGTTCGCACGACCATCGCTTCCGATCGATGCGTCGATCGGCGGATCTCGGGTGCGCAGGAGAACAATCGTGAGTCGCTTCTGGTCAGAGCTCGTTCATGGGCTGTCGCCCTATGTGCCCGGCGAGCAGCCGCAGATCCCGGGCCTGGTCAAGCTCAACACCAATGAGAGCCCGTTCGGACCCTCGCCCAAGGCGATCGAGGCCATACGGGCGGCCGCTGCCGACACCTTGCGGCTGTATCCGGATCCGCAGGCAACGCAGCTGCGCGAGGCGCTCGCGGCCTATCACAAGGTCTCACCGGAGCAGGTGTTCGTCGGCAACGGCTCGGACGAGGTGCTCGCGCACACCTTCGCGGCGCTCCTGAAGCAACCCGCGCCGCTGCTGTTCCCCGACGTGACCTACAGCTTCTATCCCGTGTATTGTCGCCTGCTCGGCATCGACTACACGACCGTTCCGCTCAATGCCGAGATGCGCGTGCGTATCGACGATTATGTCGGTCGCCCCGGCCCGGTGATCATCGCCAATCCGAACGCACCGACGGGCATCGCGCTGCCGAGCGCCGAGATCGCGCGACTCGCGGCGGCGCGTCGCGACGCGGCCGTCGTCATCGACGAGGCCTATGTCGATTTCGGCGCCGAGACCGCGATTCCGTTGATCCGCGACTACCCCAACCTGCTGGTGGTGCAGACGATGTCGAAATCGCGCGCGCTCGCAGGACTCCGCGTCGGCTACGCGATCGGCGATGCCGCGCTGATCGAGGGCCTGACGCGGGTCAAGGACAGCTTCAACTCCTACCCGCTCGGCCGGCCCGCCCAGGCCGGCGCGATCGCCGCGATCGAGGACGAGGCGCACTTCCAGCAGGCGCGCTCGGTCATCATGAAGAACCGCGCCGACCTCACCGCTGCGCTGGTTCGTCTCGGCTTCGAGGTGCTGCCGTCCAGCGCCAATTTCGTCTTCGCCCGGCATCCGGACCATTCCGGCCAGGCGCTGTCCGCAGCCTTGCGCCAGCGCGCAGTGCTCGTCCGCCATTTCACCGCCCCGCGGATCGCGAACTATCTGCGCATCACGATCGGCTCGGAGACGGAGCTTGCGCGGCTGACGGACGCGCTGCGCGAGGTGCTGGCGAAGAACGATTGAGGGCCGTGGCTGAGACGACGATCGGTCGGAGCGGATCCGCCACGGCCGGCACACTCTGCGACGTCTGGATGCCCTTGCTCCAAGACATCAGGCCCGAAGCGCGCGCAATCTCCAGCAGCCGGGACACCTGCACGTGAATGTCCGCCGTCACGTCGCGGTCGAGCCTGTCGCGCCAGCGCGCAGGAATGGCCGCCAGCGCGCGTTCCTCGACATCAGGCGCGTCATGCGGAGCCTGCTCACACATAGTCGACGCTCACGCGGTAGTCGCCGCCGATCACGAGGTATTCGCCTTCGCCCTTCAGCGCATGTGACGACAGCAGGCCGTTGAAGAACACGATCTTGCTGACGGGAATCCTCGCGGTGAGAATCATGTCGCCGAAGCAGCCCGCAGTGTCGCGGTCGGAGGAGAACGAGACGAGGTTGTTGAGCCGGACCACCGCCTCGCGCCGTGTCGTTTGCTCCACGATCCAATGCTCGTCGAACGAATTGACGCCGCGATGCAGCGTCAGATGCGTCTCGTCCGGAAAGGCGAAGCGGCGGATCGCCCATTGGCAGAATTCGAACAGCAGATCGAGTTGCACCCAGATTGCATTGTTGTGGAAGCGGCTCGACATCTTCTCCTGGACATAGGTCGTCCAGGCCCGGCTTGCCACGCGTTCGATGATCTCCTTGTGGTAGGACGGACCGAGGCCGAACCGGCTCTCGACCCAGCCCTTGAGCACGGCGCCTTCCGGGCCGTTGCTGTCGAAGCCCCAGCCCTGGATCAGCCGCAGGAAGGACGAGCGGAAACGCCGCTGGCCGCCGGACGTCGTGGCGCGTTGCTCAGGATCGAGGCCGAACATCGCCATCATGTAGGTGGTGAAGGCTTCGCCGGCTTCGGCGAGATGTTCGGCCTGATCGAGCATCGTGAACAGGCTGGGGTTCATCTCCGTGACGCCCCAGATGTGCAGCGGCACCGCGCTGTCGTTGAAGGCACAGCTCGCCAGCCACGCGGAGGGACGCCCGACGAGATTGGTCGAATGGCCGATGCCGCGGTGGGCGCGCTGTGCTGCGTCGTTCATGGCCGGCATGATGCCGTGTGGCAGGCCGAGAGCGCAATCCTCGTGGAGTCGTCGAGGAGCATCAGCCAGATGACCAGCAATCCGCCGGCCAAACCGACCACGGGCAGGACCGCATAGCGCCCGAGTTGCAGGATGCAGATGAGAACCAGGCGCTTCATTCACACGCCCTGATCACCGTCCTCCGGCCGCACCAGCTTGATGTCCTGCGCTGCGGCCCACGACCAGATGTCCTGGCGCTTCAGCGCGGTTGCCATCAGCTCGGGAAACTGGTGCGGCGTGCAGGCGAACACCGGGCAGCCGAGCGAGGCCAGGATCGCGGCATGCTTGGCGTCGTAGGCCGGCCGGCCATCGTCGTTGAGCGCGAGCAGCACGATCAGGTTGACGCCCGACGAGACCAGCGCCTTGGCGCGGGCCAGCATCTGCTCGGCGATGCCGCCCTCGATGAGATCGCTGATCAGCACCATGTGCGTGCGCGCGGGCTCGCGGACCAGGCGCTCGCAATAGGCCAGCGCCTGGTTGATGTCGGTGCCGCCGCCGAGCTGCACCGAGAACAGCACCTCGACCGGATCGGTCAGCTCCTCGGTGAGGTCGATGATGTTGGTGTCGAATACCACGAGCTTCATCGCGATCGCCGGGATCGAGGCCAGCACCGCGGCGAAGATCGAGGAGTAGACGACGGAGGTGCCCATCGAGCCCGACTGATCGACGCACAGGATCACCTCCTCCAGATTGGTCCGGCGCGCGGCGCGCGCGTGCCCGATCAATGTCTCCGGCACGATGGTGCGATGCTCGGCCTGCCAATGGCGCAGGTTCTTGCCGATCGTGCGCGGCCAGTCGATGTCGCCGGCGCGCGGACGGCGGGTGCGGCGGCGGCGGTCGACCGCGCCGCGGATCGTCTCGGTGGTGCGGGCATCGAGCTTTTCCATCAGCTCCTTCACCACCTTGGCGACGACTTGGCGCGCCGTCGCCTTGGTCTTCTCCGGCATCACCGCGCGCAGCGCCATCAGGTCGGCGACGAGATGCACGTCGGCTTCGAGGGCGGCGAGAAACTCCGGCTGCAGCAGCATCTCCTTCAGGCCGAGCCGTTCGAACGCGTCCTTCTGGATCACCTGTACGACCGGCGCGGGAAAGAACTCCCTGATGTCGCCGAGCCAGCTCGCGACACGCGGCGCCGATCCGCCGAGGCCGCCACGTCGGCTGCCGCCGCGCTTGCCGCCGGAGCCGGCGTCATAGAGTCCGGCCAGCGCCGCATCGAGCCGCCGATCGCGATCGGACAGGCCGGCCTGGTCGTCGCCGCCGAGCACGAGGCGCCAGCGGCGGTTTCGCTCGGCATCTGCATCACTGCTCATGTCGATCAACCCTTCATCGGCCGGTCGGCGCCCAGGATCGTCAGCAGCAAGGGCAGGGCGGCGTCGAACCCGGCCGCACGGGACGGCAGCGGCGCGAGCGGCTGCAACGGCGTGGCATCGATCGACGCCGATGCCGCCAGCGGCCGTTGCCTGGCCAGCTCGTCGAGCAGGCGCCGCCGCTCGTTGCGGTCGAAGCTCGCGAAGGCACGGCGCATCACCGGCAGCAGGTTGTTGAACGCCTCGTCGTCGATCGCAGCCAGCCAGCCGTCGATGATCCGGCGCAGCATCTGGTCGTGCAGCAGCAGCTGGCCGCTCTGGCCCAGAAACCCGTCGAGCCAGTCGCCGGCCTCCAGGGTCGGCACGCTGTGGGAGAGCGCGCGCGACAGTGCCAGCGCGGTCTGCTCCGGTGAGACGATGCCCTGATCGTACAGCAGGCGGCTCGCCAGGCCCTTCACCAGCGGATGCGCCGTCGCATCGGCGGCGACGTGCAGCAGCGCGCGGCTCCAGCCGTCGCGCAGGCCGCGATCCTCGATCAGCCCGATCGCGACGTCGAGCCGCGCCAGCCTGCCGCGCAGATCGGCGGCGACGTCGGCCTGCAGGTTGCGGCAGGCATAGACGAGGCCGGCACAGATCGCCTCGACGAGGCTGGTCACCAGCAGGCGCAGCGCCTCGGTCGGCAGCGCCCGCGCGGTGCCGTAGCGCAGGATTTCGGCGAGCGGCGGCACGGCCTCGGTGAGATCGGCAACATCGCTTGTCGCGGCCGAGCGCTGCTGCAGCAGCGCGATCGTCGTCTCGGCCGCCTCGCCCAGACCCGCTTCGAGACAGCCGCGCACGATGTCCGCGACGGTGTTCAACGAGGTCGCCGCCTGCGCGTGGGTGACGGCGGCATTGCCTGCGGCCTGCGCGACGGTGGTGCCGTGCACCAGCGCCTCGACGAGACGAACCGAGAATTCCGGCTCCCAGCGCAGCCGCCAGTTCTCGCGAAAGGTGCCGCGGCTCTGCCCCGATCCCTGCAACCGTCCCCACGGCACCTGGATCAGGGCGAGGCGATGCAGGAGCTGCGACTTGGCGAGCCCCGCCTCGCTGCGCAGGTCGAGCGCGATGTCGCTGTCGAGCGCCTCGGGCTTCAGCTTCAGCTTGCGTTGCCAGCGCGCGAGATCTGCGGCGAGCGGCATCTGCGGCACGCTGTCGTCGATCTCGCCGACACGTTGCCCGATGATGAGCTGCTGCTCGATCAGGCGGAACGGCGCCGTCTCGCCTTCGCAAAGCGTGGCAAGGCTCGCCTCGCGCATCTCGGCCAGTCCCGGCAAAGCGATGTCACGCAACGCGGCCAGCGTGATCGCGAGCCGGGACGCTTCGATCACGGAGGCCGTCGATGCCGGCCGGCCATTCCGGCGCAACAGTTCGGCGACGCGCGCCTGCCAGCGGGTCGTGAAGCCGGTAGCGTCGAGCGCGGCGACCTGACCGTGCTGCAATCCTTGCCAGAGATGCGCGTACCAGCCGGGCGAGATCACGCCGGCGCCATAGCCGGAGCTCGCGGCGAGCCGCGTCTCGGTCCAGGGCACCCACGTCGCGGTCACCTTGATCTGCGGCAATCCCTTCAGCAATGCGCGATCATCCTTCAGCGCGACCTTCTTGCGCAGCGCCGGCACGTGCCAGGCGCCGCAGATAACGGCGACCGTGCCGTCCTGCGCGCTCAGCGCCGCTGCGATTTCCAGGCGCATGTGCGCTTCGCGGCGCAGCTCGCGCTGGGCTTCATCGGCCGGCTGATAGGGCAGGGGATCGATCGTCTCGCGCAACGCCGCGATGGCAGCTTCCAGCGCCGCAAAGATCTCCGGTCCATGCGTGCCCTGCTCGACGATCGCGTTCCACCAGGACTCGCTGTCGTCATAGCCGGCGAGCGTCGCGAGATAGGCCAGCGGATCGCGCCGGATCTGTGCCAGCTCCGGATCGGTGGCCTCGGGCTGCTCCTGCGCAGCCGCGTTGGCGTCCTCCGGCGTGGCCTTGCCTTCATCGCTCTCCGGCTTCGCCGCCTTGGCCCGTTCGGCCAGCCGATGCGATGCCGGCAGATCGATGAAGCGGACCGGTCGCTGCTTCGCCAGCGCCCAGCGGATCGCCTGCCATTCCGGCGAGAACACCGCGAACGGAAAGAAGCTGGCGTTGCTCGCATCGTCCTGCGCATGCACCAGCAAGGCGATGGGCGGCACCATCGCCGGCGATGCGGCGAAGGAGATCAGCTCATCGGCATCCGGCGGTCCCTCGATCAGCACGACCGCGGGATCGGCCGCGTCGAGCGCAGCCAGCACGGCGCGTGCCGAGCCGGGTCCGTGATGACGGATGCCGAGGAGGTGCAGGCGATCGGGCGAAGCTGCGGCCACGTCACATCACTTCGCGGATCGCGCCGTAGAGATCGGCCCATGGCTTGCGCTCCCGCACCACGGTTTCAAGATATTCCTGCAGCACGACCTTGTCCTGCACCGGATCCTTGACGATGGCGCCGACGAGGTTCGCTGCCATGCTCTGCGCGTCGATCACGCCGGAGCCGAAATGGCCGGCCTCCGCCCAGGCGCCGATCGTCACCGCGATGGCCTCCGCCGTCGACAGCGAGCCGGACGGCGACTTCAGCTTGAGCCGGCCGTCGAGCGTCTGGCCGTCCCGCAGCTCGCGGAACACCGTGACGATGCGCATGATCTCCTGGTCGGCGGGCGCGATCTTCGGCAGCTCCAGCCCGCCGCCGATCTCGCCCACGCGCTTGGTGACGATTTTGACCTCTTCATCCAGGTCGGCGGGCAGCGGCAGCACCACGACATTGAAGCGCCGCTTCAGCGCCGAGGACAATTCATTGACGCCCTTGTCGCGCGCATTCGCCGTCGCGATCATGTTGAAGCCGCGCCGGGCGTGCACGGCGTCGTTGATCTCCGCGATCGGCATCAGCTTCTCCGACAGCACCGTGATCAGCGTGTCCTGCACGTCCGACGGCATGCGCGTCAGCTCCTCGAAGCGCACGATCCGTCCCGCCTCCATCGCGCGCATCAGGGGCGTCGCCACCATGGCTTCGCGCGACGGGCCCTTGGCGAGCAGCAACGCGTAGTTCCAGCCGTAGCGGATCTGGTTCTCGTCGGTGCCGGCCGTGCATTGCACGATCAGCTCGGACGAGCCGGAGATCGCGGCGGCGAGATGCTCGGAGACCCACGATTTCGCGGTGCCGGGCACGCCCAGGATCAGCAGCGCGCGATCGGTCGCGAGCGTCGCCACGGCGGTCTCGATCAGCCGGCGGTTGCCGATATATTTCGGCGTGATCTCGACCCCCGATTTGGTGCGGCCGCCCATCAGATATGTCACGACCGCCTGCGGCGACAGCCGCCACTGCGCCGGCCGCGCCCGCGTGTCCTCTTGCGCCAGCGCCTCGAGCTCGTGGGCATGCAATGCTTCCGCGGAGCGGCGCAACTGGCCGTCGGTCGGGCTCGCATCGGCATTTGTCATGGGTGTGCTCCGGACATTTTGATTGCGCGTTACGTCGGCAACGCGAGAACGAGGTCGGCGAAATCCTTGGCCGCCCGCGCGGTGGCGGGGGACAGCGGGGTGAGCGTGGCGATGAAGGCGGGCATCGTCGCGCGCGGCATCAGCGCAGCCATCAGCACCAGCCGGCCGTCGTCCTTCTGCGCGGCCGGCGTCGTCGCGTCGGCGAGGTCCTGGATCGCCTTCTGCCAGACCGGCGACACAAGCACGCGTTCGGCAACCTGCGCTGCGAGCGGCTGGCGGGCCTTCGCCGCGAGCGACATCAGCGCATATCCGTGCAGCGCGTCACCGCCGCAGAGGCGCGCGCCGATGATGCGCAGCACGGTGTCGTCGTCGCCCTCGGCGGCGGCGGCATCCATCAACAGCATGAGCACGCGATGCTCGGATGGCGGCAGCGCCGCGATCAGCGCCTCGGGCGACACGCCGACCGCCGCGGCGAGAGCGGTCAGTTGCAGTCCGCCGAACAGCCGCTCGCGCAACGCCTCGGCCTCCTGCCATTTCAGGCCGTCGGCCGGCAGCTTGAAGGTCACTGTCGATGCCGAGCCGAGGCCGATCTTGGCGAGGAACGAGCCCGCGCGCTGGAAGCATCCCGCGGCTTGGGTGAGTCGGGTGCCGCGCTCGGCGCGTTCGGCGATGCGCGTGAGGAGCTGTGCGGCGATCTGCTTGATGCTGTCGGCGCGATCGGCGCTCAGGCTCTCCAGAAACGGCTGGTCATCGGGGCCGAGGCCGACCATCAGCGCATCGAGCAGCGCAGCGCGGACCGGCGCGGGCTCGCTCTTCCACACCGATTCGATCAGCGCGCGGCCGTCGGCGGGATTGTTGCGGCGCTGCTCCGCGACGAAGGCGCGCCGCTGCGCCTTCGGGAAGGTGGTCCAGTTCTCCAGGGTGATGCGTTCGAAGAACAGGCCCTTCGTCGCGTCGTCATCGGCGTCGGAGGCGATCAGCGCCAGATAGGCGCGCTCGGCGAGGCCCTGGTCCTCGGCGTTGGCCTTGATGTGCGGCACGAGATCCGGCAGATCGAACGGATGCGGCCGGCAGCCCGCGGCCTGGATCCGGCGCAGCGCGAGCGGCAACGCGCTCGGCGCGAGCGACTTCTCGACGCTGCGCGTCAAGGCCTTGAGCGCGCGCCGCGCCGGTTCGGGCAGGATGGGCCGCGCGTCCTGGTGCAGCCGCAGGGCGGCATCCGCCAGGGGATCGGCGACAGGCGCCGTCGCGCCGGCAAAGCGCTGCCATTGCGCCGCCAGCGCCAGCAGCGGCAGCGCCGGCTCGCGTCCTTGCGGCAACAGCTCGGCGATCGCAGGCGGGGTCGTCAAGGGCTGCCGCGCCAGGCCAAGCAGGAAGGATTGGCGCAGGCGGGCATGGCTCTGGGGATCGATTGCGCTCGCCATCGTCAGCCCTCTTGATGCCAGCGGCCGAGCGCCGTTTCGGCGGCGAGCACCTGCGCAACGCGGCCGTCCCACAGACACAGCAGCGACAGGTCGTCGAGGCCGAGCAGCGGGGTCAGCTGGTCGAACTGGCTGCGTTCCACCGCGATCGCATCTCCGGCCTTGTCGGTGATGGCGAGCGCGCCCTTGCCGGCGGTGTGGAGCGTGACGCCCGCAAGCAGCAGCGGCCAGCGATCGAGCCACGGCAGGGCGGCGAGCCGCGCGGTGTAGTCCTGCAGCGCTGGTGCGAGCCCCGGCAGCGGCCGCGGCCAGGTCGCGGTCGCCGCCGTCTTGCGGCTCGCCAGCAGCCCGCGCAACGGCGCGGCGGACGGATAGAACACGACCTCGCCGTCGATGGTCTCCCCGGGCGCGAACGGAAATCCGGCGCCGCCGCCGGACACCGGCACGAAATCGACCAGCACCGCGGCGCGCGGCTGGCTGAGGTCATCGCCAGTGTTGACGAGCCATGTCTCGAGCCTGCGCAGCTTGTCCGGCTGCACCTCGGACAGGTTGGCGGCGACGATCCACACGCTGCTTGCGCGCGGCGCCGCGGCATCCGCCAGCAGCTCCTCGCGGCGCAGCGACCAGCCGACCGCGCGTCGGACATCCTCGCGCAGCGGCGCCGGCAGTCGGTCCTGATGCCGGTAGGCCGAGGCGATCAGGGTCATCGCGCCGAGTTGCTCGATGGCGAGATCGGCGCGGCGCTCCTCGCCGACACGAAACAGTTCGGACGAGAGCTGATCGAGCCGCGCAGCGAGGCCGCCGGCCTTGGCATCGACCAGCCGTGTCGACAGCGTGCGCGTGGCGGATGCGGCGCGGGTGGCGAAATCGGCAAGGCCCTGGTTGAGCTGATCAGCGATCCAGCGCTCCAGCTCGTCGAGCCCGGCGAGGATCGCGGCCTCGCGCTCGGCCCGGATGCGCTCGCGCTGGGCCTCGGCGCGCGCGGCAGCCTTTGGATCGGCGGGAGCAATCGTCGCGGTCTCTGCCAGCGCAGCATCGAGCGAAGGCGGCGCGCCCGCATCATCGCCCTCCGGCTTCGGCTTGCCCGGCGCGCGGCCGCTCGAGCCGCGCCGCCGCGCGCTCCAGTCGTCGACCCATTGCGGCGGGCTGGTGGTCTCGAACCGCTCCGGCTTGTCGACCCGCAGCCACAGCACCGCCAGCACATGCTTGCAGGGAAACTTGCGGCTGGGGCAGGTGCATTTGTAGCCGCTGCCTTCGGCTGCCGTGACCACGCGATACGGTGTCGCGCCGGAGCCCTGGCATTCGCCCCACAGCACCTCGGCATCGCTGCTCGCGGCCAGCACCGGCCAGTTGGCGGGCTTCACCAGCTTCAGCGCTGCGGCGAGTGAGGCCTGATCAGGCGCGAGCCCTTCGATTCGTTCGCGTGTCAGTGACACCCACTCTCCCAACCGGCTGATCGCGCGATGCCGCACTCCCTAGCAGATGGTTGTGGAGCCGCACAACAATTCGAGCGCGCCGCCCGCCGATTTCCTTTCGCGTCGCACGGAACTGGGCGAACTGTGCAACGCTCGGCTTGTCACGCGCACGTCGGCGGAATTGCGCAATTTCCTGGGCGCGCATGCGGCGGACGTCGATGCTTCCGACGCTGTAGCTCAAACGGAACGACATCGCCGCTGCGCAGGCGAAACAGTTGGCGTGTGGAGGGCAGTAGCGCGCTGCCTGGCTCGTCGTCGTCCATCACGTCGAAGCCGGCTGTTCAAACGCGCGGGAATTGTTCCCGGTCATGCACCGAAGAGATGCCCGGATCGTCTGCGTCGGACTGTAATCCTGCGGTAAGGCGCGTGACGCTAACTTCGAAGCGTCCTTACGGCCGACGTCACATCGGTTTCGCCATCGACAGCGTGTCATGATGAGCCAATGCTCGCCGTCCCTCGATGTGGTGCTCGATCGGAAAGACATTGGAGCGGCGTCGCAGCCCTGAAGCCCGATCTGATCAGGTCGGCTCCGTCCCACCTGCGGCGCCTTCCATCATGAGCTGGTGCCGCATGGCTTCGAACGTCGTCGGAATCCAGTGAGTGGGCCGTTCGGTTTGTGTCCCAGCCCCACACGTCCGAACGGCCTGCCATGATGGACCTCGCGTGGGGTTCGCGCTCACACGCGCGCTGTCCGTCCGTAATGATGCTGTAAGTCGCCGCTGCCAGTCTCCCGCAACGACGGCTGAGCCGATCGCAAGGAGAACCCAATGAAACGAATTTGCGCGCTCATGGTCGTAGCCTCGACCATCGCTGGTACGATCGCCACGCCGGCCCACGCCGGCGGGAATCGCGGAGCGGCGGTGGCCGCCGGCGTCGTCGGCGGTCTGGCGATCGGAGCCCTGATCGGGTCTGCGGCAACCGCCCGTTCCGCGCCCACCTATGTCGACAGCTACGAGGACTATCCACCGCCGCGGGTCGTCTATCGTCGTCACCGCGTCTATGAGTATGATGCGGACGACGGCAACTATGGCGACGGCTATCTGTCCGGCTATCGGGACGGCTATTCCGACGGCTCCTGGGACAACGACTGAGACGGCCGCCCGAGCATGCGACGATGCAAGGCCCCGCGGATGCGGGGCCTTGCTCTTTGTCTGTATGCTCGGAACCGCCGACGATGTTGCCGCGTCCCGCGTTGCCTCAGCCCTATGGGTCGCTCGGCCGTGTCACCAGGAAGGCCACCACCGTCCGTGTGCACCCTGTCCAGCCGAGCAGCCGCGCCTGCACCGTGAACTCACGCCTGACGTAGTTGCCGGATCGGGCGGCCGCCGCTTCCGCCGCGCTGATACAATCCGCCTGGTCGCGGAAGCACAGCGAAATCCAGCCTTCGCTGCCAGAGTCCACGCCGGCCCTGTGGGTTGAGATGGGCAGACCGTAAGCGGGATGATCGGCGCTGTAGAAGGCGGTCGCGAGCGCAAGGCTCTCGGTGCCGCCGACATGCGCGAGCGGTGTCCCCGTCAGCTCCCGCCATAGCCGCGTCGCTTCCTGCGCGGACTGCTGGTAGAAGGTGCGGCCTTCCTCATAGCCGTGCCGGTTGCGGTAGAAGGCGTGCAGCGGCGCCGCCACGATCGCGGCCAGGACGGCGATTCCGGCCGTCAGCACCGCGATGTTGACGGTGTGGAAGCGGGCGATCGGATAGCTAGCGCCGCCGACGATCACCACGACGAACAGGAACAGTCCCTGCAGCGCCCATAGCGACGGCAGGTCGGTGCCCATGAGCAGCGCGTTGATGACGGGCAGGGCGACGGTGCCGATGGCGATGTACGACAACAGCCGGAGGCCGTCGTTCAGCGTCGTCATCTCCGTGGTGAAGGACCTGATCCTGGCGCCGGCGACGATCAGCCAGGTCATGGCGGGCACGGCCATCGCGGCCGCGAGCCCCAAGATGAAGAACAGCGCATCGCGCGACGATGTCGCCAGAGTGGAGCGCGTGTGCATCAGCGCATGCTGGATGGGCGCGGCGCCATGCCCGGCCAGCCAGTCGAGATGCATCGACAGCGCGGCGAGGCCGACGACCGTGGAGATCAACGGCGATGCCGAGGTGAAGTAGGCGCGCCGCTGCGGATGCGCCATGGCGGCGAAGAAAAAACTCATCACCAGGAAGATCGAGTAGTACTTGCCGAGCACGGCGAGTGCGGTCGTCAGGCCCGCGGCGGCAGCCCAGGGCATCGTCCGCGTTTCGAACGCACGCAGGAAGCAGTAGGTGGCGAGCGGCCACGTCGCCAGTTGCACCGAGTTGGCGTTGAAGCGCTGCGCGTGAAACTGATAGGCCGGCGTCAGCATCAGCAGCAGCAGCACGATCACCCGCTTGTCGCCGCCGACGAAGCGGCGCGAGACGAGATCGACGAACCACAGCGCCAGCGCCGCATTGGTCATCGCCATCAGGTGGAACGACCAGTCGGAAAGAGGGAAGACGGCGGTCCAGGCGCCGGCGATCCAGCCCATCAGCGGCGGATGCTTGTCGTAGCCCCAGGCGAACTGCCGTCCGAATGTCCAGGTCTCGATGACATCGGGATGCAGGCCGGCGCCGGCATAGGCGATCGAGAGATAGGCCGTCCACACGGCCACGAAGCACGCCAGCAGCAGCGGCACGGCCCAGCCGGCCTCGATGCCGTCCAGCCAGCGCAGGAATGGACGACGCCAGGCCGCCGGATGACAGTCCGACCGTTCGGCGACGGTCGAGAACGCAAAGTCATAGAACATGTCGATGTCGATCAATGATGAGGCAACGGATGTGACGCGCGATCGACGCCCCCGGCCGATTAGGAATGGCGGATCGCCCGGTATGTCCGGTCGATCATGCGGCAGGCTTCATGCGGGCGAATCCTCGGCGCGTGTTTGAGCGCGCCAGTCTCGGCCAAGACGATTACGAAAGGCTGACGTTACCGGCCTGCCGGCTGATGGAAAATCGGATGTCCGCGGCCTGGCCCGTCATGCGACTGCAATCGCGCCGGCCGAGAAACCGTTCAGCTTGCAATCGGAGATGTCGCGACAGGCGTGCAATCGGCCTTGTCAGAACCAGTCAACTTCGATTGAGCCACGAAAAACAACGGTACCAGAACGCCGCCACGTAATCCTATTGTAATCCGTCCGTAATGATAGGAACAGCCGATTGTCGGTGATGCGGGAGGATGGCGTGCGCGTTCTGGTCGTTGAGGATGATCCCCAGCTCGGGCTCTGGCTGCGGGATGCACTCGCGACGGCGTTCGGCTCGTCGGACATCGTCACGACGCTCGACGAGGCGCGGGCGGCGATCGCGGTGCGGAATTTCGAGCTCGTGGTGATCGACCGCGGTCTTCCGGACGGCGACGGGCTGGCGCTATTGCCGGATCTGCGGCAGCAGAAGCCGAGCCCCGCGACCGTGGTGCTGACGGCGCTCGACGATCCCGCCGACATCGCACGTGCGCTCGACGAGGGCGCGGACGACTATGTCGCCAAGCCATTTGAGCCTATTGAACTGGTGGCACGGGCGCGGGCGGTGCTGCGCCGTCTATTTCTCGACCGCGGCGCGATGGTCTCGATCGCCAATCTGGGATTCGACATCGTCAACCGTGCGGTCTGCGTCGACGAGGCGCCGATCGTGGTGCCCAGGCGCGAACTTGCGATCCTCGAGGCGCTGGTTCGCCGCAGCGGGCGGGTCGTGCTGCGCGAGACGTTGGAGACCGCAGCCTACGGCTTCGAGGACGAGATCCAGTCGAACGCGATCGAAGCCCATGTGTCGCGGCTGCGGCGCCGCCTGCGCGAAGCCAATTGCAAGGCCACGATCAGGCCGGTGCGCGGCCTTGGCTATCTCCTCAGCGGCGAGTGACGCAGATGAGGTGGCAGAAGCTGAGCCGCATCCGGCGCTCGATCACGCTGCTCTCCGCGACGCTGATTGCGGTCGTCACCACCATCATGCTGATCTGCGCCGCCGCCTTGCTGATCCGCTTCGGCGGCGACGATGACGGCACGTGGGGTGCGGCCGACGTCGCCGACGCGCTGAAGGAGGCCGTGGCCCGCGATGCCGGCGGCCAGCTGATCGTCAAGCAGACGCCCCGCCTCGACACGATCATGCAGGACTTTCCGACGTTCTGGTATGTCGTCTCCGACAAGAGCGGCGAGGTGAGCTACGGGCCGATTCCGAAATGGCGGCCGCACAAGGGGCCGTCCTCGCGGGACGGCACCAGCTTTCTTGCCTATGCGATCGACGGCGAGACGAGGCGCCTGAAACGGATGACGGCGGTCCGGAATACGCCGGTCGGCGAGGTCTGGATCGAGACCGGCGGCGTCGCCTACACGTCGACGCAACTGATGACGGGCACCTTGACCGATGCGACGATCGTCGCGCTCCCGATCATCCTGGTCCTGGTCGCGACGGTGCTGGCGGCGCTGCTGTTCGTGCCGACGCTGATCGCGCGTCCGGTGCGCGCGGTCGCGCGCGCGGCCGAGATGATCGACGGCGTGCCCGACGGCCGAAGGCTGCCCGAGCGCGACGCGCCGGCCGAACTGCTGCCGCTGGTCACCGCCTTCAATCGTGCCCTGACGCGCATCGACCACGCCGCCGAGGCGCAGCGCAACTTCCTGTCCAACGCGGCCCATGAGCTGCGGACGCCGCTGACCAACGCCCGCACCATGCTGGAGGCGGTGCCGGATGCCGGCCTGCGCGCGAAGCTCGTCGGCGAGAACCAGAAGCTGTCGTCGATCGTCACCATGCTGCTGCAACTGGCGCGGATCTCGATGGAGCCGGACGAGCCGGGCGAGATCGACCTGGTCGCGCTGGCGCGGCGCGTCACCGCCGAGCACGTGCCGATGGCGCTGCAGGCCGGGCTCGAGATCGGCTTCGCCGGCTGCGATGCGCCGGTCCGGATCCGCGGCTCGGAGCCCGCGATCGCGGTCGCGCTCTCGAACCTGATCAGGAATGCGGTCGCGCATGCTGGCGCGGGCGGTCCCATCCTGGTCGAGGTCGACTCCGCTGCCCGCCTGCGCGTGATCGATTCGGGGCCCGGCCTGCAATCCGATCAGCCCGAACGCCTGCTGCAGCCGTTCGAGCGCGGCCACGCCCGCGGCGAAGGCATGGGGCTCGGGCTCTCGATCGTGTCGCAGGTCATGGCGACGCATCAGGGCGGCGTCGCGCTGCGCGAGACGCCGGGCGGCGGTACCACGGTCGAGCTCAGCTTCGCGCGCGCCGCCCCTCAGCACGGCGGCGCTGCGGATGCGGCGCTGCCGGCCGTCCGGCGCACGGCCGAGCAGGCGGGATTGCTGCCGCGCTCGTGACGCCGGGACGTCGCTTCCGGCGGTTCGACGCTCAGCGCGGCTCCCTGCTCCGCTGCCACTTCAGGAAGTCGCTGTAGAGCTTCGCGGCCTCGTCCGGCGACATCCGCGCCTGCGCCTTGCGGTCGTCGAGAAACTTGCGGAATTCGGCCGGGTTGGCATCCTGGCCCGGCGACTGCATCGCGCGGGCGCCGTCGAGCCATTCCTGCGCCGCCTTGAAGCGGATCATGCCCTGCACCGGCGCCGACAGCACGGTGTCACGCCATTTCGGATGCCGTGGCGGCGACTGCAGCACCTGGATCTTGCCGAACAGCGCGTCGACGAACCGCGCGGTGCGGCGATAGCGTTCGCTGTTCTCCGGCCAGTTGTAGACCATCAGCACGGTGGAGGCCGCGACCGCGTCGACCTTCGTGCCCGGCGGCACCAGGTTGGGATATTCCTCCGACGAGAACGTCGTCGGCAGATAGATGTCCTGCAGCACGCGGTCATACGGGACCGGCAGCAGATGCAGCCGGCCGCCCTCGTTCTTGATGCCCTTGATGATCGGCGCGTCCTTCGACACCGAGGCGATCCAGGCATCGCCCTGGCCGTCGATCAGCTTCTGCAGGCCGCCGGTCGGGTCGGTCTGCGAATCGATGTCGGCCTGGATGCCGAGCCGCCGGAAGATCGTGCGCGCCGCCGGGAGGCCGATCGAGCGCTCGGCGAATACGCGCTTGCCGTTGAGATCCGCGAGCGAGCGGATCTCGCGCCGCGCGATGATGTGAACGTCGTTGTGGAACAGCTTCGCGATGTAGCGCACGCGCTGGGCAATGTCTGGAATGTTGTATTCCGTCTTGACGAATTCCAGCGCGTCGGTGGCGACGAAGCCCATGTCGATGTTCTTCAGCATGACGATGTCGATGAGGTTCTGCGCCGAGCCCTTGCCGAGGATCGGCAGCACGCGCAGGCTTTCGCCATCATCCAGCACCGCCGCCATGTCGGAGCCCATCACCGACATCGGCCCGCCGATCGGCGCGGTGATCACGGTGACGGTGCCGGAGTTCAGCGCCTCGCGGTCCGGCAGCGTGCCCACCGGGGCGCCGGCCGGCGCGCGCTGCGGTGATTGCTGCGCCCGGGCGCTGCCGGTCGGCGCCACGAGGGATGACAGAACCGATGCAAATACGAATGCGCCAACAGCTACGCGCGCGACACGATTCACCGAACGCTTCCTCGATACATTCTAAATTAGAGGTGGACTTAGCAGTTCGATCCCGGCCGAAGTTTGGCCGCGAGGTGACGATCCGCGAAATGCTGCAAAGTCGCCCGGCCCGCTGCACGGCTGTGCTGAAAATGCGGTGCAGGAGCGTGATCGCGTGCGAGGACAGCTGTTGGCAGTGCCCTGTCCTCGATCACAGGCCGTGTTCGGTGGAGAACGACCGTCCTGCGTGCGTGTCGAAACGCCGCACGCCTGGTTGAATGATGGTCGTGTGCGCTCACGCGCTCGCCGCGTCGAGCCGCGCGACCTGGTCCGCGGTCAGCGCGAGCTGCGTCGCCGCCACGAGGGTGTCGACCTGCTCGGGCCTGGTGGCGCTGGCGATCGGCGCCGTCACCGACGGCTTGGCCAGCAGCCACGCCAGCGCGATCGAGGCCTGCTGCGCTCCGGTCTCCCTCGCGACCGAATCCAGCGCGGCGAGGATGCGCATGCCGCGCTCGTTCAAGTATTTCGGTATGCTGCGCTGGCCGCGCGGGCTCTTGCCGAAATCGGCCTCCGAGCGGTACTTGCCGGTGAGGAAGCCGGCGGCCAGCGAGAAGAAGGTGATGACGCCGACGCCGTTGTCCTCGCAGACGCGCTGCAGCGCGCCTTCGTAGGATGCGCGCTCGGCGAGGCTGTATTCCGGCTGCAGGCTCTCGTAGCGCGGCAGGTTGTTCGCCTCGGAAATATCCAGCGCGGCCTGCAGCCGCTCCGCCGAGAAGTTCGAGGCACCGATGACGCGCACCTTGCCGGCCTTGATCAGTCTGTCATACGCCGCCAGCGTCTCCTCCTGCGGCGTCGCCTCGTCGTCCTTGTGCGACTGATAGAGATCGATCACGTCGGTCTGTAGCCGGCGCAGCGAGTCCTCCACCGCGCGCGCGATGTAGTCGGCCTTGAGCCCGACCTTGCCGTCGCCCATGTCCATGCCGACCTTGGTGGCGAGGATGACGCGATCGCGATTGCCGCGCAGCTTCATCCATTTGCCGATGATGGTCTCGGACTCGCCGCCGGTGTGGCCGGGCACCCAGCGCGAATAGACGTCCGCCGTGTCGAGGAAGTTGAGCCCGGACTCCAGCACCTTGTCGAGCAGGCGGAACGAGGCCGCCTCGTCCACCGTCCAGCCGAACACGTTGCAGCCGAAGCAGAGGGGCGGAACGTCGAGGCCGGACCGGCCGAGCGGGCGCATCTTCATGGGGAGGCTCTCGATGATGATGTTGGATCGATCTGTGGCGGACGCCTGCCGCAGATTGCCGTCATTCGCCGCGCGTGACCAGCGCGGCAGGAGCATGGCGGGGCTTCCCGGCCGCATCCAAACCATGGCGCGGCTGCCGCGAAGAGGGTCCGGCCGCGTCAGACTTTTCACTCACTTGCCGATGATGGTCGCGGCTTGCGAACGCCTCGCAGCTGGAGACGCGGGGGCCGTGATCGAGGAGTCCGTCTGATGAACACGCTGACCTATGACCAGCTCGGGCTGAGCTCGGAGGGCCTGATGATGCCGGACCCGGCCGCGGCGGCGAAGACCACGACCACCAACACGGCCGCGGCCGCCTCGCCGTTCGTGCTGCCGCCCGGCGCGGTGTCGGATCCGGTGGTGCATGCCGACGGCTCCGAGACCGTCGCGGTTCACACCGGCGGTCTGACCTTCAACCTCACCTTCGACGCCGCCGCCGCGGCTGCGCCCGAAAGCTTCCGCGCCGGCGTCGAGCAGGCGGCGGCGATCCTGTCCTCGGCGATCACCGATCAGGCCACGGTGAACCTCGCGATCGATTTCGCCGGCACCGGCGGCGGCGCCGGCGCCAATGTCAGCAACGGTGTGCTCGCCAACTATACGCAGCTCCGAGCCGATCTGCAGGATCACGCGGCGGCCGGGGACACCGTGTTCGACAATCTGCCGACGACCAGGGCGGTGCAGGGCCATTCCCAGGTGTTCGTCGCCAACGCGCAGGCCAAGGTGCTCGGGCTGATCGATCCAAACAGCACGACGACGGAGGACGGCTTCGCCATCTTCAACACCGACATCCCGACTCAGTCCCTGGTCGGCGTCGCGCTGCACGAATTGTCGCATGCGCTCGGGCGCGTACCGTCGCCGGGCAATCTCGACATCTTCGACCTGTTCGATTTCACCAAGCCGGGACAGCATCTGATCAACAACAACATCGCCGCCGGCCCTCCCGCCTATTTCTCGCTCGACGGCGGCGTGACCAAGATCGCCGATTACGGCCAGATGTCCGACCCGGCCGACTTCCTCAACACCGGCATCCAGGGCGCGCGCGATCCCTTGAACGAGTTCTACAACCCCACCACGTCGCAGACGCTGTCGCCGATCGATCTCGTGGTGCTGGAGACGCTCGGCTACAACATCAAGACTCCCGACACGCAGGCGCTGCTGGCCCAGATCCCGCAGGCCGCAGGCGTCGCCGCGCCGGTGCAGACGCCGGCGCAGGCCGCCGCCATCGCCTCGGCGGTGGCGGCCGAGACCGCCGCCAGCCTGACCAAGCTCGGTGACGCCGCAGGCGCTGCGCAGGTTCTGGCGAACGCGCAGGCCGATGCGACCGCGGCCAATGAGAGTGGCAGCACCCATGCCGCCGGCCCCATGCACGAGGCCGCAGTCCACGACCCCTATGCCGGCAACTCCCACTACGACTCCATGATGGCCCTGCATCTGCACAGCATCACCGCGAACTGAGAGGCGTGCGGGCGAGCGCCGTCCCCGGGCACGGGCGGCGCAGGCGATCGCTCCGAGACGTCAGGGCACGGACGCCGGCTTGGCCGGGCGCAGGGTGACAACGACGGGAATGGCGAACGCGTAGATGGCGACGACCGACAGCCAGATCGCCCCGGGCCATTGCTCCCTGACGGCTAAGTACAGGCTCGAGAAGCCGAGCGGCGCAACGATCGAGGCGAGGCTGACGGTGGCGGCGAGCACGCCCTGGAACTGGCCCTGTAAATTCTCGTCGACCTGCCGGGTGGCGAGCGACTGCAGGGCCGGCATGCCCATGCCGCCGAGGGCGAACAGCGGCATGGCGCCAAACACCATCCAGCTCTGCCTGGCGAACGCCATGGCCGTGAGAGCCGTGCAGACACAGGTCACTCCGGTCAGGATGGCGCCGCGCTCGGTCAGCAATCTCACCGCCGGACCGGGAAGGAACATCTGGGCCAGCATCTGGCACACGCCGAAGGCGCCGAGCGACAGGCCGATCCAAAGACCGCTCCAGTGGAAGGTGTCGCCACCCCACAGCGCCCAGCAGACGCCATAGGCCTCGCCGGTCGCGCTGAACAGGAAGAAGAGGAGAACCACCGGCAGCAGGCTCTTGACGGCGAGCACCCAGCGCAATGGCCGCAGCGGGTTGAGGACCGCGATCTCGATCCTGCCAGGGTCCGGTGGTCGCGATTCCGGCAGCATCAGCAACGCCAGCAGCGCGTTGCATCCGTTCAACGCCGCCGCCGCGACGAACGGCAGCCGCAGCCAATGGTCGCCGAGCGCGCCGCCGAGCACGGGCCCGATGATGAATCCCATGCCGAACATCGCATTGAGGAGTCCGAAGCGGCGGGCTCGCTCCTCCTCGGCAGAGATGTCAGTGATGTAGGCCGTGGCCACCGAGACGTTTGCGCTGGTGACGCCGGCGATGGCGCGGCCGAGCAGGAGCATCCAGAGATCGGACGCAGCGGCCAGGAACAGGTAGTTGACGATGGCGCCGGTCAGCGAGACCAGCAGCAGCGGGCGCCGGCCGAGCCGATCGCTCAGCGAGCCCAGCACCGGCGCGCAGATGAACTGCATCGCGGCGTAGAGCGCCGTCATGACGCCGAGAAGGGACGCCACGTTGTCGGCGTGCGTCACGTCGTGCAGCAGCGACGGCAGGATCGGAAAGATCAGCCCGATGCCGGCGGCATCGAGCACGATGGTCAGATAGATGACGGCAACAGCCCTGGTCATGGCGCGCTCCGGTCCACGCGAGCCGATGGCGCAGATACGCGCGACCGCTCGCTGGAGCCTGACGATCGGTCAGGCGATTGATGTGTGGGAGACGCTGGGCCGGTCCATGCCAGAACGGCAGATGGACGGCTTGTACTCGGCCGCAGGCAACGGCCGCTTTTCGCGACAGGCGCCATCTACACGCGGCGATCGGGTAGCGCAAGCCGCTTTTTTCCGAACGCCGATCGGCGCGTTCGATGCATGGTCGAGCGCCGGTCAGTGAGCGCTCCGCCGCAGCAGGTACTAAGCGGTCGCTTGACGATGTATCATCAACTGATACATATCCGCCATGATCAGAAGCTTCCGGGGCAAATCACCGAAGCCGTGTTCAATGGCGAAAGCACGAAAGGCTTTCCGTCCGATTTGGTCAAGGCGGCTCGTCGGAAGCTGCGCTACCTCAACGCCGCGGCCGATCTCGGCGAGTTGAAATCGCCTCCCGGCAATCGCCTCGAGGCGCTCGTTGGAGATCGCCACGGACAGCATTCGATCCGCATCAACGATCAGTTCCGGGTGTGCTTCGTCTGGACGGCAGAAGGCCCCGCGGAGGTGGAAGTCGTGGACTATCACGAGAAGGGACGCTGCGATGACCAAGAAACTCAAGCCCATGCACCCCGGGGAGGTTCTGCGCGAGGAATTCCTCATTCCGCTCAAGATGTCCGCCGGTGCCCTCGCCAAAGTGTGCGGCCTGCCGCGGACACGGATCGAGCGCATTGCCAGCGAGCAGACCGGCATCACGGCCGACACCGCGCTCCGGCTCGCCAAGGCGCTCGACACGACGCCGGAGCTCTGGCTCAATCTGCAGACCGACTACGACGTCCAGATCGCGAAGCGCGATCTCGGCAAGATTCTCGATCGTATCGCGACGGTGAACAAGCCGCGGGCGGCTTGAGCGGACCGGTCGGGTGATGGCACGCAGACGTCGATGGGACTTGGGATGTCTCGTGGTCCATCCCGGCAATGCGCGTCTTCACGGCACGGCCGGCCGGTCATCGGGAGCCCCCGTCCTGCCATGCGGCTGCGCATCGCTGCGCGTGCCCGGCGGCAGGACGTCGCGTTGGATCAACGGGGTGAGCAGGTGCTCGGCGAGATAGAGGGACGCGAGGGGGCGCAGGTGCGCATTGTCGAAGCTCACGAGACCCTCGCGCCGGTTGCGATCGAGATAGATCAGGCAGCCTTCTCGATTGCAGAAGAAGTCATGAAGGCTCTGATACTCGAACGGTTCGTCGGCCCGGAGCTCGTTCCGAAACGCCTTGTCGATGCCGAGCGCATGCTGGTCCAGGTGCGTCGCGATACGTGCCGGCGTGAACTGCCAATAATGCTGCATGACCACCTTGAAGAGGAACGGCTCCCAATGCGGCGCCAGTCCGAGCACGATCACCCGTTTCACGCCGATCCGTTTGATGTCCCGGGATACTTCGCGCAGGTAATCCGTATCGAAGGAATTGTTGAATGAGATGACCACGACACCCGGAACGACCTTTTTGATCGTCGACAGCGCAAATGAGTTGGACATCTCGCAGTAATCGGTCGTCAACTTGGCCAGATCGATCGGGTGTGGACGGCACCCCGACGCATAGACCAGCAGCAGGGACGTATCGGCCGGCAGCGTCTTCCGTAAGCCGTAGAAGAGATGGGCCGAATGAGAGTCGCCCCAGAGCAGCACCGTTCTGCGGGAGTGGCTGGTGTAGCAGTCCGGGCTGATGCCGTCCCGCGGGACGCGCGTGGGAAGCGCGCTCTCGAAGTTGTAGAAGTTGCATTGGTTCTGGTTGATCTCTACCAGCTCTTCCCGGGCCGGCGACACGCCCGTGCGGAACGAATCGAAATAGGCTGCGTAGCTGTTCAGATCGCCCGGCTGAAAGGTCCAGCCGTAGGTCATGGCCAGGGCGCCGATTCCAGCGAGCGTCGCCAGGGCACCGCCGAGCAGTGGGAGCGAGCGCAAGGGCGATTGCCCGAACCGGATTGGACGTTCGAGAAATCGATAGGTGATCCAGGCCAGACCGGCGCTCAGCGCGACGACGCCGCAGCGCAGCGGCGCGGAGCCCGCCTCGCCCATCCAGGCCCGGGTCAGGACGAGCAGGGGCCAGTGCCAGAGATAGAGCGGGTAGCTGATCAGCCCGATTCCGACCAGGACAGGATGCGAAAGAATCCGGCGGGCGACCCAGCTAGACGGTCCGGCGCCGACGAGCATGCAGGTCGCTGCGACAGGCAGCAGTGCCGCCCACCCGGGAAATGGCGTATTTCTCGAAATCAGGATCAGGCTCGCCGCCAACAGAGCTATTCCCGACGCCGCGAGCCGATCGGAAACGACCGATCGATGTCCCGTGTCAGGGACGGCGCCGAGGAGCGGCCTGGTGTATGGCGACGATGCGATCGCCAGCAGACCGCCTGCAAACAGCTCCCATGCGCGCGTGAGCGGGGAGTAGAACGCCTCGGTCGGGCTCGTGCCCATGGCTCTGATGTTCAGCAGAAATGACCCGACGAGCAGCAGCCCCACGAGGTACGGCAAGGCGCGCTTCCTTGTCCGCCAGCACAGCCACAGCAGCAGCGGCCAGAGGATGTAATATTGCTCTTCGATGCCGAGCGACCACAGGTGAAGCAGCGGCTTCGTTTCCGCGGCCAGGTCGAAATAGTTGGCCTCCTTCCAGAACAGCAGGTTCGCGGCAAATCCGGCGCTCGCCGCGACCTGCTTGCCGAGCTCCTTGTATTCGTCGGTGTACAGAAGAATGCACCCGAGCAGGAGGACGGCCAAGAGAACTACGATGAGGGCAGGGAAGATGCGCTTGACACGGCGCGCGTAGAAGGTCCGAAGACGAAATGATCCGTTCGCCAGATCCGCAACGATGATCGAGGTGATCAGGAACCCGGATATGACGAAGAAGATGTCGACTCCGATGAAGCCGCCGCGAAGCACATGGGGAAAGGCGTGGAACACGACGACGGACATGACTGCGACAGCTCTCAGTCCGTCGATATCCGGCCTGTAGGCCGTGCCGACCACGGGAGCCGGTTTCGAGCCGGCCACTGGCGCGTGCATGTGCGCTCTCTCCCCCAAAAGAACGTTCGGCTTCCAATCGGCTTGGCTGCCGTCAATTGCGCGAAAATTTCTATTTCACAATTATGACGGATGGCGCAGGCCAAACGCAATCACGAATGAGCGTCGTGAGGAGGTGATCGCCAAGTCGGTCGCGAACGTCGAAGCCGTCCGCGGTGAGCCCGCGCTCATGATGCCGCGTGGCTATTGTCTGTCTCCCGCAAAACGACGTATGTGAATCCGGTGGCACGGTGATCGCTCGGGGCGATGCGATCGATGCGCAGGGGGATGGACGATGGGGATCAAGGCAGCTCTGCCTGCGGCGGCGATCGCTGTTCTGATGGCCGGTGGATGTGCGATGTCGCCGGAGGGCTTGAATTCGCGCGACGTCGCCGACAGCAGGAGCTTTTCCGAAAGCTATGAGGAGATCTACCGCCGCCTGATCGAGACCGGCAAAAGCTGTAATCCGCCCGTCCGGGTCTTTGGCAATCCGGCCAACCCGGGCGGGGGACAGATCGAAGCCGAAGGCGAGCTGCACCGCGACCGCGGCTTCGCGGAGTTTCGCCTGGTCGCAGGCAGCTATGGGGTCCGGATGAACTACTTCGTCGCGGCGCGCATCGAAAAGTCCGGCTCAGGCTCGCGCGTGACCATCAAGGTCAGCAACCCCCTGGGAGCGGGCCCCTTGAGCAGCCGCATCTACCGCTGGGCCGGTGGAGATACGAGCTGCTAGCTGGGGCGTTTTCGCCGAAATTCGCCTGCGATTGCAGCAGGCGACTCCCGGGCCGTGGACGTCGTTCATCGAAAGCTCGGACAGCTGCGTCGGCTCCAGCTTCATACGAACCGCCAAAACGGACATCTATCTGACGGGAGCAACGGCGGATGACCAGGAATTCATCGCGCGCGCCCGAATGGGTGTCGAACGGCTGGTCGACTAAGTCGAACGCTTGCGCCGGATCTTTTAAGCGACCAAGAGTGGACGCCAATGCATCATGATGAGGCTTTGCGCAAGCATTCTCCTGACCCTTGACAGAATGTGCTTCAAAGGGACTCGGGCCAACGCCGGGCGCCGTGAAGCACGCGCAGGATTTGGATTGCATCGTTGGACAGCCGGTACGGCACGATGTAGGGCGTCTTCGGAATGACGAGCTCACGCGTGCCCTGAACGCGGCCTGGCCGTCCCATTTTCGGGCGATTGGCCAACAGCGTCTCGACATTCCGAAGAATATGGAGTGCGACGCGCTGAGCTGCCGCCGGATCGTCTTGTGCGATGTAGGCCCTCAAGGCGACGAGGTCGGCGATCGCCTCAGGGGACCAGATCGGGGTCATGATCCCTTCGAGGCAGCCTTGGTCGTGCTACCGGGGACTGCCTTCTCGGTTTCCGTTCCCCAAGACGCAACCCAGTCCCTGACCTCATGATGTGGAATGCCCTCGCCACGGTCGAGCGACGAGATGGCTTGCTGGATGCTCTCCACCTGCCACTCATACACATCGAGAGAGCCGTTGATCAGATCGGCAGCGACGACGTCGCGGCTCCGGCCCGTACTTTTGGCTAACCGTTCGAGGCGCTCGTTGACGCTCGCATCGACGTGCACGGTCAAGGTGGTCGAGGGCATCACGCAGTCCTTCGGCTCAGGCAAGCATCGAATATAGGACCGACGATTGCGCTGCGCAATTGCTGGCCATGACCACTCGTTGAGCGCCGTTCTCTGCCCGACGAGCAATCCCCGTAGTCCTCTCATGCGCAAACTGCCCGTCGAGCCAGTTTGTCGCATGCTGCGCGCCTTGTGTCGTCGGGCAAATCAAGTGGATGCTCTCGGCCATCCCGTTTGCGATGAAGAGGGACGTTTCGGCCGATCGTCACGGAGCGTAGCAGCGGGGAGCGGTGGACGTGTCGGGCTCGGGGCTTTCGCGCAAGCGGGCCGGCGAATGAGCCTGGGACGTACGGTCAAGTCGCGTGGTCCTGGCCTCCCGACGCTGAGGTCAAGCCGGTCGATGAAGCGGAGACGCGTCTCGCCGGTGATGGGGGCAAACAAGCCCGGTCCCCCAGGGAGATCGCGAAGCAGCCGTTAAAACCAGCGCGCGGGGAAGGCCGGGTCGTCCGGCTGGACTCGTGGTACCTGCCGCCTGCATTTTTTTCTGCAGGCGGGCCACGGGCCTCAGTCGAGGTCCGGTCTTCCCCGCGCCCTCTCATTGTCGAGGGCGATGTCGGCAGCATCACCTGGGCGCGGATGGCGTCGCGGGAGTGCGGTGGGCTGTTCGGAAAAATCGTGGAGTGGATGTGGTGGCGGGAACGGGGGTGGATGCGTCACAGACGCCGGCGCTTCCGGTGCGCATGCGTTGGCGAGATGGCGGCAACAAATTCGGTGTCGTCCCGGGCTTGACCCGGGACCCATAACCACAGGCGGATGTGTGAGGCAGGCTGGTGCTTCAGGATGTGCCCAACACGTCTTCCTGTGGCTATGGGTCCCGGGTCAAGCCCGGGACGACAGCGGAGAACGAGGCGGGTGCGTGCCCATGCCATCAAGCTTGGCGCGCGCTCGACAACTACTTCCTGATCTTCACGCCCTTGGTCGTGAACCGCTGCGGGCGCGGCTCGGGCCGTACCGGCCGCCGCGTGACGGCAGCCTTGCCTGTTCCCGGCGGCTGATGCGCCGGCACCAGCTGATCCAGGCGGGAGCCGATCAAATCGGCGCGGCCCATGGCGCGCAGCGCGTCGCGCAGGACGGGCCAGTTGTCCGGGTCGTGATAGCGCAGGAACGCCTTGTGCAGCCTGCGCTGCTTGAGGCCCTTGATGGCCTCGACCTTGTCGCTGCCGCCATGACGGACGCCGCGCAGCGGGTTGACGCCGGTGTGGTACATCGCGGTCGCCGTCGCCATCGGCGACGGCAGGAAGGTCTGGACCTGATCGGCGCGGTAGCGGTTCTTCTTCAGCCACAGCGCGAGGTTCATCATGTCCTCATCGCTGGTGCCGGGATGGGCGGCGATGAAATACGGGATCAAATAGTACTTCTTGCCCGCCTGCGCCGCGGCGGCGTCGAACATCTGCTTGAAGCGGTGATAGGTGCCGATGCCCGGCTTCATCATCTTGTCGAGCGGGCCGCGCTCGGTATGCTCCGGCGCGATCTTCAGGTAGCCGCCGACGTGATGCGTCACGAGCTCCTTGATATAGGCCGGGCTCTCGACCGCGAGGTCGTAGCGCACGCCCGAGGCGACCATCACGCGCTTGACGCCCTTGACCTCGCGCACCTTGCGATAGAGCCGGATGAGATCGTCATGCGAGGTGTTGAGGTTCGGGCAGATCTCCGGGAAGACGCAGGACGGCCGGCGGCACGCGGCCTCGACCTTGGGGTCCTTGCAGGCCATCCGGTACATGTTGGCGGTCGGGCCGCCGATGTCGGAGATCACGCCGGTGAAGCCCGGCGTCTTGTCCCGGATGCGCTCGATCTCCTGCAGGATCGAGCCTTCCGAGCGGCTCTGGATGATGCGGCCCTCATGCTCGGTGATCGAGCAGAAGGTGCAGCCGCCGAAGCAGCCGCGCATGATCGTCACCGAGAACTTGATCATGTCCCACGCCGGGATCTTGGCATCGCCATAGGACGGATGCGGCGCGCGGGCGTAGGGCAGATCGTAGACGCTATCCATCTCCGCCATGGTCAGCGGGATCGGCGGCGGGTTGAGCCAGAGGTCGCGGTCGCCATGACGCTGCACCAGGGGACGTGCATTGCCCGGATTGCTTTCCCGGTGCAGCACGCGCGAGGCGCGCGCATAGGCCTCCTTGTCGGCCTCGACCTGCTCGCAGGACGGCAGCCGGACCACGACACAGCCCTTCTCGCGCGCCGCGCCTTCATCGGCGGAGTCGAGATCGTCGGCGTGCAGTTCGATGTAGGTCTCGGGCACTTTCCGGAACAGCGCGGTGCCGCGCACCGACTGGATGTCCTTCGGCGCTTCGCCGCTGGCGATGCGGTGCGCGACCTCGATCACGGCGCGCTCGGCATTGCCGTAGATCAGGATGTCGGCCTTGGCGTCGGCCAGCACCGAGCGGCGCACCTTGTCGGACCAGTAGTCGTAATGCGCGATGCGGCGCAGCGAGGCCTCGATGCCGCCGAGCACGACCGGCACGTCCTTGAACGCCTCGCGGCAGCGCTGCGCATAGACCAGCGTGCAGCGGTCCGGCCGCCTGCCGCCTTCGCCGTTCGGCGTGTAGGCGTCGTCGCTGCGGATGCGGCGGTCGGCGGTGTAGCGGTTGACCATGGAGTCCATGTTGCCGCCGGTGACGCCGAAGAACACGCGCGGGCGTCCCAGCGCCTTGAACGGCTCGGCCGAATGCCAGTCGGGCTGGGAGATGATGCCGACGCGAAACCCCTGGGCCTCGAGCAGCCGGCCGATGATTGCCATGCCGAAGGAGGGGTGGTCGACATAGGCGTCGCCGGTCACCAGCACGATGTCGCAGACGTCCCAGCCGAGCGCGTCCATCTCCTTGCGGCTCATCGGCAGGAACGGCGCAGGCTTGAGGTCGGCGCGGTGGCGCGGCCAGGAACTCAACGGGGGGGCGGTGAGGGCGATGTTCATCGCCCACGCATAGAGCCGCGGCGCTGCGAGTTCAACCAAAGCCCCGGTCGCAGACGAGGGCCGGTGGTCAAATTGTCCGGAATGGTTCCCGCGGCTTTGCGCGGCCGACCAGCCGTCTCAGTTGAGGTGATGCGACGCGCCGTTGCGGCGCTTGAGCCAGCCATGGCCGAAATAGGCCAGCAGCGCGGCTGCGGCGAGCATGATCCAGATCGAGGGCATCTTCGAGCGCGGGCTGCCGCCGGCCTCGCCGACCGTGACCGGCCCGGTGCCGGGCTCGGTCATCGATACCAGCCGCAGGCCGGCAGCGTCGGTCGCGCGCCGCATGTCGGCGATGGCGGAATGGGGCAGCGGGTCGGCGGCGAACGGCCGACCAGTCGCCGGCGCGGGCTCGTCGGACGCGGCGAGGTCGCCCGGCGGCGGCTCCATCGCGGATTGCGCGGCGTGGCTGCCGGCGGGCAGCTGGGCGAAGGAGTTCAGGTTCGCCGGCCGATGCGGCTTCGGCCCATGCTGCGCCATCCGGTCCGGCTTCTCGGCCTTGTCCATCTTCTTCGGCGTCATGCTCTGCGGCACCGCGACCCGCACCTGCGGCCGCGAATAGGACGCGGGCTGGGTGACGGCCAGCATGCGGTCGGACCAGGCCATATAGGCCTTGCAGAGATCGTTGCAGTATTGGCCGTTGACCATGTCGGCGGATCCGGCCTGCGCGGCGCCGGGCGCGGCAACACAGATGATCGAGACCAGCGCGGCGGCCGCTCCGAGCCTCGACGATGTCAAAACAGGCAATGCGCTCAACTGGCCGATCATCGCAATTTCCCCCGTCGCGGTTTCACGCCGTTTGAGGAATAACGACAGCCGGTCTGGTCGAGAGTTGGATCAGATCGCGTCAACATCCGGATGAGTTGAGGTCAATTTGCTGATGCGAGGCGTTATCAATAAGCGGCGGGCTTTGCTGTTCGACATCGACGGCACGCTCGCCGATACCGACGCGCTGCACCTGCAGGCCTTCAACGCGGTGTTCGGGCCGTATGGCCATGTGTTCGACCGCGCGCGGGCGGCACGCGAACTGCTCGGCCGATCCAATTTGTCGATCTCCGCCCAATTTCTGCCCGATGAGCCGCCCGAGCGGCGCGCGGCGGTCATGGCGCAGAAGGAGGAGGTGTTTCGCAGCCTCGCCGCCGGCGCGGTGCAGCCGCTGCCGGGCCTGATGGCGTTGCTCGATCGGGCCGCGGCGGCGGCGATTCCGGTGGCGGCCGTCACCAACGCGCCGCGCGCCAATGCCGAGCTGATCCTGCACGGGCTCGGGCTGATGGACCGGTTTCGCGCCGTGATCATCGGCGACGAACTGCCGCACGGCAAGCCGCACCCGCTGCCCTATCTGGAAGGCCTGCGCGCGATCGACGCCGTGCCGGAATGGTCGGTCGCCTTCGAGGATTCCCGCGCCGGCATCGCGGCGGCGACGGCGGCTGGCATCGCCACCGTCGGCATGCGCACCAATCTCGCTCATGACGAGCTGATCGCGGCGGGCGCGGCGCTGACCGCGGCGGCGTTCGATGACGCCGACGTGCTCGATCTGGTGATGGCGCGGCTGGGAGAGCGACTGTGAGCGACGCCGCGGAGCTGACATGTCGCTGACATCAGGCAACAGCTTGCGGTCACCGCGCTTGCGCGATGGTCTCGACCAACGCGGCCGCTCGCTTGGCCGTCACGAGATCAAGGTGAGACGCATGCGCAAGTTGTTGATCGCGGCCGGCCCCTCGGAACAGCCGTTCCGGCTGATGTTGCAGGTCGATGACGAAGGATCAGCATCCAATCAGCGCGGCCGTCGCGGCAGTGGAGCCGGGCGAGCCAAGCGCGGCCGCGCCAAGCGTTCGGCCCGGCCGTTTCGCTGGGCGCAGCCGTCGCGCGCAATGGCCGCCATCCTTCGCGGCTTGCGGGCGACGCTGCTGGCTCTCTCTCCCGTGGAGATCCGGAACGATGTGAGCGTACGGCAGGAGGTCTTGCGGGACACGTCGCCGGTCGTGCCACGGCTTCGCGCCGTCAGCGGCTGCGGAGGAGCGCGCGAGGCCGCCGCCGTGCCGGCCGGCGCGCCCAACGCGGTCTTCTGCGCTGCGGCCACGCCGCGCCATCACGTCCGGTCGATGGAATCGCCGCGCGCCCAGCGCCGGCGGCTGCGGGCGCGCTGATCGCATCACCGCATGGGTGCCCTGCATGCTCCGTCCGTCGCCCCTTGCTTGTCCGCAGCCCGATGCCGTGATTGAAACGGACGGTGCGCGCCAGGCTCGCTGGGCTCGCCTCGCAGGAGGACGGATCGATCATGTTCGTGGCGCGTGTCGTGCCGATCGCCGTCGCCTTTTTCTGCGCGACCGCCGCCCTCGCGGCCGACAAGCCCGGCGAGACCAAAGGCACGGTGCTGGAGCCGTCGCCCGCCAATCTGGCGCTGACGTGGAGCGGGGCCAACCTGGTGTTGCCGGCGACGCTCGCCGGCGGACGGCGCTGGGAGGGCCGTGCGGAGGACGCGCCCGACGTGATCGGGATCGCGCCGCTCGCGATCGTGATGCACGGGTCAAGCGGCGTGGCGCCGGCCGTGAAGGAGTTCCAGGCCTGGCTCGCCGACGAGCTCGGCGTGGCGTCGGTGGCGCCCGACAGCCTCGCGATTCCCGACCGGCTGACCTACACCTCGCCGGTCGACGTCGCGACCTATGAGCGTGTCCACGCCCTGCGGCTGGCCGAGCTCGAGAACGCGCTGAAGGCGTCGCGCGACTGGAGCTGGGTCGACCGGCTGCGGATCGTGCTGGCGGGCACCAGCGAGGGTGCGGTGGCGGTCGGCCGCTACGCCGGCAAGGACGTGGCGGCGCGGCTGATCTATTCGTGGTCGTGCGAGGACAACTACTTCGTCAGCGCGCCCCGGCTCGGCATCGGTCCGAACGAGCCGGTGCTGAACGCGATTTCCGCGCGCGATCCGTATTTCACGGCCGCCAATCCCTGGAACAAGGACCGCGCCGTCACCGGCTCCTGCGCCGCCGCGCTCAAGGACGATGCCAAGGCGGAGGTGATGGTGATCGATGCCGACGTCCATACGATCCTGAACCGGCCGGAGGTGCACGAGCGGAGCGCGCGATTCCTGCGCGGCGTGTTGGAGCCATGATGGGCCGGGCGGAGGATTGACGACGTGCTGAGACTGCTCGTGCTCGAAGGCAATTCGCTGGACGGAAGGCGCCGCTGGGCCGAGATCGCAGGTGCCACGCCGTCGGAGAGCTACGCCGACGTGCTGCGCGCGCTCGCGCCAGAGGCGGCGATCGACATCGCCACGCCCGCCGATGCCGATGCGCGCCTGCCGCAGCCGATCGAGGCCTATCAGGGCATCGTCATCACGGGATCGGCGCTCAACATCTATCAGCGCGAGCCGGAATCGCTGCGCCAGATCGAGCTGGTGCGCACGGTCTTCGCGCGGGGCGTGCCGATGTTCGGCTCATGCTGGGGACTTCAGCTCGCCAGCGTTGCGGCCGGCGGCGAGGTGTCGCTCAATCCGGCCGGCCGCGAGGTCGGCTTCGCGCGCAAGATCGCGCTGACGGAGGCGGGCCGCGATCATCCGATGCATGCGGCGCGGGGCGCCGTGTTCGATGCACCGGCGATCCACAGCGACATCGTCACCAGGCTGCCGCCGGATGCGACGGTCACCGCGCGCAATGCAATGAGCGAGGTGCAGGCCGCGGAGATCCGCAGCGGCCGCGGCCGGTTCTGGGGCGTGCAGTATCATCCCGAATTCAGCCTGCAGGACATCGCCTGGGTGATCCGCCGCATCGGCCGGCCGCTGGTCGAGGAGGGGTTCTTCGCCGATCCGGCGGAGCTCGAGCGCTACGCCGCCGATCTCGCGACCCTGCATCATGACCGCGCCCGGCGCGACATTCTGTGGCGGCTCGGGCTCGATCAGGACGTCGCGAATGACCGGGTGCGGCAGGCCGAGATCAGCAACTGGATCGTCTCGCTCGGGCGGGGCTGAGCGCTCTACCGCATGAACTGAATGATGAGCGGCGCCAGCGTCACGTTCATCAGCCCGACCAGCACCATCACGAGGCCGGCGACCGCGCCTTCCTCGCGGCCGATCTGGTGGGCGCGTGCGGTGCCCGCGCCATGCGCGCCGACCCCGAACAGGGCGCCCTTGGCCAGCGTCGAGCGCAGCGGCAGCCGTGCGAGCACGACGTCGCCGACGGCCGCGCCGATGATGCCGGTGAGCACGACGAACACGGCGGTGAGATCGGGGATGCCGCCGATCTCGCCGGAGACTTCCATCGCGAACGGCGTGCTGATCGAGCGCGGCAGCAGGCTGAGGCGCAACTCGCCGTCGATGCCGAGCACATAGGCCAGCGCCCAGCTGGTCGCCACCGCGGTGAGGCTGCCCGCGACCATGCCGGCCAGCAGCAGCGGCCAGCGGCGGCGGATCAGAGCCCGCTGCTCGTAGATCGGCACGGCGAAGGCGACGGTGGCCGGCCCGAGCAGCGCCACCAGCCAATGCGTGCCGCGGATGTAATCGCGGTAGGAGACGTTGAGCGCGAGCGCCGCGATCATCAGCAGGGCCGGCGCCACCGCGAGCGGCATCAGCCACCAGCGCGGCCAGCGCCGGTGCACGCGCTTGGCGAGCAGATAGAGCAGGATCGTCGCGAGCGACCAGACCGCCGCCTGGATCAGCGGCTCACGCCACAGCGCGGCGAGGGTCATGACGCTCGGTCCAACGGTAGCAGAGGTCGATTGTGAGCGCGGTCACGCACATCACGGCGGTGGTGCTGACGACGATCAAGGCAAAGATCTTCAGGCCGAGCAGGCCGAACAGCTCACGATGGTCGAGCAGCGCCAGCACCGCCGGCACGAAGAACAGCAGCATCTCCGCCAGCATCCAGTTCGCGCCGCGCTTGATGCTCGCGACCTTCAGTCCGCCGGCCAGGATCAGGGCGAGCGCCAGCGCCATGCCGATGATGCCGCCGGGCAATGGCAGGCCGGTCGTCCGGGCCAGCGCCTCGCCGACGACCCAGAACAGGCCGAGCAGACCGATCTGCATCAGCCGGTTGCGGCGGAGCAAGCGATGAACCCCAATGGAAATGTTGCGATGCATCATGCGGCGGCGTCCGAAAAGTGACTGCGCTTTCAATGTATGTCGCACCGCAGCATGGAGAAAGCGAATTGAATGAATGATATTAAGTCCAGAATGGAATATTATGCTTGATTATGGAACTTCGTACCCTCAGGACCTTCGTCGAGGTCGTCCGGCAGGGCGGCTTCTCCCAGGCTGCCAAGGTGGTGTTTGCGACCCAGTCGACCGTGAGCAAGGCCGTCAAGCAGCTCGAGGACGAGCTGGGATTGCCGCTCTTGGACCGGCTCGGCCACAAGAGCCGCATGACAGCGGCTGGCGAGATCGTCTATCGCCGTGCGATCCGGCTGCTGGCGGAGCGCGATGATCTGCAAGCGGAGCTCGCCGAGCTGCGCGGCTTGAAGCGCGGCGTGCTGCGCCTCGGCCTGCCGCCGATCGGATCGAGCACGCTGTTCGCGCCGTTGTTCGCGCTCTACCGCCAGCTCTATCCGGAGATCGAGATCCGGCTGGTGGAGCACGGCAGCGACCGGCTCAGCGAATTGCTGGCCGCAGGCGATATCGATTTTGCCGGCCTGCTGCCGCCTATCGCCGACGAGTTTGCCGCGCAGGTCGTGCGCCGCGAGCCGCTGATGGCGCTCGTCTCGGTCGATCATCCGCTGGCCCGCCGCGAGACGATCACGCTCGCGGAGCTGCGCGAGACGCCGTTCGTGCTGTTCGAGGCGGGCTTCGCGCTCAACCGAATCCTTCGCGAGGCGTGCCGCCGCAATGGCTTCGAACCGGTCGTGGCGGCGCGCAGCACGCAGATCGATTTCATTGCGGAGCTCGCCGGCGCCGGTCTCGGGGTCGCCTTCCTGCCCCGCATGATCGCGACCCAGCGCACGCAGGTGCCGATCAGTCTCGTCCTGCTCGACGAGCCCGGCACCGAATGGACGCTGGCGATGGCCTGGCGCCGCGGCGCCTATCTGTCGCCTGCGGCTGCGGCGTGGTTGAGGCTGGTACGCGAGCGCGGCGAGGCTTGAGCAATCACTGCGACGATGTCGCTTCAACGGTGAGAGACGTGTGGCAAGGGATCCCAGTCCTACGGCCTGACTCACAGCGCGCGACTCGCAGTGCGGAACCAGCTCTGCTCCGAAGGCGTTTCCGCATGATCCGAAAAGAACGTGACACGTTTTTGCGTGCCTCGAGCTCATTCATTGAACCGGAGGGCAAGGATGTGCCGTTGGATCGCCTATCGCGGAGAAACGACCGCCTTCGAGCATTATGTGACCGAGCCGGAACATTCCCTGGTGACGCAGAGCATCCGCGCGCTGGAATCGACCGCGGGCACCAATGGTGACGGCTTCGGTCTCGGTTGGTACGGCGATCATCCAGAGCCGGGGCTTTATCGCGAGACGCGGCCGGCCTGGTCGGATGAGAATCTCCGCTATCTCAGCCGGCATCTGCGCTCGCATCTGTTCTTCGCTCATGTCCGCGCCGCGACCGGCACGGCGGTCACTCGCCAGAACTGCCATCCCTTCGCCTGCGGCCGCTGGCTGTTCATGCACAACGGCTTCGTCGGCAGCTGGAACAGGCTGCGGCGCAAGGTCGAGGCTCTGATCCCGGACGCGCTGTATCCGTCACGGCTCGGCACGACCGACTCCGAAGCCGTGTTCCTCGCCATTGTCGGTGCCGGCATTGATCCGGACCCGATCGGCGCGACGCGCAAGGTGCTGCGATCACTCTGTGAGCTCGTCAATGAGGATGGTCTGCGTGAGCATCTGCGCTTCACCTCGGCGCTGTCCAACGGCCACGATCTCTATGCGTTTCGCTTCGCCGAGAATGACCGCGCCAATTCGCTGTATTTCCGCGAAGACGGCAATCAGGTGATCGCGGTCTCCGAGCCGTATGACAAGGAGCCTGACTGGATCGAGGTGCCGCCGGACCACGTGCTGGTCGCGCGCGCGGCAAAGCCCGCCGAAATTGTTCCGCTATTCGCCGCAGGGACTGCTGATTTTGCCGCGGAACGCAAGCGATCACAACGGGTTGTCGGAGGTACTTAGAACAGCAGGAACTGAAAGATCCCGCGATGTGCGGCATTTGTGGCGAAATCAGCTTTTCCGGAAGGCCCTCATTGTCCACGCTCGGCCGCATCAACGATGCGATGCAGGCGCGTGGTCCTGATGCGGCCGGCCTCTACGTGCAGGGCGGGCTTGCGCTCGGCCATCGCCGCCTGAGCATTCTCGATCTCTCGGCTGCGGCACAGCAGCCGATGATCGACGCGGCGCTAGGTCTCGGCCTGGCATTCAACGGCTGCATCTACAATTTCCGTGAACTTCGCGACGAGCTGAAGGCGAAGGGCTATCGCTTCTTTTCCGACGGCGACACCGAGGTCATCCTTAAGGCCTACCATGCCTGGGGCAAATCCTGCGTGCAGCGCTTCAAGGGGATGTTCGCCTTTGCGCTGTGGGAACGCGACAGCGGGCGCGTTCTGCTGGCGCGCGACCGTCTCGGCATCAAGCCGCTCTACTACACCGATGGTCCTCACGGCTTTCGCTTTGCGTCGTCATTGCCGGCGCTGCTGGCGGGCGGCGAGGTCGATACGGCGCTCGATCCGATCGCCTTGCATCACTTCTTCAGCTTCCACGCCGCCGTTCCGGCGCCGCGCACGATATTGCGCGGCGTGAAGAAGCTCGAGCCTGCCACTCTGCTCACGATCGAGCCCGACGGCACGCAGCATCGCGAGCGCTACTGGCATTTCTCGGTCGGCGAGCAGCGTCCGACCGATCGCGCCATGAGCCAGCAGGAGTGGTCGGAGGCGCTGCTCGAGGCGATGACGACAGCGGTCGACCGCCGGCGCGTGGCCGACGTGCCGGTGGGCGTGCTGCTGTCCGGCGGCCTCGATTCGTCGCTGCTGGTCGCGCTGCTGTCGAAGCTCGGACACGAGGACATCCGCACCTTTTCGATCGGGTTCGATGCGGTGGGCGCGCATTCCGGCGACGAGTTTCGTTACTCGGATATCATCGCGCGGACGTTCGGGACCAATCACGAGCAGATCAGGATCGGCGGCGACCGGGCGCTGCAGGCGCTGCCCGGCGCCATTGCTGCCATGTCGGAGCCGATGGTCAGCCATGACGCCGTCGCGTTCTATCTGCTGTCATCTGAGGTCGCCAAGCGCGTCAAGGTGGTGCAGAGCGGACAGGGAGCCGATGAAGTATTCGGCGGCTACAGCTGGTATCCGGGCTTCCTCTCGGCTAATGATCCCGTTCAGCAATACCAGAACGCCTATTTCGACTGGACGCATTCCGACCTGCAGCGGCTGCTGGCACCGGAGATGCTTGGCGACGACGTCAGCCTAGCCTTCGTGGAGCGCTTCTTCGCCGACCACGCGGGCGCCTCCGCGATCGACAAGGTTCTGCAGATCGACACCGAGATCATGCTGGTCGACGACCCCGTGAAGCGGGTGGACAACATGACGATGGCGTTCGGGCTGGAAGCGCGGGTACCGTTCCTGGATCACGAGGTCGTCGAGCTGGCCGCGCGCATGCCCGCCGAGCTGAAGGTGAAGAACGGCGGCAAGCACATTCTCAAGGAGGCGGCGCGCCGCTGCGTGCCGGCGGAGGTGATCGACCGCCCCAAGGGATACTTTCCGGTGCCTTCGCTGCGCTATCTGCACGGCCCGTTTCTCGACTACGTCCGCCACCTGCTCAATGACGAGAAGGCGCGTGCACGCGGTCTCTACCGACGCGATTTCATCGACCACATGTTGCAGCACCCCGAGGCCGAGATGAGCCCCAAGGGACATTCGCGGCTGTGGCAGGCGGCCCTGCTGGAGGCATGGCTGCAGACTCACGGCATTTGACGTCTGACAGGATTGATCACATGGGATTGGATCCACGCATCCTGGAGAAGCTGCGGCTCGGCCTGAGCGATGACGAGCGGCGTCTGGTGATCCGCTCGGCCACCGGCAGCGAGGAGGTCACGGAATATTCGTTCGGCATCGAGGAGGAATACTTTCTCGTCGACGCGCAGACGCGCGATGTCGCGATCCGGACGCCGGACGACCTGTTCGAGGCCGCCAACTGGTCGACCGGCGGACAGGCGATGCGCGAGATGCTGCAGGCCCAGCTCGAGGTCGCCACCAACGTCCATGTCGATGTCGGCGATGCGCGCGAGGAGCTGAAATTCCTGCGGCGCGAGGTCGCCAGCGTGGCGAGCCAGTACGGCCTGACCATCCTGGCCTGCTCCACGCATCCGACCGCGACGTGGCGCAGCTCACTGCCGAGTCCCAAGCCGCGCTACGCGGAGATGATGGAAGACCTGCGGATCGTCGGCCAGCGCAACATGCTCTGCGGCATGCATGTGCATGTGCAGTTGCCGGACCCGGACCTGCGCTTCGCGGTGATGCGGGCGATGCTCCCCTACATCCCGGTGTTCATCGCGCTCTCGGCGTCCTCGCCGTTCTGGAATTCGCGCGAGACGGGCTTGAAGGGCTATCGGCTCGCCGCCTACGACGAGCTGCCGCGCAGCGGTCTGCCCGAGCTGTTCACATCGAAGCAGCAATATGATCGCTATGTGGCGGCGCTGACGAAGTCCGGCGTGATGCCGGACGAGAGCCATGTCTGGTGGGCGATGCGCCCGTCGCTGCGGCATCCGACGCTGGAGCTGCGTGCCCCTGACGTCTGCACCTCGGTCGATGACGCCGTCGCGATTGCGTCGCTCTATCGCGCCTTGGCGCGCCATCTGTACCTGAACCCCGATCTTGCGGAGGCCGTCGGCAATGTCGAGCGCGCGATCGCGGTCGAGAACAAGTGGCGGGCGCAGCGCTATGGCACCGACTGTCTGTTCGTGACCGAGGACGGTCCGGTGACGGGCCAGGAGATCCTGAACCGCATGATCGCGGACGTCGCGCCGCATGCGGAGGCGCTGGGATGTCTCGCCGAGGTCGAGCACTGCCGCATCATCATGCAGTTCGGCAGCTCGGCCGACTATCAGCTGCAGGCCTATCGCGAGTCCGGAGGGCAGTTGTCGGCGGTGACGCGCTGGATCGAGGCCGCCACCGTGTCGCGCGCCGAGCCACCGCGCCGGCAGGCACCGGTCGAGCCAGCCCAATGACGCCGGCCTAGATCGGTTGCCTGATCACACGGCCGTCGCGCGCCACGAGGCGGCCGTCCTTGTAGACCGAGCGGCCCTTTGGCACGGCGACGACGGCCTGCGGAACGTGCTCGGCATCGAGGGTGACAAAGTCGGCCCGCGCGCCAGCGCGCAGGCCGTAATCGGCAAGCCTCAAGACCTTGGCGCCGGCCTCGGTGACGAGGTCGAAGGCCATCCGCAACTCGTCATCGACATAGAACCCGGAGCGGTAGCCGACCATCATGGCGCGGTTCAACAGATCGCCGTCGCCATAGGGCCACCAGGAGTCGCGGATGTTGTCGTTGCCGCTGAACACGGTGACGCCGGCCGCGCGCAGCAGCGCCACCGGCGGGAAGGGCCGCGCACCCGGTGCATTGGTCATGATGGCAACGCCAGACGCCGCCAGGACATCGGCAATCTTCTTCAGCGGGTCAGCAGGCAGGTCGCCGAGCGCATAGGCGTGGCTGACCGCGACGTGGCCCTTCATGCCGAGGGCGCGCGTGCGCGCCGCGATCTGCTCCAGCTCGAACAGCCCGAGCATGCCCGGATCGTGCAGATGAATATCGACGTCGACGCCGTGCTTGTGCGCTGTGCCGAACACGACGTCGAGATGCTTTTCGACGTCGCGGTCGAAGCTCGCGGGGTCGAGCCCGCCGACGAGGTCGGCGCCGAGCCGGATGGCCTCGTCGAGCAGCTCGGGCGTGCCCGGGCTCTTGAGGATGCCGCTCTGGGGAAAGGCGACGAGCTGGATCTCGATCAGCTCGCGATACTCCTCGCGCACGCGCAGGATCGTTTCCAGCGATGTCAGGCCGACCGAGCCGTCGACCATGACGTGGCTGCGCATCCGCGTGGTGCCGTGGCCGATGCAGAGATCGAGCTGGTTGCGGGCGCGCACGTCCATCGGCGCGGCCGCGGCCATGTTCTGGGCCTGGAACGTGACGCGCTCATGCACGTCGAAGCCGTTGGTGCAGGGCTTGTGCGGCTTCCAGGCATCGCCGTAGAAGCTGGTGTCGAGATGGATGTGGCCCTCGACGAAGCCGGGCACGACCAGCGCGCCGCCGAGATCGATCACCTCGCGCGCCTCGGGGCGCTCGGTCTCGGCGAGAAGGCCGCTGATGCGGCCGCCGTCGACCGTGATCGCATGGCGCGCGCCGCGGTCGAGCCGCGCATTGATGAACAGCTTGTCGACGGCCATGCCCGAGATCCTTCCCATCCGTCCGTCCGGCATCGGAGCCGCACGACTGCGGTCCGATGCATGATGAGGCGACATTCTTGGTCAGGAGCGGCCGGAGCCGCAAGCATCTTCAGGCGGCAATCGCCTGCGGCAGTCCGGCGATCCAGTCGCGCGCCAGCGCGATGTCCGCCTGCGACAGCTGGTGCCCCGCCGGCAGCGTCGTGTGGGTCACGTCAGCGCCGGCCTCGGTGAGCTCGGTGCACAGCTTCGCCGAATTGCTGGCGGGCACGATCGGATCGGCCAGCCCCGACAGCATCAGCACCGGCTGACGCGTCAGCTTGACCACCGGCGGCTGGCTCAGTGGCACCATGGCTCGGAACAGCACCGCGCCCGCCAGCGTCTCAGGCTGCAACAGCAGCAGCGCTGCGGCGATGTTGGCGCCGTTGGAGTAGCCGACCGCGACCGGCGCTCCGATCCCGTAGTGCCGACGCGCCTCGCCAACGAACGCGCCGAGCTCCCGCGCGCGGCGGCGGACGTCGTCCTCGTCGAACACACCTTCCGCCAGGCGGCGGAAGAAGCGCGGCATGCCGTGCTCGAGCACCTGCCCGCGTGGCGAGAGGAGAGCCGCGCCGGGCGAGAGCGTGGCGCCGAGCGGCAAGAGATCGTTCTCGTCGCCGCCGGTGCCGTGCAGGAGCAGCAGCGGCGCTGCGCCGGCCGCGCTTGCGGGCTGGAAGCGGTGGGTGAAGGACAATGTGGCGGTCATGATGCGGCCTCCTCGAGGTTGGGCAGCACGCCCTCGATCTGCTTGCGATGCGATTCGAGGAAAGCGGGCAGCTTCAGGTTTTGTCCGAGCCCGGCGACCGGCTCGTCGACCGCGAAGCCCGGGATGTCGGTCGCGATCTCGAACAGCACGCCGCCCGGCTCGCGGAAGTAGATCGAGCGGAAGTAGTTGCGGTCCTTCTGCTCGGTCGGTTGCAGGCCGTGGCGATCGACCAGCCGCTGCGCCATCACGCCCTGTTCGGCGTCGTCGGCGGCGCGGAAGGCGATGTGGTGGACGGAGCCCGCGCCCTGCGCGCCGCGCAGGAAGCCCTTGGCCTCGTAGATGTCGACCACGCTGCCTTGCGCATCGCCCGGCGCCTTGAACCGGATCACCGAGCCTTCGCGGCCCGTCTCGGCAAAGCCGAACACGTCGGTGAGCACGGCTGCGGTCTTCTCGGCGGAGTCGAGCAGCAGCGTGACGCCGTGGAAGCCGCGGATGGCGTGCTCGGCCGGGATGTCGCCGTTGCTGTATCCGGGCTCGTTCTCCGCGCCGGGGATGCCGACCAGCGCGAGCGCCATGCCGTCGGGATCGGTGAACGGCAGCACCGACTCGCCGAAGCGCTTCTCCAGCGCCTCATAGGCGATGCCCTTCTCGGTCAGGCGCTGCGTCCAGTAGCCGAGCGAGCGCTGCGGCACGCGGAACGCGGTCTGGTGGGTCTCGCCGACGCCGCGACGGCCCGGCCGCACGCCGGCCCAGGGGAAGAAGGTCAGGATGGTGCCGGGGCGGCCGGTCTCGTCGCCGTAATAGAAGTGATAGGTGCCGGGATCGTCGAAATTGACCGTCTTCTTGACGAAGCGCAGCCCGAGGTCGCGGGTGTAGAAGCCGAAATTGCGGATCGGGTCGCCGGCGATGGCGGTGACGTGGTGAAGTCCGGGCATGTGGATCTCCTGTCGGTAGGCCCAAAAGGGCCGCTTGAATTCCTGGACGCCATATTGGTCTGCTTTGATTTGGAGACAATCCGTGCTCTTGTGACGTCTCTGTCTACGATTTGGCGACAATGACGGCCCGGAGACCCTATGGACAAGCTGAGCAGCCTGCGGGCCTTCGTGAAGGTGGTCGAGAGCGGCAGCTTCGCCGAAGCCGGCCGGCAGCTTCGGCTGTCGCGCTCGGCAATCTCGAAATATATCGGCGAGCTCGAGCAGAGCCTCGGTGCGCAGTTGATCGTCCGCACCACCCGCCATGCCAGCCCGACCGAGACCGGACAGCTCTATTTCGAGCGCGCAGTCTCGATCCTCGCCGAGCTCGACGCCGTCGATCAGGCCGTCAGCCAGTCGCAGGCCGCGCCGCGTGGGCTGTTGCGCGTCAATGCGCCGATGTCGTTCGGCACCATGCGGCTCGGGCCGGTCGTGGCCGATTTCATGGCCCGCTATCCCGAGCTGCAGTTGCAGATCGTGCTCAGCGACGACCTGCTCGATCCGGTGCAGGACGGCTTCGACGTGACGTTGCGTATCGCCGAGCTGGAATCGTCGAGCCTGGTGGCGCGGCGGATCATGCCGGTCGAGCGCGTCATCTGCGCCGCGCCGGCCTATCTGGCGCGGCACGGCACGCCAGAGAGCCCGGAGGAGCTCCGCCGCCACACCGCGCTGACCTACGGCTTCCTGCTGACCGGCAATCAGTGGAAGCTCACCGGCAGTGACGGCGACCACTGGATCCAGCCGGCATGGTCGTTGTGCGTCAACAATGCCGAGGTGCTGCGCGATGTCGCCATCAAGGGGCAGGGCGTTGCGCTGATCCCGCGCTTCATCGCGGCGGACGCGCTCGAGAGCGGGGCGCTGACCGCGATCCTCGCCGACTACGCCGCGCCGCCGCTCGCGCTCTATGCGATCTATCCGCCGACGCGGCACCTCTCGGTCAAGGTGCGGCTGTTCATCGACTTCCTGGTCGAGCGCTTCGGCAGGGAGCGCGACGTGACCAGCCCATAGGCTGCAACTGAACGGCAAATCGCCTCGAACCTTTAACCGGGCGCTGATAGTGTTCCGAGCCGGCAGCAGAGAGGAATGATGCATGGGGCGGCTGAGCACGCATATTCTGGATACGGTCAGGGGCAAGCCCGCGGCCGGCGTCGCGATCGATCTCGATGTCCTCGAACCCGACGGCTCCTGGCGCCGCGTCAAGCAGGTGCGGAGCAATGCCGACGGACGCACCGATCAGCCGATGCTGGCGGACGATGACTTCGCCACCGGCACCTACATGCTGACCTTCCATATGGGAGCTTATTTCAAGACCCATGGCCTCGCCTTGGGCGACCCGCTGTTTCTCGACCTGATCCCGCTCCGCTTCTCCGTCGCCGATGCCGGCGCGCACTACCATGTGCCGCTGCTGGCGACGCCCTGGAGCTACCAGACCTATCGCGGGAGCTGAGACATATGAGTGCCGAATATCCGCGCGACATGGTCGGCTACGGCCGCACGCCGCCGCATCCGCGCTGGCCCGGCGATGCCCGCATCGCGGTGCAGTTCGTGATCAACTACGAGGAGGGTGGCGAGAACAACATCCTCCACGGTGACGCTGCCTCCGAAGCCTTCCTGTCCGAGATCGTGGGCGCCCAGCCGTGGCCGGGCCAGCGCCACATGAACATGGAGTCGATCTACGAGTTCGGCTCGCGCGCCGGCTTCTGGCGGCTGTGGCGGATGTTCACCGCCCGCAAGCTGCCGGTCACGGTGTTCGCCATCGCCACCGCGATGGCCCGCAATCCAGATGCCGTGGCGGCGATGAAGGAGGCCGGCTGGGAGATCGCCTCCCACGGCCTGAAATGGATCGACTACCGCGATGTCCCCGAGGCCGACGAGCGCGCCGATATCGAGCAGGCGATCCGCCTCCATGCCGAGCTGACGGGCGAGCGGCCGCTCGGCTTCTACCAGGGCCGCACGTCGGAGCGCACGCTCGACATCGTCCTCAACCAGCAGGGCTTCGTCTACAGCGCCGATTCCTATGCCGACGAATTGCCGTACTGGATCGCGGGGCCGCACGGCCCGCAACTGATCGTGCCCTATACGCTCGATGCCAACGACATGCGCTTCGCCACCCCGCAGGGCTTCAACTCCGGCGACCAGTTCTTCGCCTATCTGAAGGACAGCTTTGAGACGCTCTACGCAGAGGGCGCGGAGAGCCCGCGCATGATGTCGGTCGGACTGCACTGCCGGCTGGTCGGCCGCCCCGGGCGCGCGGCCGCGCTGGCGCGCTTCCTCGACTACATCACGGGTCATGACAAGGTCTGGGTCGCGACCCGGCTGGACATCGCCCGGCACTGGATCCGGACGCATCCGCCGGCTGGCGTATGGCGGCCGTCGCAGATGTCGCGCGTGCTGTTCGTCGAGCGCTATGGCGACATCTTCGAGCACTCCCCGGAGATTGCCGACCGCGCCTATCGTGCCGGCCTGTCCGCCTTCGACGACGCCGCGGATGCGCTGCATACGACGCTCATGAACGTCGTCCGCGCCATGAGCCGCGACGAGAAGCTGAAGCTGATCCGCGCCCATCCGGAGCTCGCCGGCCGCGAGGCGCTGGCGGGTGAGATGACGAACGACTCGATCGGCGAGCAGGGTCGGCTCGGCTTCACCGCGCTCTCGCGCGCCGAGTTCGAGCGCGTCGCCGACATCAACCGCCGCTACCGCGACAAGTTCGGCATGCCGCTGATCGTCGCTCTGGCGCTGCACGCCGACCGTCCCTCGGTCATCGCCGAGATGGAACGCCGCATCGGCAACGATATGGATACCGAGATCGCCAACGCGATCGACCAGATCGGCCACATCACGCGGGCGAGATTGGCGAAGAAGTTCGAGCAGGGGTGAGCAGGCGGGCTGGTGTCGTCGCCTGTTAGTTGGTTCGGTGCGCGCGCCTCGCAGCCGGTGGGCTCCCTCTCCCCGTTCTTACGGGGAGAGGGTTGGGGTGAGGGGCAGCCGCACGAGTGGTGTTCGTTGTTGGACCTGTACCCCCTCACCCGGATTGCATCTGGCGATGCAATCCGACCTCTCCCCGCAAGCGGGGCGAGGTTAAGACCGCCGTGAGCTCATTCAAACGAACCAAGCAACACTCTCTCCGCCCGCGCCGCCACGTCCAGCAGCATCCGATCGCGCCCGCGTGCGGCGATCAGTTGCAGGCCGAAGGGCAGGCCCTGCGAATTGGTCCCGCACGGAATCGAGATCGCCGGCACGCCGGCGTGGTTGGCGTAAGGCGTGAACACCGCGTGCGCCCGCGGCATGGCGGGTTTGCCACCAATCTCCGCTGGGCCGAGCTGCGTGAACGGCCAGGCGACGCAGGGCACGGTCGGCGCGAGCAGCACGTCGACCTCGGTGAAGAACGCCGCAAACGCGCGCGCGATCTGCGTGCTCGCTTCCATCGCGCGCGCCACGTCTGCGCCGCTCAGGCCGAGGCCGCGCTCGATCTGTTTGGCGATGTCCGGGTCGAACTGCGTGGGATCGCTGCGAAAGCCTTCGCCGTAGAGTGCGGCCAGCCCGGCGTGCTGCAGCGGCATCACCGCATCTTCGGCAAGCCCTGCCGGCCAGATCGGATTCTTGTCCTCGATTGTCATGCCACTGGCGCGGAGCCGGGCGACGGCCTGCTGCAAGCCGGCACTCACCTCGTGATCGACGGCGACATCCAGGCCGAGCCGCGGCGAGAATGTCACGCGAAGCGGCTTCTCCTGATCGGCCGCGGCCACATCGAACGCATCGGGATCGCGCGGATCGGCACCGGCCATGACCTCGAACGCAAGCCTGGCATCGGCGACATCGGCGGCGATCGGCGCGATCACCGAGATGCGCCAGAACGGCTCGGCAAAGCCAGGCCCATAGGGGATCGCGCCGTAGGACGGCTTGAATCCGACCACGCCGACATGGGCCGGCGGCCGGCGGCTCGAGCCGCCGGCATCGGTGCCGATCGCGAGCGGCACGAGCCCGGCCGCCACCGCCGCAGCCGGCCCGCCGGACGAGCCGCCGGGCGTGAGCTGCTGATCCAGCGGATGGCGGGTCGGCCCGTACAGGAGCGAGGTCGTCACGCCCTTGCAAGCGAATTCGGAGGTCGCGCCGATGCCGACAATGACGGCGCCAGCGCGCCGCACCCGCGCGATGGCGATCGCATCCTCTGGCGCAATGAAATCGGTGAACAGCCGCGAGCCCTGCGTGATGCGCCAACCCTCGACCCAGATGTTGTCCTTGACCACGATCGGCACGCCAGCCAGCGGGAGCTGCTCTCCGACTGCAACACGCGCGTCGACGGCATCGGCCTCAGCGTACGTACGTTCGGGATCGATCGTGACGACGGCGTTGAGGTCGCGCGCCGCGGCAATGCGCGCAAGCGCCTGCTCGGCCGTCTCTCTGGCCGACGCCTGCCGTTCCAGGACAGCGCTTGCGATCTGGGATGCCGTCACGGACATGATGTCTCAGTCCATTGCGTGGCTGGCGCGACGACCGATTTCGCGTCTATCATCGCAGCAAAGACAGGATGAGGTGGGTGATGGCCGGCGGGATCTCGGTTCATGCGGTTGACGTGGCGAACGGGCGCCCCGCGCGTGGCCTGCGTGTCGCGATCTGGCGCGTCACGCCGGATCGCACCTTGCTCGCGGAGGGCCAGCTCGGTGCCGACGGCACGCTGCAGGCGCCTGTCGTCAAGGGCGACGGCGTCACCGCCGGCGAGTATGAGGTGCTGTTCCATGTCGGCGAGTTCTTCGGGGCAAACGCTCAAACGAAATTCCTGACCACAGTGCCGTTTCGCTTCGCGATCGACAAGGTCGAGGAGCATTTTCACCTGCCGCTGAAATTCACGCCCTGGGGCTATTCGATCTTTCGCGGGGCCTGAGGTACAGCTCGCGCCGTCGTACGCTGATGGTTGGACGATCCTGCCTGCCAAGGAAATACTCGTCATGCCCGGGCTTGTCCCGGGCATCCACGTCCATCCACGATCGCCGGTCGACGTGGATGGCCGGGACGAGCCCGGCCATGACGACGCGGAGAGAGACGGGCACGAACGAGCACCGACATGCGAGCAACCTTAGCCCGTCAGCCGCTTCGACAAGCCCGTGGTGCGCTCCATGATCGCCATCAGCGCGATCGTGGCGATGATCAGCACGCTCGACAGTGCAGCGATGGTGACGTCGAGCTTGCCTTCGAGGTCCTGCCACATCCGGATCGGCAGCATGTCGGTGGCGGCATCGCGCAGGAACAGCGACACCGGCACGTTGTCGAACGACGACATGAAGGCGATGAACGCGCCGGAGATGATGCCGGGGCGGATCAGCGGCAGCACGATGCGGCGGAACGTGTAGAGCCTGCTGGCACCGAGGATCGCCGAGCTTTCCAGCAAGGTCGGCTCGAGCTGGGCCAGGGCGGCGACGGTGTTGCGGACGACGTAGGGCACGCACACGATGGTGTGGCCGATGACGAGTGTCAGCAGCGACACCGGCAGGCCGACCAGCGAGAAGAACATCAGCGCCGCAAGCCCGAAGGCGAGCGCGGGCAGCACCAGCGGCGACATGAACAAGGAGTCCAGGAGCTTTGCGGTCAGCGTCTTGGAGCGCGAGATCGCCAGCGCCGCGGCGACCCCGAGCACGATCGAGAGCCCCGTCGACCACAGCGCGACGACGACGCTGTTGCGCGCGGCGAATTGCAGTTGCCAGGCGTTCCACAATTCGACGTACCAGCGCGTCGAATAACCGGGCGGCGGGAATTTCAGCGAGAAGCCGGACGTGAAGGAGACGATGACCACGACCAGCGACGGCGAGACGATCAGGATCAGCGCCATGATGGCGATGACCGTCATCACGATCTGGAAGCTCAGCGCTTCCCAGTTTTTTCGCCGCCTGCTCATCGCGCCTCTCCATAGCCGCGGGCACGCCGCCCGAGCATCGAGAACAGCGCGACGATGGCGAGCACCGCGAACAGGAAGATGATCGAGATCGCCGCCGCGAACGGCCAGTTCTGCAGGGTCGAAGCCTGCTGGTACAGATACATCGGCATGAACAGCATCTGGCCGCCGCCAACCAGCGACTGGGTGATGAAGGCGGTGATCGCCGCAGCATAGGTCAATGTGCAGCCGGCGATGATGCCGGGCATCGACAGCGGCAGCATCACCTTGAAGAAGGTGCGCCAGCTGCCGGCGCCGAGCGAGGCCGAGGCGTCGGAGAGGTTGGGATCGATGCGGCCGATCGCCGTGATCAGGGGCAGCACCATCAGCGGCATCTGCACCTGCGCAAGCGCGGCGATGAGCCCGCCTTGCGTGTAGATCATGCGCAGCGGCGTGCCGATCAACCCGAGTGATTGCAGAACGGAGTTGATGATGCCCTGCCGTCCCAGAATGACGATCCAGGCGAAGGTCCTGACCACGACGCTGGTGAGCAGCGGCAGCAGCACGATCATGATGATCAAGGTCTGCAGCCGGCTGCCGGAGCGCTGGTACAGCCAGGCGATGGGATAGCCGAGCACGAGGCAGGCGAGCGTCACCTCGGCGCCGAGCAGCAAGGTCGAGCCGAGCACGGCGAGGCTGAAGGGGTCGGTCAGGAACTTGATGTACTGGCCGAGCCCCCACACCGTCGCCGCGGTGTCGTTGTGCAGCGAGAGAAAAAGAAGTTGCGCCAGCGGCAGTACGAAGAAGATGGCGAATGCCAGGCTCAGGGGCAGCGCAAGCCCCAGGCTGAAGCTGGTCACGTCTCCAGGCGCTGCCGTCGCGCTCTTCATCGCGTCAGATCTTGATGTCGCGGTTGAACTTCTCGATCCAGGACGCGCGCTGCTCGTTGATCTTCTTCCAGTCCTGGAACACGAACTTCTTCTTCAGCTCCGCGGTGTCCTTGGCCAGCACCTTGGCGATCTCGCCGGTCATCGCGACCTTGGTGTTGGTCGGCACGATCAGGTAGGGCGGGTTCATCAGCGCCGTCTGCACCTCCGGCGACAGCGCCGCCTCGATCAGCTTGAAGGCGAGCTCCTTGTTCGGCGAGTTCTTGACGATGTGGATGGTGGTCTTGAAGGCGATGGCGCCTTCCTTCGGCGCCACGAACTCGACCGGCACGCCGCGCGCTTTGAGGATCTGGATGGCGTTGAAATTGCCGGGCGAGATGTCGATCTGGCCCTGCTGGAACAGGGTCGCCAGCGCGCCCGGATTGGCGGCGACGGCGGCGAGGTTCGGCTTCAGCTCCTCCAGCGCCTTGAAGCCCTCATCGACATTGGCCTCCGAGCCGCCGCGCATGCGCGCGATCTCGACCAGCCAGCCGGTGCCGAGCGTGGAGTTCAGATTGGTGATGCCGACCTTGCCCTTGAATTCGGGCTTCCACAGATCGGCCCACGACGTCGGCGGCGTCTTCACCGTCTCGGGATTGTAGGTGAGGCCGACGACCTGGAAGAACGGCGCCGGGCCCATGGCGTCCTGCGCTTCGGGAATCAGGTCCTTGAAATAGGTGCTCTTGTCGGCCGGGTAGGGCTCGACGAGATCCTGTCCGATCGCGACCAGCGCCGGACCGGGATCGTGCAGCATGACGTCGATCGGCGGATTGGCCTTGGCGGCGTTGACCTTGGCGATCTGGTCGACCGACAGCATCGGATCGAGCACGATCGCGGCATCAGCGTTGGCCTTGCGGAAGGCAGGGACGAGCACGGCTTTATGTGCTTCTTCCCAGCTTCCGGTGAAGGTCGCGAACACCAGCGGTCGCGCCTGCGCGAGGCTGAGACCGGGGAAGGCGTGCATGGCTCCCAGCGTCAACGCGCTGGTCAGGAGCCGGCGGCGGTCAAGCATCATGTTTCACTCCGATGTGTCGGTTGGTTCATTGGGGGAAGACGGTGGCGAGGCCCGGCGCGAGCGGCGCGACGCGCACCGGCGTGCCGGCCTCGCGCAAAGGCGTGCCGCCGGTGCGGGCCTGCGAAATCTTGATGCTCGATCCGTCGCGCGCCTTGATCTCATGGACCACCGTGGCGCCGAGCGGCAGCGCCATGCCGATCTCGCCGGCAAAGCCGGAGTCATCGCCGACGAAGGTGAGATGCTCGGGACGCAGGCAGACGGTGACCTTGTCGGAGGCACGGACCGGCTGCGGCGCTCGGGCGATGATCTCGCCGCCGGCCTCCAGCGCGACCTTGACGCCGTTAGCATCGGCCGTCACGACCACGCCCTTCATCTTGTTCGCGGTGCCGACGAAGCTGTTCACGAACAGCGTCTGCGGCTGGTCGTAGATCTCGGACGGTGTGCCGAACTGTTCGAGATGGCCATGGCTGAGCACCGCGACGCGATCGGCCATCGACAGCGCCTCCTCCTGGTCGTGGGTCACGATCAGCGTGGTCGTGCCGGCCATGCGCTGCAGCCGCTTGACCTCGATCTGCATGTCCAGCCGCAGATTCTTGTCGAGCGCGGCGAACGGCTCATCGAGCAGCAGGATCGACGGCTTGATCGCGAGCGCGCGCGCCAGCGCCACGCGCTGCTGCTGGCCGCCGGACAATTGTCGCGGCAGCCGCTCGCCGAACGGGCCGAGCTGCACCATGTCGAGCAGCCGCTGCGCCTCCTTGTTGCGCGTCGCCTTGTCAACGCCGCGCGCGGCGAGGCCGTAGCCGACATTCTCGGTGATCGAGAGATGCGGAAACAGCGCGTAGTTCTGGAACACGATGCCGACCGCGCGGCGATTGGGCGGCAGCGCGTCGACGACGTCGTTGCCGATGATGACGCGCCCCTCGCTCTGGCCGATGAAGCCGGCGATGATGCGCAAAAGCGTGGTCTTGCCGCAGCCCGAGGGCCCGAGCAGGGCAATGATCTCGCCGCCTTTCACGTCGAGATTGATGTCGGAGACGGCGATCGTTCCGCTGGCGAAGCGGTGCGTGATCCGATCCAGAACGAGCGACTTGGCGTCCGATACGCTGGCCATGGGCTTCCTGCTCAAGTGATTTGAAAAAGCAAGAAGCGTGCCGTCTTTTCAGGCAGCGGCAGTGGGTTGTGTACAGGACATGAGTGTGCCCGGTATGGGAGTGTAACCAACTCGCCCGGAGTGCGCGGCTATCAGTATTTGGCTCGCTCTCTCAGCCGTCATTCCGGGGCGCCCGAAGGGCGAGCCCGGAAGCCATAGCCACAAGCGGTTGTTATGGGCGGGATGGCCGTGGCGGCAGCTTGGGCCGGCGCGGACATTCGTGGCTATGGATTCCGGGCTCGTGCTGACGGGCGCCCCGGAATGACGTGGGGAGAGAGCGATTGTTCTTCACACAGTCGACTAAGCGTCGCGATGCTCAAGCCGCGCAGCCAACGCCTCGGGCAGCCCCGTCGTCGGCTTCGCGGCCGGGCGGCGGAACGTGCCGGCGGTGGCCTTGCGCATCCTCAGCGCCAGCAGTGCCTCGGCCTGCTTCACCGCCGCGATCACCTGGTCGACCACGGGCACGGGAATGCGGTGCGCGACGCGCGCGGCAAGGCCCGACAGCGGCGCGCCGGCAAAGATCAGCACGTCGGCGTCGTTCTCCTCGACCGCGCGCAGCGCCAACTCGACCAGCAGCTCTTCCTTCTCGTGCTGCACGTCGGAGATCTGCTTGAAGCTGCCGTCGAGCGTGCGGATGCCGGCGCAGCGCTCCATCAGCCCGTGCATGCGCACGCACTCCTCGTACCAGGGGCCGAGCGCCTGCGCGAAAGTGACGATGGCAAAGCGCCGACCGGCCATGCAGGCCGTCAGCATCGCCGCTTCCGCAAGCCCGATCACCGGCACGTCGAACAGCTCGCGCGCCGCGAACAGGCCGGGATCGCCGAACGCGGCGATGATCGCGGCATCGAACGTGCCGTTGCGTTCCGCCAGCATCTCAAGCGCCACCGCGCCGCCGATCTGCGCCTCGGCGCGGGTGGCGATATAGGGCACGCCGCGCGGCGCGGTGCAGGGGATCAGCGTCGTGCCCGGCGCGGCGGCGTCGCGGCCGACCTGCAGCATCAGCTCGGTGATGTCGGTGCGGATGTTGGGATTGAGCAGCAGGATGTTCATGGCGCCTCGCGAGGGAATATCCGAGCTTGCCCGAGGGATTGCTGCGTTGTCCAGAGCGGTCGGCTCTAAGGCGCGCCTTCGACCACGATGCCTATCAGCGTGGCAAGCAGAGAGAGGATCGCACCGATGCTGAGCAGCCGCCGCAGCTTCAGGAACCAGGCGCGCGGGTCGTCGCCGCCGAAGCTGTACTCATCGGAGATCAGCGCCGTCAGCAGCGCGGCTGCGAGCAGCACCAGAGCGGGCAGCGGCGGCAGCAGCAGCGCGACCCAGCCGAGTAAAGACGGCGTCACCCCCCAGCTCATGCGCGGCCAGCCTGCCAGGACCGGCGTCTGCACGGCGATGCCCCAATGGATCGCGCCGAGAAAGCTCACGATGACCGCGCCATAGCCGATCTGAGCGCGCAGCGCGGCCAGCCGGATCGGATCGTCACCTGCGATCGCCAATGCCGCGAGGCCCGCGAACGGAATCAGCCCGGCGAGGCCGAGAATGCGCATCGGAGCGGGGACGCCGGACATCATGATGCTAGCCTTCTCGGCACTTGGCGACCGCAGTGGAGGTCCGGCCGCGGTCGGATCGGCAGCGGTCCGAGCAGTATTTCACCTCGTCCCAGTCGCGTGCCCATTTGCGCCGCCACGCGAACGGGCGGCCGCACGCAGCGCATATCCTGGTCGGCAGGTCGGCCTTGCGCCGCATCTTCGGCATGGCGTCACCACGGGACCGGCGTGCCGCGCCGGGGCAGGGCCGCATCCGCTGCTGCCTTGCCGGAGCGCGTCGCGATCCGTTCGCCCATCATGTTCGTCCTCGCCGACCAGTGCGCGGCGCCGGCTCCGGCCGGCACCATCCACGCTGGGCAACGATCGACGGGCAACGACGGATCAGTGGCCCGTGGTCGCGGCTCAGGCTTTGGTCACATGCACGGCGGGTGTCGCACCGCCGTTCCACTTGCCCTCGATCGCGCGCTCGATCTGGGCTGCGAGCTGCAGCAGCAGGCCGTCGTCGGCCTGCTTGCCGATCGCCTGGATGCCGAGCGGCAGGCCGTGCTCGTTGGTCGCGAGCGGCAGCGAGATCGCGGGGATGCCGCAGAGATTGGCGAGCGGCGTGAACGCGAAGTTGCGCCACAGGTTCTCGAACCAGTCGAGCACGGACGGATTGTCGCTGATGGTCAGATATTCGGTGGTGCCGATCTTCGGCGTCGGCAGCGCGGTGATCGGGGTCAGGATGATGTCCCAGTCCTCGAAGAAGGCACCGAAGGCGCGCGACGTCGTGTTGAACACCGCCTGCATCGCCGCGCGCTCGGCGAAGCTCGTATCGCGGCCCGCTTCCCAGATCCGGATGTTGATCGGCTCGATCAGCTCGGCCGGCGGCCGCGCGAGCTTGCGCGACGCGAGCAGGTTGTTGATGACGATCGCGAAGTTGGAGATGTAGCAGGTCGTCTGCGCGGCGAACGCGTTGGGATAGTCGAGCTCCGGCAGCGCGTAGCCGACGTGATGGCCGAGGCCTTCCAGGAACTTGCCGACACGCGCCAGCTCTGAAGCGATGTGCGGCGTGGCGCGGTAGTCGCCCCATTGATGCGACAGCGCGATTTTCAGCTTGCCGGGATCGCGCTTGATCAGCTCGACATACGGCTCCGGCGTGGTCCAGTACGGCATGAACTCACCCGGCGCGCCGCCGCGGCAATGGTCGACGAACGCCGCGGTGTCGCGCACGCTGCGCGACTGGCAGCCCTGGATCGAGACCAGCCCGGAGAGATCCGACAGATGCGGCGCGATCGAGAACACGCCGCGCGAGACCTTCAGGCCGATATTGCCGTTGACGCCGGCGGGAATCCGGATCGAGCCGCCGCCATCGGTCGCATGCGCGATCGGCACGACGCCGGCGGCGACCATCGCCGCGCTGCCGGCCGACGAGCCGCAGGTCGTGTAGTCCGTGTTCCAGGGATTGCGCGTGACGTAGACGGCCGGGTTCTCCGCCGAGCTGCAGACGCCGAACTCCGGCGTCGTGGTGCGCCCCATCAGGTTGAGGCCGGCCTTGCGCATCTTCCCCGTGAGATGCGTGTCGGCGGCGGGGCGGTTGCCGCGCATGTAGAGCGAGCCCTGCTCCTGCAGCCGCCCGGCCATGGTCGGTCCGAGATCCTTCATCAGGAACGGCAGGCCGGCGAAGGCGCCGTCGGCATTGGCGCCCGCCTTGATGGGATCTTCGACGGCGTCGGCAAAGACCTCGACCACGCCCGACAGCGCGGGATCGACCTTGGCAATGCCTTCAGCGGCCTGCCGCGCCAGCTCCGCCGCCGTCAGTTCGCCATTGCGAACGCGCGCCGCCAGCGCCATGCCATCATGCCGGGCCCACTCGTCCCAGCTCATCGCCAACGTCATCTGTCTTCCGATCTTTCGCGCGGCGCATCGCGTGTCTGACTGATATCGCGCCCTGCATGTTCCGCGACGCGAACCTTAGTTTGCGAAGGCGGCGAGTCAATCAAGCACGCTGCATGCCGCCAATACGGCGCGCTCATGCGCCACGGCTTACCGGTGATCGCACAGGTCCACGCGCGTTCCGGAAATCGGCACTCGGGCGCTGCTTCGGCCGCTCACAGCACCATGCGCGCTGTGAGCGGTTCCGGTTGTTACATTGTTGCTGATCGACAACCGCGCCGGCCGCGTGCTATCCGCTGGCCGAACAGGGGGCGCGGTGCGCAGCATTGGCAAACGAGACATCACGAGCCCGCGCATGCTGCGCCGGACCGTGGCTGCCTGCCTGATGCTCGCCTATGTTCTCGCCGGCGCGCTGCACGGCGCCTGTGACATCGACGTCGCCCATCCCTTCGCCGGCAAGCCGGAGATCGCGTCGCTGCTCGACCGGGCGGGCCACACCGATCAGCGCGGCGTCGCCGACCATCATTGCCATGGCTGCTTCTCGGTGGCCGTGCCGCAGCCGCAGTTTGCCGCCGTCCCGGCCGAGGTCGTGGCCGCGACCATCTGGGCCGTTCCCCTGCTCAGTGCAGGCATCCTTCCCGAGTCCGAGTCTCCGCCGCCAAGACACCTGAGCTGACGCAACGTGCCGGACGGCCGACGCCGTCCATCCTTGCCCGTCCAGACAGGTTCATCTCATGCCATTCCCCGGGATGGCTGCGCGCGCCATCGGCGCCGCAGCCCTGCTCGCTCTGTCCGTGCACGCGTCAGCGGCGCAGACGCTGACCCTCCGCGCGGCGCTGTCGCGCGCGCTCGCCGCCAATCCGCGGCTGTCCGCCGCCGACCGCGACATCGGCATCGCCTCCGGCCAGCGGCTGCAGGCCGGCGCGCTGCTCAATCCCGAGCTGTCCTACGAGCAGGACAATTCGCTTGGCTCGGGTCAATATCGCGGCACGCGCTCGGCCGAGACCACCTTGCAGATCAGCCAGGCGTTCGAATGGTTCGGCAAGCGCGACGCGCGCATCGCCGCCGGCCAGGCCGGCGTACGGGTCGCCGAGATCCAGCGCCAGGCGGTGCGGCTGGAAGTGCTGTCGGAGACCGCGATCGCCTTCGTGACGGTGCTCGCCACGCAGCGGCGCATCCAGATTCTCGACGATCAGGTCGCAGCGCTCGATCGCCTGACGCCGCTGCTGCGCCGTCGCGTCGAGGCCGGCGCGTCGTCGCCGGCGGAGACCGGCCGCGCCGAGGTCGCCTCGGCGCTGGTGCGGGCCGATCGCGAGCGCGTCAAGGCGACGCTGTCGAGCGCGCGCCGCGAGCTCGCCGTGCTGATCGGCGACAGCTCGGCGAAGCTTCCGGCCGTCACCGGTCGTTTCGACGCGACCGGCCAGCCGCCGGCGTTCCAGACCGTGATCGCGGCCATCGATGCCAATCCGCAGCTCGTCCGCTGGACCGCGGTCTACGCCCAGCGCAATGCCGAGCTGCTGCTGGCCCGGCTCAAGCCCTATCCCGACGTCCGCATCGGTGCCGGCTGGCGGCACTTCAACGACACCCAGGACGATGCCGTCAGGCTCAGCGTCTCCGTGCCGATCCCGGTGTTCGACCAGAACCAGGGCAACATCCTCTCGGCGCAGGAAAGCCTCGCCAAGACCGAAGCCGAGCGCAAGGCCAACCGCAACGCGCTGCTGGTGATCGCCGGCCGCGCCTACGATTCGCTGCAAGGCTCGCTGCGGGAATTGTCGGTGTTGCGCGAGATCGCGATCCCGAAGGCGCAGGAGGCCGCCGACGAGATCGCGCAGGGCTACAGCGCCGGCCGCTTCTCTTTGCTCGAAGTGCTGGACGCGCAGGCGAGCGTAGCGCAGGCGCGGCTGCGCGAGCAGGAGGCGCTGCAGAACATCCATGTCGCCGTGGCGACGATCGAAGGCCTGGTCGGCCGTCCCTTCACCCTGGCACGGGAGACCGCGCGATGAGACCATTCACCGTCATCCTGATTGCCGTCCTCGCCGCCGCGGCCGGCGCCGGCGCATCGCGCCTGCTGGGCGAGGCGGAGCCGCATGCCGACGCAACGGTCGGCCATGCCGATCATGCCGAGAAGGCGGCGCCGAAGGATCATGTCGAGCAGGACGAACATGGCGCCGACCGCATCCGCATCAGCGACGTGAAGCTCGCCGCGGCCGGCGTCGCGCTCGCCGAAGCCGGACCCGCGACCTTGTCGGATACGCTATCGTTCAACGGCGTGCTGCGCGCCAACCAGGAAGCATTGGTGCAGGTGACGCCGCGCTTTCCCGGCATCGTCCGTGCCATCAAGAAGCGCATCGGCGACACCGTCGCCAAGGACGAGCTGCTCGCCGCGATCGAGAGCAATCAGAGCCTGACGGCGTATGATCTCAAGGCGCCGATCGGCGGCACCATCATCGACCGCCAGATCTCGCTCGGCGAATACGCCTCCGAGCAGAAGCCGGCCTTCGTGGTCGCCGATCTCTCCACGATCTGGGTCGACCTGTCGATCTACCGCCAGGATCTCCGGCGCGTCCGCCTCGACGACGAGGTGCTGATCGACCCCGATGACGGCCGCGGCGCGATCCGCGGCCACGTCTCCTACATCGCGCCGGTCGGCGCCAGCGAAACGCAGACCGCGCTCGCCCGCGTCGTGCTGGCCAATCCCGACGGCCGGCTGCGTCCGGGCCTGTTCGTCACCGCGCAGCTGGTTCTCGCCAAGCGCAGCGTCGCCGTGGCGGTCCGCGCCAGCGCGATCCAGACCCTGGAGAACAAGACCGTCGTGTTCGTGCGCGAGGAGGGCGACAAGATCGAGGCGCGCCCGGTGGTCACCGGCGAATCCGACCCGACCCATGTCGAGATCCGCGACGGCCTCGCCGCCGGTGAACACTACGTCGCCGAGAACAGTTTTGTGGTGAAAGCGGAGATGGGCAAGGGGGAGGCCGAGCATGATTGACGCGCTCCTCGCCTTCGCCGTGCGCCAGCGCTGGCTGGTGCTGCTCGTCGCGCTCGCCGCGGCCGGCTTCGGCGCCTGGAATTTCACCCGGCTGCCGATCGACGCCGTGCCAGATATCACCAACGTGCAGGTGCAGATCAACACCAAGGCGCCCGGCTACTCGCCGCTCGAGACCGAGCAGCGCATCACCTTCCCGGTCGAGACCGCGATGGGCGGCCTGCCGAAGTTGGACTACACCCGCTCGCTGTCGCGCTATGGGCTGAGCCAGGTCACCGTCGTGTTCCAGGACGGCACCGACATCTATTTCGCCCGCCAGCTCGTCAACGAGCGCATCCAGCAGATCAAGGACCAGCTGCCGCCGGGCGTCGAGGTGGCGATGGGACCGCTCTCGACCGGGCTCGGCGAGATCTTCATGTATGCGGTCGAAGCCAGGCCCGGCGCCAAGACGCCTGACGGCGCGGACTACTCGCCGACCGATCTGCGCACCATTCAGGACTGGATCATCCGGCCACAGCTGCGCGGCGTGCCGGGCGTGATCGAGGTCAACACCATCGGCGGCTTCGAGCGCCAGTTCCACGTGCTGCCCGATCCCGGCCGCCTGATGGCCTACAAGATCAGCTTCCGCGACGTCATCGCCGCGCTGGCGTCCAACAACGCCAATGTCGGCGCCGGCTATATCGAGCGCAATGGCGAGCAATATCTGGTGCGTGCGCCGGGCCAGGTCGGCAGCGCCGCCGAGCTGAAGGACATCGTGATCGGCGCCCGCGGCGGCACGCCGGTGCGCATCGGCGACGTCGCCGAGGTCAGCGAAGGGCGCGACCTGCGCACGGGAGCGGCGACGCTCAACGGCGAGGAGACGATCCTCGGCACGGCGATGCTCCTGATCGGCGAGAACAGCCGCGCCGTGGCGCAGCGCGTCGCGGCCCGGCTCGACGACATCGCCAAATCGCTGCCCGAGGGCGTGGTCACGCGCACGCTCTACGACCGCACCCATCTGGTCGAAGCGACGATCCGCACCGTGGAGAAGAACCTGCTCGAAGGCGCCGCGCTGGTCGTCGTCGTGCTGTTCCTGCTGCTCGGCAACATCCGGGCCGCGCTGGTCACCGCCTGCATCATCCCGCTGTCGATGGCGATGACCATCACCGGCATGGTCGAGAGCAAGGTCAGCGCCAACCTGATGAGTCTTGGCGCGATCGATTTCGGCATCATCGTCGATGGCGCCGTCATCATCGTCGAGAACTGCCTGCGGCTGCTGGCCCAGGCGCAGCATCGCAAGGGCGGACGGCTCACGACCGCCGAGCGGTTGCAGACCATCGTCAGCGGCGCGCGCGAGGTGATCGGGCCGAGCCTGTTCGGCACCGGCATCATCGCCGTGGTCTATCTGCCGGTGCTGACCCTGACCGGCGTCGAGGGCAAGATGTTCACGCCGATGGCGCTGACGGTGCTGATGGCGCTCGCCGCCGCCGTGCTGTTCTCCATCACCTTCGTGCCGGCTGCGGTCGCGATCTTCGTCACCGGCGAGGTCTCCGAACAGGAGAATCTCGTCATGCGCGGCGCGCGGCGGATCTACGCGCCGCTGCTGCGCGGCGTGATCGCGCACCGCCTGATGGTCGCGGCGGTCGCCGTGATGATCGTCGCGGCGAGCGGCTTTGCCGCGACGCGCATGGGCGGCGAGTTCATCCCGAGCCTCGACGAGGGCGACGTCGCGCTCGCGGCGTTGCGCATCCCCGGAACGAGCCTCACCCTCTCGGTCGATCTGCAGAAGGCGCTTGATGCGCGGCTGCGGCGCATCCCCGAAGTAAAGGACGTCTTCACCCGCATCGGCACGGCGGAGGTGGCGACCGATCCGATGGCGCCGTCGCAGGGTGACGGTTACATCATGCTGAAGCCGCGCGAGGAGTGGCCCGACCATGCGAAGCCGAAGGCGCAGCTCGTCGCCGAGATCGAGGCGGCGGCCGACGAGATCCCCGGCAGCAACTACGAGATCTCGCAGCCGATCCAGTTGCGCTTCAACGAGCTGATCTCCGGCGTGCGCAGCGACGTCGGCATCAAGATCTTCGGCGACGATCTCGACATCCTGCAGGGGGCGGCGCGCCAGGTCGAAGCCGCGATCCGCGGCGTCAATGGCGCCACCGACGTCAAGACCGAGCAGGTCGCGGGCCTGCCGATCCTGACCGTCAGGATCGACCGTCAGGCGCTGTCGCGTTACGGCCTCAGCGTGGCCGAGGTGCAGAGCGTGGTGGAGATCGCGATCGGCGGCAAGGCCGCTGGGAAGCTGTTCGACGGCGACCGCCGCTTCGACATCGTCGTCCGGCTCCCCGAGCGTCTGCGCGGCAATCTCGATGCGATCCGCGCGATCCCGATTCCGCTGCCGGCGGGTGAGGAGGCGAATGCCGCGCCGCTGCGCACCGCGTTCTCCTCGGTCACACAGCCGCGCTATGTGCCGCTGTCGTCGGTGGCCGCGGTCGCCTCGGCGCCGGGGCCGAACCAGGTCAGTCGCGAGAACGGCAAGCGGCGGATCGTCGTGTCAGCCAATGTTCGCGCCCGCGACCTCGGCTCGTTCGTGACCGACGCGCAGGCCGCGGTCGCCGAGAAGGTCAAGCTGCCGCCGGGCTATTGGATCGGCTGGGGCGGCCAGTTCGAGCAACTGGTGTCGGCGACCAAGCGTCTCACGATCGTGGTGCCGATCGCGCTGGCGCTGGTGTTCCTGCTGCTGTTCATGAGCATGGGCTCGTTTGCCGACGCCGCGCTGGTGTTCTCCGGCGTGCCATTGGCGCTGACCGGCGGCATCGCCGCGCTGCTGCTGCGCGGCCTGCCGCTGTCGATCTCGGCCGGCGTCGGATTCATCGCGCTGTCAGGCGTCGCCGTGCTCAATGGCCTGGTCATCATCGCCTTCATCGAACGGCTGCGCCAGGAGGGCCGCTCCGTCCGCGCGGCGGTGGAGGAGGGCGCGCTGGCGCGATTGCGGCCGGTGCTGATGACGGCGCTCGTCGCCTCGCTCGGCTTCGTGCCGATGGCGATCGCGACCGGCGCCGGCGCCGAGGTCCAGCGCCCGCTCGCCACTGTCGTGATCGGCGGCATCATCTCGTCGACGGTGCTGACGCTGCTGGTGCTGCCGGCGCTGTACGTGCTGTTCAGACGCGAGGCGCGGAGCGTGTAGGCGGAAGCGGCATGCAGCTCGCGACTTCGTAGCTGCATGCCGCGCGCGCTGGCGTCGAACCTAGTTGAAGGCCATCGGCGCCGCGCTGGCCATCCAGCCGTCCGGCCGCGCGTTGCGGGCGAGCCGCTGATATCTCGGCGCACGGGCTTCGCGCGTGACACGCGCCGCTGCGCCGAACATCGTGGAACCGCCCGTCGGGTTCACGATCGTGTAGCCGGCAATCGAGCGCGAATGCTCGCGGGTGACGTGACCGCCGGAATTGCCGTCGTGCACATACCAGATGTTGCCCGCGACCTGCTGCTGCAGGATCATGACGTGGCCGGAGCGGACCGCCGCCATGCCCGGTGCGGGAGCCGCGCGTGGAAAGCGACGCCAGTTGGATGCGAGATTCAACTCGGGAATGACCCGGCCGAACGTATAGAGCGACGCTTCGCAGCCACAGAAGGCATGCGGGCATCCCGACGGCCGGCCACCGACAACGCGGCCCTCGCCGGGGATCGAGGCCATGGCGTTCATGAAGGAGTGATGGTGACGGTACGAGTAGTGATGATGATGGTGACGAGGACGCGCCTCGGCTTGAACGGAGAGAGCCAGCAATGCGGCGACGACAATAACAACGCGGTACATTTGGAGGACTCCTGTACGCTGTGAAATCCCCCTGCCGCGCGCCAATCAACCTCTAAACATGTCCTCAAAGTGACCGAATCCCCTGTGAGCCATGCATTTGCGCGACAGCGCTGTCCGGTCATCCCGGTTCCAATTCATCAGGAGTGATTGACTCTCGATGTCGAGGATGACTCACAAACAGTCGAGTGTTCCGCGTGGGAAGACCATGCTACCTACTAACAATGCGGCGACCGAGGCGGGCCTTCAGTCGTCCTGATAGCTGCAAGGATGCAGTCGGTATAAGTAACATCCTCCACGCGTGCGGCGCTCTTGGACATTCCAGCGCACTCATAGGAGATCGTCATGACACGTTCCGCGGCAGTTGCCTTTGCGGCCGGGTCGTCTTCGAGGTCGATGGGCCGTTCGACAAATTCCTCAATTGCCATTGCTCGCCAGCCGGCGGCTTCGATGAGCCGCTCGGCACCGTTCCCGATCGCCACGTGCACTGGGCGTCACGTGCCGACTGGTACGTCGATGGTGGTGGGCTGCGTGTCGACGACTGACGCGATCGAGAACGCCGCCCGTCGGGCGACTCATGTCGTTGGGCTGTGATGAACAGGCCTGTTCCTGCTCCTGATCTGCTCGATCGCCGCTGCGTCTGGAGACTGATTTCCTGAGCACGTTCAGGCCGATTTGGGCTGTCCAGTCCCGGCAGAAAAAATATCCTGCTTGGCGGTTTCGGAAAATCATGATTGTTTGTCGCTGTCCCGCCTCATCGACGAGGGGCGTATCGCGGTCGTCACGACACGTGGAGGCGGGATGTGATGGGCGGGCCGGTTTGCAGCGTGGTCATTCGCGCGGACGAACAACATCGGCTCGCACGGTCAAGTCGCGTGGTCCTGATACTCCGATGCCAGTATCAAGCCTGCGTTGGCGCCAATGGCGCCGCGTGGGTGACGGTGACCAAAAAGCCCGGCGCACCGGGGAGAACGCGAAGCAGCCGTAAAGCCATCGCGCAGGGAGGGCCGGATCATCCGGCTGGACCTGTGGTACCTGCCGCCTGCATTTTTTGAGCAGGCGGGCCACGGGCCTCAGTCGAGGTCCGGCCTTCCCTGCACCCTTTCGTTTGAAGAGGGTGAGACCACTGTATCACTCGGACGCCTGGGGCGCCGCGAGGCCATGGACGCACATCTCCATATGCCGCTCAAAATTGTTGATCACGACGCGCCACTGGCTCAGTGCCGACCCTCCCCCTCCAGGGCAGGGCTATCGCATATGGAGATACAGGGCCATCGCGATGAACGATTCTGCAGGTTAGTTACTCCGTCATGCCCGGGCTTGTCCCGGGCATCCACGTCGTTCTCAGCATGCCGACCGACGTGGATGGCCGGGACAAGCCCGGCCATGACGACGCGGAGAGAGGTAAGCGCAAAACCTCGATCCCCATATGTGATAGCCCTGCCCTCCGAGGGAGAGTGGTGCCGAGCTCGCGGCTTGGCTTTGGAGAGCGACGGATGCCGATCCACAGGGCCCGTTTTGAGGTGTCAGCTATGTCTCCGAACACCTTCACGGCAGTTGTCCGGGCCATGCCCTGCACGACGACGAAGGCGGAGAGGCGACGCAGGAGCCGTCCCTCCTTCGCCATTGACCGCCCGACCGTTTGGCCTATCTCTTCAACACCGCAAAGAAACGGAACTGGACACCCCTGATGACCGCACATGTCAGCAACTTCGATGCCGCCATCGATCCCGTGAAGCTCGACCGCCTGGCCGAGGTCGCGGTGAAGGTCGGCTTGCAGCTTCGGCCCGGTCAGGATCTGCTGCTGACCGCGCCGTCGGTGGCGCTGCCGCTGGTGCGCAAGGTCGCCGAGCACGCCTACAAGGCCGGCGCGGGCATCGTGACCTCGTTCTTCTCCGACGAGGAGCTGACCTTGGCGCGCTACCGTTTCGGACATGACAACAGCTTCGATCGCGCCGCGGACTGGCTCTATCAGGGCATGGCCAAGGCGTTCTCGGAGAACACCGCGCGGCTCGCCATCGTCGGCGACAATCCGATGCTGCTGTCCGGCCAGGATCCGGCCAAGGTGGCGCGCGCCAGCAAGGCCAACTCCAAGGCCTATCAGCCGGCGCTGGAGAAGATCACGAATTTCGAGACCAACTGGAACATCATCGCCTATCCGAGCCTCTCCTGGGCCAAGCTGGTTTTCCCGGATGTCCCGGAGGAGGTCGCGGTGGCGAAGCTCGCGGACGCGATCTTCGCGGCGTCGCGCGTCGATCGCGAGGACGCGGTGTCGGCCTGGGAGCGCCACAACGCGGTGCTGCGCGAGCGCACCGAATGGCTCAACGGCCAGCGCTTCAGTGCGCTGCATTACACCGGACCCGGCATGGACCTGACGATCGGTCTCGCCGACGGCCATGAATGGGAGGGCGGCGCCTCGACCGCCAAGAACGGCATCACCTGCAATGCCAACATCCCGACCGAGGAAGTGTTCACGACGCCGCATTGCCGTCGCGTGTCGGGTCACGTCGTCAGCTCCAAGCCGCTGTCCTATCAGGGCACGCTGATCGACAACATCCAGGTGAAGTTCGAGGAGGGCCGCATCGTCGAGGCCCGGGCCTCGAAGGGCGAGGAGGTGCTGAACAAGGTGCTCGACACCGACGAGGGCGCGCGCCGGCTCGGCGAAGTCGCGCTGGTGCCGCACTCCTCGCCGATCTCCAAGAGCGGCCTGTTGTTCTACAACACGCTGTTCGACGAGAACGCCGCCTCGCACATCGCGCTCGGCCAGTGCTACTCGAAGTGCTTCGTCAACGGAACGTCGCTGTCGCCGCAGCAGATCGCCGCCCAGGGCGGCAACCAGAGCCTGATCCACATCGACTGGATGATCGGCGCGGCCGACACCGACATCGACGGCCTCCATGAAGACGGCCGCCGCGTGCCCGTGTTCCGCAAGGGCGAGTGGGCTTGAAGGACGAGTGGGCCTGACGCATGACGGGCCGGCGCCACGCGTGCACCGGCCCGAAGCGGGCCGCGAGCGATGCTCGCGGCGGGGTCGTCGTCGGTCGAACGGTCCTACTGCTTGGCGCTGCCGGTGGTGGCCTGCACGTCGATCGTGATCCGTTCCGACATGACCGGCTTGTTGTGCGGGATGTGGCTCCAGTCGCCGAGCACGAGCTGCAAGGTGTGCTTGCCCGGCGTGAGATTGACCGAGGCTTCGGTCTGGCCCTTCCCGAAATGCACGTGGCCGGCATCGACCGGGATCGCCTCGTTGAGCGCATCGCCCTCGAGCGCGGGCGCGTCGATCAGCAGATGGTGGTGGCCGGTGTTGGGAGCCTCGGTGCCGGACGGCGCGACGCCCATGCCGGACAGGCCGAAGCGGATCAGCACCGGCGAGGAGACGGTGTCGCCGTCCTTGAGGTTGATGAAGTAGGCCTTGGCATTCTCGGGGGCGGGCGTTTCGCCCGCCATGACGACGCCGGTGGTTGCAAGGGTGGCGGCAGACAGCGTGAGGGCGAAGGCGAGGCTCAGTCGGCGCATCCTGGGAAATCCTTATCTCTGCGAAGGCGGCAAATCTCTAAAGGTGACGGCACAACTCAGGATGGGCAGGGCGACCGGAGGGGCGCCTGTCCGCATCTTGCAGTGCGGCTAAACAGTAGATCAGCAGGTTTGGCGAGGCCGCGAACAAATTGCGGCGTTCGCGTGAAGTTTATAGCGCTGGCGTGGTTGTGATGCGACGGCTGGTCGCGGCGATTGGTTCAAATCTTAACGACTGCGGAAAGCAGCCATTAGGTGCAACCGGCTACGGTCGCAGGCTCATGCCGGCGTTCGCCCGGTCATTTCAGTCCCATGCATTTGAGGTCCACGATGTCGCCGTCCTTGATCGAAACCGCCAACCTCACCGTCGACCTGGCGCCCGCTCCGATCGAGCCGTCGTGGATCATCGAGGGCACTCCGACCGCGACCTCCTGCACCATCGCGCGCAGCAGCGACGGGCTGGGCTCGACCATCGTCTGGCATTGCACCGAGGGCAAGTTCAACTGGTACTACGATTTCGACGAGACCATCCTGATCCTCGAAGGCGCGATCGTGCTGGAGAGCGATGGGCTCCCGGCAAAGCGCTATGGGCCGGGCGACGTGATCTTCTTCCGCGACGGCGCGCATGCCAAATGGCATGTCGAGGGCCACGTCAAGAAGCTGGCCTTCTGCCTGAAGACACAGCCCTATGTGCTCGGCCTCGCGGTGCGCGTGATCAACAAGCTCAAGCGCATGTTCCTGACGCCCGAAGGCCGCCGCGGCACCAGCCTCGCGGGCGCCTAGACTCCGTCGAGGATGATCACCGTCGGCATCGACGGCAACAGCTCGCGCGACAACTTCAACGTCCGCTCGCCGCGCCGGTCGATCTCGAACTGCTGGCCGATCCTGCGCATGAACTCGTCGAGCGGCGTCGCGAAGCGGTGCATCGGCAGCACCACCGAGGCGCGCAGACGCCTGGTGATCTCGGAGATGCCGTCGAGCGACATCGTGTAGGTGCCGTCGATCGGCACCATCACCACGTCGAGCCGGCCGATCGCGGCGAAATGCGTCTCGTCCAGCTTGACGTGCAGATGGCCGAGATGGCCGATGCACAGGCCGGCAACCTCGAAGATGAAGATCGAGTTGCCGTCCTTGATCATGTCGATGCCGATGGAATCTCCGAAATAGCGGCGGATGTCGGTGGTGATGTTGCGGATCAGCACGTCGCCGATCCGCTCGTAGATCTGGGCCGGCTTGCCGTCGTCGCCCCAGCCATGCAGCACGTGCGGGATGCGCGGATCGGGCGCCAGCGTGTAGTGCGTCGAATGCGCCCGGTTCATGGTGATGACGTCGGGCAGCCGCCCGACCTGATAGGCGCCGCTGTAGTCGGTGGCGATGCGGATGCCCATCGGCGTGTCGATGAAGTAAGTCGAGTGGCCGGCATAGGTGATCGTCACCTCATTGCCGGCCGCCGCCGTCCGGCGCAGGCTGACCGGCACGGCGCGCGGCGGGCCGCCGGCCATCGCCAGGCACTCGCTGGTGCGCGGCCCCGATTGCGCCACCGCGGGCGATGCGAACGCGACCAGGGCGGCAAGCAGCGAGACCAGCGAGCGCAGCATGGCAGTTCCCCTTCAACAGCGCGTGTGATTGTAGCGAGGAATTGCGATCAGAACTATCCTCGGCGCAACGCTCGGCTCGAGAGCGCGGCGCGATGCGGGAGGATGGCATGACGGATCAGGTGTTGCAGCCGCTGCGCGAGATCGACGCAGGCGTGCTCCGCATTGCCTATTTCGAGGGCGGGCCGGCCGACGGTCCCGTCGTCATCCTGCTGCACGGCTATCCCTACGATATCCACGCCTATGTCGAGGTCGCGCCGCGGCTCGCGGCACAAGGCTGCCGCGTCGTCGTGCCCTATCTGCGCGGCTATGGACCCACTCGTTTCCGCGACGCATCGACGCCGCGCTCGGGCCAGCAGGCCGCGGTCGGCGCCGACCTGATCGCGCTGATGGATGCGCTGGCGATCCCGCGCGCGGTGTTCGCCGGCTATGATTGGGGTGGCCGCGCGGCTTGCGTCGGCGCGGCGCTGTGGCCCGAGCGCTGCACGGGCCTGGTCTCCGTGAACGGCTATCTGATCCAGGACATCGCGCGGGCGCTGGAGCCGGCGCCGGTGCCGCGCGAGTTCGCGTTCTGGTATCAATGGTACTTCCAGACCGAGCGCGGACGGGCCGGGCTCGCGGCCCACCGCGCCGAAATTGCACGGCTGCTGTGGCAGCAATGGTCACCGCACTGGCGCTTCGACGATGCGACCTTCGCGCGCGCGGCGGAGGCGTTCGACAATCCCGATCACGTCGATGTCGTGATCCACAGCTATCGGCATCGCTACGGGCTGGCCGAGGGGGACCCGCGCTATCAGGACATCGAGCAGCGGCTGGCGAGCCTGCCTGTCATCGCGGTGCCCACGATCACGCTCGATGGCGACGCCGACGGCGTGATCCCGGCGACGGACGGCCAGGCGCATGCTGCGAAGTTCAGCAACCGGATCGGCCATCGCGTGATCCCTCGGGCCGGCCACAATTTGCCGCAGGAAGAGCCGGCGGCGTTCGCCGCCGCCGTGATGGAGGTGCTGCGCTGAACGCTTCAGGTCCGTGCCGGGCTCAGCTTCCAGGCCGCGAGCAAGAGGCCCGCGGTCATCAGGCCGCAGACGATCGCAGCCTCGGGCAGCGCGAGCGCCAGCGCCGCGGTCGCCGCCCAGCCGATCGAGGAGAAGGCCTCGGCAAAGGTCGCCAGCCGCGACGAGGTCTGGCGGCGCCGGAACTGGCTGCGCCGCGCCTGGATCCGGAACCAGAGCTGGATGGCCGTTGAGGAGACGGTCGCAACCAGAACGGCAACGGCTGTGACCACCGCCTGCGCCGGCGCGACCCAGCCGAGCGCGAGCACGAGAGGCGCAAAGATCATTGCGATCGTGATCAGCACGACCTCGACCTTGGCGCGCACGATGCGCGTCCCCGGCAGCGGCGCCGTCGCCACCAGTTCGGGCGCGTCCTCGCCGGAGATGGTGAGCCAAGCGAGGCCGCCCGCGAGCTGGCCCGCCGCCATCACGACGACCGGCGTGATCAGGAACACCGCCTGCGAGCTGTCGGAGTAGCTGCGCCACAGCAGCAGCGCCGGAGGCACCAGATAGAGCAGTTGCATCAGCGTCTGCGAGATCAGCCAGGGATCGCGCCGCAGCAGCATGAACTCCTTGCGCCGCAGCGCCTGCTGCCGCGAGCCGCCGCGAAACGACCTGACGCGTGCGCCGGCGCGGCTGGAGATGCCCTGGGCCGCGGCGCTGATCGCGGTGTCGGCGAAGCGCGGCGAGAACACGATCATGACGACACCGAGCAGCAACAGTCCGGCGGCCAGCAGGATCAGGAGCGCCTGACCGTCGCCGAGCGCGGCGCGGGCCGGCAGCCAGACAAGACTGTCGGGATCGGGCGCGATGGCGGCCGCGGCATCCGAGGTGAGGACGGCGAAGCGCGACAGCGTGCCATAGGACACGATCGCCGCGATCTGCAGCACGATGACGAAGCCGGCACCGATCACGGCCGCCAGGATCTGGGCGACCAGCCGCGTCCGCGCCGGACCAATGAGGCGGAACAGGACGATCGTGATGGCGATGGCGATCGCCGCCGCCGACAGGCCGACGGCCGCGACCACGACGAACGCGGCGAGCCAGCGGGCGCCACCCTCGATCAGCAGCACGTCGACGAAGGGGGTCGCGAGCAGCAGCGCCATGCTGGTCACGGAGAGTGCGATCGCCGCGATCCGGACGGAGAAGATCTCGGCCAGCCGCACCGGCGACGACATGATGAGATCGAGGTCGGCTCGGGCGTAGAACACGCGGGTGACAGACTCGATCGCCTGCGACAGCATCAAGGCCCAGGACAGCATGATGGTCGCGGTGATGACGATCAGCGCGGTCTTGTCGAGCGGCGGCGCGAGATCGGCGTAGCGGCCGACCACGACCCAGGCCGGCAGATGCATGAGGGCGCCGAACAGCACGAGACCGATGATGGCGGCCCGCGTGCGGCGCCGCCGGCCGGCCGTGATCATGCCGAGCCATTCCCGCCAGGCGAGCCGGAGCTCGTGACGGGCGAACCAGGCGAGCGTCGCCGCCCGCGTCATGCCGCGGACTCGACGTCGACCAGCGCGATGAACAGCTCCTCCAGGCTGGTGTCGGTGCGCCCGTTCTGCTGGCGGAGCTCGGCGAGCGTGCCCTCGGCGACGACGCGTCCGGCGGCGATGACGCCAATCCGGTCGGCCATGCGCTCGGCGACTTCGAGAATGTGCGTGGTCATGATCACCGTGCCGCCGCGGCGGACGCGCTCGGCCAGCAGGCCCTTGACGTGCCGCGCCGACACCGCGTCCAGGCCGGTCAGCGGCTCGTCCAGGATGATCAGCCGCGGGTCGTGGATCAGCGCGCCGGCGAGCGCCACCTTCTGGCGCATGCCCTTGGAGAAGCCTTCGCAGCGCTCGTGCAGATGCGGCTCCAGCCCGAGCGAGACCAGAAGCTCGGTTGCCGCCTCACCTGATCTCGCGGGATCGATGCCCCACAGTCCGGCGACGAATTCGAGATATTCGAGCGGCGTGAGCTTGTCGTAGATCATGGGCTCGTCGGAGACCCAGGCCATCACCTGCTTGGCCGCGATCGGGTCGCGCAGCGCGTCGATGCCGAAGATCTCGATCCGCCCGGCATCCGGCCGCAGCAGGCCCGCGACCATGCGCAGCGTGGTCGTCTTGCCGGCGCCGTTCGGGCCGACCAGTGCGTAGAATTCACCCGAGCGCACCACGAGGTCGAGCGCATCGACCGCCGGCCGCTCGAAACATTTCGTCAGTCCTCGCACGGCGAGGGCGGGGCTGCCTGGGATCATGACGGCACTATCGCCTCGTTCGGTTGGCGTCTGCAATGTGGATGCAACTCGTTGCGGCGTGGTGAACGGACCAGCGGTGCCGACCGGTTCCGCGCTCCCGCCGTGGTCCTGCGCCATTGGAGAGCTGCACCGCTGCGGGCGATGGTCAATGGTTCACGGAACCCGTGCTCTCAGGCGACAGCACCCGGGCCTCTGCCATCAGCGGCAAGGCCTGATACCGGGAGATGCCGGTCTCGTCGATCACGAACAGCGGCCGAACCTGCCGCGCGTCGCTGTCCTGGACCATTGCCATGCGCTGATTGTCGAGCATGAGCCAGCGCCCGTCGAGGCGCGCGGCCGCGACGGCGTGATCTTCGCCGCGGACGACGTCGTGCAGGATCACGATCCGCAGATCGTCGGCGGCAATGCCGGCCATCTGAAGCGCGACGAACTTGGCGATCGCGTAGTCCTCACAGTCGCCGGCCCGGTGCTCGAACGTCACAAGAGGAGAGGCCCAGACATCCATCTGGCCATATTGAGCGAGGTCGCTGGCGGGGCGGATGGCCAGGTTGATCGCGCGATTGATCTGGCCGAGCCGTGCCCGCCCCTCGCGGAGACGGCCCTGATCGATGATCGTGAGCAGGCTGAGGGCGGCGGGGGAAACGCAGCGCTCGCGGTCGCCATCGCACAGCGCAAGCTGCACGCGCTCGTCCTCGAGCTTGCGCGCGAGCGCCAGCCACTTGTCGCGCAACGCGCCGGCATCGAGGACCACCCGCGGCAGGGCGAAAGGCTCCGCATCCTCGATGGCGGCGAGCCCCAATGGCCGCGCGGCAGGACCGGCGCTCGCCGGACTGCCGATCCACATGGCGGCGCTGGCGGCCGCGGCCGCCAGCGATGCGCGCATCAGCGCGAGAAAATTCATGTGACGCCCCGTGCCCGGATCTCGGTCGGCGCGATGCAGCGCCTGACGGAACCGGATGCTTGTTGGCGGTCAGCATGGATGTGGAGGCTTGGCCTCTGCTTAAAACCGGCACGCGGGCGATCAAATCGCAGGATTTACGCTGAACGTTGTGTTGCTCCGATGCGACAAATCCTAGCGAAAGCTGAGCGATGGTCGCGAAGGTCGGAAGGGTTCGCGGTGAAGTTGTGCTTTGAACTCAGCCGCCGCTCCCGCCAAATTGATGCAATTCGTCGATTCTTGTTCTCCCACCCACAGTCCTGCACTTGAAATCCGTTGTCAGGGGTAAGCCGGTGCGGATGTCGATGTCGGCAAAGGTATTGGCTGGTCTATGAATACTTGGAATTACTTCTATTTTCTGGAGAGACATGAATTTTGACTTGGCCGGTTCCGCCCGGAGCCAGCTGTAAAGAGGGCAGAAACTCGACAACATCGTAGCGATCCCGCGGAAGCCGCCGTTTTTGGCCACCTGAAGCACAAGCTGAAGGTGGTTCCGCCAGACACTTGCCAGTGATATGCACGCCTTGAACACTCATTCTTATGTATTCATTAACCATAGTCGGTGGCCCCGTGAATTACGCTGGCAATTCTGACGCCGCGCTTTTCTCCGACGGCCGGGGCGCCTCCTCGCACGGTCACGTGCGGCTGGAGGCGCCGCACGCCCATGCGCCGACGGACGCGATCGTCGTTCCGGACGCGCATTTTCTGTTCAACGCCGATTTCAAGCGGTCCGGCCTCGACCTGATCCTCTCGTCCGATGGGCGCGAGATGGTGCTGCCGGACTATTTCAAGGGCGAGAAACGGGCGCCCCTGGCGTCACCCGATGGTGCGCATCTGACCGGCGACCTCGTCAATGCGCTCTCCGGCGCGGTGCAGGTCAGCCAGGCCGGGGCGGCTGCGAGTGTGAGCAAGGTCATCGGCCATGTGACCAAGCTGCAGGGCACCGCGACGGTCATCCGCAACGGCGTTTCGATTCTCCTGCACAACGGCGACAACGTCGAGAAGGGCGACGTCGTCCAGTCCGGATCGGATTCGACGCTCGGCATCACCTTCATCGACGGCACCGTGTTCGGCCTGTCGTCCAATGCGCGGATGGTGCTGAATGAGATGGTGTACGACCCCAACGGGTCGAACAATTCCTCGCTGATCAGCCTCGTCGCCGGCACGATCTCGTTCGTGGCCGGCGAGACCGCCAAGCACGGCGACATGAAGGTCGACACGCCCGTGGCGACCATGGGCATTCGCGGCACGGCGGTGCTGGTCGAGATCGATTTCACAGTGCCGGGGCAGGGCAGTCTGCCCGATGCCAAGTTCCAGGTGCTGGTCGAGCCGGACGGCCACACCGGCTCCTACGTCCTGTTCGACAAGACGACGCTGCAGCCGATCGCTGTGGTGAATCAGGCCGGACAGCAGATCCAGATCAGCAACGGAATCGTGAATCAGAGCGCTGTCCCGCTCACGCCGGACATCCAGAAGCTCATCAACGACGTCTTCTCGATCAAGTTCACCGACAACACCAATCCGAAGTCGAACACCCACTTCACCGATATCGGGGTGCCGCAGACGCTGACGCCGCTGACCTTGCCCAACGGCACCAGCGCAACGCCGGTGGTTCGCGTGGTCGACGACTCCGGCCCGACGACCGGGAGTGGCCAGACCGGCGAGCAGCCGTCGCACATCCCAGGTCCGCCGGACGTCAGGATTCTCGATGCTGGCGGCCGGCTGACGACGGCCTTCGGATTGATGGAGCGTGCCGGTCAGACCGGGAACGGCACCGATCTCGACACCGTTCTCAGCCGCATCAATTTCGTCGACATCAACGGCATCGACCGGCCGACGGTGTCGGTGAGCTTCAAGTCCTATGCCTACAAGAGCGCGCAGCAGACTGATGTCACGGGCTCGTTGAACGCCCTGCAACTGCAGGACGTCATGGCGACGGCCGTGAAGATCGCGGTCACGCCCGATCCGAACAACAAGAACTATGGCACGGCGACGCTGACCTATAGCGTTCCCGACAACTACTTCGACTTTCTCGCGGCAGGCGAGACGCTCACGCTGACCTACCTCGTACGCGTCGACAACAATTTCGCGCCGTCCAATGAATTCACCGTGGTGCCGATCACGATCACGGTGACGGGCACCAATGACAAGCCCGAGATCGTCGCAACCGTGCAGACGATCGCGTTCGAGGGCGGCACCAGCGTGCCCGGCGGGCCGCTGACCTCGGACGATCCGACCTCGGGCACGCTGACCTTCAAGGATGTCGACCTCACCGACAGCCATACCGTCTCGGCCAAGCTGACCGGCGCGGTTCTGGAAGGCGGCGGCAGCATTCCGCCGGCCCCACTGGCGCTGTTCGAACAGGCGCTGACGGCATCACTGGCCTCCGACAGCACCGGGAGCGGCACCGGCAAGATCAATTGGAGCTTCGCCAACCTGCCGGTCTATGTCGCGGATTTCATCCCCGCAGGCCAGACGCTGACGCTCACCTACACGGTGACCGTGACGGACTCGCAAGGCGCGACATCGACGCAGACGGTCACGGTCACGATCACCGGCACCGACGATCCGGCGGTGGTCTGGATTGCCACGACGCAGCCTGGCGAGAGCAGCGGCGGGCAGGTTCATCTGTGGAGCGACGGCGCGAACTGGGCAACCGGTCTGGCTCCGACCGCCGATGATGACGTCATCATCATCACCGATCAGCTGCACGGCCTGACGCCGGCCTTCCCGGTGACGATCGATGACGGCGCCTACGCCTCCGCCAAATCGGTCACGCTGAATGACTTTGGCGGCGGCGCCGTCCCCGAACTCGACAATCACGGCTTGCTGACGATCGGCGGCGCGCTGACGGCAAAGGCCGACTCTCGAATCGTTAACTTCTCGGGCGCCACGATTACGGTGAATGGTTCGGCGCAGATGCTGGACCAGAGCGAGCTGCACAATGCCGGCGCTGTGGTGCTGGATGGCGGCGGCGTATTCGGGGCTGCGGCCAGCATCATCAACACCGGGACGGTCGAGCTGTCGGCTGGCACGCTGACCGTGCATGGCAACGTCGCGAATGCCGATCAGGACAGCTCCGGCTTGATCAGGGTCGACCTGGGCGCCACCCTGACACTCGACGGCGGCAGCATCGACGGCGGCACCATCCTGATCGATGGCGTGCCGATCGTTCAGAATATCGGCACGCTGGACGAAGGTGGGCAGACGCCACCGCAAGCCAACGGCCTGCTCGCCCTGAAAGACGGGGCCGAGATCAGCAATGGCGAACTGACCAATTTCGGCACGATCGATGTGTCTGGCGCCGGAAATGCCATCTCGAACGAGATCGTCACGAACGCCGGCGTGATCGACATCAAGCCGGATGGCGCGCTCGCGCTCGACGACGACACCAGCGTCGACAATACCGACGGTACGATCACGGTCGAAGACGGCGCGACGCTGACCCTCTCGCAGGCGCGCATCAGCGGCGGCACGCTGACCAATGAGTCCGGTGGAACCGTCGCCCTGACCGGCGCAGCCGCGCTGATCGGCGGCACGCTCGACAATTCCGGCATCGTCGCCGTGTCCGGCAGCGGCAATACGTTCGAAGACGAGACGATCACGAATGCGAGCGCCGCCGCGATCACCATTGCGGTGAGCAGCGCGTTGTCTCTGTCCGGCACGAGCATCGCCGGCGGCACTATCAGCAACGACGGGACGGTCTCCGTCGATGGCGACAGCACGATCGACGGCAGCGCCGTCGCGGGCGGCGCGCTATTGATCGGCGAGACCGGTCCGCTCGCGGAGATGACGGCCATCCTCACCGTCCAGGGTGGCGCGTCGTTGACCGGCGTCGACGTCACGATCGGCGACGGGTCGAGGCTCGAGGTCGCCGCAGAGGAGAGCGCCAACCTGGTCGGCGTCACCGTCGACAATTTCGGCACGGTCCAGGTGGACGAAGCCGCGCTGCTGCTGATCGAGCACAGCACGATCACCGGCGGCGATCTCATCAACCACGGCATCGTGCATGTCGAGACCGAGGCGGCGACCACCTTCGACAATGTCACCATCGATAACACCAATGGTCAGATCATCATCGATGAGGATGGTACGGTCCCGGTGGAATCGACCCTGGTGCTCGATGGGAGCACGACTCTCACCGGCGGCACGTTGGAAATCCGGATCGCCGGCACGCTGGAGATCGCCGGCCATGACGTGGTGACCTTGGCGGGCATGGAGGTCGCCAACGTCGGCAAAATGACCGTCGATCTCGGCGCGATCCTCGATCTCGCCGGCACCACGGTGAGCGGTGATGGCAAGCTCTATATCTATGGGGCGATCACGGCGAGCGGCACGAGTGGACTCAGCGGAACGATCTACAACGACGGCACGATCGAGATCACGGCCGGGACGTTCGAGATCAACGGCGATGTCACCGGCTCGGGACTGATCAAGGTCGATGCCGGCGCGACGCTGACCGTCGATGGCCACGTCGATCAGGTCATCGACTTCAGCAGCAAAGGGAGCAGCGAGATTGTCATCGACGACGCCAGCTTCTCCGCCAAACTCGCCGGCCTCGGAGCAGACGACAAGATCGATCTGCAGACAATCAAATGGAGTGACGCGACGACGGCGTCCTATGATGCTGACACGGGCGTGCTCACCGTCATCGACGGCGAAGGGCACAGCATCGCTCTGACCCTCGTCGGCGATTTCAGCGACTTGCATTTCGCCGGCAGCAAAGACGCCAATGGCGGGACGTTGATCACGGTGACGGCCAAGGACGACGTGCCGGTGGTTACAGATCCCGGCAAGCCGGGTGCGTTGACCGAAACGGGGGCTCAGACGGGCTCGTCTGATCAGCAAAGCGTCACCGGGACCATTCATTTCAGCGACGTTGACCTTACCGATCGCCCGACAGCGTCGATCCTGCCTCATGCGCAGAGCGTGACATGGGTCGCGGCCGATGGGCACACCGACTTGTCCAGCCAGCTCACGCCGGAGCAGATCGCCGCGTTCGAGCAGGCGCTGCAACTGAGCCAGGGCGGCAATGCCAACAATGGCAAGGTCGGCTGGACCTATGCCATCGCCGACGGCAAGCTCGATTTTCTTGGCGCCGGGCAGACCATCAAGGTCACCACCACGGTGACGCTCGACGATCATCATGAAGGCGGGACCGCGACGTCGACGATCGTCGTCACCATCACGGGCGCCAACGATCTGCCGGTCGTGACGAGCGATGCGCAGGCGGCCGTCATCGCGGAGCGCACGGCCAAGTCAGGATCGGACCTGCCCGACACCGCGAGCGGCACCATCACTTTCACGGACGCTGATATCACCGACACGCATGTCCTGAAGGTGATCGGCGACGTCGCGACCTCGGGTAACGACGGCGGCCTGCCGTCGGACATGTCCGTGCTCAAGAGCTGGCTGTCGCTCGGCGCGCTCACCGAATCCGGCAAGGGTGCGGGGTCGCAGGCCTGGAGCTTCGCTGCTGGCGACAAGGCGTTCGACTACCTCGGCGTCGGCCAGCATGTGACGCTGACCTACATGGTTGCCATCGATGACGGCCATGGCGGCGTGGCCGAGGTGCCCGTCACCATCACCGTCAATGGTGCCGAGGATGCGCCCGTCATCACCGGTGAGACGAACCCGCCGGTCCAGACTGTCATCTTGGCAGAGCAGGCGAGGGTGCTGGCGAGCTCCGCCAAAACGAATACGGAGGGCATGCCCACCGAGACGTTCGATCACGTGTCGGAAGGCGCGATCTCCGACAATGGACGCGGCCACGGCAGCTTCTACAGCCAGGCGCTGCACGCGACGTTCACGGCCTCCGGCAATGCGGGAATCGTGCACGGCTCGTCGCCGGTATCCGCGGCGCCCTACATGGTCGACGGGGCGGACAAGACCAACTATCTCAGCATCGGCAGCCAAGCCCAGGAGACGATCACCTTCGACAGCGTCAAGAACAGCTTCGGGCTGTATTGGGGGTCGGTCGACAGCTACAACAGCATCTCGTTCTACAACGGCAACAAGCTGGTGGCGTCCTACTCGGGCAGCGACGTCGCGCCGCTGCTCGCCAATGGCGGGCAGGCGTCGCTGGCCTCGAACGGCTATGTCGAGTTTCTCGGGCTGTCGCCGTTCAACAAGGTGGTGCTCGCCAGCAGCCAGAATGCGTTCGAGCTCGACAACGTCTCGGCGGGCACCATCGCCGATCAGCCGGTGAAATCGGCGAGCGACATGTCCGGCACCTTGACGGTGCTCGACAAGGATGTCGGCGACACGCTGACCGCTTCGGTGCACGACAATGGCGTGATCAAATACAATGGCTCTCTCAGCCTGCCCTCGAATGCCCATGTCCAGGCGCTGGCCGATGCCCACGCGATCACCTTCGACAGCGCGACATCCGATGGCGGTGCCGATGTCCTGCACTGGACGTATCATCCGGCCGACGTGAACCTGGATTTCCTCAATCCCGGCGACACGCTGACCGTGACCTATCAGGCGGAGGTCAGCGACGGCCACGGCGGCACTGCGAGCAAGGCACTGACCGTCACGTTGGCCGGCAACAGCGCCTCGACGATCAACGGCACCGATCAGAACGACAATTTCGTCAATGTCGGCGGCGGTGTCACGATCTTCGGCAAGGGCGGTAACGACACCTTCGTCTTCAATCCGCATTTCGGCAGCGCCACGATCGGCGATTTCGATCTCAACAAGGACATCGTCGAGCTCGATCATTCGCTGTTCGCCAGCGTGGACGCGATGGTGGCCGCCGCGCAGTCGGCCAACAACGGCCACGACACCGTCATCACCGATGCGGCGCATGATACGCTCACGCTCAAGGGCGTGACGCTGGATCAATTCAAGGCGCATCACGACGGCTTTCACCTGGTCTGAGTCCGCGGCGTTCGGGCTGCAGGCCACGGTGTGATATCGGTTGCTGCATGAAGCGATTGAGAGCAGTTCCCCGGTGGTTTGCACGCAGGTTTGGCTATGCGCGCCTGATCTGCCTGCTGCTGCTGGTCGCGTTCGCGGCGCTGCGCGTCGCTGATCCGGCCCTGGTGCAGGAGTTGCGTCTTCGCACCTTCGATAATTTCCAGGCGCTCAGTCCGCGGCCCAAGACGGTTCGCCCGGTCACCATTGTCGACATCGACGAGAAGAGCCTCGCTGATCCCAAGCTCGGCCAGTGGCCATGGCCGCGGACGCGCATCGCCGAGATCATCGAGAAACTGACCCAGCTCGGCGCCCTTGTCATCGCCTTCGACGTCGTGTTTGCCGAGCCCGACCGGCTCAATCCGGCTATCGCGGCGGATACCTTCCCCGGTCTGGATGAGGTGACACGTGAGAAGCTGAAGGCGTTGCCGTCAAACGATCAGGTGTTCGCCGAGACCTTGCGAAGATCGCGCATCGTGCTCGGTGAGACGGCCAGCCTCGAGAAGCGCACCGATCTGGACAAGACACTGCCCGTGACCGGCTTTGCGATGCTGGGTGACCCGATCCCGTTCATGGAGCCGTTTCCTGGGCTGCTGCGCAACGTGCCGGTGATCGAGCATGCGGCGGCGGGGCGTGGCCTGTTTACGATCCCGCCCGAGCGCGACGGCATCATCCGCCGGGTGCCGATGATCATGCGGGCACAGGACGTCACGATGCTGGCGCTGAGCTTCGAGATGCTGCGGGTTCTGACCGCCACGGACACGGTGTTCGTCAAGGCTGAGGAGGGCGGCATCACCAGCCTTGGCCTGCGTGGGTTTCAGATTCCGACCGACGGCAACGGCAAGATCTGGGTGCACTACGCCAATCATGATCCATCCATCTATGTCTCTGCCATCGACGTGCTCGAGGGCCGCGTGTCACCGGAGAAGATTGCGCGGAAGCTGATCCTGATAGGCCCGTCCGCCATCGGGTTGAACGACATCAAGACCACTCCGGTGTACTCGGCCATGCCGGGCGTCGAGGTACACGCCCAGGTGCTGGAGTCGGTGCTGACAGGCTCAATTCTGACACGGCCTTATTGGGGCGTTGTGGTCGAGTTCCTTGGGGCCGTCCTGCTCGGTTTTCTCGTCATTGTGTTCGCGCCGCAGCTCGGCGCCATCACCCTGGTGATGGTTGGGGGACTGTTCGCGAGCGCGCTGCTCGGCCTCTCCTGGTACTTCTACACCCAGCACCGGCTGATGATCGACTTCACCTATCCGATGCTGTCGACAACCGCGGTCTACCTGACGCTGATCTTCGCCAATTTCGTCCGCGAGCAGGAGCAGCGCCGGCAGATGCGCTCCGTGTTCGGGCAATATCTGTCGCCCGTTCTGGTCGAGCAGTTGGCGGACTCGCCGCCCAAGCTCGGCGGCGAGGAGCGCGAGATCACAGTCATGTTCTCGGACGTGCGCGGTTTCACCACGATCTCGGAGAGCTACAAGCACGATCCGCAAGGCTTGACCCAGCTCATGAACCGGTTCCTGACGCCGCTCACCGACGCCATCATCGCCCGCAAGGGCTATGTCGACAAATATATGGGTGACGCCATCATGGCGTTCTGGAACGCGCCGCTCGCCGACAAGGACCATCAGATCAACGCCTGCGAAGCCGCGCTCGACATGCTCGACCGGATCGATCGGGTGAACGGCGAGCGCGAGCAGGAGGCCGCGCATGGCGGCCACGTCTACATTCCGCTCAAGGTCGGCATCGGCCTCAACACCGGCATCGGCGTGGTCGGCAACATGGGCTCCGATCTGAAGTTCAACTATTCGGCGCTCGGCGACAGCGTCAACCTCGCCTCCCGCCTCGAAGGACAATCCAAGGAATACGGCTTCCCGATCATCGTCGGCTCGGCGACGGCCATGGCAGTCAAGGACAGGCTCGCCATCCTCGAGCTTGACTTCATCATGGTGAAGGGCAAGACCGAGCCGGAGGTGATCTATGCCATCACCGGCCGCGAGGACGTGATGCATTCCGAGCGCTTCCAGCTGCTGCGCAACCTCACCATCGAGATGCTGGCCGCCTATCGCAACTGCGACTGGGACGAGGCGCTGGCTGCAATCGAACGAGGGCGGAGGAAGGACGAGGCGAAGGAGCTGGCTAAGCTCTACGATCTCTACGAGGCGCGCATCCGCCACTATCGGGTCGATCCGCCGCCCGAGGATTGGAACGGCGCCTACGCGCTGTTGACGAAGTAGCAATCCGTCGAAGGATGGACCCGGCCGCGCTGACGGGCATGGCGCGGCGACGATGGTAATCAATTGCAGATCACATAGGCCGAATAGGGCGGGCAACGCGTGCTGCGTTTCTCAGTGCCGGGAGCGTGGCGGGCGGGACGCGACGGCGGAAGGCTCCGTTTGATACGCGGTGGCTTGCCTCCCTCGTGCGCCAGCGGCGATGGCGCGACGACGTTGCCAGGCTTCGTGGAGGATGTCTGCGCGTCCACCACCGCGATGTTGCCGGCAAGCGCGAGCGTGACGACAACGAGTTTGACTGAACGAAAGCGCCTCCGGCGCTGCAGGATCGGCACGGCGTCGGCGCGATCCAGCAGATGTCGAGCGCTTGGCGTTTGTTGCGCGGCTGCAACAGCGGGATAGGAAAGATTCGGGAGCATGTGCGTCGGATTGTACTCGTTATAGACGTGCAATACCATAATGAACCACTTAAGGTGGCAAAATGCTGCAAATGGGGGGCATTGATGCAGTCTTTCGAGGATACAAGTGCGGCTGCTCCAATGAAGGAGAAGCCGGCATGGGGGCCAGTCAAGCGTTTCGCTCCGCCATATCGTTTCACTCGGCCACACTGGGGCAGCCTCATCGCGGCGGCAGCGTGTGTGCTTGGGGCCAGCGGGGTGTCCGCTGCGGATCTTCCGGTCAAGGCGCCGCCGGCGCCGGTTTCGCTGTGGGAGTTCGAGGTCGGCGCTCGCTATTTCTACAGTTCGGGCCGTACCCGTTACACGCTGGGTGATCCTTTCGTCGCAGGCCAGATCAATTCCCAGCTGACCTACAAGAATCTCAACAGCCATGCCGGCGAAGGCTTCGCCAGGGTCGATCACAATGTCGGCTTCTTCGCCAAGGGCTTTGCTGGCGGCGGAAACATCTTCAGCGGCACGCTCAACGACGAAGACTATCCGCCGGCAGTCATTCCATACTCAAACACGGTCAGCGACGTGAACAGCGGCAGGCTGTGGTACGGCACGATCGACGCCGGCTACAATTTCTGGAGAGGGCCTGCGTTCAAGGTCGGCGCCTTCATCGGCTACAACCATTTCTATGAGACCGTCAACGCGTACGGATGTACTCAGGTCGCGACCAACCCGTTCATCTGTGGTCTCGCTCCGGTTGCCGGAGGCGTGCTGGTGCTCAGCAAGACCGAGAACTGGGACTCGCTTCGCTTGGGGTTGAACGGCGTCTTCCATCTGGGTCAGAACTGGAACGTCACCCTCGATGGCGCCGTTCTGCCCTATGTCCGGCTGAGCGGGTTCGACAATCATTGGCTGCGGCCCGACATCAATCCGCTTCCGCAGTCCGGAAACGGCTGGGGCTATCAGCTCGAAGGTATCGTGTCTTACGACGTGACGAGAAACTTCAGCGTCGGTCTCGGGGGGCGCTATTGGTACGCTCGGACGACATCCGGGACCACGCAATTCCCGGGCGTCCCGGGATCGCCCACGACATTCAGCTACGAGCGGTACGGCGGCTTTCTCCAAGCATCATACAAATTTGACTCGGGCGCGTTCGTCGTCGGCAAATGACATATTGGCTGTTGTGCTGAAGAAGAAGCCCGGCAGACGGCCGGGCTTCTTTGCGAGTGCGACGGCAACCGGCGCCGAACCGCTACTCCACGCCGATCGTGGTCAGGTCCTGGAACCAGTGCTGGGCCTGCACGAACTTCTTCACTTTGGGCGACAGCGCGTGCGGGTTGGTGTCATGGACGACCCACACCAGCGCGGCATCGTCGACGACCAGCGCATGCGCCTGTGCGATCAGCTCGTCCTGCTTCGCCGGATCGAAGGTCTGCTTCGCCTCGCTGATCAGCGCATCGACCTTCGGGTTCTTGTAGCCGCCCCAGTTGACGCCGGTGGGCGCGATCTGGTCGGAGGCGAAGAAGCGCACGATCGCGTAGAGCGGATCGGAGGTCACATAGGCGATGTTGTTGGCGGTGATGCCGGCGTTCATCTCGTCGGCGGCGCCCTTGCGCCAATGCGTGTACAGCGTCTCCAGCTCGACGACCTTGAAGTCGATGTCGATGCCGATCTCCTTGAAGCTCTGCTGCAGATATTCGTTCATCGGCAGCGACAGCATCTGGCCCGTGCCGCCCTGTGCGATGATGAAGGTCGTCTTCAGCGGTTTGTCCTTGGAGTAGCCGGCATCCTCGACCAGCTTCTTTGCTGCGGCGAGATCATATTTCAGGTCGAAGGTGGGCTTGCCGAACCACGGGCTCGACGGGTCGACCTGGCCCTTGGCGGGCTTCGCCAGGCCGTTCATCAGACCGACCACCTCGTCGCGATTGATCGCGAGGTTGAGCGCCTTGCGCAGCCGGATGTCGGTCCAGGGCGATCCCGGCAGCACGCTGAGATGATAGTTCCAGACGTGCGGCGTGACGTTGTCGACCAGCTTCATGCCGGCGGCCTTGAGCTGCGGCACGGCGTCGGGCGCCGGCGTTTCGATCAGATCGACTTGGCCGGCCAGCAGCGCGTTGGTGCGCGTCAGCGCCTCGGGCATCGGCACCAGCACGAGCTTGTCCGTCTTCGGGATGCGATCCTTGTTCCAATATTCGGAATTCTTCGTGAGCTCGGCCAACTCGCGCGGCACCAGCTTGGTCAGCTTGAATGGACCGGTGCCCGAGGGCTGGCTGGCGAACTTGTCCCAGTCCTTGCCGAGCTTCTCGTATTGCGCCGGGCTCGAAATCAGGAACCACAGCATCTGATAGGGGAAGAACGAGTCGACCGTCTTGGTCGTGATCTCCACTGTGGAGTCGTCGATCTTGGCGTAGCTCGCCACCGACGGAAGCCGCGTCTTCACCTGCGCGCTCTGCCGCTTGTCGAACTGAAGTGCCTTATCGTTGAGCACCTTGTCCAGATTCCAGATCACCGCGTCGGCATTGAAGTCGCTGCCGTCGTGGAACTTGACGCCCTTGCGCAGGGTGAAGCGCCACTTCGTCCTGTCGGCGTCGTCGACCTTCCATTCGCTGGCGAGGCCCGGAACGAGCCTGCCCGGTTTGTCGGCGACGCTCATGTCCCAGGCCACTAGCGGATCATAGATCGTGTAGCCGGTAAACTGATAGGCGCCGGCGCCGCGATCGGGCTGGCCCGTCGTCAGCGGAATGTCCGCCATCGAGATGCCGTAACGCAGGACGGTTTCGGCGCGCGCGGCAACCATGGAGAGGCCGAGGGCAAGCGCCGTGGCGAGCAGGGACAATCTAGTACGCATCAGGATGAAGCTCCGTGGGACCCGGATCAAATTCAATGCCAAAATCCTGCAATCCGGGTGCCAAAGCTCAAAACGGATCATTTGAGTACAAACGTTGTGACCTCGCGTCGCAGGGCGACGGTCCGGCGCAGCGCTGGCATAGCCGTTGCATAACGCTGCACAGAATTTAGCCAGCTGATCGGAGATAAGATCGTGCTCTCGCGTATTGCGACTTCAATCGACAAACATGCAGCCGTTGCGGCCGCGATGATGACGACCGTAGCGGTCCTCGCGCTACCGGCAACGGCCGGCGCGGAATCGGTGCTGCGCATCGGCATGACTGCGGCAGACATTCCGCGCACGCTCGGCCAGCCCGATCAGGGCTTCGAGGGCAACCGCTTCACCGGCCTCACGATGTACGACGCGCTGACGATGTGGGACCTGTCGTCGGCGGAGAAGCCGAGCGTCGTCATCCCCGGCCTCGCCAGCGAGTGGAAGGTCGACGATGCCGACAAGACCAAGTGGACGTTCAAGCTGCGTCCCGGCGTCACCTTCCATGACGGCGCGCCGTTCAATGCCGACGCCGTGGTGTGGAACGTCGAGAAGGTGCTGAAGCAGGACGCGCCGCAGTTCGATCCGAGCCAGGTCGGCGTCACCGCCTCGCGCATGCCGACGTTGGCGTCGGCGCGCAAGATCGATGATCTCACTGTCGAGCTGACGACCAAGGAGCCGGACAGCTTCCTGCCGATCAACCTCACCAATCTGTTCATGGCGAGCCCGACGAAGTGGCAGAAGCTCTATGAGTCCGCGACCGGCGCCGACGACAAGGCGAAGTCGCAAGCCGCCTGGGCCGCCTTCGCCAAGGACGCCTCAGGCACCGGTCCGTGGAAGATGGCGAAGTTCACGCCACGCGAGCGGCTGGAGCTCGTCAGGAACGAGGCCTACTGGGACAAGGCACGCATTCCCAAGTCCGACAAGATGATCCTGCTGCCGATGCCGGAGGCGAACGCGCGCACCGCGGCGCTGCTGTCCGGCCAGGTCGACTGGGTCGAGGCGCCGGCGCCTGATGCGCTGCCCGAAATCAAGCAGCGCGGCTTCAAGCTCTACGCCAATGAGCAGCCGCATGTCTGGCCGTGGCAGTTCTCGCGCATCGAAGGCTCGCCGTGGAACGACATCCGCGTCCGCAAAGCCGCCAATCTCTGCGTCGATCGCGAGGGTCTGCGCGACGGGCTGCTTGCCGGCCTGATGGTGCCGGCGACCGGCACGTTCGAGAAGGGCCATCCCTGGCGCGGCAACGTCACCTTCGAGATCAAATACGACAAGGCGGCCGCGCAGAAGCTGATGCAGGAGGCGGGCTTCGGGCCGAACAAGAAGCTCGAGGTCAAGATCCAGACCTCGGCGTCGGGCTCGGGCCAGATGCAGCCGCTGCCGATGAACGAATACCTGCAGCAGGCGCTGGCGGAGTGCTATTTCGACGTCAAGCTCGACGTCATCGAGTGGAATACGCTGTTCACCAACTGGCGGCGCGGCGCTAAGGATCCGTCCGCCAACGGCGCCAACGCCACCAACGTGACCTATGCTGCGATGGATCCGTTCTTCGCGCTGGTGCGCTTCCTGCAGTCGTCGATGGCGCCTCCCGTCTCCAACAATTGGGGCTTCATCAACAATCCGAAGTTCGATGAGCTGGTGAAGAAGGCGCGCCAGACCTTCGATCCGGCCGAGCGCGACAAGGCGCTGGCGGAGCTGCATGCGGCTTCGGTCGATGACGCCGCGTTCCTCTACGTGGCGCATGACGTCGGTCCGCGCGCGATGAGCCCGAAGGTGAAAGGCGTGGTTCAGCCGAAGAGCTGGTTCATCGACTTCTCGCCGATCTCGGTGGAGCCGTAAGCATCCACCATCTACACTTCGTCATGGCCGGGCTTGACCCGGCCATCCATGCTTGACCCGCGGAGGCAGCGGTGTGGATGCCCGGGCCTTCGCCGCGCCGAAGCGGCTTCGGCCGCGCAGGCGGGTCAAGCCCGGGCATGACGATCGATAGACTTTCAGTAAGGTGACTCGTGCTTTCTTATGCTGCCCGGCGGATGGTCTATGCGATCCCGATCATCATCGGCGTCGCGCTCGTCTGCTTCATGCTTGTTCACATCACGCCCGGTGACCCGCTCGTCGCGGTGCTGCCGGCCGACGCGTCGCAGGAGCTCGCGCAGCAGCTGCGCGTCGCCTACGGCTTCGACAAGCCGCTGCCGGTGCAGTTCGGGCTGTGGCTGTGGCGCGCCGTCAATGGCGATCTCGGCAGCTCGATCGCGGCCGGCCGGCCCGTGCTCGCCGAGGTGCTGCGCGCGGTGTCCAACACCGTGACCCTGGCGATCGCCGCGGCCATCATCGGCTTCTCGCTCGGCCTGTTTTTCGGCCTCGTCGCTGGCTATTTCCGCGACAGCTGGATCGACAAGGTCGCGACCTCGATCGCGATCGCCGGCGTGTCGGTGCCGCATTACTGGCTCGGCATGGTGCTTGTCATCATCTTCTCGGTCGAGCTGAACTGGCTGCCCGCGGTCGGCGCCGGTCCGTCCGGTTCGGGCGCATGGTCGTGGGACTGGGCCCATATCCGCTTCCTGGTCCTGCCCGCGATCACAACATCGGTGATTCCGATGGGCATCATCACCCGCACCGTGCGCGCGCTGACCGGCGACATCCTCAGCCAGGATTTCGTCGAGGCGTTGCGCGCGAAGGGCCTGCGCGAAACCCAGGTGTTCCGCCATGTGCTGAAGAACGCCGCGCCGACCGCGCTGGCGGTCATGGGCCTGCAGCTCGGCTACATGCTGGGCGGCTCGATCCTGATCGAGACGGTCTTCTCTTGGCCCGGCTCGGGCCTGCTGTTGAACTCGGCGATCTTCCAGCGTGACCTTCCGCTCTTGCAGGGCACGATCCTGGTGCTGGCGATGTTCTTCGTCATCCTCAATCTCGTGGTCGACATCGCGCAGGCCGCGATCGATCCGCGCATCAAGCGAGGCTAACGATGAGCGTCAGTCCCCCCGGCGCCATCGACGACGCCTCGCTGCAGGCCGCGCCGGTCGCGAACGCACGCGGCTATTGGGCGACCGTCGGTCGCCGGATCGTCCGCGACAAGGTCAGCATGGTCTGCGTCGCGATCCTGCTGCTGATCTTTCTCTCGGCGCTATCAGCGCCCTATCTGCATCTCGCCGATCCCTATCAGGGCTCGATGATCCGGCGCCTGCGCCACATCGGCACGCCGAACTATCTGCTCGGCACCGACGAGCTGGGACGCGACATGCTGGCGCGGCTGATCTATGGCGGCCGGCTGTCGCTGCTGATCGGCATGTCGCCGGTCATTCTCGCGTTCGGCATCGGCACCATGCTGGGCCTCGTCGCCGGCTATGTCGGCGGCTGGGTCAACACCGCGATCATGCGCACCATCGACGTGTTCTACGCGTTCCCCTCGGTGCTGCTGGCGATCGCGATCTCCGGCGCGCTCGGCGCCGGCATCACCAACTCCATCGTCTCCTTGACCATCGTGTTCGTGCCGCAGATCACCCGCGTCGCCGAGAGCGTCACCACGGGCGTGCGAAACCGCGACTTTGTCGAGGCTGCGCGGGCCTCCGGCGCGAATGCCTTCACGATCATGCGCGCGCACATGCTCGGCAATGTGCTCGGGCCGATCTTCGTCTACGCGACCGGCCTGATCTCGGTGTCGATGATCCTCGCCGCCGGTCTCTCCTTCCTCGGTCTCGGCACCAAGCCGCCGGAGCCGGAATGGGGCCTGATGCTGAACACGCTGCGCACCGCGATCTACGTCAATCCCTGGGTGGCGGCGCTGCCCGGCGTGATGATCTTCGCGGTCTCGATCTGCTTCAATCTGCTGAGCGACGGCCTGCGCAGTGCGATGGATATCCGGAGCTGATGGGCATGGCCATTTTAAACAACGGTCGAAACGCATCGGCAGTGCACCTCTCCCCGCCTGCGGGGAGAGGTCGGATCGCATCGCAAGATGCGATCCGGGTGAGGGGGTACAGGTCTCACCACATACACCTCCCGTGCGGCTGCCCCTCACCCCAACCCTCTCCCCGTAAGAACGGGGAGAGGGAGCGCAGCGGCATCTGCCGCACCTACCTGGGTCTATCGCTATGAGTGAAGCAACAGCCGTCATGGGTCTTGCCCCGATCGAGGATCTCGGCGGCAAGGCGCAGCCATTGCTGCGCGTTGATGGGCTCACGAAACACTTCCCGGTGCGCGGTGGCCTGTTCGGCGCGCGCAAGACGGTGCGCGCGGTCGATGATGTCTCGTTCGCGATCGGCAAGGGCGAGACGGTCGGCATCGTCGGCGAGTCCGGCTGTGGCAAGTCGACGACGGCGCGGCTCCTGATGCATCTGATGGACCGCGATGCCGGCGAGATCATCTTCGACGGCCGGCAGGTCGGCCAAGAGATGTCCCTGCGCGAGCTGCGCCGCGGCATGCAGATGGTGTTCCAGGACTCCTATGCTTCGCTCAATCCGCGACTGACGATCGAGGAGTCGATCGCGTTCGGGCCGAAGGTGCACGGCATGGCGGATGGCGCGGCGCGCGCGCTTGCCCGCGATCTGCTCGGCAAGGTCGGGCTGCGGCCCGAAACCTTCGCCAACCGCTATCCGCACGAGATCTCCGGCGGCCAGCGCCAGCGTGTCAACATCGCGCGCGCGCTGGCTCTCTCGCCACGGCTCGTCATCCTCGACGAGGCGGTGTCGGCGCTCGACAAGTCGGTCGAGGCGCAGGTGCTGAACCTGCTGATGGACTTGAAACGCGAGTTCGGCTTGACCTATCTATTCATCAGCCACGACCTCAACGTCATCAACTACATCTCCGACCGCGTGCTGGTGATGTATCTCGGCGAGGTCGTCGAGCTCGGCCCGGTCGAGCAGGTCTGGGCCAAGCCGGCGCATCCCTATACACGGGCGCTGCTGGCGGCGATGCCGTCCTCCGATCCCGACAGGCGCACGGAGGTGCCGCCGCTGTCCGGGGATCCGCCCAATCCGATCGATCCGCCCGCCGGCTGCCGCTTCCACACCCGCTGTCCATTTGCCGAGGCGCCATGCGCGAATGTCGCGCCAAGGTTGACGGAGCTGGATACAATGGGCCATCAGGCCGCCTGCCACATGGCGATCCCCGGCTCGGGACACAGCCGGGCGCCGGCCGCCTGACGAGCGGACACCAGCAGCGAGAAGCGTCAATGACCAGACCCACGCCCCAGCAAGTCCAAGCCATCGCGGAGGCCTCCGGCCTGCCCGTCGACAAGGAGGTTGCGACCCGGATCGCCGACTCGATCGGACCGGCCTTCGACAACTTCGCGGCCGTTGCCGGCACCCTGCCGTTCGACCTGGAGCCGGCGAGCTACGTCGTGGCGCAGACGCTTAAGGTGGGCCGATGAGCACCGAACCTGCCTTGATGACTCTGATGGACGTCGCGAAGGCGATCGCGGACAGGAAGCTCTCTTCGGTCGAGGTGACGCGCTCCTGTCTGCATCGCATTGCGCAGTGGCAGCCGAAGCTGAACGCCTTCATGGCGATCGAGTCCGAGCCGGCGCTGAAGGCCGCCGCCGAGGCCGATGCCGCGCTTGCCAAGGACGGCCCCAAGGGGCCGCTGCACGGCGTTCCGCTCGCGCACAAGGACATGTATTACGAGGCCGGCCACATCTCGACCTGCGGCTCGCTGATCCGGCGCGACTTCGTCGCAACGACGACCTCGACCGCGCTGCAGCGGCTGAAGGATGCCGGTTCGATCCGGCTCGGCACCTTGCAGATGGCCGAATTCGCCTACGGCCCGACCGGGCACAACGCGCATTATGGTCCGGTGCACAATCCCTGGAAGCTCGGCTACGTCACCGGCGGCTCGTCGTCCGGCTCCGGCTCGGCGGTCGGCGCGCGCCTGACCTTCGCGGCGCTCGGCTCCGACACCGGCGGCTCGATCCGCATGCCCGCGAATTTCTGCGGCGTCACCGGCCTGAAGGTGACCTGGGGCCGCGTCAGCCGCGCCGGTGCGATGCCGCTGTCGCAATCGCTCGACACGGTCGGGCCGCTGGCGCAGACGGCGGAGGATTGTGCCCTGATTCTCGGGCTGATGGCTGGTCCCGATCCCGAGGATCCCACCGCCAGCGCGGCGCCCGTGTCGGACTATGTCGCCGCCACCCAGGCCTCGATCAAGGGTCTCAGGATCGGCGTGCCCAAGGCGTTCTATGTCGACGACCTCGATCCTGAGGTGGCGCGCTGTCTCGATGCGACGATCGCGGTGCTGAAGACCGAGGGCGCCGATGTGGTTCAGGTCGAGCTGCCGGATCAGCGCCAGCTCACCGCAGCCTGCCAGCTCGTGCTCGCGGTCGAAGCGGCGGCCTTCCATAAGCGCTGGATGATCGAGCGTCCGCAGGACTATGGCCCGCAGGTGCTGATGCGGCTGCAGAACGCTCTGGCCGTCTCCGGCGTCGCCTATCTCGAAGCGTTGCGCTGGCGCGGTGCGGCCCTGGCGGCGCATGTCGCGGCAACCTCCGGCGTCGATGCCGTGATCGCGCCGGTGTCGCCGCTGGTGACGCCGTCGATCGCCGACAGCGATGTCGGCGGCGCGCCCGGCGCGGAAGCCGTGATCCAGCGCATCACCCGCTTCACGCGCCCGGTGAACTATCTCGGCCTGCCGTCGCTGGCGATCCCGACCGGCTTCACGTCGACGGGACTTCCGGTCGGCATGCAATTGATCGGCCGCTCCTTCGATGAAGCCACCATCCTGACCATCGGCGCCGCGTTCCAGCGCGCGACGGATTTCCACGCCAGGGTGCCGACGCTGCCATGAAGCGTAGCGCTCGCTCTTCACATTCGGTGTCGTCCCGGCCAAGCCTGACGTCGCGCAGCGACGGCAGGCGCAGAGCCGGGATCCATAGCCACCGGCCGTCGTTTTGCGATGGCTCGGAGTGGCGATGGTGCCGCAATTGTGGATCGGGAGTATGGGTCCCGGGTCGGCGCGCGACGGCGCGTTGCGCCGCCGTGCTTGCCCGGGACGACACCGAGTTTGTCAGGATCAGATTGCCATGACCAACCTCGTCGAGATCGACAACCTCACCATCCGCTTCACCGGCGAGCGCACCGTGCATGCGGTGAACGATGTCAGCCTGTCGCTCGGCGATGGCGAGGTGCTCGGGCTGCTCGGCGAGTCCGGCTCGGGCAAGAGCGTGACGATGCGGGCGCTGATGCGGTTGTTGCCGAAGAAGCGCACGCAGATCGCAGGCCACGTCAAGGTGCTGGGCCGCGACGTGCTGGCGATGAGCGATGACGAGCTGTCGCAGTTTCGCGGCCGCTCGGTGTCGATGATCTTCCAGGAGCCGGGGCTGGCGCTCGATCCGGTCTATACGATCGGCCGGCAGATCGCCGAGACCGTGATGCGCCACGAGGGCAAGAGCTACGCGGAAGCCTCCGCGCGGGCGCTGGAGATGCTCGACGTCGTCCGCATTCCCTCGGCCAAGCGGCGGCTGGAGTCCTACCCGCACGAGATGTCCGGCGGCATGCGGCAGCGCGCGATGATCGCGCTGGCGCTTGCGTGCCGGCCGAAGGTGCTGCTCGCCGACGAGCCCACCACCGCGCTCGACGCCACTGTCCAGATCCAGATCCTGCTGCTGCTGCGCGAGCTGCAGCGCGAGTTCGGCATGTCCGTCATCTTCGTCACCCACGACATCGGCGTCGCCATCGAGATCTGCGACCGCGTTGCCGTGATGTATGCCGGAGAGATCGTCGAGCAGGGCAGCTTGCGCGATATCGTCCGTCAGCCCGTGCACCCCTATGCCCGGGGCCTGCTGGCTTCGACCATTCACGGCGCAAAACGCGGCGAGCGGCTGCAGACCATCCCGGGCACGCCGCCCTCGCTCGACCAGGCGCCGCGGAGCTGCTCGTTCGCACCGCGCTGCGGCCTGGCGCAGCCGCGCTGCGCGGAGGCGCCGCCGCCGAACGTCGCGCTCGGCCCGCAGCGGCTGGCGCGCTGCATCCTCGCCGAAGCTTCGGCAGGTGTGGCGGCAACGTAACGGTTGGCCCGAAACGCTCCATTCCCAGGCCGGAACTGTGCATCGCGTGTCGAAGCGTCGCGGTCGCCTCGCTAAGGTGCGGCAATGCGCGCCCTCGATCGGCCGCGCCGGTTGAGGACATGCCATGCACGTATCGAACGAAGGTATCTTGGTCATCCTGTTTGTCGGTCTGATCGCTGGCTGGCTGGCTGGCAAGATCGTCCGCGGCACCGGCTTCGGCCTGGTCGGCGACATCGTGATCGGGGTGCTCGGCGCCTTGGTCGCGAGCCTGATCTTCCCGCGGCTCGGAATCCGGATCGGGACCGGCCTCGTCTCAGAAATCGTCTATTCCGCGCTCGGCGCCATCATTCTCCTGCTGGTGGTGCGGCTGGTGCGGACCGGCGGGCGGCTCTAGGGCTCGCGATCCTGCGCGGCTGAACGTTTGCACCGGGCTATGCGACATACCCGAACACATCACTAATTTACGCTAAAGTGAGCATCGTTGGACGCTCACCGCGGGAATCAGTATATTTCGCCTTGTTTGCCGCCAGTTTGTGCCTTTGATCGGCGGTCATGCAGCCCATTTGATCAATTGAAGAGATGGTGGTGATGGCGGCCGCACCTCACGTGAGGCAATCCGAGCTCAGCGATGCCTTGCGCGGTTGCCGCAGCGCCTTCATCGGCGTCGGGGTGATGAGCTGCATCATCAACCTGCTGTATCTCACCGGCTCGATCTTCATGCTCGAGGTCTACGACCGGGTGCTGCCGAGCCGGTCCGTGCCGACGCTGATCGGCCTCATCATCATCGCCGCCGGGCTGTACGCCGCCCAGGGCGCACTCGACATGATCCGCAGCCGCATTCTCGGCCGGATCGGCACCGCGCTCGACGAGAGCCTGAACGCGCGGGTGTTCGACACCGTGGTGCGGCTGCCGCTGTCGGCGGGCGGCCGCAACGAGGGGCTGCAGCCGCTGCGCGACCTCGACAACATCAGGAGCTTCCTCGGCAGCCAGGGGCCGGGCGCGTTCTTCGACCTGCCGTGGCTGCCGCTGTATCTGGCGATCTGCTTCGCCTTCCACGTCATGCTCGGCGTCACCGCGCTTGCAGGGGCCATCATCCTCGTCACCTTGACGCTGATCACCGAATTCCTCACCCGCACGCCGGCCAAGGAGGCGATGGGGCTCGCCGCGCGCCGCAACGATCTGGTCACCGCAAGCCGCCGCAACGCCGAGGTCCTGGTCGCGATGGGCATGACTGGGCGCATGCTGTCGCGCTGGAGCGAGACCAACGAGAAATATCTCGCCGGCAACCAGCGCGCCAGCGATGTCGCCGGCGGCCTCGGTGCCATCGCCAAGGTGCTGCGCATGATGCTGCAGTCGGCGGTGCTCGCGGTCGGCGCCTATCTCGTGATCCACCAGGAGGCGACCGCCGGCATCATCATCGCCGGCTCGATCCTGAGCGCGCGGGCGCTGGCGCCGGTCGATCTCGCGATCGCGCATTGGAAGAGTTTCGTCGCCGCGCGCCAGAGCTGGCGCCGTCTCAGCCATCTGTTGCAGACGATGCCGCAGCGATCGGCGCCGACCCTGCTGCAGCCGCCGGTCGGCAAGCTCTCGGTCGAGGCCATCTCGATCGTCGCTCCGGGGGATCAGAAAGCGATCGTGCAGGACGTGAGCTTCGCGCTGTCGGCCGGCAACGGCCTCGGCATCATCGGTCCGAGCGCGTCGGGCAAGTCCTCTCTGGTCCGCGCGCTCGTCGGTGTCTGGCGTCCGGTGCGCGGCCATGTCCGGCTGGACGGCGCCGCGCTCGACCAATGGTCGACGGATGAGCTTGGCCGCCATGTCGGCTATCTGCCGCAGGACGTCGAGCTGTTCGCCGGCACCGTGGCGCAGAACATCTGCCGCTTCGACCCGAATGCCTCGGCCGACGGCATCATCGTCGCCGCCAAGGAGGCCGGCGTGCATGACATGATCATCAAGATGCGCGAGGGCTACGACACAGAGATCGGCGAGCAGGGCGCGGCGCTCTCCGCAGGGCAGGCGCAGCGTGTAGCGCTGGCGCGCGCGCTCTATGGCAACCCGTTCCTGATCGTGCTCGACGAGCCCAACTCCAATCTCGACACCGAGGGCGACGAGGCGCTGTCGCGGGCCGTACGCTCGGCGCGGGCGCGCGGCGCCATCGTCGTCGTCGTCGCGCACCGGCCGATCGGCATCGAGGCTGTCGATCAGGTGCTGGTGATGAAGGACGGCCGGGCCCAGGCGTTCGGTCCGAAGGAGACGGTGCTGGCGCAGGTGCTGCAGCCGCGTGCGCCGTCGCCGATCAAGATCGTCTCGGAAGCCGGAGTGGCGAAGCCATGAGCAGTCAGGTCATTGCCGGTCCACTTCCTGGCGGCCGCAAGACGGAAAGTGTGCGCGAGTCGATCCGCCGCCACCTGCTGATCGGCATGGGCGTCGTCGTCGCGGTCGCCGGCGGGTTCGGCGGCTGGGCGGCAACGCAGCAGATCTCCGGCGCGCTGATCGCGCCCGGCCAGATCGTGGTCGAATCCAACGTCAAGAAGGTGCAGCATCCGACCGGCGGCGTGGTCGGCGAGCTCCGGGCGCGCGACGGCGACGTCGTCAAGTCCGGCGACATCGTTGTCAGGCTCGACGACACCGTGACCAAGGCAAGTCTCGCCATCGTCACCAAGAATCTCGATGCGCTGCAGGCCCGCGCCGCGCGGCTGGAGGCCGAGCAGCGCGGCTGGGCCAAGATCCTGTTTCCGCCGCAGCTGCTGCAGCGCATGAGCGATCCCGAGGTCAAGAGCCTGACGGCGAGCGAGACCAAGCTGTTCGAGGTCCGCGTCAACGGCCGCATCGGCCAGAAGGCGCAGCTGCGCGAGCGGGTCACCCAGCTGAACGAGGAGATCGAGGGGCTCTCGGCGCAGGTCAGTGCCAAGGACCAGGAGATCGCGCTGGTGCAGAAGGAGCTCGACGGCGTGCGCCAGCTCTATGAGCAGCATCTGGTGCAGCTGTCGCGCCTGACCACCTTGGAGCGCGACGCCGCCCGCCTCAACGGCGAGCGTGCGCAGTTCATCGCGGCGCGGGCGCAGGCCAAGGGCAAGATCAGCGAGACCGAGCTGCAGATCATCCAGGTCGATAAGGACATGGTGAGCGAAGTGTCCAAGGATCTGCGCGAGACCACCGACAAGATCGGCGAGTTCGTCGAGCGCAAGGTGACCGCCGAGGATCAGCTCCGCCGCGTCGACATCCGCGCGCCGCAGGACGGCATGGTGCTGCAGTCGTCGGTGCACACCGTTGGCGGCGTCATCACCGCCGGCGATACCATCATGCTGATCGTTCCGCAGAGCGACGACCTGCAGGTCGAGGCCAAGGTCAACCCGCAGGACATCGACAAGCTGCAGGTCGGCCAGAAGACCCTGCTGCGGCTGTCCGCCTTCAACCAGCGCACCACGCCGGAGCTGAACGGCGTCGTCAGCCGCGTTTCGCCGGATGTCACCACCGACCAGCGGACCGGCCAGAGCTACTACACCATCCGCGTGTCGATGCCGCCGGAGGAGATCGCACGGCTCGGCGACGTCAAGCTGATCCCGGGCATGCCGGTGGAAGCCTTCGTCCAGACCGGCGACCGCACCGTGATCTCCTACCTGATGAAGCCACTGCACGACCAGCTGATGCGCGCGTTCCGGGAGAAGTGAGGTCGTCGGCCGGTCGCTGAGTGGCCACTGGCGGCGCCCCAATTTCGGTGTCATCCCCGCGAATGCGTGGATCCATAGCCACAGGCGGAAGTCGGTTTGCGCAGCCGGCGCAACACGCAGCCTGCCCCAAGACAGATCACGCGCTATGGGTCCCGGGTCGGCGCCCGCCGCCGCTTCGCGTCGCCGGGCTTGCCCGGGACGACAGCGGAGGCTATTCGCCGAGCTTCTCCAGCAACAACTCCAGCGCGCTCTTCGCGAAAAGACGCATATTGGCGAAGCGGTCGTTGCTGCCGCTTTCCAGTGTCACCACCGCCGACGCTGGCCCGGCCACGGCAAAACACGCATGGCCCGCCGCATCCCCGTAGCGATTGCCGGCAGGACCCGCGGCGCCGGTCTCCGACACTCCCCAATCAGTGGCAAAGCGCGTCCTGATCTGCCGCGCCAGCAGCTCCGCATACGGCTCGGACGCCGAGCGGATCCCTTTCATCGCGTCGTCCGGAATGTCCATCAGCACCCGACGCGCGTCGCGGGTATAGACCACGGCGCCGCCGAGGAAATAGGCCGAGGCGCCGGGCACCGCGAGCAGCGACGCCGCGATCAGGCCGCCGGCGGAGGATTCCGCCACCGCGATCGTCTGCTTGCGTGCGACCAGCCGCGCGCCGACCTGACCGGCGATGGCAATCAGTTCATCCATGGCAAACCTCACTCCGGCTCCCGCCGCACCGTCAAAAAAATGGGCGGCATCCGATGATGCCGCCCGCGACGTGAACAGACAACCCGATCAGGCGGCCACGGGTTCGCGCGCCGCGACCGCCTGGCGGCCGCCGCGATAGACCGTCATTGCCGCGATGATGCCGAGTACGGCGGCGCACATCAGCCAGTAGCCGGGCGAGGCCTTGTCGCCGGTCTTGTTGATGAGCCAGGTCGAGACCGCAGGCGTCGCGGTGCCGAACAGCCCAGCTGCCAGCGCAAAGGCGATCGAGAAGCAGGTGGTGCGGACATGCGCAGGCACGATCTCGACCAGGCAGCCCAGCATGGTGCCGCTATAGACGCCGAAATAGAACGAGAACAGCATTTCGACAGTGAGCAGCTTGCCGAAGCTCGGCGCCGCCGCGAGCCAGTGCAACGCCGGGTAGGCGGTGAGGAATGCCAGCGCCGCGATGGTCACGAGCACCGGCTTGCGTCCGATCCGATCCGACACCGCGCCGCCGACCGGATTCCAGAGAAAGTTGGTCACGGCGACCAGCAAAGTGACGAGCAGTGAATCCGACGCCGACAGCTTCAGCTGCTTGCCGAAGCCGGGACCGTAGACGGTGATGAAGTAGAACATCGTCGTGGTCAGCACGGCGATCATCATGCCGAGGATCACGATGCGCCAGTTCTCCAGCGCCGAGGCGAATACTTCGCGCGCGGTCGGGTGCTTCTTCATCGCGAGGAAGGCCGGCGTCTCCTCCAGCGTGCGGCGCAGGAAGAAGATCAGCGGAATGATCAGGCAGCCGATGAAGAAGGGAATGCGCCAGCCCCAGGCGGCCACCACGTCCGCCGGCATGGCCTGGTTGAGCACGTAGCCGATGACCGAGGCGACGAAGATCGCGACCTGCTGGCTCGACGACTGGAACGAGGTGTAGAGGCCGCGATTGCCGGGCGTGGAGATCTCGGACAGATAGACCGACACGCCGCCGAGCTCGACACCGGCCGAGAAGCCCTGCAACAGCCGGCCGAGCAGCACGATGATCGGGGCCGCGATGCCGATCGTCGCATAGGTCGGGCAGAACGCGATGACGATCGTGCCGATCGCCATGATGCCGAGCGTCACGATCAGGCCCTGGCGCCGGCCGATCTTGTCGACATAGGCGCCGAGCACGATGGCGCCGACCGGTCGCATCAGGGCGCCGAGCCAGAACACGCCATAGGCATTGAGCAGCGATGCAGTCTCGTTCTCCGATGGGAAGAACGCCTTGGCGATGATCGGCGCGTAGAAGCCGAACAGGAAGAAGTCGAACTGCTCGAGGAAATTGCCGCTGGTCGCGCGCAGGATCGCGCCGATGCGCGAATGGATCGTAGCCGGCTGCGGGATTGACGTTGAGGACACGCGGGGAGACTCCTACCGTCGAGAGGCTCGTGCGGAGGATTTCTACGCCGGCCGATGGGAAAGGTGCGACAATCTGCCACGTCGAGCCCTGGCGGCCAATAGCTTTGCGCCGAAGGAGCCTAGGCTTGAACAGAATTGGCGGCGGCCGATTTCTGCTGCATTGCACCCTTCAGCCATTGCCGGAACGCCTTCAGCTTCGGCGGATCGGTCCGACCCTCCGGCGTCACCAGATAGAAGCCGGCATCGCTCGGCAGCGTCATCTTGAACGGCACCACCAGCCGGCCCTTGGCGATGTCGTCCTGGACGTAGGCGGTCCGCCCGATCGCAACGCCGAGGCCGTCGATCGCGGCCTGGACGGTCATCAGCGACAGGTCGAAACTCAGCCGGCCCTGCCGCGACATCTCCACCGGCAGACCCGCCGCGGTCAGCCAGAGCCGCCAGTCGTCATCATAGCCGCCGCTGGCCTGCAGCAGCGTGTGATGCGCGAGATCCGCCGGACAGCGCAGCGGCTTTTCGCCCTGCAGCAGCGCCGGACTGCAGACCGGAAACAACTCGTCGGCCATCAGCCATTCCGCGCGCACGCCCGGCCAGTGGCCGCGGCCATAGCGGATCGCGGCGTCGACATCGTCCTTGCGAAAATCGACCAGGCCGGTCGAGGTCGTGATGCGCACGTCGATGCCGGGATGGGCCTCCTGAAAGGCCGTCAGCCGCGGTAGCAGCCATTTCGCCGCCAGCGAGGCGATGGTGGAGACCGTCAGCACCTTGGCGTTGTCCTTGCGGACCAGCCGTTCCGTTGCCAGCCGGAGATCGTCGAATGCGGCCCGCACCAGCGGAAGATAGTCGCGGGCCTGCGGCGTCAGCGCGAGGCTGCGGTTCTGGCGGACGAACAGGCGGATGCCGAGCTCGTCTTCCAAGCGCTTGATCTGATGGCTGATCGCGGTCTGCGTCACGTTCAGCTCGGAGGCCGCGCGGGTGAAGCTCAGATGCCGCGCCGCAGCCTCGAACGCCCGCAATCCATTCAGCGACGGCAGCCGGGCCATTCGCGGCCTCCCCGGTTCATGACGTTATTTCATCCGAACCGGTAGTAAATGTCGTTTGTAGATGAAGCGCAAGCGCTCGATATTGCAGCCTCAAGGAATTTTCAGGAGGCTTTCATGTCCGTCTACGTCTCCTCGTCAATGACGAAACATCATGGCCCGGGGTTCTGGTCCGGCGTCGTGGAGCTGCTTGCGGCCTGGCGCTTCCGCTACCGGACCCGGCACGAGCTCGCGCAGTGGTCGGAGCGCGACCTGCACGATCTCGGCCTGTCCCGCAGCGATATCGCCGCCGAGATCGATAAGCCGTTCTGGCGGGGTTGATCCCCCTCACTCATCCCGCCGCGCCGGCGCCGCTCCGCAAAGGAGGGCGCCGGCAAGCTTCCCGGTTGGAGCCGCGCATGCCGACGCCCGCCATTGCCGATCTCGCTGCCGGCTCCAACATCATTCACACGCGGCGCGGTGAGGAGGTGCGCCTGCGTTTCGTCACACCTGACGACGCGGAGGCGCTGCAGAGCTATGTTCGGTCCTTGAGCCAACGCTCGCGGCACAAGCGTTTCCTCGGCGCGCTCAACGAGCTGCCGAAGACGGTGCTCGAGGATTTCGTCGCGCTCGGCCGCAACGACCGCTACAGCCTGATCGCGACGATGGACCATGACGGTGTCGACGGCATCGTGGCCGAGGCGCGCTATGCATTCGATCGCGGCACCGGTCGTGTCGAGTTTGGCCTGTCGGTCCATGACCGCTGGCAAGGCCACGGCATCGGTCCGGCGCTTATCGCGAATCTGGACGGACGCGCGCTCGCGTTGGGTGGCGTGACCCTGTCGGGCGATGCGCTGCGCACCAACGACGTGATGATTGCATTGGCCCGCAAGGCCGGTTTCACGATCAAGCCGCATGCGGACGATTGGACCCTGGTGCGGTTCGAGAAGGCTCTGAGCGGAGCGGTGGCTCATTTAGTGGGGGCAGATTTACACGGGGTCGGTCGCGAGTCCTAAGTCCCAACGTCCGAGATCAATGGATGGATGTCATTACCCCGCCAAGGCGCGACGTCCAGTACGCCGCCGCCGCACCTTGTCACCAGCTATCAGTTGCGGTCACTGGATCGCCCGGTCACGCCGGGCGACGATAGGTTGTTACCATACGACCATCCATCCACGTCATTGCGAGCGCAAGCGAAGCAATCCGGAGTCCTTGCCCAGCCCTGGATTGCTTCGCTCGCAATGACGAGACTCGCGGGTCGCCTTTCGGCTCAAAACGTCTCGACCCATGGCCGCAGCTCCATCTCCCAGCTCCAGGCGCTGCGCGGCTGCTGCAGCACGCTCCAATAACTCGCGGCGATGGCATCCGGATCGAGCATCGAATTCGGTCGCTCCGCCGGCTCCTGGCGTTCCGCGCTCCTGATCGCGCCGTCGATGACGAAATGCGCGACGTGGATGCCCTGCGGCGACAATTCGCGCGCCATGCTCTGGGCTAGGCCGCGCAGCGCGAACTTGCCCATCGCGAACGGCGCCGACTGGGCGTAGCCCTTCACGCTGGCGGAGGCGCCGGTGAACAGGATGGCGCCGTGCTTGTTCGGCAGCATGCGCTGTGCCGCCTGCTGCGCCACCAGGAAGCCGCCGAAGGCGCTGATGGCAATCGACTGCTGCACGTCGGCCGGCACGAGATCGGTGAGCGCTCCGCGCGCCCGCGCGCTGGCGTTGTAGACCACGAGATCGGGCGCGCCGATCTCGCGCTCGACGATGCCGAACAGCCGCTCGACCTCCTCCGGATTGGTCGCATCGCAGGGGTAGGCGCGGGCGCCGGTTTCGTTGCAGAGCGCTCCGAGCTTCTCGATCTTGCGGGCGGCCAGCGCCACGCGGATCTTCTCGCGCGCGAACAGCCGCGCCAGCGAGGCCGAGAGCCCTTCGCCGGCACCGACGATGAGGGCGATCTTGTAGGCAGGGATGTCCATGGGCATGTCCTTGAGCCAGAGCGTCCGCAGACATCAAGCTAGTGCACCGGCGGCCGACTTCCTACGGCTCGTCCCCACATTTTTGCTGCGCGTCCTCAGGTGGGACGCGGCTGCAATCCGGCGAGGCAGCCGATCTCCTCCAGCACGACATCGAGCCGGCTGCGATCGTGCAGGAAGGCATATTTGCCGCGGAGCATCGCCAGCGAGCGCGCGTGATATTTCTGCGGCTTCTGCATCCACGTGAAGTCGCCGAACTGGACGCGAAAGGCATCGCGTTTCTCGGCCAGCGCCTGTTCATTGGCGAGCGTCCACGGCATGAACAGCGCGCCGACCTGGCGGGTCAGGATCGGCATCAGGGTCAGCGACAGTTCCGGCCACAGCTCGAACTCGCCTTCGGCGCGCGGCCACAGCATGCGGTGGATCCAGGCCAGCACGTGCGGCGCGCGGCCTTCGATCATGGCGCCCGCAGTCGGATCGGTCCACAGCTCGTAGAACTGGGCCCACAGTCCGAAATCGCCATAGGCCGGACGCCGGCCGAACAGATACGGCCTGACCGAGAGATGCCGTTCGAGCAGGTCGAGCATTTCGGCAAACCCCTGCTCGATCTGCGGCGCGTTGATCTCGTTCGAGCCGACGTACCACAGCCGCTCGACCATGCGCGCGCGGATCTTCTCGGCCAGTTCGCCGACCTCGATCTCGTCCGCCTTGGGGGCGCGGATGCGGGCGATGCGCCCGGCTGAGGCGCGCTGGTCGAGATCGCGGGCCCAGCGATAGTGGAACATCCACTTGTTGCCCCACTCGTCGCCGAACTCCTCGATCAGGGCCGAGATGAAGCTCGTCAGCGCGTCGCCTGGATGAATCGTCGGCTGCGGAAAGTCGAGCTCGAGCGCATCGATGATCGGCGTCGAATCCTGCATCGGCACCTCGTCGGGGGCGACCACCAGCGGAATGATCGGCAGCTTGGCGTGGCGTGCGAACTCCGCCTCGCTTTCCGCATTGCGCAATATCCAGTGATGCGGGATGCCCTTGTAACGCAGATACGATCGCACCTTGACCGAATAGGGCGACATCTCCGCCCCGAAGATGCGATAAACCTCCGTCGGCTGATTGGTCATGGATCTGCTCCCGGTTCGGCGCACGCCGCTGCCTGTTGTGTATCCGATCAGGCGCAACCTGTCGAAGAGTCCATCAGAGACTTGCGGAAACGAACGAGGGCTTAACGATCATGCATCAGTTCCTGAAGCGCGATGACGTGATGACCGGCGGCGCGAGGCCGGAGCTGCTGGCGCCCGATACCACCGGGCTCAACTTCTATCGCGCCGATCCGGCGCTCACCGACCTCCTGCGCATCCATCTGCCGGATGCGCTGTTTCGCCACCTTCAGCCGCATCTCGACCGGCTCGGCGAACTCGCCGGCTCCTATCTCGACGAATGTGCCCGCCTGGCTGACCGCCACGGCCCTGTGCTGCACCAGCGCGACCGCTTCGGCCGCGACGTGCAGCGGGTCGAGTACCATCCGGCCTATCGCGAGCTCGAGCGCGCGGCGTTCGGCGAGTTCGGCATCCACGCGATGTCGATCCGCAAGGGCATTCTCGGCTGGCCGACCAGATATCCGGTCACGGCCAAGCACGCCTTCACCTTCCTGTTCAACCAGGCGGAGTTCGGTCTGGGCTGTCCGATCAACGTCACCGACGGCTGCGCCAAGCTGCTGGCGAGCTTCGGCAGCGACGGGCTCAAGGCCAAGTACCTCGATGGCCTGACCCAGACCGACATGAGAAAGCTGACCCAGGGTGGCCAGTTCATGACCGAGAAGGAAGGCGGCTCCGATGTCGGCACGTTGACGACGGTCGCCGTGCCGGAGGGCGACCATTGGCGCCTGCATGGCGAGAAATGGTTCTGCTCCAATGCCGACGCGAAAGTGGTGATGCTGCTGGCGCGGCCACAAGGTGCCGAAGCGGGAACGCGCGGCGTCGGCCTGTTCCTGATGCCGCGCTTCCTCGATGACGGCAGCCAGAACCACTATCGGATCGTGCGCCTGAAGGACAAGCTCGGAACGCGCTCGATGGCCTCGGGCGAGATCAAGCTGGAGGGCGCGATCGCCTATGCGGTCGGGAGGCTCGATCGCGGCTTCGTGCAGATGGCCGAGATGGTCAACTCGTCGCGTCTCTCCAACGGCGTCAAGTCGACGGCGCTGATGCGGCGGGCCTGGCACGACGCGATCACGGTCGCGCGCAACCGCGTGGTGTTCGGAAAGCCAATCGTCGACCTGCCGCTCGGGCGGCGGCAGCTGCTGAAGATCCTGCTCGCGACCGAGCAGGCGCTGTCGCTGAGCTTTCTCACCGCCGACGCGCTCGACCGTGCCGAGGCCGGCAGCCAGGATGCCGCGGCGCTGCTGCGCATCCTGACGCCGACATTGAAATTCCGTGCCACGCGCGACGCGCGCAAGGTCTGCGGCGATGCGTTGGAGATGCGCGGCGGCATCGGCTACGTCGAGGAGTTCGTCACCGCGCGGCTGCTGCGCGACGCCCATCTCGGCTCGATCTGGGAAGGCACCGGCAACATCGTCGCGCTCGATGCGTTGAAGCGCGCCGTGGGCCGGCACGGTGCGGAGGCCGCGCTGGCCGCCGACCTGCATGCGCGTCTCGACGACAGTGCCGCCGTGCCGCAGGCCTGGCGCGATCAGCTGCATCGACTCGTGGATCGTGCCGTGGGCTTTGCGCGCGAGGTCGCGGGACGCGCCGACAAGGAGTCGGAAGCGCGCCGCGCCACCAGCCTGCTGTATCACGTGGCGAGCGCCGTCTCGACGACCTGGGAAAGCGCGCGCATCCACGCGATGCGCGGCGACGCACGGCGGTTGCTATTGGCGAAGCTCGTCGTCGATCATCGTCTGACGCCGTCCGATCCGTTCCGGCTCGCGGAAAACGAGACGGACGACGCGATGGCGACGCTGCTGCTCGGCGATCGCGTCGCAGGCATGGACGAGGTTGGCGAACTGATTTCGGCGGCGTAGTCTTGTGGAATGTCACGAAGATGGATCGCGAGCTCATGGCTTCTGCTTTGTGCGAGTGATGAGCGAACAGGCTGGGGGTACAGGTCCAATCATTTGCACCACCCGTGCGGCTGCCCCTCACCCCAACCCTCTCCCCGTGAAGAACGGGGAGAGGGAGCGCAGCGGCTACGTCGAAACAGCCGGGTAACAACTCACAATAAACAAGACAGGGAGAACGCCAATGAAAGCCGCCGTGCTGATGGAGGTCAACAAGCCGCTCGTCATCGAGGACGTCAGCGTGCCCAAGCCGGGGCCGCGGGAAGTGCTGATCCGCACGGCGGTGGCTGGGCTCTGCCATTCCGATCTGCATTTCATCGAGGGCCTGTATCCGCATCCGCTGCCCGCGGTACTGGGCCATGAATCCGCTGGGATCGTCGAGCAGGTCGGCGCCGACGTCACCTATGTGAAGCCGGGTGATCATGTCGTCACCTGCCTCTCGGTGTTCTGTGGCACGTGCGACAACTGCACCACGGGACGTCCGGTGCTGTGCACCGACACCACGGTGAAGATGCCGCCGGGCGCCTCCAACCGGCTGTCATGGGCGAGAGCTGAGAAGCTGCACCAGTTCCTGAACCTGTCGTCCTTCGCCGAGCAGATGCTGGTGCACGAGAATGCGATCGTGAAGATCCGCAACGATATGCCGCTCGACCTCGCCGCGCTGATCGGCTGCGGCGTCATCACCGGCTATGGCGCCGTCGTCAACACGGCGCGGGTGCAGGCCGGCGAGACGGTGGCCGTGATCGGCTGCGGCGGCGTCGGCATGGCCGCGATCAACGGGGCGGAGATCGCGGGCGCGGGCCGCATCATCGCCATCGACACCAATCCGGCCAAGCTGCAGCTTGCGACGAAACTGGGCGCAACCGACATCATCAATCCCACTGAGGGCGACGTCGTGGCCCAGGTGCGCGAGCTCACCAAGGGCGGCGTGCATCACGCCTTCGAGGTGCTTGGGCGCAAGGAGACCGCCGAGCAGGCGTTCGCGATGCTGGCGCCGGGCGGCACCGCGACCATCGTCGGCATGATCCCGTTCGGCCAGAAGATCGAGCTGCACGGCTTCGACTTCCTGCGCGAGCGCCGCATCCAGGGCTCGTCGATGGGCTCCAACCACTTCCGCGTCGACATGCCTCGACTCGTCGAGTTCTATCTGCGCGGCAAGCTGCACCTGGAGGACTGGATCTCCGCCAAGCTGAAGCTGTCGGAGATCAACGAGGGCTTTGCCAACATGAAGGCCGGCAAGACGCTGCGCAGCGTGATCATGTTCGATGCATGAGGGGCACGGTCGGGTGTGAGGAAGTTGATGAGGTTCGGCGGGTCTGCCTATTAGTCACTCGTCATGCCCGGGCTTGACCCACGGCTGTCCGGTTGAGGTTTTAGCATATACTAAGGCTCAGCTGGCGGTCGTCTCGGGTGAGAGACTGTGGAGGATCGAGCAGTCCATCGATCCTCCTGCGGTGCATGAGGTTTTGCG
>NZ_JBNPUK010000007.1:0-302948 GCF_051168135.1 Bradyrhizobium sp. HKCCYLRH2060
GACCTCTCGAAGATCTCACAGAGATCTTCGGCTTGCTTCTTATCCTCGATGTCCTTCGCCGGCCTGGTGGTCTTAGCGAGGAGCCTGAACCCGATCCCATCCCGAACTCGGCCGTTAAACTCCTCAGCGCCAATGGTACTATGGCTCAAGCCCTGGGAGAGTAGGTCGCTGCCAGGCCTGCAAAGGACATCCCCTCTTCACACCCCAAAACAACAACGCCGCGCTGAAACCTCAGCGCGGCGTTGTCGTTTGTCTCGGTGTCGTTTGTCTCGGTGCGGTCGTTCGCGCGGCGACATACTGTCTGGGTCGAAGCTCGAGCCCTGCCGAGATCTCGAGGCCAGCGTCCGCCGGCGACGACTCGCGGCGCGGCCGAGGGCAGGCTAGCGATGCGAGGATGACCATGCCGCATCGGTTCGCCTGCGCGGCCAACGCGATTGAAATGATCGAGAGGCGCGGATGGAAACGACCTCGGCGGCGCAGCCGCATCGCCTGAGCGCAATTGCGAGCTTTCATGCCCACATCTATTTCGATGATGCCACTCGAACCGAAGCCGCACAGCTACGGCAGTGGATGGCCGACCGCTTCCTCGTGACGCTCGGGCGTTGGCATGACGCGCTGGTCGGGCCTCACGAGCGGCCGATGTATCAAGTCGCCTTCGCGGTCGACGTGTTTCCAGTGCTGGTGCCATGGCTGATGCTCAATCATGGTCGCCTCAGCGTGCTCGTGCATCCGAACACGACCGAGCCGTTGGCCGATCACACCGCGCATGCGTTGTGGATCGGATCGCCGCTCGGCATCCGCAGTGAGAATCTTCCTTCGCACGGCGAGGCAGAGCTGGCGCGTGAGCCGAACACCACGCCGACGATCGCCGCCTGAGCTCGCGTGCCCACGGGTGACCGCTCCGTCTCGTCACGCTCGGAGCCTGGGCGGACTTGCCGGATTACAGCGTGCGCGCGAGATCGAACGCGCGGAGAATGACCTCGGCGGCATCGATGTCGAAATTGCTCGGGCCGAGCAGGCGCGGCGCCAGCGGGCGGCGGCCGGGCAGGGCATGTCCGCCACCTTCGACGCGATACAGCGACACGCCGCCGATCACCTGGCAATCGCGCCAGCTGAGTTGCGTGACGGAGGTGTCGCTGGCGAGATCCCGATGCGGCAGCGCGACGGCCTGGCGCGCGCCGCAACCGTCGCGCCGCGCAAAGAACTCCGCCGTCCTGTCAGCGCTCCACACCCGGCCGCGCCCGCCGCGCAGCCCGACCTCGCCGCCGCGATAGGGCACCATCGGATCAGCCGTGCCGTTGATCATCACCACCGGCAGCGGCCGCGCGGCGCAGGGCTCGATGCCTTCAGGCATGTTGGCGATCACCGTGCCGATGCCGGCAAACAGCTCCGGCGCCTTGCAGGCCAGGGTGAAGCTCATCATGCCGCCATTCGAAATGCCGGCGAGATAGATGCGCCGGGAATCGGCTGTGCCGTCAGCGACGAGCTGCCGCACCAGGGCGCGGATGAAACCGATATCATCGGGACCGCCGGAGCGGCCGTCGCGGCCGTCATTCCATTGCCGGTTGATGCCATCGGGAAAGACCGCGGCGAAGCCATGGGCCGCCGCAGCTTCGGCAAAGCCCGTCGTGCGGGCGGTGCCGGCGCCGCTGCCGAGCGCGCCATGGAGCACGATCACGGTCGGCTGCGGCGTCCTGCCCGCGGTCATCACCAGCGCATGGCGCGGACCGTCGCTTGTGTCGATGGTGATGCCGCGCTCCGCGGCGACGGCCGTGGTCGAGACGAGCAGAACGGCCGCCATGGCGGCCATGGACGATCGGAGATGTGACGTCATGAGCATCCTTCTCGGCTGTCGGGTGACTCCCGGCGGTGGCGCTTGTCTCCGGGGGCCGCGGTCAGCACGCGCAGCCGCGTGGCCCAGTTCCGCGCCGCCGTAAGGTCGCGGGCGATCGCAATCCATTCGCCAAATGCGATCCGCAACGGATTGAAGCTCGGTTCAACGCCGACGAGGCCATAGCGCAGCGTCTCGCCGGCCGGGGCCTCGGCGAAACTGCCGAACAGCCGGTCGAAAATGATGAGCACGCCGCCATAGTTGCGATCGAGACAGGACGCGTTGGCCGCGTGGTGGACGCGGTGATGCCGCGGCGTGTTCAGCACAGATTCGAGCGGACCGAGATGCGGCGCGAGCTCGGTATGGATGAAGAACTGGTAGAGCAGATTGACGCCGAGCATGGTGATGATGGCGAGCGGATGGAAGCCGAGCAGCGCCAGCGGCAGATAGAACAGGAAATGACCGGAGATCTCGCTCGTCCAGCCGAGACGAATCGCTGCGGTCAGGTTCAGACGCGTGGAAGAGTGATGCACGGCATGCGTGGCCCACAGCCAGCGAACCCGATGCGAGGCGCGATGGTGCCAGTAATAGACGAACTCGCTGGCGAGAAACAATGCGAGCAGGGCCAGCGGCCGGCTCGGATCGAAATCGAAGATCCTGTGGCGATAGGCGATGATGAAGGGAACGGCCGCGACGAGCGCGACCATTGCGCGGATCAGGTGCTGTCCGACCGCGACGGCGAACGAGGCTGCGGTCTCACGCAGGTCGTGAGTCTCGCGGCCGGCGAGCCGGCTGAGCCCATATTCCAGCGTCATGAAGCCGATCGCCGTCAGCAGCACGATCATGCGCGTCGACGGGGGCAGGGAAGAGAGGATGGGCATGGCGCGTGTCCGGCGTCATCGGATGGAGACGGCGCGCCGGCCCGCTCCGGAACAGCAGGCGGACCGGCGATGTCAATGCTTCCGGAGGGCCGCGGCCAGCGGCGCCGCGGCGTCCGCTCAGCGCGTGACGGTGCGGCTGTAGCTGTAGGAATTGCCGCGCGGTCCCGTGCCCTGGCCCTGCCGGGTGCAGCTGCCGTCGCTGCAGCTCGCGGAGCCGGAGCGCGACCAGCTGCGGCCGGCGGGACCTGTGCCGCCACCCTGCCAGGCGCAGGCGCCGCCGGAGCAGCTGCCGGAGCCGCCAAATGAGGTGGTGCCGCGCGGTCCGGTGACCGAGCCGCTGCGGGTCCAGGCATTCGCGTCGACCGCTGCTGCCGCCGAAAGCACTGCCACGAGCAGAAATGTCGCGATGGATGTCTTCACGTCAGTCTCCCAATTCGTTCGCGCGGGCGATCGCGTCGCCTGCAGAGGGATACTGCGCGTTCGATGTCGCGGCTTGATGCACCGCCGGTGTCGTTTGGTCGCGGTGATTGGCTGGATTGTAACGGCTTGTCACACGACGGCCGTCCGATGCCACGACATCGCGCGGGGCGGACTCCGGTCCGCCGCCCCCGACGCTCCGGCGCCCCTTCAGGCCGCTACCGGCCCGCCGTTGCGCTTCACCACCGGGTCTTGGTCGCCGTGTTGACGTTGATCACCGAAGTCGCCGTGTTGGACGTCGTCGTCGCCGTGGTGTTGATCAGGGTCAGAAGCTTGTAGTAGTCGACGACCTTGGCATTGGCGACGTACATCACGTCCTTGCTGCGCATCTGGAAGCCCGAAGCCAGCAGCATGCCGGAGGGATCGCGCAGGTTGATGTGATAGATCGTCGGGATGCGGTCGTAGATGAAGCGGCTGGTATCGACGCCGAGCTTCTGCAGCAGCGGGCGCTCCTCGTAGCGATACAGGAAGACCTCGGCCGGATCAGATTGCTGATCGTTCAGTCCGCCCGCCTTGCCGATCGCCTGGGCCAGCGTGAGGGTCTCGGTATCGAACGAAATCTCGGAATTGAAGCCGAAGACGTTCTGATTGAGGGCGCCGAGGGCCGTGAAAGTCGGGGATTCCCGCGTGATGTAGACGACGTCGTTCGGACGGATGAAGATGTTCTCGCGCGGATCCTGCACGACGCGGCTGAGCAGCACGCGCACGCGCTTGCCGTCCCGCTGCAGGGTCACATAGCTTTCGATGGCCTCGTGCTTCGGGCCGCCCGCACGTGCGATCACGGCCAGCAGGCGTTCGCCCACGCTGTTGAGGGCAAGCACGCCCGGCGTATTGACGTCGCCGAGCACGCTGACCACGCTGGAATGCTGCTGGTTCAGGCTGACCACGACCTGCGGCTCGAGCGCGCGCTTCTGCAGCCGGAAGACGATCTCCTGCTCGATCTGCGGCAGCGTCCGGCCGGCGGCGGTGATCTCGCCCGCATAGGGAACGCGGATATTGCCTTGCTGGTCCACCGCCTGCGCCGGCAGATCCACGAAGTTGCCCGGGCGGGCGCCGGCGGCCGTGGGCGGCGTGAACAGCCCGCCTGGGGCGGCTTCGAAAATGGAAACGTTCAGCACGTCACCAACGCCCGCGACCTGCACCGGCTTCGGCCGCTTGTCCGGGAATACGCCCTGGAACGTGATCAGATTGGGCTGCGACAGGAAGCCGATCGTTTCGGAGCTGACGTCGACCAGCGCATAGGGAAGCGCCGTGTTCGACCGCACGCTGGCCGTGGCATTGTCGTTCACGGCGTCGCTGGTCGGTCCTGTCCCGGGGAGCAAGGAACAGGCGGGCAGAAGCGCCAAGATCGCCAGGGTGAGGAGCGCGCGCGAGCGGCGGCAAAGGCCATGAAAGCTGCGCGGGTCCACTGTACTGCTGCGCACAGGAGACCCCCCGCCGCCGGTCGGCCCGGGCGGATTGATCAAGGCCTTCAAACGCGTCCCCGAATACAGCAAAAATACATTTCCCCACGCTGCTCCCTCCACCAAGAAGGGAGAACGTCCCACGTGTTTCAACCTACCCGGCGGCCATACTGGACGAAAGCGTACGGCCGTTCGGATTGGTCCGCTTTTGCCCGGCCGTGCCAATTAGGTCACAGTCTGACATCACCATATTACCGCCCCAAGCTGTCGGCGCCGCCGGAGGTCCCACGGTGAAGGGATGATCCATTCGACCTAACAGGGTCCGAACAATTTTAAGCACAAAGCCGTTGCGCAACGGTTAGCCCGAGTCGCTTGCTCGCGCAGGGGGCGACGACATCGCAGCCCGCGCAGCGCGTCGGTGAGCCGAGGCAGCCGGACAGCCGAGGGAGGCGGGACCGGCGCCGCCAAGGCGGCTGTAGCTGGCGAGATTCGAAGGCCGTGCGGGCGTCGGGACTGTAAGCGGCGGCCGGTTGTCCAAGGCCGCCGATCAAGTCTATGCTGCTGCGCCAGCCCTTGAGGCTCTTTTTGCAACGGAGCACGCAATTGTCGAACGTGATCAGGATCGCCGCAGCCGCTTTCGCGATCGCCTTCACGGGCCTATCCGATCCCGCGTCGGCGCGCGGCCTCTATCCGCTGACGGAGTGCGGGCCGGATCTCAGCAGACTCTGCCGGCTGCACGGGACATTCGAGGCCACTCCGTTTCATTATAATCTTGCGATTCATCCCGGGTGCATTCGGCGTGTCGCCGTCGAGACGCCCCAGGGCGTGCTGTACCGCCGCGCGGTGGTGTGCGGGGCGCCGGAGCGGCCCATGGTGTGGTAACCCGACCCCTTCCTCGTCGTCTCCGAAGGAGCTGGACGCTCCGCTCGGCCGAGTCATGGTCAAGCTTGGCGGCGAGGACTGATGAGGGCCGTGCTCGGCCGGTTCGGCCGCGTTCGGCAACGTCGATCGTCGCTCAGACGATTAAATGGGCAAGTTCCACACCGTATTCTTACGTAATCTAGAATTAAATTAATTGTGTAGAGACGATTCTGCACGGTCGGAGACATAAAAGGGTAGACTGAACAAACTAAAGCTTCAATTGTACCGGACGAAAGGTGCTTAAAAAGGTCTTTCTGGCAACGCGGTAGCATTTTACGGCAAACCGTAGCGAGTGCCAGAAGTATTTAATGTCTTGCTGTCAGATGGTAAATTAACTTGTCGCGAGTGGTTAATTTAATGCCGAAAATCGAATCCGTGCATCATCGCGATGACGGTTCGGCATTCGGGGAAGATGCCCTCAAAACTCGCCAACGAGTGGGGTCCGTCCTTGTGTGACGAGCTTGGTGCCGCGTTGATTGAGGATATTGAGATGGATGGCGGCGGTCGCGCTTTGAATGCCGTCCTGAAATCGCTGAATAAAATACGCCTTGCCAAATTACGTTTCGGCCGGCCAAGGTCGGGCCGTTCGCAGCAATCCGTGCTGCGGTCGCAGATCGAGCTTTGTGATGTCCTGCTCGATGAGATCCAATCCATCAGCACCAGCCTCGGCAAACGCGCGAAGAAGTCCGCGGCACCCAGGCGTCGCCCGATGGCCACGCGGCACGGCCGCGGGACGGCGCACGTGATTCCGCCCCGGCCGGCGGTGCCGGGTCGAACCAGGCAGCAGAAATAATCGCATCGGAATTTGATCGCTGCGGCGGCCGGCCGTCATGGCCGCGCCGCTTGCCGGCGCGAGGCGACAGCCGCTCGGCATTGACCCTGATGACGCGTCAGGTCGCCCCGTGCTGCTGTCGGCGGCCGCTCGACGGCCGGACGTCATCTGGACGTCCTTCAGCCGTCGTGTCGGGCAAGGACGGCGCTCCAAGACGGGCCCGAAACCATATCGCGGCGAGCCATGCGATGCGGCCGCTTCACCTGGCGCACAGGCCGCTGATGTCGCCTCCACGGACGATGACTTTGGACAACGGGTTTTCGGGATCGGCCGCCGGGTGTCCGCAGCCGTCCTCAACCTCACGGCCGATCGCAGCGGCAGTTAGTTCCGCTGCCGGTGTGTGCCTGTCTGACGCCGCGCGCCCCGCTGTCGGCGCGACGTGCGCAAGTCTGATCTGCGTGAGCGCACCTGAAGGATCCAATATTTAGGGAAGGCGTTTGATTCGCCGGAACGATGTCGGCTGCTTTGCGGCATATTCACGGTGGCGTGCTCAATTAAACCCGGTGGCGGCATTTTGTGCGCATGCAAAAATATCTCGATCCGGGTCTTCAGGGTGCTCGCTCGAAAAGGTTGTAAGTCCGTCGCGGCAGCTTTGAAAACCATGTCGTGGTGAGAATGTCAGCTATCAAATACGCGCAAGTTCGATCATCGAAACTACGTCACTTTGACGCGGTCTTGCCGTAGTATGCGACGAATCCGTTGCAGATCGTGTTGATTCGGTGGCTTCTTCCGGCGTGCAAACGAATGCTGCCGCAATCTCGAAGGCGGCGCGACATCGTTTCGGAAATGGGGTTGCGGGTTGAGTTTTATTTGAGTTACAACCATATGGCTTGGCCGGGTTGGTATAACTCAAATATTCAGTTTTTCCGACCGCGAGCCACTTGCGGAACGAAATACCGAATTATATGACGTTAATCCGGCAGGATAGAGATCACAGACAAAGGTCGCTGTATGTCCACCAAGAAGATCGATTTCGAGGCGATGTCTTTCGATGACCTCTGGTCTCTCCACGAGCAGATCAGTCAGATCCTCGCCGTGAGGATCACGTCGGAGAAGCGCGAGCTCGAACGTCGTCTGGCGGTTCTCAACCGCAGCCGCGGTGCCATCGAAGGTGCCGGCAGTGAGGGTGGGCAGTCCTACACCACCAGCGGCAAGGCGCGGCGCAAATATCCCCGGGTTCTGCCGAAGTATCGCAACCCGCAGACTTCCGAGACCTGGTCCGGCCGAGGCAAGCAGCCGCGTTGGCTGGTGGCGGCGATCAAGACCGGGCATCGGATCGAGGAGTTTGCGATCAATGGGGCAGGCGGTTCGAAAAGTCGCCGTCAGCGGGCCTAATCGGGGCCGACTGAGTCAAGCCCGTCGATAGCCCGAGCGACGCGCAGCGTCGGTTCTGCACCTGATTCGCTCCCTCAACATCAGCGAACGACATGTGAGCGGTCTGACGCCCCCGCGTCGCGATCCGCAGTCTCGAGCCTGAGATCGGTCCGATCCGCCCGCACGGCTCCGCCGGTAGGCTTGCGATCATCATCCCTTGCGAATATGCGCTAATAGGCATTGTTGCCGCGGATCAGCTCGATCGGCGTCCTCAGCAGGATCGCGACGTCGAGCGACAGGCTCCAATTGTCGATGTACCAGAGATCGAATTCGACGCGCTGTTCGATCGACGCACGCGTGGGCGTCGGGCCGCGGCAGCCATGCACCTGCGCCCAGCCGGTCAGTCCGGGCTTGACGCGGCGACGGAATGCGTAGTTGCGCACGAGCTTGTCGAATTCGTTGTCGTGCGCCAAGGCGTGGGGGCGGGGGCCGACCAGCGACATGCTGCCGTCCAGAACGTTGAGCAGCTGCGGCAGCTCATCAATGCTGGTCCGGCGCAGCCAGGTCCCGAGCCGGGTGAACCGGCTGTCGCCGATCTGGGCCTGGACGATGGAGGGCCCGTCCTCGAGCACGGACATCGTGCGAAACTTGTAGATCTGGAACGCCCGGCCGTTGAATCCGCAACGCTGCTGCCGGAACAGCACCGGTCCGGCCGAGTCGAGCTTGATGGCGATCGCCACCAGCAGCAGCAGCGGCGACATCAAGGCCAGCGCGATGCCGGCCAGCATGACATCCATGAGCCGCTTGGTGGCGTGTTCGAGCGGGCTCAGCAGGCCGCGCTGCAGCTCGATGGAGACGGCATTGCCGAGCTCGCGGCAGGGCCGCTTGAAGATGTCCGACGCCGCTCCGACCGGCACGAAGCTCACTGGAAACGGCAGGACTCTCAGTTCGGCGCCGAGCGTGCGCAGGTCGGACAAGGGTTCGGGATTGGCGCCGACGACGATCTCTTCGATGTCGGAGCCGCGCACATAGTCGATCACGCTGGACACGATCCGCTGCCGCTGATCCGGATCCGCACCGGGCTCGGGAAGCAGGAAATGCCGCTGGACGCGAAAGCCGGTGTCGGTGAGCACCTGGGTCAGCCCGGCGTTGTCCTTGCTTGCTTCATCGGTGATCAGAACGATGTTTCGGCCCGAGAACCGTCTCTCCGCCAAGCCCTTTGCCAGCAGATATGCGGTGGTGCGGCGATGCAGGATCAGCGCCGCGAGCCCGAACATCGCGAAGACGATGCTCGTGCCGCGCGAGAATTCGCTGCCGATCTTGAGCGCAAACAGGGCGCCGGCCAGCACGAGGAACGCCGTGACCCAGGTCAGGCAGGCCGCGCGGATCTGGCGCGGCAGGATCAGCAGCTCGGCCGGCCGGTACATCCCGCGGATCTTCATCAGCGAGACGAACAGCGCCGACACGAGGATCGCCAGGCCGAGCGATTTGCTGACGTCGTTGGCGCCCGCCGCATCCTGCAGGTGATACAGAAACCCGGACAGGACGCTCGACATGGTGATCGTCGCAATGTCCGCCACGATCGCGAACGGCTCCACCGAGTCGTAGTGGACGGGCCATTTGCGCCCCTGGAACTGCCGTTCCACCAGGACGGCCGGCATGCCGTTTCGATCGAGAGTCTCGGGCTGATCCACGTAATGCATGGGATGTCGGTGTTCGAAACTCGGTTAAATAGCGATTAGCCATTTATTATATGTTTTGGCATTTAATTTAAACAATGAAAAATTGCCATTGGAATTTATTCGCGCGGTCGGATTATCCCCCGATACCTGCGTCGCGGGCAGCGTGACGCCTGACGGTGGCGCTTAGGCGCCGAAAGATACCGCCCGTGCCCGCTACGGAAGCGGCTCCGGAAAATTAAGGTAGTCAAATTAATGTTTGAGGCGACGGATATTTCGATGCTTGCCGCCAAGAATGGCATTTAAAAAGAGATATAATTGGATTATTAATCCGGTGCCGGGTGCCCGTGACGCGGGTGGCGTCCGTAGCCGACCGGATGCGGAGGGAGTTTTTCCCTGCGCGGACGGAAGGGCGACACGAGGGCACGGCGAGCTGTCGTCGAGGCCCGCCGGCGAGGTTGAAGATAGTGCTGCTCATTTCAGAGATTGAGAACCCGAAGGACGTCGCGCCATGAAGGTCGTATTGTTCTGTGGAGGACTCGGGACGCGGATCCGGGAATATTCCGAGAGCATTCCGAAGCCGATGATTCCGATCGGCCACCAGCCGATCCTCTGGCACGTCATGCAGTATTACAGCCAGTACGGGCACCGGGATTTCGTTCTGTGCCTGGGCTACAAGGCCAATGTGGTGAAGGACTATTTCCTGAACTACAATCAGGCGGCGACCACCGACTGCACGATCTCGCAGTTCGGCAAGAAGGTCGAGCTATTGGGCGACCGCCCGCCGGACTGGCGGGTGTCGCTGGTCGACACCGGCATCTGGCGCAACATCGGCCAGCGACTGCGGGCCGTCCGGCACCTGGTCGAGGGCGAGGAGATCTTTCTCGCCAACTACAGCGACGGCCTGACGGACGCGCCGCTGCCGGAGATGATCGATCGCTTCAAGCGCAGCGGCAAGATCGGCTGCTTCATCGCCATCCATCCGCCGATCAGCTTTCACCTCGCCGAATTCGACGCCGACGGCACCGTGGGCCGCATGGCCGCGAGCAACGATTCCGATATCTGGATCAACGGCGGCTACTTCATCTTCCGCAAGGAGATATTCGACTACATCGAGGAAGGGGACGAGCTCGTCGTGCAGCCGTTCAAGCGGCTGATCGACCGCGGCGAGTTGATGGCCTACCGCTACGAAGGGTTCTGGCGGGCCATGGACACGCTCCGCGACCGCCAGGTGCTCGAGGAGATGATCGAGCGCGGCGACACGCCCTGGCATCTCGGCTCCAGTCTTCCGGCGGTGGTGAACGGATGAGGGCGTTGCAGCTCGCCGGTCGCGGCGACCGGCTGTCGGTCCTGTGTCTCGGCGCGCATTCCGACGACATCGAGATCGGGGCCGGAGGCACGCTGCTGTCGTGGCTCGACCAGGGCATCCGCCTGGATGTTCATTGGTGCGTGCTCAGCGGCAATGGCGAGCGCGGCGTCGAGGCGCGGGCGTCGGCCGATGATTTCCTCGCCGAGGTCGCCAGCCGCAATCTCGAGATCATGCAGTTCCGCGACGGCTTCTTCCCCGAGCAGGGCGAGGAGATCAAGGCCTGGTTCGAGCAGCTCAAGGGCCGGATCAATCCGGACGTCATTCTCGCGCACCGCCGCGACGACGCCCATCAGGACCATCGGCAGGTCAACCGCCTGGTCTGGAACACATTCCGCGATCATCTCGTCCTGGAATACGAGATTCCGAAATGGGACGGCGATCTCGGACGGCCCAACGTCTACATGCCCCTCTCCGAGCGGATCATGAAGCGGAAGGTCGCGCTGCTGATGACGCATTTCGGCAGCCAGCGCTCCAAGCAATGGTTCGATCCGGAAACGTTCATGGGCCTGGCGCGGTTGCGGGGCATGGAATGCCGCGCCGCCGAGCGCTACGCCGAGGCCTTCGTCGCGCGCAAGCTGTCACTGGGGTGAACGGCGGCTGAAGCCGCCTCGCCGCGAGGCCCTCGCACACGGTCTATCCATGCCCTATGGGCGAGGCGATGAGCGGCGCCCGGCCGCTTTGCCCGGCGGCGGCCTGCCGTCAGCCGGCCGCCCGCCGCGGAAGTTCGACGATCTCCTCTGCCGGCGGACGCTCGATCGCGGTGGCCGGCACCTTCTCCAGCCAGACCTCGCGCCACCATGCATAGATGCCGCGCGGGCAGAACAACCGGTTCTCGCTGTAGCGCGACTGGCAATAGACGCCGTCGAGGATGACGGCCGGTGTCTTCATCCGCCGGATGTAGCCGGTGCGCTCGTCGATGAACTTTTCGACCCGCGTCCGTACCCGGAACACCTTTCCGCAATAGGGCACCATCTCGGCGTCGAAGCCCATGCCGCGGTTGTTGGTCTGCTTGTCGATGGTGGCCAGGATCTCCTGGTGCGGGCGCACGCGGACGAGATCGCCGGGCTGCAGCCCGAGATCGGCGATCGGCGCGTCCTTGTCGGTCAGGAGGACGCCGCGCTTGCGCGGGAACGGTACGCCGCCCCACAGCGACTGGATGCGGTCGTAGATCCAGCGCGCGGGCCGGCCGAGCCGCGGGCGGCGGGCCATGGTGGCGCCGACATAGGCGAAGTAGAGGAGGCCCTTGAACATCTTCGCGAGCGAGACATTGCCGGACGCGATGTCCTCGGCGTACTGCCGGGCGTCCCACCATTTGAGCGGCTGGGTGTAGGTCGGGAGCTCGGTCGCCTGGCAGGCATAGCGGGGGCCTTTTCCCGGCTGCTGGTCCGGCGACTTGGTCGCATCCCACACCGCGCGCACCGTGCATCCGCCGGGCGGTTGAAGCGCAGCGGCGCGGTCCGGGATGGCCGCGGCGGGCTTGGCCGGATCGACCGGGGTCAGCCACGCCTCTTTCCAGAAGATCAGGCAGGCCGCCTGGCAGCCGCCATAGGCCTCGCCGTCGCAGCGATGCTCGAGATGCACGGCGTTGGGGAGGCGCCGTCCGAGCCACTCGCCGGTGTTGTATCCGGTGACCGTGTCGCAGGTCTTGTGGGCGCGCTTGTAGACCTGGAAGCGCTGGCCGCACCATTTGAACATCTGCGGCATGAACGGCAACCCTTCGAGGCGCCCGTTGGCATCGAGCGTCGCCAGGATCTCTTCCTTGCTGCGCACTTCGACCCAGTCGCCGGCGGATAGTGTCATGCTCTGTCTTTCAATGCTTCAATCAATGCGTCGTCAGGCCGGGGCGTTCCCGCACGCGGGACGTCCTCATTTCCATGGATCGAATTAAAGCTGCCGAGATTTGCGGTCAACATTTGTTCCTATTGTGGCATTATTTAATTTGGTGGAATAAATTAAATGGGAGAGGTTGCCTGATGCCGCATCGATCGGCGCCGTCCGGATGGGGCACGGTAACAGGCGGATCGAGATGGCGGAGAAAGGATTTTTACCGAGTTTTGCGTATCCCGCCGGAGAAGGCGGGCGGCACCGCCGCTGCCGACGGATTCACTGGACGCCGGCTGGAATATTAAATTATAATCGATTGCAGGTGATTTAAATTTTGTTTTGGTCGGTATCGTAGAGGGTGAGATTTTGAAGGTCCTGATCACCGGAAACATGGGCTATGTGGGTCCGGTCGTCGCGCGGCATCTGCGGGCGCAGCGCCCGGATGCGACGCTGCACGGCTTCGACAACGCCTATTTCGCGCACTGCCTGACCGGAGCGCCCGTCGTTCCCGAGCGATATCTCGACGAGCAGATCCATGGCGACGTTCGCGACATGTCGCTCGACCTCCGCGGCTATGATGCCGTGGTCCAGCTGGCGGCGATCTCCAACGATCCGATGGGCAATCGCTTCCAGGACGTGACGCTCGACATCAACCAGAACACCACCGTGTCGCTTGCCAGGAAAGCTGCGGCGGCCGGTGTGAAGAATTTCGTGTTCGCGTCGAGCTGCAGCGTCTACGGCATCGCCGACGGACCGCCGCGCAAGGAGGGCGATCCGCTCAATCCCATCACGGCCTACGCCAAGTCGAAGATCGGATCGGAGCAGGAGCTCGCCGCGATCGACACCGGCATGACCATCACCTGTCTGCGCTTTGCGACCGCCTGCGGCATGTCGGATCGGCTGCGGCTCGACCTCGTCCTCAACGATTTCGTGGCCTGCGCGCTCACCCGCCGCCAGATCAGCGTGCTCTCCGACGGCACGCCGTGGCGCCCCCTGATCGACGTGGCCGACATGGCGCGGGCGATCGACTGGGCGATCGACCGGCCGGCGGCGACGGGCGGCCGCTTCCTCACCATCAATGCCGGCTCGGACGACCGCAACTACCAGGTCAAGGATCTCGCCAACGCGGTGGCCGCGCGCGTGCCGGGGACCAGCGTGTCGATCAACACCTCCGCGCCGGTGGACAGCCGCTCCTACAAGGTCGATTTCGGCCTGTACCGCTCGCTGGCCCCCGATCATCAGCCGCAGGTCACCCTGGACCAGTCGATCCAGAACCTTGTCGATGGTCTCAAGAGGATGCAGTTCAAGGATGCCGAGTTTCGCTCGTCCGATCTGATCCGTCTCAAGGTCCTGCAGGACCACATGGAGACGGCCCGGATCAACGACAGGCTGCAATGGACGTGATCGCGCCGGCCGCGCCGGGCAGATGCTCGCCTCAGCCGGCAAGGACAGTGACGGAGACACCATGGAACTGACCCTTCCCACCGCCGTCGGCGTCGCGCCCAAGTGCCGGCACTGCGGCGACGACCTGACCCTCAAGCTGATCGATCTCGGCGCCTCGCCGGTCGCGAACGACTACATCGATCCGGCCAACTACATGCGGGCGGAGCCGTTCTATCCGCTGGAGACCTTCGTCTGCCGCGAGTGCCGTCTGGCGCAGACGCGCGACCTCCTGGCCGCGTCCGAGATCTTCCGCGCCGACTATGCCTATTTCTCCTCGCACTCGACCTCATGGCTCGAGCACGCGCGCCGCTATGTCGAAGCCACGGCCGATCGCTTCAAGCTCGGCCCGGCCTCGCGGCATGTCGAGATCGCGTCGAATGACGGCTATCTGCTGCAATACTCGCTCCAGAAGGGCATCAACTGTCTCGGCGTCGAACCCTGCGAAAGCGTTGCGCTGGCCGCGCGCGCCAAGGGCATCGAGACCCGGGTCGAATTCTTCGGCCGCGACTATGCGACCCGTCTCCGGGAGGAGGGCTGGTCGGCCGATCTCCTCACGGCCAACAACGTGCTCGCGCACGTTCCCGACATCAACGACTTCGTCGGCGGCGTCAAAATCCTGCTGGCGCCGGAGGGCGTCGCGACCTTCGAGGTCCAGCACCTGCTGACCTTGATGCAGCGGCATCAGTTCGACACCATCTATCACGAGCATTTCTCGTATCTGTCGCTGATCGCGGGCCTGCGCATCTTCGCCCAAGCGGGCCTGCGGGTGTTCGACGTCGAGCTTCCGGAGACGCATGGCGGCTCGATCAGGTTCTTCGTCTGCCACGCGGAGGCCGCTCATGCGGAGAGCCCGAACGTTGCCGATGTCCTGGCGCGGGAGCGGGCCTATGGGCTGCATGACGATGCCATCTACATGGCCTGGAACGAGCAGGTCAAAGAGACCAAGCGTGCGCTGCTCGAATTGCTGACGGCGCTCAAGCGCGACAACAAGAAGATCGTCGGCTACGGTGCCCCGGCGAAGGGTGTGACGCTGCTGAATTATTGCGGCATCCGCACCGATTTTCTCGACTTCACGGTCGATCGCGCCCCGTCCAAGCAGGGCCGCTACATGCCGGGTGTGCGCATTCCGATCCTGCCGCCGGAAGCGATCTTCGAAGCCAGGCCGGATTACGTCCTGATCCTGCCGTGGAACATCAAGAGCGAGATCAAGGCACAGATGGCGGCGATCCGCGACTGGGGCGGCCGCTTCATCGTGCCGGTCCCCAAGGCGACGATCGAGGAGTAGAGCAGGGCATTGCCGCACCATATGCGCGAAGAGTGTTGAGCCATGAGGTTTGTCCCGCTTGGACGGTCGGATGCGCGGCTGATCGAGCTGACCGTTCGCTCCGACGAGCGCGGCAGCTTCACGCGGACCTGGTGCGCGAAGACCTTTGCCGAGCAGGGCATCGCGTTCGTCCCGATGCAGGGCAACAGCTCGGTGACGCGTCTCCGCGGCAGCGTCCGCGGCATGCATTTCCAGCGTGCGCCGAAGCCTGACGCCAAGATCGTCCGCTGCAGCGCCGGGCTGATCCATGACGTCATCGTCGACATCAGGCCGAACTCGCCGACGCGCGGCGAGGTCTATGCCTGCGAGCTCGGCCCCTCGACGGCGCGGATGCTCTACGTTCCCGCTGGTTTTGCCCATGGATTCCAGACGCTGACCGACGACGTCACGGTCGAGTATCTGATGGGCGAAGACTATGTCGAGCAGCTCTCGGACGGCTTCCGGCACGACGATCCGATGATCGGCATCCGATGGCCGCAGCCGGTGACGGTGTTGTCAGCCAAGGATGCCGCTTGGCCCTCGCTTGCCGAACGGGGTCTTTGGTGAAGCAGCATGACGACAGCGCGGTATCCTGGGGGAGGGATCTGGCGGCCACGGAGCGGCCCGATCGTCTCGAACGTTCTGACGATTTGTCGAGGAGGATCACGGAATGACGAACATTTTCGTTGATGCCACGATGCCCGATGACGAGCGGCGCCAGAAACTGTATCAGGGCGCGCTGTTCCTGCATTCGCCGACGCCCTCGCTCAATGCGCTGGTCGCGTTCGCCAGGGAGCTGATCGAGGAGGCGTTTCATCCCTATGATCCCCGAACGGCGCAATTCGAGCTCCCGGTCGAGCGCTACGTCGAGATCCTCGCCAGGCTGAAGCCGTTCTTCATCCATCACGCCCGGTCGAAGGAGCTGGTCCAGGGCACGCTCCGCGAGTTCGGCTGCGATCCCGAGTTGACCTATTTCGACGTGCCGCGGCTGCGGTCGGCAACCAGCAACGACTATCTCACCACCGGGATCGCGTTCGCATTCCACCCTCATCGCGACACCTGGTACTCGGCGCCGCCGTGCCAGCTCAATTGGTGGCTGCCGGTGTATGACATCGCGCCGGACAACGGCCTTGCATTTCATCCGCGCTATTTCGATGAAGCGATCAAGAACGGCTCCAGGACCTATAACTACTACGAGTGGAACAGGACCTCGCGTGCGTCGGCGGCGCAGCACATCAAGACGGATACACGGGTGCAGCCGAAGCCGGAGCAGGAGATTGCACTGGATCCGCAGATCCGGGTGATCGCGCCGAGTGGCGGCGTCACGATCTTCTCCGGAGCGCATCTGCATTCGTCCGTCCCGAACACCTCGGGCGTGACGCGCTTCAGCATCGATTTCCGTACCGTGCATTTTGCCGATGTCAGCAGCCGGCGCGGCGCCGTCAACATCGACTCGGAATCGACCGGCACGAACCTGCGCGACTTCCTGCGGGTGGCCGATCTCGCGCGGCTGCCCGAGGAGATCGTCACGCCATACGATCAGGTGGAAGCTCCGGCGGAGCATCTGGTCTACCAGCCGACGATCGTGCCGCTGCCGGCCGGCGATCTCGCGGCCGATGCCGCGCAGGCGTCGGCCTGACCGATGAAGTAGGGCTGACGCGTCATGCTGGACATCCTCAAATCCCCGGCTGGTCCGAGAACGCCGGCGATCGATCTCCACGATCTGGTCGCCGAACTGTTTCCGATCAACCGCAGCCTCACCGGGGCGGGTGTCCGTCAGACGCTCGGCATCGTCGCGCGGAATGTCGGGCTTGCGATTCACGAGGTGCCGTCCGGCACGCCGGTCCTGGACTGGCACGTGCCGGCGGAGTGGAACATTCGTCGCGCGACGATCTCGACCCTGTCGGGCCGCGTTCTCGTCGACTTCGCCGACAACAATCTGCACGTGATGGGCTACAGCAAGCCGGTCCAGGCGGTGCTCAGCCGCGCCGAGCTTGCCAAGCACGTCCATACCTTGCCGGATCAGCCTGATCTCATTCCCTACCGGACCGGCTACTATGCCGACGATTGGGGCTTCTGCCTGCAAGATCGTCTGTGGCGGGGGATGACGGACGACAGCTACCGCGTCGAGATCGACAGCGAGCTCTCGCAGGGGGCGTTGACCTACGGCGAATTCTTCGTCCCCGGGCAGACGGACAAGGAAGTCCTGATCACCTGCCATATCTGTCACCCGAGTCTCGCCAACGACAATCTCTCAGGGATTTCCGTCATGACGGCGCTGGCGATGCGGCAGGCGCAGCAGCCGCGCCGACTCGGATACCGATTTCTGTTCCTGCCGGCGACCATCGGCGCGCTCGCGTGGCTCGACCGCAACGAGCGGAATCTCGGACGTGTCGAACACGGCCTCGTCCTCACCTGTCTCGGCGATTCCAGTGGATTTCACTACAAGCAGAGCCGGAGCGGGGCGAGCATCGATCGCGCCGTCGCGCATGTCCTGAAGCACTCAGGCCATCCTCATGAGATTCTGCCATTCAGCCCCTATGGATATGACGAGCGGCAGTTCTGCTCGCCGGGATTCGATCTGCCGGTCGGGTGCCTGATGCGCGGCGTGCACGGCACGTTTCCCGAATATCACACCTCGGCGGACAATCTGGATTTCGTCAAGCCGGACTGTCTCGAGCAGTCCTACGCGGTCATCGAGGAGGTGCTGGATCTGCTCGATCGCGACCGCATCTATGAGCGCGTCGATGGGCGAGGGGAGCCGCAACTGGGACGGCGCGGCCTGTATCGCGCGATTGCCGGCCAGCGCGAGGCGGGCGGGGCGACGCAGATGGACCTGCTATGGGTCCTCAACCTCGCGGATGGCAGGCACAGCCTGCTCGACATGGCAATCCGGGCCGACGTTCCGTTCGCGCGCATCGAGGCCGCTGCGCGGATCGCGCTGGACGCCGATCTCATCAGAACACCGGTTTCATCATCGTGACGTCGCCGCCTTCGTACAGCACCGTGCAAGTGGTCCAACAACACCAGAGTGAGGCGTCATGAGTTCGCAGCCGGGCAAGCCCCGTATCGCCGTCTTCTCACTCCGAAACATCTTCGGCAAAGCCCTCAACCGCGGTCCCCATGTCGAGTTCGAGGACATCATCTGCGAGGTCGATTCCGCCGAGCTGTTCGCGCCCGAACTCGACCCGTCGAGCCGACGGGCGAGCTTCGCGACCCGGCTGGGCTACCACGCGCCCGTGCTGCTGAATCCCGGGCTCACGCGGATCAAGCCGCAGCAGCAATACGACGTTCTGTTCGCGATCTGCGGGTTCCCGCAGGACCTGATCATGTTCGACGCGATCGAGGATCTGAGAGGTGCGTGCGGGACCTCGGTGTGTCTGCTGGACGAGCTCTGGATCAAGGAGATCGCCAAGCACCGGCATTTCCTGAAGATCCTCGCCAAGTTCGATGTCGTGATGCCGTTCCAGATCGGCACGGTGAAGCCGCTCGGCGAGGAGATCGGCAAGGCTTGCGTGCATCTTCCGCTCGCCATCGACGCGATCCGCTTTTGTCCCTATCCCGATCCGCCCGAGAGGGTCATCGACGTCTTCAGCATGGGGCGTCGCTCCCGTGTCACCCACCAGTCGCTGCTCGCGATGGCGCAGCAGAGCGGCCTGTTCTATCTCCACGACACGATCGGCGGCAGCCAGGCCATCGACCTCCGGGAGCACCGGACGCAGATGGCAAACCTCGCCAAGAGAAGCAGGTATTTTCTGGTCAATCCCGGCAAGTTCGACGAGCCGCAGGAGACCGGGCGGCAAGTCGAGTTCGGCTACCGGTATTTCGAGGGCGCGGCGGCGGGCGCCATCATGCTCGGCGAGCGTCCCGACAATGACCTGTTTCCGCGGCTGTTCGATTGGCCCGAGGTGATGATCGACGTGCCGCACACATCGCCCGACATCGACCGGGTCATCAGGGAGCTGGACGGCGATCCGGTCCGCCAGGACCGGATGCGGCGAACCGGCATGGCCCAGACCTTGATGCGGCACGACTGGGTGTATCGGTGGGAGACGATCCTGGAGGCCACGGGTCTGCAGCCGATGCCGGGCCTCGCTGCCCGCAAGGATCGGCTGAAGAGGCTGGCGGAGATGGCGGCTGGCTCGGGGATGGCTCGCGAGCAGGAATTAAATCGCAAGCCGGTATTGTTGGCGCAGTGACGTTTCAATCCTTTTCTCCGCCACAAAGTGGCGTCATCGCTCCAGCGGCCTCCGCGAGCTATTTTATACCGGCTGCATTTTCGACGATCGGATTTTCATTGCCCTGGACGGATCTGTTTGGCCGTGACTGGGAATCGAAAGGTTGGTTACGATGATTGAAAGCGATTGAACGGAGATGTCGGAAGCCGTCGCCGCTTACTTCGAGGAACATCGGGAATCGAGCGATCTCGGACGCCGTGCGTTGCGCGGCGGCCTGATTTCCATCGTCATCCAATACGGCAATGCCGTGCTCCAGATCGGAGCGGCCATCGTCCTGGCCCGGCTGCTCGCGCCGGAGGATTTCGGGCTCGTCGCCATCGTCACCGTGCTGACGAGCTTCGCGCCGCTGCTGATCGACTTCGGCCTGCTCGATGCCACCGCTCAGCGCAGCAGGATCACGCCGGCCCAGGTCAGCGGCCTGTTCTGGGTCAGCACCGGCATCGGCGTTGCGGTGGCGATCGTCGTCGCGGCATCCAGCCCGCTGATTGCCTGGGTCTACGGTGATCCGCGACTGGAGCCGATCGCGCTTTGCGTCGCGATCACCTTCGTGCTGTCCGGGCTGACCAACCAGCATATGGCGCTGCTCCGGCGCACGCTGCAGTTCGGTCGCATCGGCCGGATCCAGTTGTTCGGCACGCTGGCAGGGACGGTTGCCGCCGTCGCCATGGCGTTCGAGGGCTACGGCTATTGGGCGCTGGTCATTCGTCCCGTCGTGACATCGATTTGCGTCGTGGTCGCCGCGTGGTCGGCCTGTCGCTGGAGGCCCGGCGTCCCCGTTTTCGATGCTGAGGTGAGGTCGATGGTCCGGTTCGGGCTGCACGTGGTCGGCTTCACCGTGGCCTATACCTTGTCGCGGGCGGTGGACCGGATCGCGCTCGGGCTGCTCTACCGGCCCGATCAGGTCGGCTACTACCAGAATGCGATGAACCTGTACGACAACTCGATCTATGCGGCGCTCAATCAGACGCATGCGGTGGGAAGCTCGGCGCTGAGCAAGCTGCAGGCGAATCCGGCTGCGCTTCGGCAGAAGTACGAGGTGGCACTCTCGATGCTGGCGTTCTTCCTGATGCCGGCGGCGGCGATCCTCTCCGTCACCGCGGAGGACCTCACCGTCGTGCTGTTGGGGCAGAAGTGGCAGGCTGCGGGAGGGCTGCTCAGCATCATTGCGCTGCGCGGCATTTCGCACGTCGTCGAGGGCTCGCAGGGCTGGCTGCATCTGTCGCTCGGGAGGGCGGACCGCTGGCAGACCTGGGGCATCATCTCTCTCTTTGCGCAGGTCGTTGCGGTGCTGGCCGGACTGCCCTTTGGGCCGGTCGGCGTCGCCTGGGGCGTCGTGGCCGGATACTCGCTGATCGCGTTGCCGTCGGTGATGTATGCCGGACGTCCGATCGGGATCGGTGCGGAACTGGTGATCCGGGCCGTCGGTCCGCAGACCGTCGGCGCCGTTGCGACTGCGGCTGCGGGCTGGTGGATGCAAGCGACGCTTCTCGGAGCCTATCCCGCGCTCGTGCGCATGGTTCTGTCCGGCTGCTTCTGCGGCTGTCTCTATCTCGCGATCGTCGTCGGAATGTTCCGGGTCCGCGAGCCGCTCAGGATCGCAGGTACGATCATCCATGATTTCGCCGGCAGGCGCTGAGATGGAACGAAGGGGGCCTCGGACAGCACCGCACGTCGCGATTAACTATCGCAATCGTTAAATGCCACATATAAAATATCCCGTGATTTAAATGCTTTAAATGGTCATGGCCCGCGACAACCACCAAGGCTTGGATGTGATGGAGGTCGAGCCTGCGCCGCCAGCGCAGCGCGATCCCGAATGGTCGGTGGCCGGTTTCGCCGACCGACGGCGGCTCAGCATCCTCTGCGTCTCGCATATGCCGGCGAGCCCGCCGCGGTTCGGGGCACAGGCGCGCATGCACGGGCTGATGACCCAGCTCGCGCGCCGCCACGACCTCACGGCGGTGATGCTGGTCGATGACGCCTTCGACATCGACGAGTGCCGGCTGGCCATGCAGTCCTATTGCCGCGACGTGGTGCTGGTGCCGAACCCTTACGGCCGCGACGGTCTCGCGAAGCGGCTGCTGCAGCTGCGCTCGCTGGTCTCGGTGCGGAGCTTCGACCGGCTGCGCGTGGCCCTGCCGGAATTGCAGCGGGTGCTGGATCGGGTGCTGCGGTCCACGCGGTTCGACATCGTCAATCTCGAATTTCCCTATCTCGGTCACTGCCTGTTCCGTCAGGCGCCGGCAGGCGCAACGCCGCCGCGGCTGATCGTGGACTCGCATGAGATCGCCTACGATCTGGCGCGGCAGTTCGCGGCCACGGGGGCGAGCCTGGGCCGCCGGCTCTATGCCGGCGCGAACTGGCGCAAGCTGCGCCGCGAGGAGATCGCAGCCTATCGCCAAGCTGACGGCGTCTATCTCTGCAGCACGGACGATGAGAAGCGTCTGCATGACGACATTCCGAACGCCCGCACGGCGGTCATCCCCAATGCCGCCGATGTCGACTTCTATCAGCCGCGCGGTACCGATCCCGCGCCCGACGGCCGTACGCTGGTCTATTTCGGCCTGCTGTCGACGGTGCCCAACATCGATGCGGTCACGCATTTCGTGCAGGACATCTGGCCCCGCGTCGCCGCGCGGCACCCGGATGCGCGCTGCAAGATCATCGGCGGCCGGCCGCCGCAGGCGTTGACGGCACTGGCCGGGCCGCGGATCGAGCTGACCGGTTTCGTGCCGGACCTGCGGCCGCACCTCGCCGCCGCGGCGGCGGTGATCGTCCCGCTCCGTCTCGGTGGCGGCACGCGGCTCAAGATCGTCGAGGCCATGGCGATGGGCAAGGCGATCGTCTCGACCAGCCTGGGTGCCGAGGGCATCGAGGCCATGCCCGGGCGTGACATCCTCATCGCAGACGAGCCGGATGCCTTTGCAGATGCGGTCAGCGGGCTGCTCGCCGAGCCCGATCTCGCGGCGCGGATCGGCGGCTCGGCGCGGCAGGTCGCGGTCGAGAAGTATGCCTGGAGCGCGGCGGCGCAGGCGCTGGAAGACTTTTATTGCGAGATCCTGGAGGCAAGTTCGTGATGAAGGCCGTGCTCATCGGGGCAGGGCAGATCGCCCGCCAGCATCTTGCCTGCCTCAACACCTTGCCGGGCGTTCAACTGGCCGGCATCTGCGACCTGTCGCCGGCGACCGCGGAGGCCGCGGCCGAGCGCTACGCGATCCCGTCCTGGTTCACCGATCATCGCGCGATGCTGCAGACCGTGCGGCCCGATGTGGTGCATGTGACGACGCCGCCGACCTCGCATTTCCGGCTCGCGATGGACGCGCTGGAGGCCGGAGCACATGTGATCGTCGAGAAGCCCGCGACCTCGACCTTCGACGAGTTGCAGACCCTGACGTTGCGCGCCAAGCAGACCGGCCGCCACGTCGTCGAGGACTACAACTACGTCTTCAACCGGGCGCCGCAGGACATCCTGCGCCGGATCGAGACCGGCGAGTTCGGCGCCGTGACCCATGTCGACGTGCTGATCTGCCTCGACATCCTCGGCCCCGACGGCTTTGCCGATCCGAACTCGCCGCATCCGGCGCTCAAATTGGCGGGTGGCGCGATCGCCGACTTCCTGCCGCATCTCGCCTCGCTGTCACATGCGTTCGTCGGCCCGCACCGCAAGGCGGAGACGGTCTGGAGCAAGCGCAAGCCGTCGCCGCTGCCGTACGACGAGTTTCGCTGTGTGGTCGAAGCCGAGCGCGGCACGGCGACGCTCGGCTTCAGCGCCAGCGCTCAGCCCGACGCGTTCTGGCTGCGGGTCTATGGCGAGCGGATGCAGGCGACCGCCAATCTGTTCGAAACGCGGTTGACCTTCGATGGCCCGCGCAACGTGCCGAAGCCGCTGCGCCCGTTCTTCAGCGGATTGGAGGAGGGCCGCGACATCCGCCGCGCGGCGCTCTCGACCCTGCTGCGCAAGTTCAAGGGCCCGGGCGCCTATGAGGGGCTGTGGGAGTGTCTGGCGCGCACCTATCAGGCGCTCGGCGCGGGAACGGCCCTGCCGATCACGATCGAGGACGTCCTCGCGGTCAATCGGATGGTCGAGGCAATGAAGCCGAGCGAGCAGGCGGACATGAGGGAGCTGGCGATATGAGAGCCCTGGTCACGGGCGCCAACGGTTTTCTCGGCCGGCATGTCGTCGATGCGCTGCTCGCCCGCGGTATCGAGGTTCGTGCCATGGTCCGCCCGGCGACGCGCGTCGATGCGCTCGGCTGGCCGTCGTCGGTCGACGTCGTCAGGGCCGACCTGCGCACCTCGCGCGACCTTGTCGGCGCGTTCGAGAATGTGGACGTGCTGATCCATCTGGCGGCCGTGGTCTCCGGCGGCGAGGACGCGCAATTCGCCGGCACCGTGGGCGGAACCGAGCGGCTGCTCGAGGCGATGGCGGGCAGTGCCTGCCGCCGGCTCGTGCTGTGCAGCAGCTTCTCGGTCTACGACTACACGGCGACGCGCGATGTCCTCGACGAACGCGCGCCGCTGCAGCAGACACCTGACGTCTACACCCGTGGCGGATACACCGTCGCCAAATGGTGGCAGGAGCGGGTGACGCGCCGCTACGTCGAGACGCATGGCTGGGATCTCACCGTGCTGCGTCCCGGCTTCATCTGGGGTCGCGGCCACGGCTATCTCGCCGCGCTCGGCCAGCAGATCGGACGCCACCACGTCGTGATCGGGCCGCTGACCCGCATCCCGATGACCCATGTCGAGAACTGCGCCGACGTCTTCGCGCTGGCGGCCAGGGATTCGCGGGCGATCGGCCAGACGCTGAACGTCGTGGATGGTCCCGGCGAGCGGGTCTGGTCCTATCTGTCGGACTACATGCGCGGCACCGGCGCGCGCGGCTTGCGGTTGCCCATCCCTCATTGGCTGGCCAGCAGCGTCGTGCGGCTGGCGTTTGCGACCGTGTTCAGGCGGGCCACGAAAGTGCCGGCGATCCTGACGCCCAAGAAATTCGATGCGATGCTCAAGCCGCTGCGCTTCGACAATCGCAAGCTGAGGGAGACGCTCGGCTGGACGCCGCCGCTCGACTACGAACAATGCCTGGCGCGAACCTACGGTCCGCTGCCGGCGTCGGCACCAGCGCCGGCGTCCTGGTCGTCCGGAACGGCTGCTTCCATTTGAGGGCCGACAATGGTCCAGCGATGCCCGTGCCCTGTTAGTCCGCGATCTCGCGGGCGAGGCCATTCCGTGCCGTCCGTCATTTTGACGTCGCGCTTCTCAAACGGATTGTTCTGATGTGTGGCATCGCTGGGATCATCGGACGGGTGGACGACGACAACCGCGCCGCGCTGCAGCGGATGAACGACGCCATGCTCCATCGCGGTCCGGATGCCGGCGGAATTTGGACCTCGCCCGCGGACGAGCGTGGCTGGGGCGCGCTGCTGGCGCACCGCCGGCTCGCGATCCTCGATTTGTCGCCGGCCGGTGTGCAGCCCATGATCGACCCGGTCAGCGGGCACGTCATCGTCTTCAACGGCGAGATCTACAATTTCGCCGACCTGCGGCAGCGTCTGGTCGCCGACGGCCAGCATTTCAGCTCCACGGGCGATACCGCGGTGATGCTGCGCGCGCTCGGCCTTCACGGGCCGGAGGCGGTGGCGTGGCTGCGCGGCATGTTCGCGTTCGCCTGCTGGGATCCGAAGCAGCGCCGGCTGCTGCTGGCGCGCGATCCGCTCGGCATCAAGCCGCTGTACGTCGCCCGCGCCTCGAACCCAGACGCGGGGTGGTCGGTCGCCTTCGCATCCGAGCTGCGTGCTCTCCTGGCGTCGGGCCTTCTGGGCAGCGCCCAGCTCGATCCGCAGGCCGTCGCCAGCGGCGTCTGGAACGGTTTCGTGGTCGGCCCCGGTACCGCGGTGAAGGGCGTCGAGCTGCTGCCTCCCGGCCATCTCACCGCATTCGACGGCGTCGGCAACACCGTCCGCGATGAGGATTTCTGGTCGATCCCGGAGCGGGCTCCGGATCCGACGATGGATGAGGACCAGCTTGCCGAGATCCTCGAGGAGGGGCTGAGGCTGCACCTCGCCAGCGACGTGCCGCTGGCGGTGTTTCTCTCGGGCGGCATCGATTCCTCGGTCATGGCCAATCTGGCGCAGCGTGCGGCCAGGAGCCCGATCCACACCTTCACGCTGGCGTTCGAGGAGCAGGAGCTGAACGAGGGGCCGATCGCGCGACAGATCGCTGCCGCCATCGGCACCGAGCATCATGAGGTGGTGCTGACGGAGCAGCACTTCGTCGACAACCTCGATGCCGCGCTCGACAGCCTCGACCAGCCGACCTTCGACGGCCTGAACTCCTACTTCATGTCGCACGCCATCCGCGGCGCAGGCTTCACGGTGGCGCTGTCGGGGACCGGCGGCGACGAGCTGTTCGGCGGCTACACGTCATTTCGCGACCTGCCCATCCTGCAGCGATGGTCGGAGCGCACCGCCTGGGTGCCGGCCGGCGTCAAAGCCGCTGCGGCGAAGCTGGCCGCACAGATGCTGTCGCCGTCGCGCGGAACGGTGGCGCCGCAGACGCGCTGGGCCAAGCTGCCGGAGATGGTCCGGTGCGGCGACGATCTCCTGGCGCTGTACCAGATGGCCTATGCGCTGTTCCTCCCCGGCTTTCAGCGCGAGCTGCTCGCGCCTGATCTCGTCGAGACGCTGAACGATGGGTTGCCCGCCGCGATGAGAGCGAAGATCACCGCGGAGACCCGCGCGCGCACCCCGCTGTCGGCGATCAGCGTCATGGAGCAGCGCCTGTTTCTCGGCGAGCGCCTGCTGCGCGACAATGACGTGGCGAGCATGGCGGCCTCGCTGGAGCAGCGGGTGCCGCTGGTCGATCAGGTGCTGTTCGAAAGCGTCGACCGGCTGCCCGATGCGACGCGCTACGCGCCGCTGCGGAGCAAGGCGATGCTCAGGCGGATCGGCCTGCGTGGCCTCGATCCGTCGTTGTTCGACCGGCCGAAGAGCGGCTTCGTGTTGCCGCTCGATCGCTGGATACGGCGCGGCCTGCAGGATGCGATGGACCGGACCCTGCGCGACCCGCAGGCGATTGCGCCGGTGGGGCTTGAGCCTGCGGCCGTGGAGCGCCTCTGGCGCGCCTTCCTCGATGGCGCGCCGGGGATCTATTGGTCGCGCGTCTGGTCGATCTACGTGTTCGTGCGTTGGTGCCACCGTCATCGCGTCTTCCGCTGAGGCGCGATCGACATCAGGTGAGCTGGCTGCATCGAAGCGCGCGTGGTCAGGCTTCCGGCATGACGATTCCGCCGCACACTGGCACGCGAACGCCGGTCACGAAGCCGGCGAGGTCCGAGGCCAGAAACGCGATCATGTTGGCGACGTCCTGATCGTAGCCACGCCGCCCGAGCGGCACGGACCGCTCGTAGAGCGGCTGCACCTCGTCGCGGTCGCGGCGGTCCCTGTCGGAGATGACCCAGCCCGGGGCGACCTGATTCACCGTGATGCCATGCCCTCCGAGCTCCCGCGCCAGCGATCGGAGCATGCCGTCCATGGCGCATTTGGCCGCCGTGTATGGCGCGCGGTTGTGCAGGGCCAGGCTCGTCATCTCCGTGCCGAGAGAGATGAGGCGTCCCCATTTCCGCTCGATCATCGGTCCGGAAAACACCCGCGCGGTCGCCCAGGCCTGCAGGACCGAAGAGCGGAACACCTTGTCGAACTGGTCGGGTGTCTGCTCGACCACGGGACGTTCGTCGTACCATGTCACCGCATTGTTCACGACGATATCGACAGGACCGAGCGCGTGCTCGGTGGCGCGGCGCATGGCCTGCACGTCCTCGAGCTCGGCGACGTCGCCCGAGATCGTGCAGGCATGTTGCGGCTGAAGCTCGTTCAGCTCCTCGCACAGTCTTTCGGCGGCAGCCCGCGCCGTCAGATAATGGATCGCGACCTTCGCACCACAGGCCGCGAGCGTCCGGGCGATCGGCCGGCCGAGCTCTCCGGCCGCTCCGGTGACCAGCGCGACCTTGCCCGAGAGATTGATCTGGAGCGGGGACTTCAACGGGCGCAGCGCCGGATCGTCCGGCAGGGGACCGAGCGTGTTTCGCCGAATTCGTCGTGCAACCGCGCGCGCGATCCGCATCCACCCGTCCCCGAAAGTATTCATTCGCCCGGGTCGCAGTATTAAATGCGGGACTAATTATTTAAATTGCACAATTTGACGCATTTGTGCCGCAGCCGATCGAGCGGTGACGTGGGCCGATCCGCTCAGGATGCGCGCGGCGTCGGACTCTCGGCGAGACGGTTGCCGAGCGGCCAGTCTGCGCCGGACGCGTCATGCACCGCTCCGGCAGCAGGCGCAGGCCTGAACTTGTGCCGGAGCTGCCTGAAATACGGCTCGATGAAGCGCTCGATCGCCGCCGCGTAGATGACGGAGATCAGGAGCGCGAGCGGAAACAGCAGGTACGGCTTGGCGGCGATCGCGGGCAGGTTCTTGTCGATCGTTCGGATCACGACGTTGTGGATCAGATAGATCGCATAGGAATAGGTGCCGAGCGTCATCACCCAGGAGCGGTTGAGATCACGAAACAGCGGCGCGTCGGCGAAACGCACCGCGAAATAGAACAACGGCATCAGCGCCAGGCCCTGAAGGCTGTAGCGCGCGGTCTCCCGGAACACCGGATCACGGTAGACCAGCGAGACCAGCAGCGCCGCGACGGCGCCGGCCAGCAGCGCCCATTGGGCCGCCGACATCCGCCCCGAGGCAGAGCGCTGCCGCACCGGGTTCATGACCAGCGCCAGAATGCAGCCATAGGCGATCGAGTCGATGCGGGTGTCCGAGGCGTAATAGGTGCGGTCGGAGAAGAACCCAGGCGCATGCACGAGATGGAAGCGCCAGGCGAGGACGCCGAGACAGACGAGCCCGAGCAGCGCGCCGATGGTGCGCGGCCGCAGCGCCGATCCGAGCAGCAGCGTCATCAGCAGGGGATAGACGATGTAGAAATGCTCTTCGACCGCGAGCGACCAGAGAATGCCGGTGCCGTCGGGCACCGTGTTGCCGGGATCGAAGAACAGGCCGTAATAGTTGGCGAAATACAACACCTGGGCGGCCAGGCCCTTGACGGTCATTCCGCCGTCCAGCAGGCCGGCGGCGGTCAGGCCGTAGGCGATCGCCAGGGACAGCAGCAGAGGCGGCATCAGCCGGAACACGCGCCGCGCATAGAAACTGGGAACGTCGAGCCCCCCGGTTCGCTCATGCTCGGCCAGCATGAGCGTGGAGATCAGGAAGCCGCTGAGGAAGAAGAAGATGGTGACGCCGAAGCCGCCGGGGACGATGGCCTGAAGTCCGGAATGGCCCAGCACCACGATCAGCACCGACAGCGCGCGGATGCCGTCGAGTGACGGAATAAGCGTGGATGCACTGCCCTTGATGTTCGTTCCGCGTGATGCCGCTGGCGCGGTCGTCCCGTCGCCGGGCGCCGTCATCGGCGGTAGAGCGGACGCGGCACGAAGGCGGCTGAGCTCGAGAATCTTGGCCATGCTGTCCAGACGGAGTCGGAGAAACACGTAGCTTCGTAATCGTCGTGTCAGTGCCGCGGCGATCGGCCGCCGAGCGTCATCGCGTGTCGGCCGCGGCGTGGCTGGCCCGCCAGAGCTGGGCCCGCTCCGCGTTGATCCGGGCCGTGGCGGCGCGCTTGCCGAGGCGCAGGCAGGCGTGCTGGTAGGCGCGGAGGAAGCGGCGGAATTCGAGATCGTCGTAGCGCGGCAGGCCCGTCAGCCAGCTCCGGAAATAGCCCCACAGCATCGCGGTGCTGCCGATCAGGGCGGGATAGGCCGGCAGGTGATAGACCGCCACCGCGAACTGATACAGCGGCGACGTTCCCATGAAGTACTGGCCAAAACCCTTGCGCAGCCGCCCGGTCCAGATGCCCTTGTGACTGGCGCCCTGCGGCCGCAGATGGATGAAGCGCAGCGCTTCGCTGTCGATGCTCTCGGCGATCCAGCCGAGCATGCGGCAGCGGTGGCAGTCGATGCCGTCCCACATCACCTGGCGCACGAAACCGCCGATCTCCTGGAAGCAGGCGACGCGGTAGAACTTGGTCATCCCGACCGACATCTCGTCGCCGCAGACCTCCGGCTCGAGCGCGCCGGTCTGGGGATGGACGAACCACGGCTTGCCCGAGGTGGTCCCGACCCGCGGATCGCTTTCCATCCGCTCCATCAGCAGCTCGAAGTAGCGCGCGGGCAGATCGAGGTCCATGTCGAGCTTGCAGAGATAGTCGAAATCCTCCAGCCGCACGCTCTCCAGCCCGGCATAGAACGCCTCGATCACGCCGGGCCCGACCTTGCGTCCGCCACGATCGGCGCGGCGGATCACGCGCAGATAGGGCAGGCGCTGGGCGTACTCGTCGAGAATGGCCGGGGTGTCATCGGTCGATCCGTCATCCACCACGATCCACAGCGCCGGCGGCACCGATTGCGCAGCGACGCTGTCGAGAGTCCGGCGGAGGTATTGGGCCTCGTCCCGGCAGGGCGAGATGAGCAGGTAGCGGCGCGATGGCGTCACGTATCAAATCCCTTGCCGAAGGCGGAAGATTGCGACGAATCTCTGCCGAGCAGGGGCGTCGCCGGCCGCCTTTCAATAAATTAAATCGTGAATTAATATTATGTCAGGGCGCGTGTCAAAGTCATGGTGTTTTTAAATCGGCGCCCTCGTTCGCTGTGACCGGTCCTGCGAGAGGTTAACATGGATGGCATCGGCCCCGTGATCCCCGGCTGCACCCAGGCTTCGGCCCGGCCGGTCGCGCGTGGGACGCGCCGGATCGACGCCGCCTGCATCCGGGCGCTGCTCACGGCGGCGCTTGCCCTGCTGTCTGTCCGCGGCATTGCCGCAGCCGCCGAGCCGACCGCGTCCGCCGGGCCGTCACTGGCCGGCAATCTGCTGCCGGTGGAGCGTCTCGCAGCCTGGAATCCCGGGCTGATGTCAGCCGGCGGTATTCCGAACCGCACCATCATTTATCGCGCGCTGTCTCCGAGCGGGAGAGACGACAGCGGCGCGATCCAGGCCGCCCTGACCGCCGCGCCCGCCGGCCAGGTGGTGATGCTCGGCCCCGGGACGTTCATCGTCAACGAGCCGCTCCTGATCAGCCGGCCGGTGACGCTGCGCGGCGCGGGCGCGGGTGTGACCAGGCTGGTGAAAACCAACGGTGCACGGGCACGAACGTCGGCCGTGATTGCCGGCACCAAGGGAATCCTGACGCCGGTCGATCCGAGCACGTACAGCTATGATCCCAAGCCGATCATCATCGTCGGACCTTCGCGCTGGAACAATGGCCCCGACAGCAGCGCGTCGCAGGACCTGCTGGCCGACGGCGTTCAGGGAACGTCGACTGTGACCCTTGCCAACACCGCGAACCTGAAGCCGGGGGATTTCGTTCTGCTCGACGAGGTCTCGGGCGCATCGTGGCAGGCGACACCGGCCGGCTTTCCGGCGGGAGCGAAGGTCTGGCAAGGCGATCGGGTCGCCTGGAACATGCACGATCCGGTTCAGCCGGGGGACGACAATGCCGGCGCGAATGCCGGAGGTCCATATGACCAGACCCCCGGTGTGCTGCCGAAGTCGATGTCGTGGTTCGCCCGGACCGACCGGGCGACCGCCGAGATCAAGGAGATCGCCTCGGTCACCGGCAGCACGGTGACATTCACCTCGCCGCTCACGATCAGCTATCGCAGGGATCACCAGGCGCAGCTCACGCCCTACAGCACCGACCCGAACAGCGGTCGCCACGCCGCCAATAATCGCGACATCCACGTTGCCAGGGTGGGTGTCGAAGATCTGAGCATCATCGGCGGGGCGGACGGCGCGTTGCGGTTCGAAGCCGCCGCTTATTCCTGGGCCAGATCCGTCGAGGTGACACAATGGCTCGGCGAGGGCGTGGCGATCAACAATTCGTTCCGGATCGAGCTCCGCGACTCCTACATTCACGCCGGCTCGTGGCCGCAGCCGGGCGGGGCGGGCTACGCGATCAGCCTGGCGGCGGGCTCCTCGGAGGTCCTGATCGAGAACAACATCCTGGTCGATGTCTGCAAGAACATGGTGTTCCGGTCGTCGGGCGCCGGCAGCGTCGTCGGCTATAATTATGCCGACGACTCGTTCGATTTCGACAATCCCGGCTGGGTCGAGGTCGGCATCAACGCCTCGCACATGGCCGGCGCGCATCACGTCCTGTTCGAAGGCAATCTGTCCCACAATGCCGACAGCGACTACACGCACGGCAACGCGATCTATCTCACTTTTTTCCGCAACCATCTCACCGGCCAGCGCCAGCGCTTCGTCGATCGCTCGGGCATCCGGGCCGTGGGTCTCGCCTACGGCTCGTGGTGGGATTCGTTCGCCGGCAATGTGCTGGGCCAGCCGGGACGCATGAGCGGTTGGGTGTACGACGATCCATCGATGCGGGCCGGCACGGCCGCCTGGGGGCAGGGCGGTGTCGGCAACGTCTGGATGCTTGGCTACGACCCGGAGCGATGGACCATGGCGCCCGATCCGAAGACGCTGGCCACGGTGATCCGCGGCGGCAATTTCGACTATCTCACCGGCAAGGTGGTCTGGACTGACGCTCTCGCGGCGCAGCCGCTGCCGGCGTCGCTGTATCTCAGAGCCAAACCCGGCTTTTTCGGCGATCATCCGTGGCCCTGGGTGGACCCGACCAGCGATACCAAGCTGCATACGTTGCCGGCCAAGGCGAGATTCGAGGCGGGCGCGCCATTCGCGGCCGCGCCGGGATCAACGCAATAGAGCCGGCGTGAGACGTCCAACGGGTTTCCGTCAGGTGCGGACGCCGAGCCGCGGGCGCCAAGCCGGCCGTGTACGGCTCCAACGAGCCGGCCGCCTGTTCGCCGGCTGAGCGGCGGGCATGCTCTGTTGTGACCTCCGCCAGTATCGCGCGGCCTCGACCGTGACGAGCACGAACACCACCCAGGTCACGTCGAACGCGCGCAGCCACAGGGTTTCGAGCAGGTTGTAGAGCATGACGAACAGCGCGACGGACAGCAGGATCCACGCCCGCTTGTAGTCGTGCTTCATCACGCGGCCGATGACGTGAACGGTGGCCGCCAGAAAGACGAGGAGAAAGGCAAAGCCCACATAGCCCAGCTCCAGCATCGCATCGTAGTAGCCGTTGTGGGAGTTCGGCATGGCCTTCACCCAGCCGGGCGCATCGGTGATGCTTGGTGCGTCGGCGCCGACCAGCCAGAAGCTCTGATAGCCCCATCCCAGGAGCGGCCGCTTCGCGATCTCCAGATTCGAGAAGGCCCATATGGTCGTCCGGCCGGTGAAGCTGGAATCACCCGTCAGCAGATAGGCGATGCGGCCGGTCGTGAAGCCCGCGAGCTCGCCGACCACGAAGTAGCCGAGGATGATCGCCATCAGGATCAGAAGCGGTGCAACCCGCAGCGTTCTCGCAAGCGCCAGCGTCAGGACGGCCAGGATCGGGGCGACCAGAGCGAGGCCGAGCGCGGTCTTCGAACTGGACAAGAAGATCAGGACGACGGCAGCGGCGGCGACGACGATCCCAAGCGCGCGGCGCGTGCCGGGATAGAGCAGCTCGTGAACCGACAGCAGGAAGGCGATGGCAGCAAACTCGCCCAGCAGGTTCTTGCCCGAGAAGTAGCCCTGATAACCGATGTCGACCAGCGCGTTGCCGTACTGCGCGTAGGTCGCGTAGCCGCCGGGGATCAGCAGAACATTGAGGATCGCCCCCGCTGCAAAGCAGAGGAACATGCCGCGCAGGATGTCGGCGCTCGGCCTCGATAGCAGGGCGGGCAGCACGATGGCGGTGAGGACCATCGCTTCCTGGACGAAACGGACGAAGGCGAATTCGGGTTTGAATGCCCACGCAATGCTGGCGCCAGCCAATCCAAAATAGGCGCAGAGACTGATGATGTTGGGCGGAACGGCAAACCGCTCGCCGCGGGCGAGGCGTTGCATCGTAACGATGATGGCGACGGCCGCGAGAACAGGCCAGAAGACCCGGTTCTCGACCCTGCTCTCGAGCAAGCCCTGGAGTCCGGGCGATGGCGGGAAGCTGAAATAGATCAGCGGCTGAATGAGCGACGAGTAGGCGAAGGCGAGGACCGGAATCAGCGCGCAGACGTCGAACGTCCCCGCGGAGGCCTGCGGCCCGGCCGACATCGACGTGCTCGCTGCAATTCTCGGCATCAATCTCACTCGGATATTCGAACGGGGCGGCCCCCGGCAGCCGCCGGGAATACCGTCCATGATATTATCCAGAGATGAAATTAAATAAAAGAACCTTCGACGCGTGCTCGGAAGGTATCGCTGCGGACGCGCCGCAAATCTGCTCTGGCATTCACAAATAAATCGTATTAAATAAATCATGTGATTTAAAATTAAATAGTGGCTTTTAGGTCGCACGTTTTTCGGTCGGGGAGGTGCGGCAGGGGTCCGCGGCCCGGCATCCTCGTGCGGCGGGGCAGATTGAGGGAGAGCGGTTGATGCTGACCACGCATGAATTGCAGGAGCCGGGATCCTCCCTTTATCGCGTGGGGCGCTCCGGGGCGGGTCGCGATCGGCCGGAGGTCGATGCTGTCGCCCCGGCCGACGCCGCAATTCCCGACGACCTCGCGCGCGACGTCTATTGCGTCCTCGGAATACCGGTCGATGCCATCAACATGCGCGGCGTGCTGCGCCGCATCCGCGATGCTGCTCAACAAAGAACGCGGCTTCTCATTTCGACCCCCAATCTCAACTTCCTTGTCGCCAGCCAGTCGAACAGGAGCTTCAGGGAGTCGCTGATCCTGAGCGATCTCTGCACGGTGGACGGCATGCCGGTGGTCTGGATCGCCAGGCTGCTCGGGATTCCGATCAAGAGCCGGACGGCCGGCGCGGACATCTTCGACGCGCTGAAGTCGGAGGCCGCGCCGGCAAGCGCGCTGAAGCTCTTTCTTTTCGGTGGCCCGGAGGGGGCCGCCGAACGGGCCGCCCGGACGCTGAACGGTCAGTCGGCGGGATTGCAGTGCGTGGGCTGGTCGAACCCCGGTTATTTGTCGGCCGAGGAGCTGAGCCGGGATCACATCATCGACGAGATCAATTCCAGCGGGGCGGACTTCCTGGTTGCCTCGCTCAGCAGCGTGAAGGGACAATCATGGCTGCAGCGCAACCATGAGCGTCTCGAGATTCCAGTTCGCGCCCACCTCGGCGCCGCGCTCAACTTCCAGGCCGGCACCGTGAAGCGAGCACCGGCGTTCCTGCGCCGATCAGGCTTCGAGTGGCTGTGGCGCATCAAGGAGGAGCCCTATCTCTGGCGCCGCTACTGGAACGACGGCACGGCGATGCTCGGCCTCATGCTCACCCACGTGTTGCCGTTCGTGGTGTGGACCTGGTGGATGCGCCGCACGCATGAGCGGGGTGAGGCGCTGACCATCACGCAGGACTATGGGACACGCGCGGTCACGCTCAGCCTGTCGGGGCCCGCCGACTCGCGCCACGTCGACCGGGCCATTCCGGTTTTCCGCGCCGCGACGGCGTCCCGTAAGCCGGTCACGGTCGATTTCTCCAACGTCTGCGCCATCGATGCGCGCTTCCTTGGATTGCTGCTGATGCTGAGGAAGCAGTTGGAAGCCCAGGGCTGTACCGCGACCTTCGTGGGCGTTTCGCCGCTGATGGCCCGCATCTTCCGCTTCGGCGGTCTGGACCGGCAATGAGAGGGGGAGGCCTGTCATCGGTCGCACCACGGGTTCAGCAGTCGGTGGTTCGATGATCGCCGCCGCGACGCTCGCCCGCGTTGCGAAGGATTGCCTGAGCCGTCAGTCCGACCGGCGCCCACCGGCTGACTGTCGCCCATCGAGCGACGTGTGTTCGGAGATTGAGCGGTGAGTGCGGCAGGCCAGAAGAGGCGCGAGCTTCTGGTCGACTTCTATCGAAGCTGCGCGATGCTGTTCGTGTTCTATCATCACACGGCCAACGTCTTTCCGGACTCCGTCGATCTGTTCACGAAATTCAATCCCTTCGCCGAGCTCTTCGTCGTGATCTCGGGATTCATGGTCGGCTACGTCTATCTGCACAAGGAGAGACATGGAGAACTCGTCGCCCGCGGCTTGAAGGTGCTCGCCGCCTATTTCGTCGTCTCGGTGCCGGTTGCGGTCGGCATGGCCGTTCTGGGGAAGAAGCGAGAGCCGGTGGGGCAGGCGATTTTCGACGTGCTGACGTTCCAGTCCGAGCCGACCGCCATCACGATCCTCAAATTCTACGGGCTGATATTCCTGCTGCTGCCGGTCATCCTGCCGATGTTCAAGCGAAGCAGGCTCCTGGTGCTCGCGTTGTCGGCTGCGATCTTCGTGGCGTGCACCTGGTTCAGCAACACGAGCACGGCCGCCGAGCTCGAGAATCCGGCCGTCATTCTGCTGCTGTTCTCGCTCCAGGTGCAGATGTTCTTCGTGGTCGGTATCTGGCTCGGAGATCTCCATCGGTCCAACCGTCTGATCGGACCCGCGTTCTACACGGCGCTGGCGGGGATCTTCATCTTCGGGCTGCTGCTCGATTACAGCCTCGGCTTTCCCAGCAACGGCGAAAAATACCCCTATCGGTTCGACAAGCTCCTCAACCTGCTTTGGACATTGCCGCTGCTGTTGGCGCTGCTGTGGGCGGTGTACGCGCGCACCCGGCGATCGCCGGCAGTCGCGCTCATCCTCAACGTCGGCCAGAACTCGCTGATCGCGTTCCTCGGGTCGGAGGTGGTGCGGCAATCGGTAAAACTCGCGCTCCTCCTGGGCGGCGTCCACCCGCAGGTTTACGGCCAGACCGTGATGGGTCTGTTCGATGTCGTCCTGGTGACCGCGGTGCTTTGGCTCTACCGGGCGCACTGGCAGAACCGCCAGACAATGCTGCACCCGCTCAGCGGGCCGTAGGCGCATCTTTCGCCTGAAAGTGTTGCTCCGATGCGCTTGTTCGAATCCTCCCGGGCGGCTTAGCTCATCGCTAACCATTGGCCGCTAGCCTCTCGAGACGCCCGAGGAGGCATGAACTGATGTGGGTGATAGCGCTTCATTTTGCAGCCGGAGTGGTTGCCGGGACGATGTTCACGGTGCGCACGCTGCTGGCGCTTGCCGCGATCGTCTTCATGGAGTGCATCGCCGCGTCGATCATCAGCGGGCTGCCGGCCGCGCTCTATGCCGGCGCCGGTCTGGTTGCAGTCCAGGTCGGCTATCTCTCAGGGATCTACGTTCGCAGCGCTCTGGAGCGTGCCGGCATCGCCCAGCCATCCATTCGCGCCGAGCACCAGCGCTGACGGCCGATCGATCTCCGTCATCGGTTGCCGTCCATGGCGCGCACCGGCCGGCGCGCGCCGATGGACCTACTCGGCCATCACGCTCCCGTAACGAGCATAGTATTTATGGTTGTAGTAGTCGCCGAAGTGATTGGCGTAGCGCTTCAGCGCCTTCATGTCGGTCTTGTTGAGCACGACGCCGAACAGGGCATCGTAGACGTTGGGCGCCGTGTTCAGCGCATGCTCGACCACCTCGGCGGGCGTCCGTCCCCATTCCACGACAAGGACGAAGCTGTCGAGCAGCGCCGAGATGGCCCGCGCATCGACGACGGGGGCGAGCGGCGGAAGATCGACGATGACGTAGTCATAGGCTTCGCGGAGCTGCTCGAACAGCTTGCGCATCTGCTCGTTGCCGAGGATATCGCTGGTGTCGCGCTGTGCGGCGCCCATTCCGGGCAGAAAATCCAGGCGCGTCACCGGGTCGGTCCAGACGGCGTCCGCTAGCTGACGCCCTCCCGAGACGATGTCGGCGATCCCGGTCCCGGCATCGGGGGCGAGCATCGCGGAGAGCGACGGATTCCTGAGGTCGCAGTCGACCACGATCACCCGCTTGCCTGAATTGGCGACCAACTGCGCCAGCGACGCGGCGATGATGGACTTGCCCTCGTTCGGCAGGGCGGACGTCAGTCCGAAGACCTTCCGCGACGTCCGGTTCGGATCCTGGTCGATGGCGACTTTCAACGAGCGGATGGATTCGGCGAAGCGCGAAGTGGGCATCGCGGATGCGGCCCAGCAGGTCCCGGGGCCTCTCGAGACCATTCGCTGGCTGCAGTCCGGTTCGACCTTGGCGACGGCGTTGGCCGTCGCTTTCTTGGTGAACTTGTCGACTTCGCCTCGTTTGAGCAGAGGGACGACCGAGAGGCAGGGCAGGCGCAGGCGATCCTCGACCTGATCGGTCGTTCGAAAGCTGCGGTCCTTGGCCTCTGCGAGCAGGCCAAGGCCGCCGCCGAGCGCCAGGCCGCCGAACAGGCCGATCGCCATCAGCACGATGGACTTCGGCTTGATCTTCTTCTTCGGTGGTGTGGCGGCGGAGATCACACGCGCCTTGGCGATCGGGAAGGAGCCCTGCTGGACCGAGCCCATGTAGCGCTGAAGGAAGGTGTCGTAGAGGGCACGATAGCTCTTGGCGCTCGTCTCCAGCTCGCGGATGCTGACCTCCGCGGCCCTGGTGTCCTGCGACTTGCCAACGGCTTGCGCCAGCTGCCTCTCGATCTCCTGCTGCTGCTGCTTGGCCTCCGCATAGTCATGCTTGGCGACGTCGGCAAGGCGCCGCACCTCGTCGAGCATGGCCTGACGGATGCTCTTCATCGTCGCACGGATATTGACGACGGCGACGTGATCGTTGCCATATTTCGCAGCATATTCGTACTCGCGCTTGGCGTTATCGAGATATTGCTGACGCAGGCTGTTGATGATCGTCGTGCTGTTGGAATTGCTCAAGGAGAGGCCGTCCGGCGGATTGAGATTGCCGCTGAGTTCCGCCGGGGAGAAGTCGGAGACGGCGGCAATGCGGTCGACCGGCATATCGGCATTGCTCGTCGCGAGCATGTCGTCGAACCGATTGAGCCGGGTCATCAGCGAGGCGGTATGGGTGCGCGCCGCCACCAGACGGTTGGTGAGTTCTGTGACCTGCTGCTGGTCGATGAGCTTGCCGTCTGCCGAAACGATATTGTACCGGCTCTTCAGCTCGTTGACGGCGCGCTCGGCCGTCGTCGCGTCGTTGCCGAGGTCCTGCAGGCGGTCGTGGAGCCAGGCCGTGATGGTGCGCTGCTCGTTGGCCTCCGCCTTCAGCTGCTGATCGAAATACTCCTTGGCGATGGCATTGGCGATCATCGCCGCCCGATGGGGATCGCTGGCGCTGAAATCGACCTCGACGACCGAGCTGGTGCCGATCCTGAAGGCGTTCATCCGGCGCTGGAATTCGTCGAGGAGATCGTCCATGGACGGCGCGTTTGGCTCCGGCGCCAAACCGACGAGCCTGCGGACCGCGTTGACCGCACCGTGCAGCGGGCTGCCTTTACCGTTGAAGTCGGGGTCGTCGGCCAGGTTCAACTGGTTGATGACGCTGGTCGCGATCGACTTGGATTTCAGGATCTCGATCTGCGACTCCATGTCGAGCGGGGGCTCGTCCTGAACCGCAGGTTGCGGCTGCACGACCGCGGCCTTGGAGGTGCCCAGCATGATCTTGACGTCCGCCGAGTAGGTCGGCGGGAGGATTTTCAGCAGGGCGAAGCTTGCCAGGAGCGAAAGCACCGTGGTGATCGCAATCACCAGATAGTGCCGGCGCAGGAATCCCAGCGCCATGTCAAACGGCCCGGGTCCGTTCCGGTCCCAACCCTGCTCCTGCTGAGGGGGGTAGGCAGGCGTGCTCGCGTTGGGATTGTGCAGCATGTTTTGAAGCTTCATCAGTTGCGTTTCGGACGTCGGAGCCGTCCGATTGCCTGCGAGAACGAGAATTTATATATTCGGAGCCATTAAATGATCTGGGACTGCCGCTTGATTTAATTTATATTAAATAAGGTTTTGCTCAGCAAGTGGCCTTTCGAATTAAATATCGCCGGTGTGGAGCGCGCCCGTGCGCCAGCAAGGGCTTCTCCGGCCGTCGGATACCGGCGTCCCGCTCGCCGGCGTCTCGGTATTTGGCCGTGGCGTAACGGTGTGTAACGGCCGTCGCCGGACCATTGCCAAGCCACCGGTTTTGGGCATCAGTCCTGGCGATGAGCATGCCTGCGGCCACGCTTTTGATGGTGGAGGACGACCCGGAGATCAGCCGGCTCGTGAGTGATTTCATGCGCCGGGAACGGTTCGAGATCGAGGTCGCCGCCACGGCGGCGGCGATGGATGCCGTGCTGCGGCGGCTGCGCCCCGATCTCATCATTCTCGACCTGATGCTGCCGGGAGAGGACGGGCTTTCGATCTGCCGCCGGCTGCGGGCGAGCGACGACATTCCCATCCTGATGCTGTCGGCCAAGAGCGACGAGATCGACCGCGTGGTCGGGCTGGAGCTCGGCGCCGATGACTATATGGTCAAGCCTTTCGGGCCACGCGAGCTTCTGGCCCGCGTGCGCGCGCTGTTGCGGCGTACCCAGGCGAGCCCGCCGCGAGACGCGAGCCGGCGTTTCGGTTTCGACCGCTTCGTGCTCGACGTTGATGCCCGCAGCATCGAGATCCCGGATGCGCAGGGCGCGCCGATCCAGCTGACCTCGGCGGAGTTCGACCTGCTCGCCTGCTTCGTGCAGCGGCCGCGGCGGGTGCTGAGCCGCGACCAGATCCTGGATTGGACGCGCGGCCGCTCCGCCGAGCCTTTCGACCGCACCGTCGACATGCTGATCTCGCGGTTGCGGCGCAAGCTCGAGGCCGCAAGCCCGGGAACGAACCTGATCACCACCGTCCGCAACGGCGGATACCTGTTCACGGCGACGGTGAGGCCGGTGGCGTGATGATGCGGCTGACGCTTGCGATGCGTATCGGCCTCATCGTCATCATCGGCCTGTTGGCGATCTGGATCGTCACCCTGGCGCGGTTCTACCGCGCCCGTACCGCGGAGCTCGAAGGCGCGACGCCGCTGCCGATGCGGCTGGCCGCGCTCGCCGAGCTGATCGAGCGAACGTCCCGGACGGAGCGGGGCCGGGTCGTCGATGCCGTGTCCTCCGACCGCTTCGAGGTCCGGCTGGTCGGGGCCGACGCGGCGGCCCGGCTTCTGCGGACGGAGCCCGCGCCGGTCCGGTCCGGATTGCGCGAGGCCTATGCCGAGGCGCTCGGTGCGCGCCCGCTGGCCATCACCTCCGTGCCGGAGCCGGAGGGGCGGTGGTTTCCGCGGCTCTCGCGGGCGCCGCAGAATGCCCTGGAGTTCCGCATCGGCCTGAACGGCGGCGACGTGCTCGTCGTGGATTCGCGCTCGTCGCTGGTGTTGACCCAGCAGGGGTTGCCGATCGGACTCGGCGCGGGCCTGTTCGGAACGGTGGTCGCGCTGTTCGCGCTTCTCATCATGCAGCGCGAGACCCGGCCGCTGGCGCGCCTTGCCGCCGCCGTCGACCGGGTCGACCTCGGCGGAGCGGCGGTGCCACTGCCCGACGTCCGCCGCAACGCGCCCGAGGTGCGCGCCGTGGTCACGGCGTTCGGGCGGCTGCAGGACCGGCTCGCCGATCTGATGCAGGCGCGCATGGCGCTGGTCGGCGGCATTGCTCACGACGTCCGCACCTTCGCCACGCGGCTGCGGCTGCGTATCGACCAGATCCCGGACGACGCCGAGCGGCAGCGCGCCGTGGTCGATATCTCCGACATGATCCGTCTGCTCGACGACGCGCTGCTCGCGAGCCGGGCGGGGGCCGGCGAGCTGCCGCAGGAGCTCATCGCCTTCGACGAGCTGGTGCGGGCCGAGGTCGATGATCGCCGTGCGCACCGGGCGCGGGTGCGTCTCGACCATGCGGGCGATGGACGCGAGCTGCTGATGCTCGGTGACCGCGTCGCGCTGCGCCGGATCGTCGCCAACATCATCGACAACGCGCTCAAATATGGCGAGGCTGCGCATGTCTCGCTGCAACGCCAGCCGGAGCACGCCGTGCTGACGGTCGATGACGAAGGGCCCGGGATTCCCGGCGACCAGCGCAAGGCCATGCTTGAGCCGTTCACGCGCCTGGACACGTCGCGCAATCGTGGCACCGGAGGAGCCGGGCTCGGACTGGCGGTGGTGCGGACGCTGGTGGAGGCGCATCGTGGCAGCATCGAGATCACTGACGCGCCGCGCGGCGCCCGCATCGTCGTGCGGCTGCCGCTGTTTCTCGACGGGCCCGGCGATGTGCATTCCGATCTGACGTGATCGATGGCAGCGTGGTGATCGGAGCGCCGTCTTCAAGCGGTGGCAATTCGCCGTTCTTCCCGCAAAAGTTGAGATAACGACGTAGCGGGCGGGAAGGACGCGGCGGCTTGGTCTTCGCCTTACGCGACGTCGACGATGCGCCCGCTTGATGATCGCGTGGAGATTGTGATAGGTATTCGATGCATCCTCATTGCATCGCCACGCGGATTGAACTGGGCGCGGCGCCGATTTTGTAAACCCATCGTACCGAATGTCATTCAACCGCACGGGCCGCGCGGACCGCGGACTCGTGCGCCGATGGACGACGTCGTTCCGGCTCGCCCGGGCGAGAACGTCCGAGGTCAGGGCAGGATCATCGACATGGCAGCAAGAAAGACCCGCGTGGCGATATTGGGCGGCGGCATCGGCGCGTTGAGTGCGGCCTTTGCCTTGAGCGAGATCGATCCGCGCGGCGAGCTCTACGAGATCACCTTGTATCAGCTCGGCTGGCGTCTCGGAGGCAAGACCGCCAGCGGACGCAACGCCAAGCAGGGACAGCGCATCGAGGAGCATGGGCTGCATATCTGGGCCGGCTTCTACGAGAACGCCTTCACCATCCTGCGTGCCGCGCTGAAGGCACTGGATGCACCGCCGAGCGACCCGATCAGGACGATCGATGATGCCTTCAAGCGGCAGAACGAGATCTTCTACGCCGAGTATACCGACGGCCAATGGCTGCCCTGGCCATTCTGGTTTCAGCCGGATGTCGACGAATCGGTCTATCCCGGCCGGGATAGCCTGTGGGCGCCCGCCGACAACATCGTGCCACCGCTCTCGACCCTGCTGCTGCGGACCATCGCCAGCATCATCTTCAACCTGAACTACTATCTCGAGGATTGGCCGGGTGACCTGAATGCCGAACTGACGAAGGCGATCGCCGCCATGCCCGCCGAGCGGCAGGCCCGGCTGGCGGCGGTCCCGTCCAATGGCAAGGGCCATCCGCTGCTGCTGCTGGCTTACCGCGTCGGCGAAAAGCTGCACAGTGACGTCGAAGCGATCCGCCGCGATGCCCAGGGCGACATGGCGGCGCTTCTCCATGCGTTCCGCGGCATCGTCAAGGAGCACCAGAAGATCGATGGCCTCGAGGAAGGCCTGCGCCGGCTGTTGATCCTCGCCAATCTCGGCATCTGCATGCTGCTCGGCATCATCGAGAACGACTGCCTGACGGATGGGCTGGAGGTTCTCGACAGGTTCGAATTCCGCAGCTTTCTGGCGCAGCAGGATGAAGAGGCTGCCAACAACGCCATCGTGACCGCGCTCTATGAATACATCTTCGCCTTTCGCAGCGGCTCCCGCGAGCCGTCGGAGCAGCAGGTGTCGGCCTGCTCGGCCGTTCAGGGACTGCTGCGGCTGTTCTTCACCTACAAGGGGGCGTTCTTCTATAAGTCCGTCGTCGGCATGGGGGACACGATCTGCACCCCGATCTACCAGCTGCTGGCGCGGCGCGGCGTGAACTTCAAGTTCTTCCACAAGGTCACGAGCCTCGAGCCGACCGAGGACGGTAGCAACATCGCGATCATCAACATCGACAAGCAGGTCGAGTTCGTCGATGGCAAATATGATCCGCTGGTCCTGGTGAAGAACTACTGGTGCTGGCCGTCCGAGCCCAAATGGAAGGAGATCGAGAACGGTGAGTACTACGCGCTGAAGGGCTATAATTTCGAGAACGCCTATGGTCCTCCCAACCCGCCGCAGCCGCCTCCGGCGGCGCGGCTCAGCCTGCAGCTCGGCCAGGATTTCGACCAGGTGGTGCTGGGCATCGCGGTCGGCGCACTCGATGAGATCTGCCGGCCCTTGGTGCAGCAGAAGCCGGCCTGGGCCGACATGGTCGGCAATCTCCCAACCGTGCGCACCATGGCGCTGCAGCTCTGGCTCGACTGCCCGGTCGGGGATCTCGGCGGCCCCTATGTGGCGCCTGGACCGTCGCTGGAGACGATGGGGCCGATCGTCACCACCTGCAAGCCGCCGCTGGACACCTATTCCGACATGTCGCAATTGCTGCCGGCCGAGGACTGGCCGGCGCCGGGGCCGCGCTCGATCGCCTATTATTGTGCCATCATGAGCGACAAGAGCGCGCCGGACAATGAGGAACTGGCGGCGGACTATGTGAAAAACGCATCGAAGGACTGGATGACGTCCTGGCTCGATACGTTGTGGACGAACATCGGCAGCGGCAGCACGTTCCGCTGGGATCTGCTGCACGCGCCGAGCGACATCAGCGGATCGGCGCGGCTCGATTTCCAGTTCTGGCGCGCCAACATCAATCCGAGCGAACGCTATGTGCTGAGCCTGCCGGGCACGCTGCGGCACCGGATGGAGCCCGGCAAGTCCGGCTACGACAATCTCTTCCTCGCCGGCGACTGGACCCGTGTGCCTGAGATCAACGCCGGATGCGTGGAGGTCGCGGCGATGTCCGGCCTTGCCGCGGCGTCGGCGCTGTCGGGCGTCTACATTCCGATCGTCTCCACCAGCCCTGAGCCGTACATCACCAACGCCTATGTCAACTACGCCGGATGGATCACGCTTCCGCCGGCGCCCTATCTCTGCAACGACTCGACCTTCTACGGCTTCGCCGTGCCGGCCGACCTCGGTGCCTGCCAGCGATTCCTCGACCGCTCCTTCAACCGCGTCGCGGGCCGCGACCAGTTCCGCGTGATGCTGGACATGGCGTTCGTCAACGTCATCCAGGTGCGCAAGAGCCAAGCCGCGACGCCGCCATTCGCGGAGCAGGGGACGATGTCCGAGACCGATATCGGGCTGTGGCTCCTGGTCGGCAGCTATGAGCGGGGTGCCCTGCTGCCGAAATCGATCGGCTTCGTGCCTGCCTATCTGTTCGTCGACAATGCCTGGTCGGTGGTTGCGGGGCAGGAGGTCTGGGGCTTTCCCAAATATCACGCGACCATCGTCCAGCCGGCCAGCGCGCCATCGAACGACCCGTTCGACGTCTCGGGGCTGGCGATTGCCTGCTACGGGCCGGATGCCCATGCCTGCCAGCAGCGCGTCATCCGAATCGAAGGCACGGACGGATCGCCCCCGACCGCGACCGCGGTGGCCTCGCCGGCGGATGCGTTCCGGCGGCTCTGTGCCGGAGCCGACGACGAGCGGCTGAAGCAGGTGACGACCGGGCCCGGCATGGCGTCGTTCCTGGGCGGCGTCTGGGGTCTGCCGATTCCCGTGTTCTATCTCAAGCAGGCGCGGTCGGCGGACAGTCTCACCGCGGCGAGCTACAAGACGCTGTTGAACGGCGCGCTTGACCTGACGGCGCTGCGCAGCTGGCAACTGCAATCGGGCAACTGGACGATCGAGATGAGCGCGCTCGACAGCCTGCCGTTCATTCGCGACCTCGGGCTCGGCACGCCCGTCGACGGCAAGCTCGTCCTGACCGCGACCACGCGCATCTGGGCCGAGATCGACTTCACCGTCGCGACGGCCACCCCCATGGCCTGAACAGGTCGTCACGCCGATTGTCGCCTCGGCGCGTCATCATCGACGGCGGCGAGCCGCGCCGCCGCCCGGCGCAGGAACGCCGCCGCGCCCTGCGCCTCGGCCACCGTGACGGCCTCGCGCAGCGCGGCCGTCACCTGGCCCGGCGCATGATCCGGAACGGCGGCCAGGATCTCGGCGCGCCGCCGATGCAGCGGCGACAGGAAATAGCCGTCGCCATAGCGCCGCGCGGCGTCGATCGCCGCATCGATCGTCTGCATCGCCTCGGCCGTGTTGCCGACGATCAGTTGCAGGCCGGCGACCTCGCCGAGATAGAAGCAGGAGAAATGCATCATGCCGAGCGTCTGGAATGCCGGCAGCGCCTCGCACGCCGCCGCCAGCGCCTCGTCTGGATTCCTGCCGAGATGGCCGCGGGCGTGCGCCTGCAGGCTGCCCGCCACCAGCTGATAGAGCGGATAGCCATGGTCGCGGCAGATGGTCAGGGCTTCCTCGGTGGCGAGGAGGACATCCTCGTAGTCGCCGCGTGCGAGCTGATAGAAGGCGAGCCACGACAGCGCCCAGGCGAGGTCGAACGGACGTCCGAGCCGGCGCGCATGCGCGATGAGATCGCTGGCGACCGCGGCCGCTCCAGCGTCGTCGCCCATCGCATGCAGCACCTGCAGCAGCGAGGCCTGGGCGGCGACCAGCGGATCCTGCGAGGACAGTTGCGGCAGCCGCGCGCCGTCAGATGCCTGATAGAGCTGCACCGCGGCGGCCAGCAGCCGGCGCGCGGCGGGGAGGTCGCCTCTGGCGAAGAGAATGTAGCCCAACGCAACGCCGCTCTCGATGCGGTGCTCGGGAAGGCCGGTCTGCTCGCCGATTCCCAGGCACAGATGCGCCATCTCCTCGGCACCGTCGAGATCGCCCGCGATGATCAGGAAACTGCAGATGCCGCGCAGCACGGCGAACAGGCCGGCGGTGTTGCCGAGTGCGTCGCAGATCGCCCGTGCCTCGGACAGCGCCTTGCCGACCTCGGGCACGGTGTAGCCGCGCGAGGCGGCGAGGCTGACGGCAAGCCCGATCAGGAGCTCGAGCTCCAAGTCGGCGCGCTCGCCGTCGGCGGATTGATGACGCAGCAGGTCGAGCGCCGTTTGCAGATGTCGCGCCGCTTCGACATGCGCGGCGCGCGAGGCGGCGCGCCGGCCCGCGGCCGCCCATAGCGGGATGGCTTCGGCGATCGCGCCGCTCTCGGTGAAATGGTAGGCCAGCAACTCCGGCTCGGTGTCCCGCGTCTCGGGAAAGCGATCGCGCAGCACCGCGGCGATCCTGCCATGCAATGTCTGGCGTTCGCGCCGGAGCAGGGACTCGTAGGCGGCGTCGCGGATCAACGCGTGCTTGAACGTGTAGAGGCCGTCGGGCGGCGCGCCGCTGCTCTCCACGAGGCCGGACTTGACGAGCTGATCCAGGCTCTCGCCGAGCCTGGCTTCGGGCTCCGCCACGATGGCCGACAACAGATCGTAGCTGAAGCGGCGGCCGATGGCGGCGCCGAGATTGGCAATCCGGCGCGCCGGCCCCAATCGGTCGAGCCGCGCAACCAGGGAGTCCTGCAGCGAGGCAGGAATGGCCACGCTCGCATGGCCGTCCCGTGCGGGCGCCGCGGAGGCTTCGACGACGTACTTCGCCAGCTCTTCCAGGAATAGCGGAATGCCTTCGCCACGGCTGACGATCTGGCGCAGCGTCGCTGCCGGCAGCGCGGCCGAAGCGGCCACATGGGTGCAGATCCGCTCGGCGTCGCCGTGACTCAATCGCCCGAGCGGGAGCCGCGTGACCTGCGGGCTCCCGGCCCAGGGCGGCTCATATTCGAGCCGGGCCGTGACCACGATCAGCCAGCGGCGTTGTGCGGCGCGCCGGATCGCCCGATCGAGCAGCTCGAGCGTGGTCGTGTCGCTCCAATGCGCGTCTTCCAGCACCAGCAGCGCGGGCCCGGTCGGCACCATCATGTCGATCAGCCGGAGCAGCGTCTCCCGCGTGACCTCCGAGCGCTTCTCGACGGTCATCGTCTGCAGCGGACTGTCCGGCTCGGGAGCGACGCCCAGGATATCGGCGAGCACGGCGCGCGCCGTGGCGTCGCCGACGCCGTGCGCGTTCATGAAGCGATCGAGCTTGTCGCGACGCGTCGCTGCGCCGTCGGAGCGGTCGAAGCCGGCGATGAGCGCGAGCTGCTCCGAGATCGGATACAGCACGCTGTCACAACGGGTGGGGCTGCAGTGCCAGATCATCTGGAGCTGGGAGACGTCGGCCACGCGCCGACGCAGCTCCTCGACCAGCCGCGACTTGCCGATGCCCGGCTCGCCATGGAGCAGCACCACCTGTCCGCTGCCGAACCGCGCCGCCGCCCAGCAATCGAATAGACGCGCCAGCTCCTGGTCGCGCCCGACCAGAGGGGAGCTTTCGCCGCGAATGCGGGCGTGGAAACGGCTCGCGACGGCGGCTTCCTCCAGCACCTCGAACGCCTCGACCGGTGCGGCGAATCCCTTCAGCGCGAACGTGCCGAGATCGCGGAAGTCGAACATGCCGCGCGCGATGCGCTCGGTGGTCCGGGCCACGACGATGCTGTCGGGGGCGGCGATCGATTGCAGCCGCGCCGCCAGATTCGGCGTCTCGCCGACGATGTCGACCGGGCGGCCGTCGGCGCGGGGCATGAGGTCGCTGACCACGACGAGGCCGGTGGCGATGCCGATGCGCAGGCGCAGCTTCTGTCCATGCGGGGCCTCGAGCCGGCCGACGGCGTCGCGTAGCGCGATGGCGGCGCGGATCGCGGTGGCTGCATCGTCTTCCCCTGCGCGCGGATAGCCGAAATAGGCGAGCACGCCGTCGCCGGCATATTGCGTGATGGCGCCGCCATGGTGGCCGATGACGTTTTCGCAGGTCGTCAGGAAGGCGTCGATGACGCTGGTCATATCTTCCGGATCGAGCCTGACCGTGAGCGAGACGGAGCCGACGAGATCGCAGATCAGCGCCGTGACCTGCCGCCGCTCGGCGCGATGCATGCCGAGCAGGCGCGAGCTCGTCGTCGTATCGGATGACGGCTGTCGCAACGCCCCGCCACACCCGCCGCAGACGTCCGAGCCCGGTGGATTGGGCCGACCACAGGTTTCACAATCCATCTGCGTTCGGGCTCCCGGACACGACTACGGAATGCGAATGAGCGCGAAGCGCGGAGCTTGCGATGAGGGCGCGATCGCGGCGCCCGTATCGACCGACGTCGCGCGCCGAGCGCGAAGCATCGGTTTGCGGTACTGGCATTTCGAGTGCGACCAGGACCGGCTGATCATGTTCAACTCATAGCGCATTCGTGGCAGAGTAGCAACGGTGCCGGATTGCTCGCGGTCGCTCCGGGGAGGGGGGAACGATGTCGGACGGCTCCCTCGGGTGTCCTCGATGCCGGCGGGACCGTTCAAGCCTGCGACGATTTGACATCAATGTGGAAGCATCAGGTCGCCTCGCTTGCGGAAAGGCGCGCATGATCGCGCGATCCCGCGGCGGATGGCCCGTCCGGGTGATGCGTCGTGAGGCCCTCGGAAAGCGTGAGGGCGCAGGGAAGGCCGGACCTCGACTGAGGCCCGTGGCCCGCCTGCGAAAAAAATGCAGGCGGCAGGTACCACAGGTCAGCCGGAAACCCGGCCCTCCCTGCGCGATGGTTGAACGGCTGCTTCGCGTTCTCCCTGGTGCGCCGGGCTTTCTGGCCACCATCCCCACGCGAAGCCAGGGCCTCGACGTGAGTTGATATCAGCATCGGGATATCAGGACCGCGCGACTTGACCGTGCGTGGCGAATTGTTCGTCGGCGCGAGCAACCCGCGCTGCAATCCACCCCGCCCACCGCTCCCCGCCTCGCATGTCGTGACGACCGCGATACGCCCCTCAGCTCGAGGCGGGATAGGCAGATAAGATCACGATTTCCGTAAAAACGAAAGGGAAATATTTTCGGGGCGGGGACTGGACAGGCCAAATCAGCTTGATCGCGCAGCGGAAATCAGTTTCCTGGCGCATTGAGCATCCAGCGGTCGCGTCGCCCGTCCGAACTCGGGATCTGCTGGTCCGACGCTGACGCGTCGTCCTGGACTGACAAAGAGAGTGACCGAGGCGCCTGGCTGAGCCGCGCCGTCACGGCCAGTCGGCGAAGTTGAGCATGGTCCGTGACTGGCCTTTGGTCCGCTGCGACGAAAGACCCTTGCGCCAGGCGCCCGGCGATTGACCGGTGTGCCTGACGAAGAAGCGGTTGAAATAGGCGCTGTCCTTGAAGCCGAGCGCGAAGGCGATCTGCTTGATCGTTGCAGTGGTGGTTTCGAGCCGGGTCGCCGCTTCCTGAATGACGCGCTGCTGGATCAGCGCGCTCGGTGACCGCTGCAGCACGCGGGTGCACAGCGCGTGCAGGCGGTCCGCCGTCACGCCGAGCAGTGCGGCGTAGTCGGCGACCCGCAGTTGCTGATGAAAGCGTTCCTCGACGAGCCGGCGAAAGCGGCTCAGGATCTCGGCGCTGGAGCCTTGCGCCTCGCCGGCGCTCTCGTCGGCAAACAGCCGCCAGAAGCGCAGCACGCACAGGGTCAGCTCCGATGACATGATCGAGGCCGCGCCGCGCCGTGAGGGATTTTCGATCTCGGCTGCAATCGCCGCGATCGAGCGCGCGATGACCGCAGCGAACTCAGCCGTGACGGAGAAGGCCAGGACGGCCTCGGTGCCTGCGAGGTCGAGATAGGCGGGCTCGGCGGAGGAAGGCAGGTGGCGGTGCCAGAGCCCGGAGCGCAGCCGCAGGAGATGGCCGGCCGAGCCGGCCGCGACGTCGAGATGCTCGGCCTCTCCCGCCGGCAGCCAGACCAGCGCCGGACCGGACCAGGTCTGGATTTCGTCATCGGCGAAGCGCGCCGAGGCAGCCCCGGCGGAGAGGCAGAGCAGGTGGACGAACGGCCGCGCGGCATCCGACCGCAGGGCCCAGCGCCGTGCCTCGAAATGCGTGGGAATGGCTTCGGCGCCGAGCGCTGCCGGGGTGCCGCGAGCCACCGGCGGCAGCGTCCGAGGCGCGGCATTACGCGCAGTCGTCGCCCCAGAAAAGTGCACTCTTTTGCCGGAACTGTCCATTGCGCCACCCAAGCCTGCGGTGTTTCCCTCGTCAAGTCCCGACGACCGCAAACAAAAAACCGCGGACGACGCCGGGGCAGAGGAACGTCACCGATTCACCCGCGCGGTCCGCGCGCGTGAACATGGGAGGAGGACAAGGACATGACTTCGACCAACCGTCGTCAGGTGCTGCGGATCGCGGGAGCGGCGGCGATCGCAGCCGGCTTTGCCGTATCGGCCGCGCAGGCCCAGACACAGGACAAGATCCGCATCGGCTACGCGATCTCGAAGACCGGCCCCTATGCCGGCGGCGCCGGCATCACCACGCTGCCGAACTATCAGCTCTGGGTGAAGGACGTGAACGCGGCCGGCGGCATCAAGCTCGGCGACAAGCGGCTGCCGGTCGAGATCGTCGAATATGACGACCGCAGCTCGTCGGAAGAGGCGGTGAAGGCGATCGAGCGCCTCGCCAACCAGGACAAGGTCGACTTCATCCTGCCGCCCTGGGGCACCGGTCTCAACCTTGCGGTCGGTCCGACCTTGAACCGGCTCGGCTATCCGCATCTCGCGGTGACGTCGGTGACCGACAAGGCGCCAGAGCTCGCCAAGCGCTGGGCCAATGCCACCTTCTGGCTCGGCACGTCGGCGCAGATCTCCAACGGGCTCGCCGAGCTGCTCGGCAAGCTGAAGAGCGAGGGCAAGATCGGCGGCAGCGTCGCGATGGTCAGCGTCGCCGATCAGTTCGGCATCGAGCTGGCCGCCGCCGGGCGCGAGGCCTTCAAGAAGGCCGGACTGACCGTCGCCTACGACAAGACCTATCCGATGGGCTCGCAGGATCTGCAGCCGCTGCTCAAGGATGCGATCGCGAGCAAAGCCGATGCCTTCGTCGCCTTCAGCTATCCGCCGGATACGATCGGGCTGACCGAGCAGGCGCAACTGCTCAAGTACAATCCGAAGGTCTTCTATGTCGGCGTCGGCACGGCGTTCCCGCTGTTCAAGGGCAAGTTCGGCGCGGGCAGCGACGGCGTGATGGGCATCGGCGGCTGGAATGCCGACGCGCCCGCGCTCAAGGACTATCTCGCCCGCCACAAGGCGGCGACCGGGCAGGAGCCGGATCGCTGGGCGAGCCCGATCACCTATGCCAGCCTGCAGGTGCTGCAGCAGGCGATCGAGAAGGTCGGCAAGGTCGACCGTACCGCGGTCGCCAAGGAGATCCGCGAGGGCTCTTTCGACACCATCATCGGCAAGGTGAAGCTGAAGGACGGCCTGCTGCAGGAGGTCTGGAGCGTCGGCCAGTGGCAGAACGGCGAGTTCTACGCCCTGGCGCCGGCCTCGCTGCCCGGCGCACGCGCCGCGGTCGTGCCGAAGCCCGAGTGGAAATAGCCGGAACGAGGTCGTGAGCTTGCGGACGCGCGTCAATGCGCGCGTCCGCGGGCCTCGCGCAAGAGGCACCATCCCATGCTGCTGTTCGACATCCTGTTGCCCGGTCTGGTGCTGGGGGGCATGTATGCCCTGATCGCGCTCGGCCTGACGCTGCAATATGGCGTGGCGCGCATCATGAACCTGTCCTATGGCGAGTCGCTGGTCGCGGCCGCGTTCGGCACGCTGTCGCTCTATTCCGGCCTGCAACTGAGTCCGCTGCTGGCGCTGCTGCTGGCGATGCCCGCCGCGGGACTGCTGAACTGGCTGCTCTACAGGCTGTTGCTGCAGCGCCTGATCCGCCGCGGCAAGGACGCCGGTGCCCAGGAGGTCGACAGCATCCTCGTCACCTTCGGCGTGCTGTTCGTGATCCAGGGCATCATGCTGGTCGCTTTTGGCGGGCAGTATTACAGCTACAGCTATCTCTCCATTCCCGTGACGGTGCTCGGCTCGACGCTCGCGGTGAACCGGCTGGTCGCGCTCGGTTTCGCCGCGCTGATCGGCACCGGCGTCTATCTCGCGCTGACGCGGACGAGGATCGGTACGGCCGTGCGTGCCGTCGCGGTCGATGCCAATGCCGCGCGGCTCGTCGGCATCGATGTCGATTGGCTCGCAGGACTGGCGTTTGCGTTCGGTGGTGGACTGGTCGCCGCCGGCGGGGTGCTCGTCAGCATGTTCCTCACCTTCAACGCCTCGATGGGCGTCGTCTTCACGATGAAGGCGCTGGTGGTCGCGATCATGGGGGGCGTCGGCAATGTCATGGGCGCGCTGGCCGCAGGGCTGCTGCTCGGCGTCGTCGAGACCGCGGTGGCGCGGCTGGTCGATCCCGGGCTGACCTTGGCCGCGACGTTCGCGATGTTCCTCGCCGTGCTGCTGATCCGGCCGACCGGACTGTTCGGAAAGGCGGCGTCGTGATCAGCCCTGGCAAGATTCTCGCCTGGTGCATCGGGCTCGTCGGCGTTGCCGCAGCGGTCACGCTGCCGCTCTATGCCAACGGCTACTATCTCGCGCTCGGCATCAGCATTCTCTATTTCACCGTGCTGGCAACCGCCTGGGCCATGTTTTCCGGACCGACCCGCTACGTCTCGCTGGCGACGGCTGCGTTCTTCGGCATCGGCGCCTATACGGCGGCGGCGACGGGCGAGACGCTGAGCTGGCCGCTGCAACTGATGACCGCTGCGGGTGTCGGCGCCGTCGTCGCGGCCATCACCGGCCTGTCGACGCTGCGGCTGTCCGGCATCTACTTCATCATCTTCTCGTTCGGCCTGGCCGAGCTGATCCGCCAGCTCGTGATCTGGTACGAGGTCAACATCCACAAATCGGTCGGCCGCTATTTGTTCAGCGACATCACCCAGGAGATGCTGTACTGGCAGCTCTGCGCGCTGACGGCGCTGGTCTTCCTCACGGGCTTTCTGCTGACGCGCTCGCGCTATGGCCTCGCGCTGCGCGCGATCGGCGCCGACGAGACCGCCGCGCGCCATTCCGGCATCGATGCGACGGCGGTGAAGCTCGGGGTCTTCATCCTCAGCGCGATGTTCATGTCGGTGACCGGCGCGATCATGGCGCCGCGCTGGACCTATATCGATCCGGCGATCGCCTTCAACCCGATGATCTCATTCCAGGTCGTGATCATGGCGCTGCTCGGCGGCGCCGGCTCGCTGATCGGCCCGGTGCTCGGCGTCATCCCGCTGGTGCTGCTGTTCGAGGTGCTGACAGCCGCGCTGCCGAACCATTTCAGCATCGTGCTCGGCCTCATCTTCATCGGCATCGTGATGGCGCTGCCGAAGGGCGTGATCGGGGTGGTCGATCGGGTCTGGCGGCGCGAGCCCAAGGTCGCCGGCGCCAAGCCGGAGCAGGGCGGAACGCTGCTCATCGCCGAGACCGTCGGCAAATCCTTCGGCGGCCTGCGCGCCGTCGACAAGGTCAGTCTCGACGTCCGCGCCGGCGAGATCCTCGGCGTCATCGGTCCCAACGGCTCCGGCAAGACGACGCTGCTCAACATGCTCTCCGGCGCGCTGGTGCCGTCGGACGGCACCATCCGCTTCGACGGCACCGTCATCAACGGCATGGCCGCCCACCGGATCGCGCGGCTCGGGCTTGCCCGCACCTTCCAGTTGGTGCGGGTGATGCCGGACCTGACGGTTGCCGAGAATGTCGCGGCGGCGGCGTTGTTCCGCACGCGCCAGACCGGTGCGGCCGCGGAATCGATCCATGAGCTGCTCGCCCTGGTCGGCCTCGATGGCATGGCGGAGATGCTGGCGGGCGATCTCACTTACATCGACCAGAAGCGGCTGGAGCTCGCCCGCGCGCTGGCGTTGCATCCGCGTGTTGTGCTGCTCGACGAATGGCTGGCCGGGCTCAATCCGACCGAGCTCGAGACCGGCATCGGGCTGATCGCCTCCCTGCGCGACCGCGGCATCACCATCGTGATGGTCGAGCATGTGATGGATGCGATCCGCGCGCTGTGCGACCGCTGCGTCGTGATGAGCGCCGGCAACGTGATCGCGCGCGGCACGCCGGGCGAGGTGCTCGCCGATGCCGCCGTGATCACAGCCTATCTCGGAGAGCCCGATGCTTGAGATCGCGCGGCTGTCGCACGCCTACGGCAAGCACCAGGCGCTCACCGACGTCGCGCTCGAGGTCGCGCGCGGCGAGATCGTCGCCATCCTCGGCGCCAATGGCGCCGGCAAGTCGACCCTGCTGAAGGCGATCGCGGGACTGATCCGGCCGTCGCCCGGGGCCGTGATCCGGCTCGGCGGGACGGACATCGCCTCGCTCGCGCCGCATCTGATCGTCGAGCGCGGCATCGCGCTGGTGCCGGAAGGCCGCGGCGTCTTCGGCGATCTCACCGTCGCCGAGAACCTCCAGCTCGGCGCCTATCCGGCGCGCGCCCGCGACGGCGAGGCCGCGCGGCTCGCGCACGTGCTGCAACTGTTTCCGCGCCTTACCGAGCGCATGAGCCAGGCCGTGAGGACCATGAGCGGCGGCGAGCAGCAGATGGTCGCGATCGGCCGCGCGCTGATGTCGCGGCCCGAGCTGCTGCTGCTCGACGAGCCGTCGCTCGGACTGTCGCCGCTCTTGAGCCGCGAGGTGTTCCGGGCGCTCAAGACGATCCGCGGCGACGGCGTCGGCATCCTGATGGTCGAGCAGAACGCGCGCGCCAGCCTGGACATCGCCGACCGCGTCTACCTGATCGAGCAGGGGCGCAATGCCGGCGAAGGCGCGGCGTCCGAGATGAAGAACAATCCCGACATCCAGCGCGCCTATCTCGGCCAGTCGCGCGCGCCGAAATCTCCAGCAACCTCCAGCGAATCCGGGAGTCTTCCATGAACGCGATCAATCTGCTGATTGGCGGCAAGGATCAGTCCGCCGCCAATCAGCGCACCTTCCAGCGCCTCAATCCGATCAGCGGCGAGATCGCAACCATCGTCGCGGCGGCGTCGATCGACGACGCGCTGCGCGCCGCCGATGCCGCCGCGGCGGCGTTTCCGGCGTGGTCCCGGCTCGGCCCTGGCGAACGCCGCAAGCGGCTAAATGCGGCAGCCGATGCGCTGGCGCGCAATGCACCGGAGTTCGTCGCGCTGATGATGGCCGAGACCGGCGCCACCGCGGGCTGGGCCGGCTTCAACGTGCATCTCGCCGAGGGCATGCTGCGCGAGGCCGCGGCGATGACGACGCAGATCGCGGGCGAGGTGATTCCGACCGACGTGCCCGACAACATCGCGCTGGCGCATCGTCAGCCGGTCGGCGTCGTGCTCGGCATCGCGCCGTGGAATGCGCCGGTCATCCTCGGTGTCCGCTCGGTGGCGATGCCGCTCGCCTGCGGCAACACCGTGGTGCTGAAGGCCTCGGAGATGAGCCCGGGCGTGCATCGGCTGATCGGCGCGTGCCTGGCCGAAGGTGGTCTCGGCGACGGCGTCGTCAACGTCGTGACCAACGCGCCCGAGGATGCGCAGGCCGTGGTCGAGGCGCTGATCGCCCATCCCGCGATCCGCCGCGTCAACTTCACCGGCTCGACCCGCGTCGGCCGTCTCATCGCCATGGCCTGTGCCAGGCAATTGAAGCGCGCGCTGCTCGAGCTCGGCGGCAAGGCGCCGCTGGTCATTCTCGACGACGCCGATCTCGACGCCGCGGTGAATGCCGCCGCGTTCGGCGCCTTCATGAACCAGGGCCAGATCTGCATGTCGACCGAGCGCATCGTGGTCGACGACAAGGTGGCGGATGCATTCGTCGCGAAGTTCGCCGCCAAGGCCAACAGCCTGCCTTACGGAGATCCGCGCAAGGGCGACGTGGTGCTGGGCTCGCTGGTCAGCGCCGCCGCCTGCGACCGTGTCGGCGGCCTGATCGAGGACGCGGTGGCCAAGGGCGCGGTGCTGGCGGCCGGCGGCCGCGGCAGCGGCACGATCATGCCCGCGACCATCGTCGATCACGTCACGCCGGCGATGCGCATCTATGGCGAGGAGAGTTTTGGTCCCGTCGTCACCGTCGTGCGCGTCAGCGGCGTCGACGAGGCCGTGCGCGTCGCCAACGACACCGAATATGGCCTGTCGTCGGCGGTGTTCGGCCGCGACATCGCTCGCGCGATCGCTGTCGCCAAGCGGATCGAATCCGGCATCTGCCACGTCAACGCGCCGACGGTGCATGACGAGCCGCAGATGCCGTTCGGCGGCGTCAAGGCCTCCGGCTATGGCCGCTTCGGCGGCAAGGCCGCGATCGACGAGTTCACCGAGCTGCGCTGGATCACGGTGCAGACCGGCGAGCGGCACTACCCATTCTGAGGCGGGAACTCATCTGTGGCCCGGCTCTGGCGCATCGTTGGATGCAGCCGGAGCCGGTTGCATTCCGCGCGGCCATGCGCGGAAACGATTCGAACTGTGTCCGAGACATCGGCAGCAGCGACGTCGGCGCGCGACGTCGCGGCGGTGAGACGCGCCCCCGCTGGGCATCGATGGTGCGAGGTACGATCGAAATTCACGTTGCGGCTCCGCTGGTTGCGGCAGACAGGCGCGCTACTTTAAAGAAATTCCAACGGCTTTAGATCGATTCAGTTTGCTGCGGCCCTTCTCTTGCCGGACGTTCGGCTCAACACGTGCAACGTCGATGACGAAGGGTGGGTTCGAGCGCATGCGGCTGTGGGTTCAGGTTCATACGTGGACGTCGCTGATCAGCATGATCTTCCTGCTGATGCTGTGCCTGACCGGGCTTCCGCTGATCTTCCATGAGGAAATCGATCATCTGTTCGAGGACGAGATCGCCGCGCCGGCGATGCCGGCCGACACGCCGCTGCTGCCGCTCGACCGCCTGATCGCGGCGGCCAAGCAGCAGTTGCCGCAGCAGCATGCGCTGTTCGTGAGCCTGAAGCAGGCGGAGCCGCTGATCGTGGTCGCGATGTCGCCGACCGCCATTCCGGTGCCCGGGCAGTTTCATCGGCTCACCGTTGATGCGCGCACCGGCGTCGTGCTCGGCGAGGAGGCGCCGCATCAGGACGTCATGGACGTGATCCTGCGCATCCACCGCGACATGTTCACCGGCCTGCCGGGCGAGCTCTTTCTCGGACTGATGGGACTGGTGTTCGCGGCGTCCATCGTCTCGGGCGTCGTGGTCTACTGGCCCTTCATGCGGCGCCTGCAGTTCGGCACGGTGCGGGATCGCTCGGCGCGGCTGAAATGGCTCGACCTGCACAATCTGCTCGGCATCGTCACGGTGAGCTGGGCGCTCGCGGTCGGTCTGACCGGCACCATCAACACGCTGGCGGTGCCGCTGTTCGACCTCTGGCGCGCAAAGACCATGCCGGCGCTGCTCGCGCCCTATCAGGGCAAGCCGCTGGCGGAAGCAAAGTCGATCGAGGCCGCCGTCGGCGCCGTCCGCACCGCATTCCCGGACCGGCTGGTGACGTCCATCACCCTGCCGACGACGACGCGGTTCGGCAGCCCGCAGCACCTGATGATCTGGACCAAGGGCCGCGCGCCGTTCACCGCGCGCATGTTCAAGCCGGTCCTGGTCGACGCCCAGGACAGCAGCAAGATGGTCGTGCCCGAGCTCGCCTGGTACCTCACCGCGTTGCAGGTATCGCGGCCGCTGCACTTCGGTGACTACGGCGGCTTGCCGCTGAAGATCATCTGGGCCGCTCTCGACGTGATCACGATCATCGTGCTGTGCAGTGGACTCTATCTGTGGGCCGCCAAGCGCTGGGGCTTCCGCAGGAAGGCGTCAGGTGTCGTGGCATCGGCCGCGCCGGCAGTGGTGTCGACATGAGCTCCTCCGCTGCCTCGGCGACGCCGTCCTCCCGCGTCGCGCAACTCTCGACCTGGCAGGTGTTTCGTGCGCCGCTGCTGATCGGCCTCGTCGCCGCAGCCGGGCTCGCCTTCGGACTGTTCGGCGACGGCCTGTGGGATGGCCTGTGCTGGCTCGGGCTGTCGATTCCGATCCTGTTGTCGCTCGCCTACGGCACGAGACGGAGCCGCGGCGCGAAGGCCGGAATGCAGGGCGCTCAGGCCGGAACGCAGGATGGGCCGCTCTGAGCGCTGACGTCCGCCGCCGGTCGGCGGAAGACGCCCCGCATCATTGACCTCGATCCGGGCCGCGGGACTACGCGCTCGGCCGGCCAACGATCCCACGCATCTCTTCTCTTACGCGTCTTCTCTCGCGCGCCGCGTCATCGCGATGGCCGCACGCTGCGTCGGCGGCGCGTGATCGGTCTCGCGCAGTGAGCGCCGCCGCGAGCGGCGTCTCTCCGCCCCGGAAACAAACAGATACAACGGTCACGATGCTCTCTCCGATCTGCGCGCGGCGCGGCGGAGATGCGGCGCATTTGAACGCAAAGATTGATTCAAAAGTGGCAATGTGATTAGTTATCATCGTACGATTGATCGAAATGATTTCGATGAGTTCGAGACGATTGGTGTCCTGAGTTGTATCAGCCGACACGATCACGTCGGCCTTCCGCGCGACATGCGCTTCTTTGGAAGGCTTCAAAGAAGCGGCGGGAAAAAAATCTCGTAGTAGCGGCAATCTGTTGAGCTGACCGATTCGGCGAGACTGTCGTTCGTTAGACGGGTTCTACGCCGCGCGACGCCATCCTCAAATACCTGTGTGTTAGGACCACCGACGAGCCGAGTTGGAACTTGGAATGATCGGGGTGTCAGGATGGTTTGTCGCATTTTGGATAAAGACGTTGGATTGACGATGTCGTTGGGACTTGTGAGCTCATTGGCGCTCACGCTGAATGTCGGAGGCGTTCAACCGGCCTTCGCGCAGACCAAGCTCCCCGACGTGACCGTCGACGCGCCGAAGCCGAAAGTCCGGCAGACCGCCTCGAGACCGCAGGCGACCGCGACGCGAACCGCTCAGCAGCGCCGCGTCGCGCCGCGCAACCTGCCGCCGACCGCCCCGGTGGCCTACGTGACGCCGTCGACGGGAACAGTCGGCGCGCCGCCGTCGCCCTATGCCGGCGGCCAGGTCGCCAGCGGCGGCGGCCTCGGACTCCTCGGCAATCGCGGCATCATGAACACGCCCTTCAACCAGACGAGCTTCACCTCGCAGCTCATCCAGAACCAGCAGGCCCGCACAATTCGCGACGTGCTGATCAATGATCCCTCGGTGCGGACGATCCAGGCGGCCGGCGGCGGCGCCGACAGCCTGTTCATCCGCGGCTTCTACTATGACAGCGGCGACTACGCCTTGAACGGCCTCGCCGGCATTGCGCCGTATTATTCGACGGGCGCCAATTTCATCGAGCGGGTCGAGCTGCTCAAGGGGCCGGCGGCTCTGCTCAACGGCATGACGGTCGGCGGCACCGGCGCCTCGAGCGGCGGTGCGGTCGGTGGCAGCGTCAATCTCATCACCAAGCACGCGCCCGACACCGACATCACGCAACTCACGGCGACCTTCGCGTCGCGATCGCAATTCGGCGAGGAGGTCGATGTCAGCCGCCGCTACGGCGAGCACAAGGAGTGGGGCGTCCGTCTCAACAGCAAGTATTCCAACGGCAATACGCCGTGGGACCGCCAGACCGACGAGTTCGGAAATGCTCACCTCGCGGTCGACTATCACGGCGAGAACGTACGCGTCGATGCCGATATCGGCTATCAGGCGGACAAGCTGAATCCGCCGCTTCGCTTCTTCACGGTCGGCCCGACCACGACCAGCATCGCGTCGCCGCCGCCGTCCGGCACCAACTTCCAGATGCCGTGGGCCTATTATGCGCCGACCGATTTCTTCTCGACGGTCAAGGGCGAGGTCGATCTCAGCGATCACATCACGGCCTACGCAGGGTTCGGCTATCACGACAGCAACATCAACTATCGCTATACGTCGCCGGTTCTCGGCAATAACGGCGTTCTCACCGGAACCCCGCTCACGGGGAGCGAGACCTATGAGACGTTGGCGGGCGAAGCCGGCCTTCGGCTGACCGCCGACACCGGGCCCGTCAACCACGCCATCAATGTCGGCTACTCCGTCACCGATCGCACCTATACCCAGCGTGTGGTCACGGGGACGCTGTCGGCGGCGACGCCTTGGAATCTCTATCGTGATCCCTCGAACATCGCGCTGCCGGGATTCTCGTCGACGCTGGCAGCCAATCAGATCGTCGGCGCGAATCTCTGGAGCGTCGGCGTCTCCGACACGATGTCCATTCTCGACAAGAGGATCCAGCTGACCGTCGGTGCGCGCCGCCAGACCGCGGGGACCGAGATAACGAATTTCGTCGCGCCGGGGTCGAGCAGGCCGTTCGCGGACACCTCGGTTTGGACGCCGGCCTATGCGCTCGTCGTCAAGCCGGTCCAGCAGGTCTCGCTCTACGCCAACTATATCGAGGGTTTGCAGACCCCGGCCGTCGTCACCGGCAACTTCAGCAATGTCGGCACGGTGTTTCCACCCGGGCAGACCAAGCAGGTGGAGACCGGAATCAAGGTCGATTTCGGCCGCATCACGACGACGCTCAGCGCCTTCGACATCTCGCGCCCGAGCATCATCAGCGTCGCAACGGCAGGGGTGGCATTGCCCGCCCAGGTGCTCAACGGCTTGCAGCGAAATACCGGAGCTGAGTTCAACGTGTTCGGCGAGATCACGCCGGAGCTGCGCCTGCTCGGAGGCGCGGCCTACACCCACGGCGTGCAGGAGAAGACGCAAGGCGGCACGACGGACGGCAAGCGCGCCATCGGTGTGCCCGAACTGACGGTCAATCTCGGCGCCGAATGGGACACGCCGTTCGCACGCGACCTGACCCTGACGGGCCGGGTCGTCTACACGGCCGCGCAATATGTCAACGCAACCAATACGCTCTCGTTGCCAGATTGGACGCGAGTGGACCTGGGCGCGCGCTACAAGTTCACCTCGCCGTGGAACGGCAAGCCGATCATCGTTCGCGCCAGCGTCGAGAACGTGTTCGACAAGACCTATTGGGCGTCCGCCTATAGTGGCGTGATCACGCTGGGCGCGCCGCGCACCTACCTCGTTTCCACGACGTTCAACTTCTGAAGCGTCGACGTACATGAGGGCGACCAGGCCGCCGCACGGCAGATGTGCGGCGGCTTGGTTAGTTGGAGCGACGCGTAGAGTTGCATGTCCAAGCGACGGAGAGCGTGCGGTCCGTGGCGCGCATGCCAAGACGGGCAAGCGAATGGAGCGTGATTCAACACCGAACTACACGGCAATTGCTGTAGAGCCGCCGGAATCGCCGACTTGAAGACGATGCATCCAGATGTTGAGTCGTCACCTGCGTGTCACCTTGGAGAGATTAAAAACTTCGATCGGCGGTATCCTTTTGACTGTCATTATCAACTGCATTACTCGTAGTTCATCAACGTCGCTTGTTAGTAGGGAGTAGCCGGTCATGATGGTCTTCGACAGGGACGACGTCACCTTCACCGTCGTCGTGAATCACGAAGAGCAATATTCGATCTGGCCGACATTCAAGGACATTCCGAACGGGTGGACGGCCATAGGCGTCACCGGGAACAAGAAGGAATGTCTGGACCATATCGAACAGGTGTGGACCGACATGCGGCCGCTCTCGCTGCGGAAATTCATGCAGGAGAACACGCAGGCCTCTGCCGAATCCTGAAGCGAGGGAGGATGGCTGCCATGCGGCTGATCTGTTTGCCCCATGCCGGCGGCAGCGCCATGGTCTACGCGCGCTGGAGGAGAGGTCTTCCGTCCTGGATCGAGGTCCTGCCGCTGGAGCTTCCAGGACGCGGGGCGCGGATGGACGAGCCGCTGCAGACGGATGCGGCCGTGCTGGCCGATCAGCTCGCGTCCGAACTGATCGGGGCGCCGTTGGCGCAGCCCTACGCTCTGTTCGGGCACAGTCTTGGCGGCTTGCTCGCCTTCGAGCTCGCGCACCGGCTGCTCGCGCGCGGTGCGCCGGGGCCGCAGATGTTGCTCGTGTCCGGAACGGAAGCGCCGGCCGTGCGCGACGGCAGCCGCTGGCGCGAGCCGCTCGGCGACGACGCGTTGCGCGACGAGCTTCTCAGGCTGAACGGCACACCGCCGGAGGCGTTCGAAAGCATGGAGATCATGCGCAGCGCGCTGCCGATCCTGCGGGCCGACTTCCTGATGTGCGGGACCTACGTCTATCAGCGGCGCCAGCCGTTGCCCTGTCCGCTGCACGTGTTCGGCGGCGATCTCGACGAGACGCGCGCCGAGGCGCTGGAGGCGTGGCGGGCCGAGACCTCCGGCGCGTTCGGCCGCGACACGTTGCCGGGCGACCATTTCTTCATCCATAGCCGGCAGGCGGAGCTGCTGAATCTCCTTGCCGCATTGCTGGCACGCGCGGCCCGGCCGGAGCTCGCCGTTGCTCGCGCGGGGCCTTGAGCGGCGTGCCGAAAGCGTGGCCCAGCCGGCGAGCCGGCTGGTGATGAGACTTTGATGCTGAAATCGACGGGAGACGGGGAGAGGTCATGTTCGCAACACAATCTAAAGTAGAGCAAGATTCGTTGCCGTTCCTTCTGCGGGCCAGCCGCGAGCAGCAGCCGCTGATAGAGGCCGTCAGCGACGTCCGCGACATGATCGAGCGTCAGCTCTACGCCTGCGGCGGAATTCTCTTCCGTGGCTTCCATCTCGATGGCGCCGAGGCGTTCAGGAGCTTTGCCGCGAGCTTCGGCCATCCGCTGCTGTCCTACGAATTCGGCTCGACGCCGCGATCGAAGGTCAGCGCCGGCGTCTACACATCGACCGAATATCCGCCGCACCAGAGCATCCCGCTGCACAACGAGCAGGCCTATACGCGCGACTGGCCGATGAAGATCTGGTTCTATTGCGAGCAGGCGGCGCAGCAGGGTGGCGAAACGCCGGTCGCCGACGGCCGGCTCATTCACCGCGACATGCCTGCCGCGATCCGCAACCGTTTCGCCGAGCGCGGCGTCATGTATGTCCGCAACTATGGCAGCGGTCTCGACGTCGACTGGCGGCAGGTGTTCGGCACGGAGTCGAAGGCCGAAGTCGAGGCCTATTGCGCCGCGCATGCCATCGCCTGCGAATGGAAGGATGGCGACGAATTGCGGACACGGCAGGTCTGCCAGGGGACCGCGGTGCACCCCGTGACCGGGGACATGGTGTGGTTCAATCAGGCGCATCTGTTCCACGTCTCCAGCCTCGCGCCCGAGGTTCGGGAGAGTCTTCTCGACATCGTCGGCGATCCGCTCGAGCTGCCGCGCAATGCGTTCTACGGCGATGGTGCGCCGATCGAGGATGAGACGCTGGCCACGGTCCGCCGCGTGCTCGACCGGCACAAGATCGTCTTCCCGTGGCAGACCGGCGACGTCGTCATGCTCGACAACATGCTGACTGCGCACGCGCGCGAGCCGTTCAAGGGGCCGCGCAGGGTGATCGTCGCGATGGCGCAGGCCCATCGCGTGAACTGAATCCGCGCAATCGACCACCAGCCGCGATCGGACCTTCGCAAGATGCCGCCACAGACCCTCGTCGAACGACTCCGTGAGCATGCCGCCTCGCGTGCCGATCATCCGGCATTGCGCTTCATCGAAGGCGACGACGTCATCGACGAGCTGTCATTCGCGGCGCTGGACCGGCGCATCCGTGCCCTTGCCGCGCATTTGCAGGAGATCGCGCGTGCCGGCGAACGTGCCGTGATCCTGCTGCCGAACGGGCCCGACTATGCGGTTGCATTCTACGCCTGTCTCTATGCCGGGGTCATTGCCGTGCCGGCCTATCCGCCGGAGGCCGGCAGGGAGCGCTACGCCAGCCGCCTCGACGGCATCCTGCGCGATGCGGCGCCACGGCTCATTCTCACCCAGGCGCGGCTTCGCGACGCCGTCACGGCCTGTGTGGGCCAGACCCGGGCCGATGTCGTTGCCGTCGACGAGGTGCCGGTCGGCGCGGCCGTCTCCTGGCGCGAGACGGAGCTGAACGGCGATGCGATCGCGTTCCTCCAATATACGTCGGGTTCGACATCGCAGCCGAAGGGCGTCTGCGTCACCCACCGAAACCTCGTCGCCAATGAGATTGCGATCGAGGCGGTGCTCGGCGGCACCCGGGATGACGTGTTCGTCAGCTGGCTGCCGCTCTATCACGACATGGGATTGATGGGCGGATTGCTCAATCCGCTGTTCACGGGTTTCACCGCGGTGCTGATGACGCCGCGCAATTTCCTCGAGCAGCCGCGGCGATGGCTCGAGGCCATCGATCGCCACGGCGGCACCTGCAGCGGCGGGCCGGACTTCGCATTCGCGCTCTGCGCGGACCGGATCTCGGATGCGGCGATCGCGCACCTGGACCTTAGCCGCTGGCGCTTCGCGTTCTCCGGCTCGGAGTTCGTGCGGCGCGCGACGCTGGATCGCTTTGCCGCGCGCTTCCGGCCCGCGGGCCTCGATCCTCGCGTTCTGACGCCTTGCTACGGCCTTGCCGAGGCGACCTTGCTGGTGACCGCAGGCGACAGCGCGAGCCTGGCGGCTTGTCATATGCTCGATTCCGCAGCACTCGCTGGCGGCCGTGTTGCCGATACCGACGCAGGGACGGACCTGATGGTCTGCGGCACCGTGGCCGACGGTCACGCCGTCCGCATCATGAGAACCGATGCGTCCGCCCAGGCCGAGGCGAACGAAGTCGGAGAGATCTGGGTCGCGGGTCCGAGCGTCGCGCAGGGCTATTGGAACAATCCCGAGGCGACGCAGCAGACGTTCGTCCTTCGCGACGGCGCGCGCTGGTTGCGGACCGGCGACCTCGGATTCGTCCGTGACGGCGAGCTCGTCGTCACCGGGAGGCTCAAGGATCTGCTGATCGTTCGCGGCCAGAACATCTATCCATTCGACCTGGAGCAGGCTGTCGAGTCCGACGTGGCCTCGGTCCGGAAGGGGCGCGTCGCGGCCTTCCCGGTCGAGATCGATGGCGCCGAAGGCATCGGCGTGGCGGCCGAGTTCAGCAGGGCGGTGCTGCGGCGGACGCCGGCCGATGTGCTGATCAAGGCGATCGGCGATGCGGTCATGCGGCAGACGCAAGATTATCCGGCGGTGGTCGTGCTGCTGAACCCGCAGGGCATGCCGTTGACCACCAGCGGCAAGCTGCAGCGCTCCGCCTGCCGCGCCGGGTGGGCGCACGGCACGCTCGACAGTTTTAGGGTGTTCGAGCGGCGGCGTGAGGCGGCGGACCGGTCGCCGTCCTCGGAGCTTGCAACGGAAACCGAACGCCGTCTTGCGCTGATTTGGCGGGATGTGCTCCGGGTCACGGCCGTCGGCTGCGGCGACGACTTCTTCATGCTCGGCGGCAATTCGGTCGCAGCCGCCCAGGTCGCGGCGATGGTGCGCGAGCAGTTCGGAATCGAGCTCGCGCTGCGCAGCTTCTTCGATGCGCCGACGCTCGCAGCGCTTGCGGCGCTGGTCGATGCGGCCGGCACCGATGCAAGAGCGCTGGCGCCGCTGCAGCCGGCCCCGGAGGGCGTGCGCGAACTGCTGTCGCCCGCGCAGGAGCGGCTGTGGTTCCTCTGGAGCATGGACCCGGCCAGCACGGCCTACACCATCGCCTGCACGCTCCGCTTCGACGGCGCGCTCGATCAGGCGCTGCTGGTGCAGGCGCTGACCGAGATCATTGCGCGACACGAGACGCTGCGCACCAGCTTTGCCGCGCCGGACGGTCGTGTCGTGCAGGTGATCCATGCGGCAACCGAGATTCCCGTCGCGGTCGAGGATCTACGGCGCAGGCCGGCAGCGGAGCGCGCGTCGCGGGCCGCGGCGCGGACACGCGAGGAGCTGGCGCGGCCGTTCGATCTCGTCGATGGCCCGCTGCTGCGCGCGGTGCTGATGCAGCTCGCGGACGATCGCCACGAACTGCTTTTGTCGGCGCATCACATCGTCGCCGATGGCCTCTCGCTCGACGTGCTGCTGGCTGAGATCGCTACGCTTTATGACGGGCTCCGGCGCGGAGCAGTCGCGCTGCCGCCGCCATCCGCCATCCAATATGCCGACTACGCCGCCTGGCAGCGGGAGTGGCTCGCCGGCCCCGAGGCCGCGCAGCAGCTCGCCTATTGGCGCGGGCGGCTCGGCGATGCGGATACGCCGCTCGCCTTGCCGTTCGACCGGCCGCGACCGGCGGTGCCGAGCTATCGCGGCGACACCATCCACCTCGCGATCCCGCCCGATCTGGCGCTGAAGCTGCGCGCGCTCGCCAGGGAGCATCGCGTCAGCATGTTCATGCTTTTGCTCGCCGCCTATCAGTTGCTGCTGTTCCGCTACTCCGGCCGCTCCGACCTGCGCGTCGGCGTGCCCGTCGCCGGACGCCGGCAGGCCGAGCTGGCATCGTTGATCGGCTGCTTCGTCAATACGCTGGTGTTGCGGGCCGACGTGGCCGACGGCATGAGCTTCGCCGAACTGCTGGCGCAGGCGAAAGAGGAGGTCATCACCGGGCTCGCGCATCAGGATCTGCCGTTCGACCGTCTCGTCGATGCGCTCAAGCCGGCCCGCTCCGGCGGCCACAATCCGCTGTTCCAGGTCAAGTTCAACTACATGGCCGCGCCGGCCGGACTTGCGCTCGGCGACGGCCTGCGCGCCGAGACGCGGATCGTCGATCTCGCCGGCTCGCATTTTGATCTCGCGCTCGACATTGCCGACGGGCCGACGGGCATGAATGCGAGCCTGAATTTCGCGACGGATCTGTTCGATGCTGCCACGGTCGAGCGGATCGGCGGCCAGCTCGTCGATTTTCTGCGGCAGATCGCGGCCGGTCCCGACCGGCCGCTGCGCGACTTCGCGATCGCGCGGGACGTCAGGCAGACCGTCGCAGCGGAGGCGAAGAGCTTCCCCGCGACGGATATCCTCGATCTGATCGGCACTGCGTTTGCGGGCCGCGACGACCGGGTCGCGCTGCGTCAGGGACAGGACACTGTCAGCGCAGCCGGGCTGGCGCGCTGGTCGGACCACATCGCGGGCGCGCTCGTCGCGGCCGGCGTCACGCGCGAGACGCCGGTGGCGTTGTGGATCGAGCGGTCGCCGGCCTTCGTCGCGGCGCTGCTCGGCGTCCTCAAGGCGGGCGGCGCTGTCGTGCCGCTCGATCCGGCGTGGCCGGTGGCGCGCGTTGCGCGCATCCTTCGGGACGGCGAGATTGGCATCCTGATCGCAACCGGCGAGCATCTGGCTGCGGCGAGGGCGCTGGCCTGTCGTACACTCGACGGCACTGAGCGCGGCGATGCGTCCGCGTTCGATGCCCCGCGGCCCCATCCGGCGCAGACCGCCTACATCATCTACACCTCGGGTTCGACCGGCGCGCCCAAGGGAGTTGCCGTCTCGCACGGCGCGCTCGCCAACTACGTGCAGGCGCTGCCGTTCCGACTGCAGCCGCCTGCCGGCGGCGGCATGGCGATGGTCTCGACGGTCGCCGCCGATCTCGGCCACACCGTGCTGTTCGGCGCGCTCGCGAGCGGTGTGACCTTGAACCTGCTGCCGGCCGATGCCGCGTTCGATGCGGATGCGTTTGCGCAAGCGATGCGCGATGGCGAGATCGGCGTCCTCAAGATCGTGCCGAGCCATCTGCGCGGCCTGTTGCGGGCGCGGCGCTCGGCCGACATCCTGCCACGCGACGTGCTGATCCTCGGCGGCGAGGCCTGCGATCCCGGCCTGATCGCAGAGGTCCGTCGGCTGCGGCCGCACTGCCGGATCGTCAATCACTACGGCCCGACCGAGACGACGGTCGGCGTGATAACCCATGAGTGGACGGACGCCGACGCCGAAGGTGTGGTGCCGGTCGGATTGCCGCTTGCGAACCTGCGCGCCTACGTTCTCGACGATGCGTTGAATATCGTGCCGGCCGGGGTCGCTGGTGAGCTCTACATCGGTGGCGCCGGGCTGGCGCGCGGCTATCGCGGCGCGCCTGGACAGACGGCCGAGCGCTTCGTCCCCGATCCGTTCGGAGTCTCAGGCGAACGCCTCTACCGCACCGGCGATTTGGTGCGCTGTGATCAGGCGGGTCGGGTCGTGTTCGTGGGCCGGCGCGACGATCAGGTGAAGCTGCGCGGCTACCGCGTCGAGCCCGCCGAGATCGGCCGCGCCGTCTGCTCGTTGAATGGCGTCGCCGATGCCGCCGTCGTGGTCCGCGCCGTCGACGCGGAGCGGGAACGCCAGGAGCTCGTGGCCTATTGTGTTGCCGCGACAAACGTCGTGTTGCAGCCGGAGGCGCTGCGGCACCAGCTCTCGGCGATGCTGCCGGACTACATGGTGCCCTCGCGCTTCGTCGTGCTCGAGCGGCTGCCGCTGACCGCCAACGGCAAGCTCGACCGCGCGGCGCTGCCGCAGCCGGACGAGGACGTCGTGCTGTCCTATGCCGCCCCTGTCGGCGCGGTGGAGCAGGCGATCGCCGAAGTCTGGCAGGACGTGCTCGGCCGCGAGCGGATCGGCCGCAATGACAATTTCTTCGAGCTCGGCGGCGACTCCATTCTGAGCCTCCAGATCATCGCGCGGCTGCGCAAGCGCGGCGTCAGGCTGACGCCGAAGCAAATGTTCGCGCAGCAGACGATAGCGGCGCTGGCCGGTGTGGTTGCGACCACCTCCGCACCGGCCATGACGCCGCCGGCAGCAGCACGCAACGCAATGAACGCCTGCGCTGCGGAGCTGCTGCCGATCCAATTGCGCTTCTTTGCCGACGACATTCCCAACCGCGATCACTTCAACCAGGCGGCGCTTCTGATCCCGCGGGACCGGATCGACTGGAGCGTGTTGCAGCGGGCACTCGCCGCCATCGTGAGGCATCACGACGCGCTTCGCATGACGTACCGTCAGGTCGCGGGCGAATGGCAGGCGGCGCCGGTCGATCTGCCTGCCGAGGCTGAGCTGCTTTGGATCCGCACGGCGGCCGAGCCGGCCGACATCGGTGCGATCGCGGCGGCGGCACAGGCGAGCCTGTCATTGGCAGCGGGATCGCTGCTGCGCGCGGTCGGGTTAGACATGGCCGACGGCAGCCAGCGGCTGCTGATCGCGGTCCATCACCTCGCCGTCGACGGCGTGTCATGGCGGATCCTGCTCGAAGACATCACGATGGCCTATGAGCAACTGGCAGGGCGGGCGGCCGCCGTCACCCTGCCGTCCACGAGCTCCGCACCGTCGTCATGGGTGCAACGGCTGCGCGCGCATGCGGCGTCCGATCGGTTGGCTGGCGAGATGGCCTTCTGGCTGGCGTCCTCGCGCGGCCGCGCGCTGCCCTGTGACGACGATCATGGCGGCGCCGATGTCGAGGCCGAGGCCGAGGAGGTCGTGCTCAACGTCGAGGCGGAGCTGACCGAACAGCTGCTCGATGCCGCGCCTGCGGCCTATCGCACGCAGGTCAACGACCTGCTGCTGGCCGCGCTGGCGCGTGCGCTCTGGAATTGGAGCGGGATCGATGGCGTCGCGATCGAGCTCGAGGGCCACGGCCGCGAGGATGTCTTTGCGGACGTCGATCTCACGCGGACGGTGGGCTGGTTCACCACCGCATTTCCGGTCTGTCTCGACGGCGGCAGCGAGACCGACCGTGCGCTCATCGCCCGCGTCAAGGAGAGCTTGCGCGCCGTGCCCGACCGCGGGCTCGGCTATGGCGTCCTGCGCTATCTCGGCGCGAAGGAGCAGCGTGAGGCGCTATCGCAGACGCCAAGCCCGCGCATCGTCTTCAACTATCTCGGCCGCTTCGATGGGCAGCTCGGCGCGTCGGCGCCGTACCGGATCGCGCCGGAGAATCCGGGACCGATGCGGGCCACAGACACGCCGTTGCGGGCTTGGCTCACCATCAATGGCGAGGTGCGCGACGGACAGCTGCGTCTCGGCTTCCGCTATGGCAGCCGGCGCTATCGGCGCGCCACCGTCGAACGGCTCGCGGAGCTCTATCGCGCGGCGCTGCGTGGTCTCGTCGATCACTGCCTCGGCGCTGCCGGCGGTCTGACCCCGTCCGACGTTCCGGTCGCGGGGCTCGATCAGGCGGCGCTCGACAGGCTCTGCGCGACGATCGACTGTCGCTCCGTCGAGGACATCTATCCGCTGTCGCCTATGCAGCAGGGCTTGCTGTTCCATGCGCTGCGCGATGGCGCTGATGACGTCTATGTCAACCAGCTCTCGATCGAGCTCCGCGGGGTGACGCCGTCGCAGGTGCGTGCGGCATGGCAGGCGGCGAGCGCGCGGCATGCGGCGCTGCGGACGGGGTTTGTCTGGCAGCAATTGTCCGGCGCGGCCCAGCAGATCGTATACCGCCAGCTCGACGTGCCCGTGGTCGAGGAGGATTGGCGTGGCCGTATCGCGGATGGGGCCGCGGCGGCGGAGATCGATGCGGCGCTTGCGGAGGCGGCGGTGCACGAGCGCGAGCCTGGCTTCGACATCACGCGGCCGCCGCTGCAGCGGCTGCGGCTGATCCGGCTCGGCGAAGACAGGCTGTGGCTGATCTGGACGCATCATCACATCGTGCTTGACGGCTGGAGCTCGGCGCGGCTGCTTGCCGACGTCCTTCAGCAGATCGGCGGCCATGCGCCGTCGGCGGCGCAAGGCAGCTACCGCGACTACATCGCCTGGCTGCAGACGCGCGACCAGGCGGCAGCCGCGGATGTCTGGCGCGAGACGCTGCGCAATTTCGAGCCCACGCCGCTGGCCGGTGCCTTGCGCGCCAGCCGCGCGATCGACGCTGCGAGCGGCCATGGCCGGCTGACTTTGCGCGTGGACGGCGATCTCGCGGCTCGCCTGCGGCGGTTCGCGACACAGCAGCGCATCACGATGAACACGCTGCTGCAGGGGACCTGGGCGCAATTGCTGCGGCAGTATACCGGGCAAAGAGCGGTCTGCTTTGGCGTCACGGTCTCGGGCCGTCCGGCCGAGCTGGCCGGCGCCGAGCATATCGTCGGCCTCTTCATCAACACGCTGCCGCTGATCGACCGCGCGCATCCGCACACCGCGACCGGCGACTGGCTGCGCGCGCTGCAGGCGCACAGCGTCGCGGCGCGCGACTATGAGTGGCTGCCGCTGCACGAGATCCAGCGCCTGGCCGACAGGGCCGGGCAGCCACTGTTCGACAGCCTGATGGTGTTCGAGAACTATCCGATCGATCGGACGCTCACCGCGCGCGACGGAGCCGGGACGCAGATCGGGCGGGTCGACCACGTGACGCCGACCAACTATCCGATCGCGGTCATCGTGTTCGACGGACCGGAGGGGCTGCGCCTCGACTTCAACTACGATCGCGCGCAATTGGACGACCATGCGGTCCGCCAGGTGAGCGCGTCGTTGCGGGACTGGCTGACGCAGATATCGGCGGATGCCACCCGTCCGGTCGGCAGCCTTCGAATGGTCGACGGTGAGGCGCTGGCGTGCGTCCTGCGCTGGAGCGGAGCAGCGGTCGGCGAGACCTCATGCCGGCCGCCGTTCAGCGATTTGGTGCCCGGCCTTGTGGCGCAGATCGAGACGCGCGCGAAGGCCATCCCGGACGCGGTTGCGATCGTCAGCGGCGACCGCCGGATCAGCTACGGCGAGTTGAACGCACGCGCCAACCGGCTGGCGCGGCGACTGCGCGCGCGCGGGATCGGCGCCGGTGCCGTGGTCGGACTGGCGCTGGAGCGCGACGCCGAGATGATCGTGGCGCTGCTCGCTGTGCTGAAGGCCGGCGCCGCCTACCTGCCGCTCGATCCGGACTATCCGGAAGAGCGTCTCGCCCACATGCTCGGCGACAGCAGTGTAAAACTGCTGCTGACGCAGACCGGGCTGCAGGATCGGTTCACGCGCGCGCTGGCCGACGGCGGAGTGGAGGCCTGGCTGCTGGATCGTGCCGACGAGGGCGGCAACGCCGACAATCTCGACCTTGCCATTCATCCTGAGAGCCTTGCCTACGTCATCTATACCTCGGGCTCGACCGGCTTGCCCAAGGGCGTGATGGTACGCCACGGCGCATTGACGAACTTCCTGGCGACCATGGCCGAGCAGCCGGGGATCACGTCCGACGACCGCGTGCTGGCCCTGACCTCGTTGTCGTTCGACATCGCGGTGCTGGAGCTGTGGCTGCCGCTGACACGGGGCGCACGCATCGTGCTGGCCGACCGGGCGTCGGCGCAGGATCCGGCGGCGCTGAAGGCGATCGTGGCCAGGCACGGCGTGACCTTGATCCAGGCGACGCCGTCGAGCTGGCGCATGCTGCTCGATCATGACGGCGCCGCGAGGCTGCCGCCTGGCTGTCGCGCGCTCAGCGGCGGCGAGGCGCTGGCTCCCGATCTGGCGCGGCGGCTCGTCGCGCTGAGCGGCGAGGTGTGGAACCTGTATGGGCCGACCGAGACCACGGTGTGGTCCGCGCGTCACCGGCTGGACTCCGATGATCCAACGCCGGTGCTCGGCGGTCCGATCGGCAACACCACGCTTTACGTGCTGGACGCCAATCTCAATCTGCTGCCGCCCGGGGTGGCCGGCGAGCTGTTCATCGGCGGCGAGGGATTGGCCCGCGGTTATTGGAGGCGCGCCGGGCTCAGCGCGGAGCGCTTCATTCCGGATCCGTTCGGCCGCCCCGGTGCGCGGCTGTACCGGACCGGCGATCTGGCGCGCTGGCGTGCCGATCGCGCGCTCGACTATGTCGGCCGCGCCGATCACCAGGTGAAGATCCGCGGACATCGCATCGAGCTCGGCGAGATCGAGGCGCGGCTGCGCGCGCTGCCCGGCGTCCGCGACAGCGTCGTGGTCGCGCAGGAGTTCGGCGGCGGCAGGACCCTGGTCGGCTATGTCAGCAGCGAGAGCATGCTGGATGGCGGCGAGCTTCGCGCGGCGCTCGCGGCCGTGCTGCCGGACTACATGGTGCCGTTGCGCGTCGTCGTGCTGCCGCGGCTGCCGCTGACGCCGAACGGCAAGATCGACCGCAAGGCGCTGCCGACGACGTCGCAAGGCGAGGCGTGGGACGACTATCAGGCTCCGGTCGGCGAGATCGAGAGCACGCTGGCCGGCATCTGGGCGGAGCTGCTCGGTCTCGACCGTGTCGGGCGGGCGGATCACTTCTTCAAGCTCGGCGGCCACTCTCTGCTGGCGGTACGGCTGCTCAGCCGCGTCGCGCAGGAGTTCGGCACGTCGATGCCATTGTCCGAGCTGTTCGCTCATCCCGAATTGGCGGAGCTCGCGCGCGTCCTCTCGATCAGGCTGATCGAGCAGGAGTTCGCCGAAGGTGAGCTCGAGGACCTGATGACGGCGGAGCTATCATGAGCGGACAATCAGGACAGCCTCGACTGCGCGACCTCGATCCGGACGCATTGCGCCAGCTGGCTTCGCGCGCACGGCAGCGCGGCCGCAACGCCGGCAGACGCGACGTCAACACCATCCCAAGCATCGATCGCGGGGGTCGGCTACCGCTCTCCTTCGCGCAGCAGCAGCTCTGGCTGCTGGCACAGCTCGAGGGCGGAGGCACGAACTATCACATCGACGTCGCGCTGCGGCTGCGGGGCCCGCTCGACATCGGCGCATGGCGCCGCAGCCTCGACCGGCTGTTCTCCCGCCACGAGGCGCTGCGAACGATCTTCGTTGCCGAGCAGGGCGAGCCGCGAGCCGTACTGTTGCCGCCGGATACCGGCCTGCCGCTGGAGATGCACGATCTTCGCAGCCGGCCGGACCGCGAGACGCGGCTGGCCGACCTGCTGAATGCGTGTACGCGCGCGCCGTTCGATCTCGCTCGGGGCCCGTTGATCCGCGGCCATCTGATCAGTCTCGGCGACGACGATCACGTCTTTCTGCTCAGCCAGCACCACATCATCTCCGACGGATGGTCGATGGGCGTCATCGTCCGCGAGCTGTCGGCGCTGTATGGCGCCTTCGCCGGAGGCGGCGACGATCCGTCGCCACCGCTGGCGATTCAGTATCCGGACTATGCGGCATGGCAGCGCGATGCGCTCACGGCGGATCGGCTGCGGCGGCAGCTCGATCATTGGACCACCGTGCTGCGGGACGCGCCATCCGTGCTGGCATTGCCGACGGACCGTCCGCGTCCCGCGCCGCGGTCCGACGCCGGCGCTGCTGTGGCTGTCGAGATCGACGACGGTCTTACGGCCGATATCAGGCAATTGAGCATCGCGCTCGGCGCCACCCCGTTCGTCATCGTGCTGGCGGCCTGGGCGATCGTGCTGTCGCGGCTGGCCGGCCAGCAGGATCTCGTCATCGGCACGCCGACGGCCAATCGGATGCGTTCGGAGCTCGAAGGGCTTGTCGGCTTCTTCGTCAACATGCTGGCGCTGCGGCTCGACCTCTCGGATGATCCTGCTGTGGTCGAGCTGATCGAGCGAGTGAAGACGGCCGTTCTTGCGGCGCAGGATCATCAGGACCTGCCATTCGAGCATCTTGTCGAGGCGCTCCAGCCGCCGCGGCATCCGGAATACACGCCCGTGTTCCAGGTGGTGTTCGCATGGCAGAGCAATGAAATCGGCTCATTGGCGCTGCCCGGCCTGGCGGTCGAGCGCCTTGCGACCGAGCAGCACAAGGTCAAGTTCGATCTCGAGCTCGATCTCAGTGAGAGCCGTGGCCGCATCTCCGGCAAGATCAACTACGTGACGGCGCTGTTCGACGCCGAGACCGTGCGGCGCTATCGCGGCTATCTGCTGGCTACGCTGCGCGCCATGGTCGCTGACACCAGCCAGCCGGTCGACCGCATCGAGCTGCTACCGGCCGAGGAACGTGCGCTGCTGCTGGACAGCTGGAATTGCACCCGATCGGTCACGCCGGCCGACTGCTGCATCCAGGATCTCATTGCCGAGCAGGCACGCCGCCGGCCGTCAGCGGTGGCGCTGGTCCATGACGAGGTCAGACTGACCTATCGGGAGCTCGAGCTGCGCGCCAATCGCCTCGCGCATCACCTCGTCGCGCTGGGCGCCGGTCCGGACCGGCTGATCGCGATCTGCCAGCAGCGCGGCGTCGATACGATCGTCAGCGTGCTCGCGGTGCTCAAGGCCGGGGCCGCCTATCTGCCGCTGGATCCGACCTATCCGCTGCAGCGGCTGCGCGAGATCGTGGCCGATGCCCAGCCGATGCTGCTGCTCCGTGACCGCGAGAGCGCCGGTGCGCTCGGCGACGTGGCATGCCCCGTGGTCGATGTGGAAAGCGATGCACCGGCCTGGAGCGGGCTGCCGGACAGCGCGCCGGATGTTGATGCCCGCGGCGTGACGCCGCGCAATCTCGCTTATGTCATCTACACCTCGGGCTCCACCGGGCGGCCGAAGGGGGTGATGATCGAGCACCATGGCCTGGTCAATCTCGCGCAGGCCCAGATCGGGCTGTTCGACACCGGTCCGGACAGCCGGGTCGCGCAGTTCGCCTCCTTCAGTTTCGACGCAAGCGTGTGGGACATCGTCATGGCGCTCTGCGCCGGCGCCGAGCTGCATCTGCTCGGAAGCCGCGAGCATCGCGACGCAGCCGAGCTGTTGAACTATCTCGCCGACCATCGCATCACCCACGCCACCCTGCCGCCCGCGATGCTGCAGGGCCGCTCGGACCTCGCGCGGCTCTCCGGGCTCGAGGTGCTGGTTCTTGCCGGCGAGTTGCCGAAGTCGGAGCTGTTCGAGGTTTTGCCGTCGGAGATTGCGGTCTTCAACGCCTACGGCCCGACGGAAGCGACCGTCTGCGCCACCGCGTGGCGTCGTCCAGCCGGCTTTGCCGGCGGTATCGTCCCGATCGGGCGCCCGATCGCCAATGCGCGCATCTATCTGCTCGACGCCCAGGGCATGCCGGTGCCGCGCGGTGCCGTGGGTGAGATCTGGATCGGCGGGGCAGGGGTTGCGCGCGGCTATCTGAACCGTCCGGATCTGTCGGCGCAGCGCTTTGCTGCCGATCCCTTCGGGCTGTCGGCCGACGCGCGGATGTATCGAACCGGTGACCTCGGCCGCCATCTGGCCGACGGCAATATCGAATTTCTTGGCCGCAACGACCATCAGGTGAAGATCCGCGGCTTCCGTATCGAACTCGGTGAGATCGAGCATCGGCTGAATGCGCAAACCGGCGTGCGGGACTCGGCGGCGCTGGCGCGGCGCGATGCGCAGGGCGATCTCAGGCTCGTCGCCTATGTGGTGCCGGCAGACGACACCGATGACGCCGCCGCATGGGCCGCGCAGCTGCGCGGGCAATTGCAGGCGTGCCTGCCGGATTACATGGTTCCCTCGGCGATCGTCCGCCTCGATGCGTTTCCGCTGACACCCAACGGCAAGGTCGATCGGCAGGCGCTGCCGGCGCCGGACGACGAAGCGTTCGGCCGCGGCGCCTATGATCCACCCCGGGGCGAAATCGAACAGGCCCTCGCGGCCATCTGGCGCGAGCTGCTGGGCATCGAGCGCGTCGGCCGCAACGATCATTTCTTCGAGCTCGGCGGCCATTCGCTGCTCGTCGTCCGCATGCTGGACCGGCTGAAGCGCCATGCACTGACGCTCGATGCGCACATGGTGTTCGCCAGGCCGGTGCTGCGCGATCTAGCGGCCAGCCTGCGGCCCGGCGAGGAGATTGCGATCCCCGCCAACCTGATCGCGCCGGAGAGCGCGGCCATCACGCCGGACATGCTGCCGCTGATCGCGCTGAGCCAGCCCGAGATCGACCGCGTGGTCGCCCAGGTGCCGGGCGGCGTCGCCAACGTCCAGGACATCTACGCGCTGTCGCCGTTGCAGGAAGGCATCCTGTTCCATCATCTGCTGGCGACCGAGGGCGATCCTTACGTGCTGGTCGCACAGATGGCATTCGCGGGCCGCGATCTGCTGGATCGTTATCTCGCCGCGGTTCAGGACGTGATCGACCGGCACGACGTGCTGCGGACGTCGTTCCTCTGGGATGGGTTGTCGGTTCCGGCGCAGGTGGTCTGGCGCCACGCACCGCTGAGCGTCACCGAAGTCGCGCTCGAAGGTCACGCGCCGGCTCAGGTCGAGCTGGCCCGCCGCTTCGATCCGGGATCCTGCCGGCTCGATCTGACCCGGGCGCCGTTGCTGCGTCTGGTTGTCGCCCGTGACGAGGAAAATGATCGCCTGCTGCTGCTGGTCCTGCTGCATCACATGGTCGGCGACCATACCACGCTGCAGGCGTTGCATGAGGAGGTGCAGCTGATTCTGTCGGGGCGCCGCGCTGATCTGCCTCCGCCGATTCCATTCCGCAATCTTGTCGCCGAAACGCGCAAGCCCGCCGGGCAGGATGCGCAGCAGCGTTTCTTCCGCGGCATGCTCGCCGACATCGATGCGCCCACGGCACCGTTCGGATTGATGGAGGTGCGCAGCGACGGCGACGGCGTGCGCGAGGCAAGGCTGCCCCTGCCGGCCGCGCTCGACGCGCGGCTGCGTGCACAGGCGCGGCGCCTTGGCGCGAGCCTCGCCAGCCTCTGTCATGTCGCCTGGGGGCAGGTGCTGGCGCGCAGCAGCGGGCGCGAGCAGGTCGTGTTCGGCACCGTGCTGCTCGGCCGCATGCAGGCCGGTCACGATACCGGCCGCAGCCTGGGCCTGTTCATCAACACGCTGCCGGTGCGGCTCGATCTCGACGGCACGTCGGTGGAGGACAGCGTTCGCGCGGCGCATGCGCGGCTGGCGGAGCTGATGGCGCATGAGCATGCCTCGCTGGCGATGGCCCAGCGCTGCAGCGGTGTCGCGCCGCCGACGCCGCTGTTTTCCGCGATCTTGAACTATCGGCACGGCCGGAGACAGGATGCGCAGGTGGATGCTGAGCTCCCGCAAGGCGTCGAATGGCTCGGCGGCGAGGAGCGCACCAACTATCCGCTGATGCTGGCGGTGGACGATGACGGCCATGGGCTTCACCTGACGGTCCAGGTCGCGGCGCCGGTCGCGCCCGAGCGGGTCGGCGCGATGATGCAGCAATCGCTCGATCAACTCGCGTTGGCACTGGAAGAGGCGCTCCATACGCCGGTGCGCCGGATCGACGTCGTTCCGGACGATGATCGCGCGCGGCTGCTGCAGGCCTGGAATGCGACGGCGACCAACGCTGCGAATGCGCCCTGCGTGTATCGACAGTTCGAGGCGCATGCGGCGCGAACGCCCGATGCGGTCGCGCTGGTGCATGGACCGGAGACGATCAGCTACGGTGCGCTGAATGCGCGGGCGAACCGGCTGGCGCGGCGGCTGCGGGATCGCGGCGTCGGCCCCGATGTGGTGGTCGGGCTCGCGCTGGAGCGCGGCGTCGCGATGATGGTGGCGCTGCTCGCGGTGCTCAAGGCGGGCGCGGCCTATCTGCCGCTCGATCCGGACTATCCCGCCGAGCGTCTCGCGCACATGCTGAACGACAGCGGTGCCAAGCTGCTGCTGACACAGGCCACGCTGCACGACCGGTTCGCGCCGGTGCTGGAGCGGAGCGAGGCCGAGGCTTGGCTGCTCGAGGTCGCGGCCGGCGATGGCCTCGGCCAGACCGACAATCTTTCCGTCGACGTGCACCCCGAGAGCCTCGCCTACGTCATCTACACCTCCGGCTCGACCGGGCTGCCGAAGGGCGTGATGGTGCGCCATGCCGCGCTGACGAACTTCCTGGCGACGATGGCCGAACAGCCGGGCATCGCGGCCGGCGACCGCGTGCTCGCGCTGACGTCGTTGTCCTTCGACATCGCCGTTCTGGAGCTGTGGTTGCCACTCACAAATGGCGCCCAGGTCGTGCTCGCCGACCGTGCCGCGGCCCATGATCCCGAGGCCCTCAAGGCGATGGTCGCACGGCACGGCGTGACCATGATCCAGGCGACGCCATCGAGCTGGCGCATGCTGCTCGATCACGACGCGGCCAATCCTGATCCATGGCTGCGGAAGGGCTGCCGCCTGCTGAGCGGCGGGGAGGCGCTGGCCTCGGATCTGGCGCGGCGGCTGAACGCAGAGAGCAGCGAGGTCTGGAATCTGTATGGGCCGACCGAGACCACGGTGTGGTCGGCGCGCCACCGCCTCGATGGCGCGAATCCGGTGCCGCTGCTCGGCAGCCCGATCGGCAACACCGCACTGTACGTGCTCGACGGCGAGCTCAACCTCGCGCCGGTCGGCGTCACCGGCGAGCTCTTCATCGGTGGTGACGGGCTCGCGCGCGGCTATTGGAAACGCGCGGCGCTGAGTGCCGAGCGCTTCATTCCGGATCCGTTCGGCGACGACGGCGCGCGGCTGTACCGGACCGGGGACCTCGCGCGCTGGCGGGCCGATGGCGTGCTCGACTATGTCGGCCGCGCCGATCATCAGGTGAAGATCCGCGGGCATCGGATCGAGCTCGGCGAGATCGAGGCGCGGCTGCGGGAGCAGCCGGGCGTGCGCGACAGCGTCGTCGTCGCGCACGAGCTCGGCGGCAGCCGTCAGTTGGTCGGTTATGTCGGCGGCGAGGCCCCGCTCGATGGCAGTGAGCTGCGCGCCGCGCTCGCAACGGCGCTGCCGGACTACATGGTGCCCTCGCGCGTCATCGTGCTGCCGGAGCTGCCGCTGACCCCGAACGGCAAGATCGACCGCAAGGCGCTGCCGCGGCCGGATGCGACGCCGCCGGGGGCGCGGCGCGTCGATCCGCGCAATCCGACCGAGGCTGCGCTCGCGACGATCTGGGCCGAGCTGCTGCACAGGCCGGCGGTCGGCGTCACCGATGATTTCTTCGAGCTCGGCGGCGACTCGCTGGTGGCCGTCCAGCTCGTCGGCCGCATCAAGCGCGATCTCGCGCGGGAGCTGCCGTTGAAGCGGCTGTTCGAACTGACCACGGTCGAGACCATGGCATCCGCGCTCGCCGCGGACCCGCCGCCGAGGCGCAGCGACGACATCGCCGCCATGTTCGATCTGCTTGAAGAAGTCGAGTTCGCCAATGAATGATCAGTCCGGACTTCAGGCCCAGCAGCTCAGCGAGATCGCGCGCCGGTTGGTGCGTCTCGACGCGCCAAAGCAGCGCGCCTTCCTGACGCAGTTGGCGGCCAAGGGCATCGATCTTTCGATTCTGCCGATCGCCCGGCAGCAGCTGCAGCGCGCGCTGTTGTCGTTCGCGCAGGCCCGCCTCTGGTTCCTGTGGCGGATGGATCCGGACGGCTCCGCCTACAACATGCCGGTCGCGATCCGGCTGCGAGGCCGTCTCGATGCCGCCGCGCTTCAACGGGCGCTCGACGAGCTGGTTATGCGCCATGCCGCGCTCCGCACCACGTTCCGGCAGGACGACGGCGAGCCGGAGCAGATCGTGGGACCGCCGGCGCCGGTCGCGCTTCGCCGCATCGAGATTGCCGGCGATGATTGCGAGCAGCAGGCGCGCCGGCTGCTGCGTGAGGAAGCGGCGCTGCCGTTCGATCTCGAATCCGGACCGCTGCTGCGCGCGGCGCTGCTGAGGCTCGACGAGCACGACCATGTTCTCTCGGTGACGCTGCACCACATCGTCGCCGATGGCTGGTCGATGCAGGTCCTCACCGACGAGTTCTGGCAGCTCTATCGCGCAGCCGTCCGCGGCGAGACCGCCTCGCTGCCGGCGCTCGAGATCGACTACGCCGATTTCTCCGCCTGGCAGCGGCTGTGGCTCGGCGCGGTGGAGGAGGAGCGGCAGCTCCGCTACTGGACCGGCCGGCTGCACGACACGGCGATGCTGCAACTGCCGTTCGATCGGCCGCGTTCGGCCCAGACCGACCAATCCGGCGGTGCCATACGCCTGTCACTCGGCGCCGAGCTTTCCGATCGTCTGCGCGAGCTTGCGCGGCAACATCACACGACGCTGTTCGTCGTGCTGCTCGCGGCACTGAAGCTGGTGCTCTATCGCTACAGCGGCCAGGACGACATCAGCATCGGCGTTCCCCTCGCCAATCGCGATCGGCCGGAAACGCGGCGCCTGATCGGGCTGTTGGTCAACACCCAGGTGCTGCGGACGCGGATCGACAGCCTGGGGACGATCGCCGACGTCGTCGAAACGCTGCGCGCGGCTTCGCTCGAGGCCAGGGATCACCAGGACCTTCCGTTCGAACGGCTGCTCGACGTGTTGCAGCCACAGCGCAGCCTGAGCCAGACGCCGCTGTTCCAGGTGCTCTACAACCATCAGCATCGGCGCGGGCCGGCGCATGCGCCGGCTAGCTCTGAATTGCAGATCGAGACGATCGCGGCCGAGATTGAGACGGTGAAATTCGACCTCGCGCTCGACAGCGAGGAATTGCCGTCGGGGGACGTCTCGGCGCTGTTTTCCTTTACCACCGCGTTGTTCGAGCGGTCGACCATCACGCGGCTCGCCGGCCATTGGCTGACGATCCTGCAGGAAATGGTCGCAGATCCCACGCGCCGGATCGCGGCGCTGGAGCTGTTGTCGGACCGGCAGCGCGACGACGTCAGGCAGTGGAATGCCTGCGCGCCCGCGCGCGCGGCCTTCCAGTCGGTGCACCGGATGTTCGCGCGGCACGCCAAGGACACGCCGGGCGCGACAGCCCTGGTGTTCGGAGCCGAGACGATCAGCTATCAGGCGCTCGATCGCCGCGCCAATGCCATCGCGCAGCATCTGCTGGCGCTCGGCGTTCGACCCGGCGAGCTCGTCGCGCTCTCGATGCAGCGTTCGCCCGATCTCGTCGCCGGTTTCGTTGCCGTCCTCAAGGCCGGCGCCGCCTATCTGCCGCTCGATCCCGATCATCCACCAGCGCGGCTTGCTGCAACCGTTCGCGATGCCGGCGCGCGCGTCGTGCTGGTCGATGCGGCGGGACGATCGCAATGGCCGCCGATGCCGGGCATCGCAGTCGTCGATCTCGGCGTGATCCCGGCCGAGACGACGGAGATTGATCCCGCGGTCGATGTCCATCCCGCGAGCCTCGCCTACGTGATCTATACGTCCGGCTCCACCGGTGTACCGAAGGGCGTCGCGGTCGCGCATGGACCGTTCGCGATGCATTGCGACGCCACCGCTGGTCTCTACGAGATGGACCGGCAGTCGCGCGAGCTGCACTTCCTCTCCTTCACCTTCGACGGCGCGCATGAGCGGTTGTGGACCGCGCTGAGCTGCGGCGCGGCTTTGGTGATGCGCGACGCCGATCTCTGGTCGGCGGAGAAGACGCTCGAGGTGATGCGCGCGGAGCGCGTGACCAATGCCGGCTTTCCGCCGGCCTACCTGCAGCAGCTCGCCGACTTCGCGGCGTGGCGCGGCGATCCGCCGCCCGTGTCGCTGTATTCGTTCGGCGGCGAGGCGATGCCGAAATCGGGCTTCGACAAGGTCAGGCAGGCGCTGCGGCCGCGCAAGCTGATCAACGGCTACGGTCCGACGGAGACGGTGGTCACGCCGCTGGTCTGGAAGGTCGACGCCGATACCGAGATCGACGGCGCCTATGCGCCGATCGGCCGTCCGGTCGGCCGGCGCTCGGCCTATGTTCTCGACGGCGATCTCAACATCGTTCCGGTCGGCGTCATAGGCGAGCTTCATGTCGGTGGCGAGGGGCTCGCGGCCGGCTATTGGAATCGGCCGGCGCTGACGGCGGAGCGCTTCATCCCCGATCCGTTCGGCGCACCGGGTGCGCGGCTGTATCGCACCGGCGATCTGGCGCGCTGGCGTACCGATGGCGTCATCGACTATGTCGGCCGGTCCGATCATCAGCTCAAGATCCGCGGCTTCCGCATCGAGCCGGGCGAGGTCGAGGCGCGGCTGACGCGGCAGGCGGGTGTTCACTCGGCGGTGGTGACGGCACGCGAGATCGGCGGACGCCAGCAGCTGATCGGCTATGTCTGCGGCGAGGATGGCCTCGACGAGACCGCGCTGCGCACGGCGTTGTCGGAGGAACTGCCGGACTACATGGTTCCGGCGCGCATCGTGCCGATGCCGCAGATGCCGCTCACGGCGCATGGCAAGGTCGATCGCGACGTCTTGCCGGCGCCCGAGCAGCTGTCTGCTGAGGCCGACTACGTCGCGCCGCAATCCCCGGCTGAACTGGAGCTGGCGGCGATCTGGGCGGAATTGCTCGGCCATGCGCGGGTCGGGCTGACCGACAACTTCTTCGAGCTCGGCGGCGATTCCATCATCTCATTGCAGGTGGTCGGGCGGGCACGGCAGCGCGGCCTATCGATCGAGCCGCGCGATCTGTTCCGGCATCAGACGCTGCAGGAGCTGGCGCGAGTCGCGCGCCGCGATCGGGCGGTCGTTGCATCTGAGGAGCCGCTTGCGCGCGATGGCGATCCGGTGCCGCTGTTGCCGATCCAGCGCCGTTTCTTTGCCGAAGACGCCGGCGAACGCCATCACTGGAACCAAGCCGTGATGCTCGTGCCGTCGGCTCGGCTCGACTGGCGCCTGATGGCGCGCGCTATCGATGCCGTGGTGGCGCATCACGACGCCCTGCGGCTGCAATTCGAGCAAAGCGACGGCACGTGGCAGGCGAGATACGGCAACATGCCCGCGAGCGCTGATCTGCTCTGGATCCGTACTGTTCAGGACGCAGCGGAGATCACCTCGGTTGCGGCGGCCGCGCAGGCGAGCCTGTCCTTGCAGGGGCCATTGCTGCGCCTCGTCGGCATGGACGTCGCGGACGGCAGCCAGAGGCTTCTCATCGTTGTGCATCATCTCATCGTCGACGGCGTGTCCTGGCGCGTCCTGCTCGAGGACATCGCCTCGGCGTCTCGACAGGCGGCGCAGGGCGCCGTGATTGTCTTGCCGACCAGGAGCCAGTCCGTGGCGTCATGGGGCAGGAGGCTCGAAGACTACGCGGCGAGCGAGGAGCTGGCCGATCAGCTCGATTATTGGAGACAGCGCAGCGCCGCCGACGACCTGCCGTGCGACGACGATCACGGTGGGACTGATCGCGTCGCCGATGGTGAAGACGTCGTCGTGTCCTTCGATGTCGAGATGACCGGGCAACTGCTCAAGCAGGCACCCGTCGCCTACAGGACGCAGGTCAATGATCTGCTGCTGGCGGCGCTGGCCCGCGCGGTCAGCCGCTGGTGCGGGCGCGATGAATGCATGGTCGAGCTCGAGGGCCATGGCCGCGAGGATCTGTTCGAAGGCATCGACCTGTCGCGCACGGTCGGCTGGTTCACGACAGCATTTCCGATTCGGCTCTCTGCCGGCTCGAGCGACGACGCCACCCTCATCAAGTCGATCAAGGAGGAATTGCGGGCCATCCCGGCGCGCGGGCTCGGCTACGGCGTGCTGCGCCATTGCGGCAGCCCCGAGCAGCGCGCCGCCCTGGCGGATGGAGCCGAGCCGCGAATCGTCTTCAACTATCTCGGCCAGTTCGGCGCCGGCTCCGACCTTGCCTTCGCGCTCGCGCCGGAAAGCACGGGCCCGTCACGCAGCGCCAGCGCGCCGCTCGGCCGCTGGCTCAGCATCAACGGTCAGGTGCTCGATGGCCGGCTGAAGCTGACGTTCAGTTTCGGTTGCCGCCGCTATCGCCGCACGACGATCGAGCGGCTGGCCGCGTGTTACTCCAAGGCGTTGCGCGAGCTGGTCGCGCATTGCACCAGCGGTGTACACGGCATCACGCCGTCCGACGTTCCACTGTCGCGCCTCGGCCAGCCGGAGCTCGATTTGCTCGGCGCGACGCGCGATTGGCGCGATGTCGAGGATATCTATCCGCTGTCGCCGATGCAGCAGGGCATGCTGTTCCACGCGCTGCGCGACGGCGACAGCGGCAACTACGTCAGCCAGATCGCCGTCGACATCGAAGGCGCGGATGCGGCGCGCCTGCGCGCGACGTGGCAGGCGGTGACGGCGCGACACGCGGTGCTGCGGACCGCGTTCGTGTGGAGAGACTTATCAGGCGCACCGCAGCAGGTCGTCCATCGGCAGGTTCCTGTTCCCTTCGTCGAGGAGGATTGGCGCGACCGCGCGGACTCGATGGATCGAGCCACGCGTGACGCGGCGCTGGCCGAGGTGGCGGCGGCCGAATGGCGTGCCGGCTTCGACCTGTCACGGCCGCCGCTGCAGCGGGTCCGTCTCATCGATCTCGGCGGCGGCGTTTGCCGCCTGATCTGGACCCATCATCACATCCTGCTCGACGGCTGGAGCGCGGCGAGGCTGATCGGGGAGATCATGCAGCATGTCGGCGGCGCGTCGCTGGGTGCACCGCGCGGCCGCTATCGCGATTACATTGCCTGGCTGCAACGACAGGATCGCGAGGCATCGATCGCGTTCTGGTCGCGCTCGCTCTCAACGCTCGGCGAGCCGAGCCTGCTGGCCGATGCGCTGGGCGGGCCGGCCATACCTGCCCACGGCCATGCCTCGATTGATCTCGTCATCGATGCAGCGAAAACCGAGCGGCTGCAGCTCGTGGCACGGCGCGAGCGGGTGACCTTGAACACATTGCTGCAGGGGGCCTGGGGCCAGCTGCTGCGACGCTTGACCGGGCAGGATGTCGTCTGCTTCGGCGCCACGATCTCCGGCCGTCCGCCCGAGGTCGCGGGCGTGGAAGAGACGGTCGGCCTGTTCATCAACACCGTGCCCGTGCTCGAGGACGCGAGACCGCAGACGCCGGTGGGCGATTGGCTGCGCGGCCTGCAGGATCGCAACGTCGACCTGCGCGAGCATGGCTGGATGCCGCTGCACGAGATCCAGCGTCTTGCCGGCCACGCCGGCCGGCCGCTGTTCGACACCATTTTCGTGTTCGAGAACTATCCGGTCGACGCGGCGCTGCGCGATCAGGCCGGCGAGGGGCCGCGCGCCAGCCGCGCCGAGCAGATCTCGATCACCAACTATGCGCTGACGGTCGCGGTGTTCGTCACCGACGCCGGCATCCGGCTCGGCTTCCGTTACGATCGCAGCCGGTTCGACCGGCCGCAGATCGAGCGGATGCAGGCGGCGTTCGCCTGCCTGCTCGGGCGCATCGCCGACGACAGCAGCCGCCCGGTCGCGGAGCTGCATGGCCTCGACGCCGCCGCTTTGCAACGGGTGCTCGGCTGGAGCTCGGGACCCGCCGCGCCGACGGTGAAAGACCGCTTCGTCGACGTGGTGACGCAGATCGAGCAGCAGGTCGCACGGTCGTCCGCGGCCGTGGCCCTGATCTCCGATCAGGAGAGGATCAGATACGCGGAACTGAACGCGCGGGCCAACCGATTGGCACGACAGATCAGGCAATCCGGCGTCGCTCTGGATGCTCCGGTCGGCCTGGCATTCGAGCGCAGTGCCGATCTGGTCGTGGCGGTGCTGGCGGTGCTGAAGGCAGGGGCCGGCTATCTGCCGCTCGATCCGGATTATCCCGGCCAGCGGCTCGCCGCGATGCTGGGCGACAGCGGCGCGCGACTGGTGCTGACGCAGCCGCAATTGCGCGATCGGCTGATGGAGATCACGGCCGGGGCGGGCGCCGAGCTGATCGCCGTCGACGACAGCCGCGCTTCGCACGGGATCGATGCCGACAGCTCGGATCTCCGCAGTCCGATCCACGCCGAGAGCCTCGCTTATGTGATCTACACGTCCGGCTCGACCGGCATGCCGAAGGGCGTGGCCTGCACGCGGGGCGCGCTGGCGGCGCGGCTGGCCTGGATGCAGCGGGAGTACGGGCTCGATCCCGGCGAAACGCTGCTGCAGAAGACGCCGTTCAGCTTCGACGTCGCTGTGTGGGAAATCCTGTGGCCGCTGACGGTCGGTGCACGGCTTGCGATCGCAGCGCCGGGTGCCCATCGCGAGCCGAAGCGGCTGATCGATGCAGTCACCACGCATCGCGTCACCACGCTGCATTTCGTGCCCCAGATGCTCGCGCAATTCGTGGCCGAGCCCGAAGCTCGCCGATGCGTGAGCCTGAAGCGCCTGTTCTCCGGTGGCGAGGCCTTGTCGGTCCAACTGAAGGAGCAAGTCTACACGGTATTCCCCGCGATCCGGTTCGACAACCGCTATGGACCGACCGAAGCGCTCATCAATGCCAGCTTCTGGAGCTGCCGCGAGGCGAGCGGGCCGCGCGTGCCGATCGGCGTCCCGGTCCCGGGCACGACCCTGCGCATTCTCGATGCCGACCTCAATCCGGTGGCCGAGGGTACGACGGGCGGGCTCCATATCGGCGGCGACGGGCTGGCGCGCGGCTATCTCGGTCGCGCGGCGCTGACGGCCGAGCGCTTCATTCCAGATCCGTTCGGACCTCCCGGTGCGCGGCTGTACCGGAGCGGCGACTTGGCGCGCTGGCGCAGCGATGGCGCCATCGACTATGTCGGCCGCACTGATCATCAAGTGAAGGTTCGCGGCTTCCGCATCGAGCTCGGCGAGATCGAGGCGCGGCTGTTGCAGCAGCCATCGGTCACTGCCGCCGTCGTCATCGCCAGGGAGTTCGGAGCAGGCCGGCAACTGATCGGCTATGTCTGCGGTGACGACACGCTCGACGGCGTCGTGCTGCGCGATGTCTTGTCCGCGGCCCTGCCGGACTACATGGTGCCGGCGCGGATCGTGGTGCTCGATCGTCTGCCGCTGATGGTGAATGGCAAGGTCGATCGCCATGCGCTGCCGGCGCCGGAGGCGCCCGCATCGGCCAAGCGGATTGCGCCGCGGACGGCGGCCGAGGCTGCGCTGGCGGCCATCTGGGCCGAGCTGCTGCATCAGCCCGATGTCGGCATGACCGACAATTTCTTCGAGCTCGGCGGCGATTCCATCATCTCGCTGCAGATGGTCAGTCGCGCGCGGCGAGCCGGACTTCTGATCGAGCCGCGCGACGTCTTCAAGCATCAGACACTGGAAGCCCTGGCGCGCGACGCGCGGCAGATCGCGCGGCTGGAGACGACGGTGGAGCACGGCCTCGTCTCAGGGCCACTGCCGTTGCTGCCGATTCAACTGCGCTTCTTCGAGCAGGAGCTGGAGGCGCCGGACCACTGGAACCAGGCCTTGCTGCTGCGGCCGCAGCGGCGGCTCGACTGGGACGTGCTGCGGCGCGCGGCGGCGGCGGTCGTCACCCATCATGATGCGCTGAGGCTGCGCTTCCAACGCATCGACGGCACCTGGCGCGCCGAGCACGGGCCGGCGCCGGCCGCCCCCAGCCTGTTTCGAGCGTGCGAGCTGGCTGACGGCGAGGCGGTCACCGCGCTGGCCGCGGAGGTCCAGGCGAGCCTCTCGCTCGCGCAGGGGCGTCTGGTGCAGATGGTCGGCATCGATCTGCCCGACGGCGGGCAGCGCCTCCTGATCGTGATCCATCACCTCGTGATCGACGGCGTGTCGTGGCGTGTGCTGCTGGAGGATCTCGCGGCGGCCTACGAGCAGCTGATGCGTGGGCAGGAGGCGACGCTGCCGCCCAAGACGCACGCCTATGCCCAATGGGGTGCGGCCCTGCACGCGCACGCCGCCTCGGATGCGCTGGCTGCCGAGTTGGATCATTGGTCCGGTCTCCGGCAGGCGGCGGACGTGCCATGCGATGTCGATCATGCGGATCGGGATACGATCGCCGACGCCGACGATGTGCCGCTTGCGATCGACGCCGAGCTGACCGCGCGTCTGCTGGGCGCGGCGCACGGCGCGTACCGAACCCAGGTCAATGATCTGCTGCTGTCGGCGCTGGCGCGTGCGTTGTGGCAGTGGTTGGGCCGTGAGATCATGGCGATCGAGCTCGAAGGCCACGGCCGCGAGGATCTCGGCGACGGGCTCGATCTGTCGCGAACCATCGGCTGGTTCACAACCGCCTTTCCGGTGCAATTGACGGCTGGATCGCAGCCGCCCGCCGAGCTGATCAAGGCGACCAAGGAGATGCTGCGGTCCGTCCCCAACCGGGGACTTGGCTACGGCGTGCTGCGCTACCTGGGGTCTGATGCCCAGCGTGCGGCGCTGAGGACGGGCGTGCAGCCGCGCATCGGGTTCAACTATCTCGGTCAGGTCGATGGCGGCACGGACGAGACGGCGCTGTTCTCGATCGCGCCCGAGAGCGCAGGACCTTCGCGTGCAGCATCGAGCCCGCTCCGCCACCATATCGCGATCAATGCGAGGGTGCTCGACGGCCGTCTGCAGTTGTCGTTCGGCTTCAGCAGGAAGCGCTATCGACGCGAGACCGTGACCCGCGTCGCCGGTTGTTTCGAGGAAGCGCTTCGTGAACTGGTCGATCATTGCACGAGCGGCGTCCATGGCGTGACGCCGTCCGATGTGCCGCTGTCGAAGCTGAGTCAGGCCGAGCTCGATGCGCTGGCGCTGGATTGGCGCGAGGTCGAGGACATCTATCCGCTGTCGCCGATGCAGCAGGGCATGTTGTTTCACGCGCTGCACGACGACGTCACTGGGGTCTACGTCAACCAGGTCGCTGCCGAGATCCGCGGCCTCGACGCCGGCAAGCTGCAAGCCGCTTGGCAGGCGGTCAGCCATCGCCATGCCGTGCTTCGCACCGGCTTCCTCTGGCGTGAATTGCCCGGACCACCGCAGCAGGTCGTTTATCGCAATGCCGACGTTGCCTTCGTCGCGGAGGATTGGCGGGAACGTGCGGCGGGGCTTACTCCGGCGGCGCTGGAGGCTGAGCTCATGGCAGTTGCAGATCGCGAGCGCGCCGACGGCTTCGATCTCTCGCGGCCGCCGCTGCAGCGCGTGCGGCTGGTCCGGATCGCCGATGACCGGCACTGGCTGATCTGGACCCATCATCACATTCTGATGGACGGCTGGAGCTCGGCCCGCTTCATTGCCGAGGTGATCCAGCAAGAGGGGCAGGGGGCGCTGCAGGGACCGCCGCCGCGCTTCCGCGACTACATCGGATGGCTGCAGGCGCAGGACCACGGTGCGGCGGTCGAGTTCTGGCGAGCGGCGTTGGCTGGACTCGACGAGCCGAGCCTGCTGTCGCAGCCTGCGGCCGGCGCTCGCGTCGGCCATGGCTCGCTCGCCATGGCGGTGGACGCCGATCTCAGCGAGCGGCTGCAACGCTTCGCGACCCGCGAACGGGTCACGCTGAACACGGTGGTGCAGGCGGCTTGGGCGCAACTGCTCCGTCGGTTCACCGGCCAGCCGACGGTCTGCTTCGGCGTGACCGTGTCGGACCGGCCCGCCGGGCTCGCCGGCGCCGAAGAGATGGTCGGCCTCTTCATCAACACCTTGCCGGTGGTCGATACCAAGGATCCGGAGCAGCGCGTCGGCGCGTGGCTGCGGGACTTGCAGGATCGCAATCTCGGCCTGCGGGATCACGGCTGGATGCCGCTGGCCGACATCCAGCGGATCGCGGGCCGGGCCGGGCGTCCGCTGTTCGACAGCATCCTCGTGTTCGAGAACTATCCGGTGGACGCGGCCTTGAAGACCCGAGATGGCCGTCTGAGCGTCAGCCGGACGAGGATACTCGAAACCAGCAACTACCCGCTGTTCGTGAGTGTCGGTCTCGAAAGCGAGCTGCGGCTGGTGTTCAATTTCCAGCAGCAACATTTCGACGACGTCCAGATCCGTCGGCTGCAGATGGCGTTCGTGCAACTGCTCGCGGCCATCGCTGGCGATGCGGAGCAGGCGGTCGGCTGCCTTGCGGCTGATGATCCCGCTGATATCGCGCTGCTCGCACGGGTGAACGCCACAGCGGCCGCCGTGATATCGCCCGGTGTCGTCGCTCAATTCGAGGCGCAGACGGAGCGCGCACCCGATGCGATCGCGCTCGTGCACAATGAGGAGACGCTCAGCTACGCCGCGCTGAACGCGCGCGCGAACCGGCTGGGCCAAAGGCTCAGGGAGGGCGGCGTCGGTCCCGATGTGGTGGTAGGGCTGGCGCTGGAGCGCGGTGTCACGATGATGGTGGCGCTGCTCGCGGTGCTCAAGGCGGGCGGGGCCTATCTGCCGCTCGATCCCGACTATCCGGCCGAGCGTCTCGCGCACATGCTGACCGACAGCGGCGCCAAGCTGCTGCTGACGCAGGCGACGCTCCGCGATCGGCTCGGTCCGGTGCTGGCGGACGGCCACGCCGAGGTCTGGCTGCTGGACGAGGCGCCTGGAGAGGAAGTTGCCGACGTCGGCAATCTCGATGTCGCCGTCCATCCTGAAAACCTGGCTTACGTCATCTACACCTCGGGCTCGACCGGCCTGCCCAAGGGCGTGATGGTGCGCCATGGCGCCGTGACGAATTTCCTGGCGACAATGGCTGATCAGCCAGGCATTGCCCGCGATGACCGCGTGCTCGGTTTGACCTCGCTGTCGTTCGACATCGCGGTGCTCGAGCTCTGGCTGCCGCTGACTCGTGGCGCGCAGATCGTGCTGGCGGATCGCGCCTCGGCCCATGATCCGGCGGCGTTGAAAGCGATCGTGGCCCGTCATGGCGTGACCATGATCCAGGCCACGCCATCGAGCTGGCGCATGCTGCTCGACCATGACGATGGCGGGCGCGGATGGTTGCCTCGCGGCTGCCGCTTGCTGAGCGGTGGCGAGGCGCTGGCGCCCGACCTGGCGCTCCGGCTGCTCGCGCTCGGCGGCGAGGTCTGGAACCTGTTCGGGCCGACCGAAACCACGGTGTGGTCCGCGCGCCATCGGCTCGAAGCGCGCGATCCGGCGCCCGTCCTCGGCGGCCCGATCGGCAGCACCACGCTGCACGTGCTCGACGGCGATCTCAACCGTGCCCCTGTCGGCGTGGCGGGCGAGCTCTTCATCGGTGGCGAAGGCCTGGCCCGCGGCTATTGGCGCCGTGCGGCGCTGAGCGCCGAGCGCTTCGTTCCCGATCCATTTGGTGATCCCGGTGCGCGGCTGTACCGGACCGGCGATCTGGCGCGCTGGCGCGCCGATGGAATGCTCGACTATGTCGGCCGCGCCGACCATCAGGTGAAGATCCGCGGCCACCGCATCGAGCTCGGCGAGATCGAGGCGCGGCTGCGCACGCGGCCCGGCGTGCGCGACAGCGTCGTGGTGGCGCAAGAGCTCGGCGGCAGCCGGCAGCTCGTCGGCTATGTCAGCGGCGACGATACGCTCGATGGAGCTGAGCTGCGTGCGGCGCTCGCGTCTACGCTCCCGGACTACATGGTGCCGTCGCGCGTGATGGTGCTGCCGCTTCTGCCGCTGACACCGAACGGCAAGATCGATCGCAAGGCCTTGCCGTTGCCCGACACCTGGGCCGGGCAGGGACGGCGCATCGCGCCACGTAGTCCCACCGAGGCCACGCTCGCTGCGATCTGGGCCGAGCTGCTGCAGCAGCCGGCCGTCGGCGTCACCGACAATTTCTTCGAGCTCGGCGGCGACTCGATCATCTCGCTGCAGATGGTCGGTCGCGCACGCCGCGCCGGCCTTGTGCTGGAGCCGAGAGACGTGTTCCGTCTGCAGACGATCGAGCTGCTCGCGCCGGCCTGCGTGGCGTCGCGGAACGACCAGCCCGCAATCACGCTCGTGCGCGGCGCATTGTCCGGGCTGACGAGCGAGGAGGTCGCCCGGCTCGGGGTCGACTGGGATCGCATCGAGGACGTCTACCCACTCTCGCCGATGCAGCAGGGCATGCTGTTCCACAGCCTGCGCGATGCCGGCAGTGGTGCCTATGTCAACCAGATCAGCGTCGAGATCCGCGGCCTTGACGTCGAGCGGCTGCGCGGCGCGTGGCAGGAGGTCTCCGCTTGCCATCCGATGCTGCGCACCGGATTTCTCTGGCGCGAGCTGTCCGGCGCACCGCTGCAGGCCGTCCATCGTGTAGCGAGCGTGCCGTTCGCGACGGAAGACTGGCGCGGGCAGGCCGTCGATGAAGCGCTTCTGTCGTCGGCGCTGGCCGCGGAGCGTGACGTCGAGTTCGATCTCGCGGTGCCGCCGCTGCAGCGTGTCCGCCTGGTGCGCCTCGACCAGGATCGTCATCGCCTGATCTGGACCTACCATCACATCCTGATGGACGGCTGGAGCTCGGCCCGCTTCATCGGCGAAATCCTGCAGCGCTATTCCGGGCGTGCGCTCGTCTCTCACTCGGCGCTCTATCGCGACTATGTTGCCTGGCTGCTCGCCCAAGACGCGCAGGCCGCCGAGCGCTTCTGGCGCGGACAGCTCACGGCCTTCCACCAGCCGACGCAACTGGCCGATGCCTTCGGAGCACGGCGCCACGATGCGCACGGGCACCAGCGCTGCTACACGCGGCTCGACGAAGACGCGACCGCGGCCTTGAAGGCGTTTGCTCGGCGCGAGCGCATCACCCTGAACACGCTCATCCAGGGCGTCTGGGCGCTGCTGCTGCAACGCTACACCGGCCAGCAGACCGTCACCTTCGGTGTCACCGTCGCCGGCCGTCCGGCTGGTCTCGACGGGGCCGAGCAGATGATCGGCCTGTTCATCAATACGCTGCCGGTGATCGAGACGCCGTCGCCGGCCACCACAATCGGCGACTGGCTGCGTGCCATGCAGGACCGTAACGCGGCGATGCGCAATTTCGAGCAGACGCCGCTCTACGACATCCAGAGCTGGGCCGGCCGTGCCGGCGAGAGCATGTTCGACAGCATCATCGTGTTCGAGAACTATCCCGTCGACCGGGGCCTGCTGCAGGGCGACGGCTCGCTTCAATTCGGCGAGCTGCGCAATGTCGACGTCACCAACTATCCGATGGACCTGTCCATCATGGTCGAGGATACGCTGCAGGTCGAGTTCACCTATATGCCGAGCCACTTCACGCCGGATCAGGCGGAGCAGGTGAGGGCGCAATTCGAACATCTGCTCGCGGCTATCATGCGAAGTCCGGAAGCCGCGCTCGGCGCAATCGATGCGGCTACCGCTCTGGATGTGCAGCGCGCTGACGCCTGCAATGGCCGGGCGGCGTCTTCCGCGACGCGTCCGCTCGTGCACGAGATGATCAGCGGTCATGCCCAGCGTGACCCGGAACGTGTCGCCCTCACGATCGGCGGCAGGAACGTGTCCTACGGCGAGCTCGATCGTCGCGCCAATCGGCTCGCGCTCCGCCTCGTCGGCGCCGGGCTCCAGCCAGACCAGCGCGTCGGCGTCGTCGTCGAGCGCAACGAAGTGACGATGGCCGCGCTGCTCGCCGTGCTGAAGGCCGGCGGAGCCTATGTGCCGCTCGATCCCGAGCTGCCGCCGGACCGCATCGCCCATCTGATGCGCGATTCCGGGATGAGCATGCTGCTGTCCGGCGCGCATGAGATCGCCGCCACCGAAGGTGTCCAGGCCGTCGATCTGGCCTCGTTCGATTTCGACAGCGGTCCGCACCATGCGCCGGATCCGGGCCTGCATCCGGAGAATCTGGCTTATGTGATCTACACGTCCGGCTCGACCGGGCGGCCGAAAGGCGTCGCGGTCGCGCATGGACCGCTGGCGATGCATTGCCGGGCGACCGCTGCGCTCTACGAGCTCGACGAGCACGCAACCGAGCTGCATTTCCTGTCGCTGGCCTTCGACGGCGCGCATGAACGGTGGCTCACGGTGCTGTCGCAGGGCGCACGGCTGGTCATGCGTGATGCGGAGCTGTGGACGCCGGAGCAGACGGTCGCCGAGCTTCATGCGCAGCGCGTGACGCATATCGGTCTGCCGCCGGCCTACCTGCAGCAGGTCGCCGAATGGGTGGAGCAGACCGGAAATCCGCCGCCGGTGCGGTTGTATTCGTTCGGTGGCGAGGCCATGCCGAAGGCCGGCTTCGACAAGGTGAGGCGGGCGCTGAAGCCGCGGATCCTGATCAACGGCTATGGTCCGACCGAGACCGTCGTGACACCGCTGGTGTGGAAGGTCGATGGCAACACGGCATGCGACAAGGCCTATGCGCCGATCGGCATTCCCGTCGGCCGCCGCACCGCCTACATCCTCGATGGCGCGCTGAATCTCGTTCCGGCAGGCGCAGCCGGCGAGCTCTATGTCGGCGGCTTTGGGCTCGCGCGCGGCTACCTCGCCAAGCCAGGCATGACGGCGGAACGCTTCGTGCCGGATCCATTTTCGACGGAGGAGGGCGCACGTCTCTATCGCACCGGCGACCTGGCCCGATGGGATGCGAGCGGCACGATCGAGTATCTCGGGCGCAGCGACGATCAGGTCAAGGTCAGCGGCTTCCGGATCGAGCTTGGCGAAATCCAATCGGCTCTGCTGAGCGACCCCGCAGTCGCACAGGCTGCCGTGCTCGCGGTGGCGGGTGCGGGAGGAAGTCAGCTCGTGGCCTATGTGGCGCCACGGGCGCCGGGTGACGCCGCCGCTGCAGCGGCCGAGCGCCTGTCGGCGGCGCTGACCGCCGCGCTGCGCCGGACATTGCCGGCCTACATGGTTCCGGCCCGTATCATCGTGCTCGAGCGCCTGCCCACGCTGTCGAGCGGCAAGGTCGATCGCAAGGCGTTGCCCGCGCCTGGTATCGCAGCCGGGCGCGCGTTCATCGCCCCGGAAAGTCCGCCAGAGGTCGCGATGGCGAAGCTGTGGGCGGAGGTTCTCGGCGTCGCGCAAGTCGGCGTCACCGACAACTTCTTCGAGCTCGGCGGCAACTCGATTCTCAGCCTCAAGGTGATCGCGCGGCTTCGCCGCGAACCGGTCCTCGATGGCGAGATCAAGCTGCGGGATCTCTTGCAAAAGCCGACCATTCGCGCCTTGCTCGGCTCGCCCGCAGCATCATCCACGCGGCCGTCGGCGCTGCTGCCCCTGAGTTCGCCGGTCGATGGCGCGGCGCCCGTGTTCTGCCTTCACGGCGGCTTCGGCACCGTGTTCGACTATGCGCCGCTGGCGCGTCGTCTGGAGGGAGAACGGCAACTGATCGGTCTGCAGTGCCGGACGCTGATCGAGCCGTCCTTCACCGATCGCTCGCTGGCGGCGATGGCCGTGGACTATGCCGATGAGATCGTACAGACGCAGAGCGAGGGGCCCTATCATCTGATCGGCTGGTCGCTCGGCGGGCTGCTCGCGGGTCTGGTTGCCGCCGAACTGCAAAGGCGCGGCGCGCGGGTCGAGCGCCTGGCGCTGATCGACAGCTTCGTTCCGCATGGTGGCCAGCAGCCGTCGCGACATTGGACTGACGACTTGCTCGCGCTGCTCTCGGTCACGGCGCCGGGCGTGCAGTTGTCAGCGATCGCGTCGCAGGTGACGGCGATCCGCTCCGCCGATGCGCCGGCGACGGACGAGGTGATCCGGGGCCTCGTCGCCGATGCGATCGGCATGGCACCGCTGCAGCCGCGCGACGGCCTTCTCGGCATCGACGACATCGTCGCGGCCTTCAGGGTCGGACGCCATCTCGCGCAACTGGCGCAAACGGCCGAATGGCCGGCTGATCTCGCTGTCGCGCCCGGCTGCTGGTGGACCTCGGGCCGGCTTCGACAGCGCGATCGGCTCGCGGCGCGGCTGCCGCAGGCGGCAGACCTCGGCGTGATCGGCGACGATCACTTCGCGATCCTGAGCAACGAATCCTTCCTGGCGGCACTTGGCGCGTGGCTCGAGCCGGACCAGGCGGCGCAGACATCGCCAGGTCTGCAGCCCGAACCAGCTGAATGAGGTGATCATGGGCCTTCATCCTGATATCGCGGCGCTGCTCGAGATGATCCAGCTCGGAACGGAAGCTGGCGCGCGCATCCCGTTTCCGCAACTCACGCCGGCGCAGGCGCGCGCCGATTTCGACGCGTCGTCGCCGCTGCTGGATGTCGATCCACCGCCGCTGGCGTTCGAGAGGCAGCTTGCGCTGCCGATGCGCGACGGGACGGAGATTGCAGGGCGGCTCTATGCAGCGCGGCCGTTGGATGTCGCCGATCCGATGCCCGTGCTGCTCTACATGCATGGCGGCGGCTTTGTCGTCGGCAGCCTCGACTCGCACCAGCCGCTGTGCCGCGGCCTCGCGGATGACAGCGGCGCGGCGGTGCTGTCGATCGACTATCGGCTGGCGCCGGAGCATCGGTTTCCGACGGCGTTCGAGGATTGCGTCGATGCGCTCACCTGGATCGGGGGCGAGGGGCCGGCGCTTGGCTTCGACCCGCGGCGAGTCGCGATCGGCGGCGACAGCGCGGGCGGAACGCTGGCCGCGGCGCTGGCAATCGCCGCGCGCGACGACCGGGCCTTGCCGCAGCCGATCCTTCAGGTCCTCGCTTATCCCGGGCTCAGCCCGCAGCAGATCTCGGACTCCTACGAGAACTACGGCTCGGGCTATCTGCTCGAGCGCGAGACCGTCGACTGGTTCTTCGACCACTATCTGCCCGAAGGCACTGATCGCCACGACTGGCGATTTGCGCCGCTGGCGGCCTCCGACCTCACGCGCGTCGCGCCCGCGCTGATCGTGCTGCCCGAGTTCGATCCGCTGGTCGACGAGGGGCAGGCCTATGCCGCACGCTTGCGCGAGGCCGGCGTCGCTGTGGACTTGAAGGTCTATCCCGGCATGGTCCACGAGTTCCTGCGCATGGGCAACGTCGTGCCCGACGCCCTCCAGGCCCGCGCCGACATCGGCGACAAGCTCGCCGCTGTCTTCGCCACACGAATGGGAGCCGGCGGCCGATGATGACGCCATCCAATCCGGCAATTGCCAACGTCGGAAGCCTGCTGCGGCCGTATTGGCTGCTGCTGGCGGCAGCCATCCTGCTCGGCCTGCTCGGCGGCGCCAGCGTTGCTGGTCTGCTCGCCGTGGTGAACCGCGGCCTTTACGCAGGCGCAGGCGACGTCGGCGGCCTGATTGCCTCGTTCGCGGGTCTCTGCATCCTGATCGTGATCGGGTCGGTTGGCTCTGACATCAGCGCCAATATCGTCGGGCAGCGGATCGTGGCCTCGTTGCGCAAGTCGCTGGCCGCCAAGATCCTGATGGCGCCGATCGACCAGCTCGAAGCCTATCGGTCGCACCGCCTCATCCCGGTCCTGACCAAGGACGTCGATGCCATCAGCGATTTCGCCTTCTTCTTTCCCGCCTTCCTGGTGTCCGGCGTCATCGTCGCCGGCTGCCTGATCTACCTCGCGGTGCTGTCGTGGCCGTTGTTCCTGGTCACGGCAATCTTGATCGCGCTCGGGTCGTTCGTCCATTACCTCGCCCGCAAGCGCGGAATGACGGGCTTCAATCTCGCGCGCCAATACGAAGACGATCTGCAGAAGCACTACCGCGCGATCTCCGACGGTGCCAAGGAGCTCCGTCTTCATCGCCAGCGCCGGCGCCATGTCCATGTCGATCTGATCGGACGGACGGTCGACCGGATCGGCGACGTGCAGATCAAGGCGATCAATCTGCTGGTGACGGCGCGTGCGCTCGGGACGGTTCTGCTGTTTCTGGTGATCGGGACCGCGCTGGTGCTGCGTCCACTGCTGTGGCCCGACAGCCCGGCCTCGGTGTCCAGCGGCTTCGTGCTGGTGCTGCTGTTCATGCGCGGACCGATCGACCAGTTGATCGGCATGCTGCCGTCGCTCGGCCGCGCCCAGGTTGCGATGCGCCGGATCGCCGAGTTGTCGGAGCGTTTCACCGCCGCAGAGGCTGAACTGCTCGATGATCCCCAGGATCGGACCGCTGAGCAGATCGAATCCATCGAGCTGCGCGGCGTCTCCTACGCATTCCCTGCGTCGTCATCCGAACGCCCTTTTGTCATCGGACCGATCGACCTTCGCATTCGCCGCGGCGAGATCGTCTTCATCGTCGGTGAGAACGGCAGCGGCAAGACGACGCTGATCAAGCTGCTGCTTGGACTCTATGTGCCGGACCGCGGCGTGCTGCTGCGCGACGGCAATCCCGTCGTCAGCGAGACCCGCGACGACTATCGGCAGCTCTTCACCACGATATTCTCGGACTATTTCCTGTTCGACACCCTGGCGCAGCAGAGCAACCAGCCGCCTGACCTCGCACATCGCTATCTAGATCGACTCGAGCTCGCTCACAAGGTCTCGATCGATGGCGGCGCGTTCTCCACCACCGACCTGTCGACGGGCCAGCGCAAGCGGCTCGCCCTGATCAATGCCTGGATCGAGGGACGGCCGGTGCTGGTGTTCGACGAATGGGCGGCCGATCAGGATCCAGCGTTTCGCCAAATCTTCTACACCGAGCTGCTCGCCGACCTCAAACGTCTCGGCAAGACGATCATTGTGATCTCGCACGACGATCGCTACTTCCACTGCGCCGATCGGATCGTGCGTCTGCGCGACGGTCGGATTGACGCCAGCGACGCCGCGGAACGCCGCGAGCCGGCACAAAGGCAGCGCACGCTCACGACTGTTCTGCATGAACCCGCTGCATCGCTTGGAGCATCGAAGCCGTGAGCCGCATCTTTGTAGTTAATCTAAAAACAGCGCTACGGACTTTGTTGTCTTCGTCGTGCCGGCCGATCTACATCCTGAGCGGGAGTGGACAGAGATGACGCCCGTGCAGATCAATGAGAGGGAGGGAGTTCGCATGAGCGCGACCGCGAGCGTTACGGGCAGTATCCGGACATTCCCTGTCGCAACCGACGCGACAATGTCGGTCGTTCGCGACGATGACGGGCTTCGGGTGATCGCGGACGGCGCGCCACTGCTGGCGCTTCGGCCGGATGGCGAACTGACGCGTCTGATCGTGCACGACGGGGTCGATGATTGGCGCCGGCTGTCGCGCGGAGCCGCGGCAATGGCCGAAGCGGTCTTTGCCTGGACGCCGTCGCTGCAGAGGCTCGACCTTGCACTCGACGACAACCCGGCAGCAGCATCGGCCCTTGCGAACGATGGCCTCGCGGTGGTGACCGACGGCAGGCTGGCGCTGTATCCGGACATGGTGATGCAGTTTCGCGAGAACTGGCTGACGGACGCCGCGCGCCCGGCGTTTCCACAGTCCTACGCGATGACCGACGGCAGGCGCCATCCGCGGCGGCCGCCCAAGCCGGTCGGCACCGTCTACGCCCGTTTCATTCCCTGGCTGTCCGACGTCGTCAGCTTTCGCGTCATCGACATCGCTCACGATCTCCCGTTGGTCCACCGCTGGCTCAACGATCCGCGGGTGGACTCGTTCTGGAACGAAGCGGGGGACATCGACAAGCACCGGCAATATCTGTCACGGATCATGTCGGACCCGCACATGGTGCCGCTGATCGGCTGCTTCGGGGATCGGCCGTTCGGCTATTTCGAGCTCTACTGGGCGAAGGAAAATCGTATCGCGCCGTTCTATGATGCGGCGGACTATGATCGTGGATGGCACGTGATCGTCGGCGAGGACGGCTTCCGGGGCCGCCGCTTCATCACGGCCTGGCTTCCCTCACTCATGCACTACATGTTCCTCGACGACTGTCGCACCGAACGTGTCGTCGGCGAGCCGGCGGCGGCACATTCCCAGCAGCTTCGCAACCTGGATCTGGCGGGGTTTGCCCGGATCAAGAATTTCGATTTCCCCCACAAGCGGGCAACCCTCGTCATGTTGCTGCGAGAACGCTTCTTCGGCGATCGGCTGTGGCAGCCGGCGGCCAAGGAAGCACCCACAGAAGCCTAGCGCGGACGGAGCATCACCATGTCGTATCATCCTGCCCCTGACTATGATGTCGTCGGCGTCGGCTTCGGGCCATCGAACCTCGCATTGGCGATCGCGCTCGACGATTGCTTCAGACAGCAGCGTCTGAAATGCCGGTCCTTGTTCCTGGAAAAGCAGCGGGACTTCAAATGGCATGGCGGAATGCTGCTGCCCGGCAGCAACATGCAGATCTCCTTCCTCAAGGACCTGGTATCGCTGCGCGATCCGACCAGTCCGTTCACCTTCGTCAACTACCTGCATAAATCCGGCCGGCTGCTCGACTTCACGAACTGCAAGACGTTCTATCCCAGTCGGATCGAGTTCAACGACTATCTCCGATGGGTCGCCGGCCAGTTCAGCACCACGGTTGCCTACGGAGAAACGGTCGAGTCTGTCGAGCCCGTGCATAGCGGTCAATCCGTCACCGCGCTTCGTGTGCTCACGCGCATGGCTGACGGAAAAGAGCGATCACGCGTCACGCGTCACCTCGTGGCGGCCGTCGGCGGCGTGCCGCACATCCCTTCCATATTTCAACCGATCGCGAGGGATCCGCGGGTCGTGCACACCAGCGGCTATCTGAGTTCATCGCTTGCGGCAGGATCGGATGGCCGGTCGCCGCGGGTGGCGGTCATCGGCGGTGGACAAAGTGCGGCTGAGGTCACGCTCGATCTGAGCGAGCGGCTTCCGGACGCCCGGATCGATCTGGTCTTCCGTGGGCACGCGCTCAAGCCGGCGGACAGCAGCCCGTTCGTGAACGAGATCTTCAATCCGGACTACACCGATTATTTTCATTCGCGGTCCGATCGGCAGCGCGAGACGATCGTCCGCAGCTTCCGCAATACCAATTATGCGGTGGTCGACCCCGATCTGCTCGATCAGCTCTACCGGATGACGTACCAGCAGCGGGTTGCCGGCGCTCGGAAACTGGCTCTCCATCCGCGCAGCGAGATCGTCGCAGCCTATGCCTCCCCTGAGGGGATGGTGCTCGAGATCGTCAACAAGGACGAAGAGGTTCGCCGCCGGGCCGCGTACGATGCTGTCGTGCTCGCCACCGGCTACGAGCGATCTCCGATCCCGGCGTGTCTTGGTCCGATCAGCCGCTACATCGAATCGGCGTCGCTCGACCGCGACTATCGTCTGCAGACGAGCCCGGCGTTTCGTCCGCAGGTCTACGTGCAGGGCTGCGCCGAAACCTCGCACGGCCTCAGCGACACACTCTTGTCGGTGCTGCCGATGCGGGCACAGGAGATCACACAGTCGCTGGTGTCGGCAACAGCGAGAGAACAGGACGCGGCGCCGTCTCACGACCAGGCTGAGCGCGTGTATTCGTGATGGACGGCCGAATGCAAGCCGCGAGGAGCGCGCCGCGCGCGGCGTCATGAAATGAGACGAAACGATCGGGCCTTCCCTGGCGTGTCGCGGTCGAATTGTCATCGGGGGCGCCGTGCCTGCAATTGCTGGATTGCCGACATCTCGGGTCGGCCGGCGGGCGCGGTGGAGTGCAGGAATGGAAATGGGTGAGCCGCATCTGCCTGAGCGGGCCGTAACCTTGCTGGTGTCGAGTGAATACGCGCGGCTCGTGGGGCGGACCATGTCGGAACGGCTCGACTACATCGTCGACATCGCCTCGCTGCATACGCGCGACGAGTTGGTGCGGCGGCTGGACCTCGGCCGCGTGGTCGTGCGGCAGGTCGAGAAATGGCTCGCGTTCCATGGGCGCCGTTTGCGGCGTCCGAATGAAAGCATCGATATCGTCATGTGCGGATTGGAGTTTCGGAAGCGGCGTGTCCGGCGCTCCCGGGTGGCGGCACGAACGCGACGATTGAACGGCAGGACGCTCCCGAGGGAGCCAGGCCGAGGCGGCTGAACGGCTCGGGCTCTGCCTGAGCGGCGAGCCCACCGGAGGCTCCCATCGAGGCACTGACGGGACCGCGATGCACACGGAATGCACCGCGGGCGTTATCGCGTCGCATCATGGAAAATGAGACTCGTCGTCAAGGTCGAGGCCGGGCGGGTTGCGCGGGGGCTCGGCTCATCCGCTAGCCTCCGCGGTCGATGGGGGCTCACCGTCGCTCGTCAGAGATGGCGCGAGGCGACGGGAAGGTCCACTGCCAACATGGCCAAGAAAACAGTGGCCGGCACACGCTCGTGTGCCCCAGCAATGGGCGACAAGGGAGGAGTTCGATGCACATGCGAAGTGTAGGTATCGCCGTGTTCACGGCGCTTTTGCTGTCCAGCACAGCGTTCGCGCAGGAGAAGATCAAGGTCGGCGTCACCGCGACGCTGGAGGGCACCTATACCGTGCTCGGCGAGGACGGAATGCGCGGACATGTCACCGCGCTGAACGTGTTGGGCAAGAAGGTCGGCGACAAGGAGCTGGAATTCGTCGTCGCGTCGACCGACGCCACGCCGGACTCGGCCGTCCGTGCCGTGCGCAAGCTGATCGAGCAGGACAAGGTGCAGATCCTGCTGTCGCCGCTGTCGGGCGACGAGGGCATCGCCGTCAAGAACTTCGCCAAGACGCACCCCGAGCTGACCTTCGTCAACGCCGCGTCCGGTGCGCAGGAGACCACCTATGTCGATCCCGCGCCGAACTTCTTCCGCTTCAACATGGATGGTGCCCAATGGCAGGTCGGCCTCGGCAAATACGCCTATGAGACCAAGGGCTACCGCAAGATCGCGACCGTCGGCGAGGACTATTCCTTCATCTACACCCAGGTGTTCGGCCTGGCGCTGGAGTTCTGCGGCCTGGGCGGCAAGATCACCAGCCGGCAATGGGTCCCGCTCGGCACCAAGGATTTCGCGTCGGTGATCGCGGCGCTGCCCGATGATGTCGATGCGATCTATCTCGGCCTCGGCGGCGCCGATGCCGTCAACTTCCTCAACCAGTATCAACAGGCCGGCGGCAAGGCGCACCTGATGGGCGGCTCGATCATGATCGACCAGACCATCCTGTCGTCCAAGGGAAATGCCAAAAACGCCCTGATCGGTACGATTGCTGCATCGGGTCAGGCCGATACCTGGGAGGATCCGCGCTGGCAGAAGTTCGTGAAGGCCTATCAGGACTCGTTCCCGCCGGAGAAGCGCTTCCCGAGTCCGTCGCTGCTGGCGACCAACTATTATGGCTCGACCATGGCGTTGATCCTGGCGCTGCGCGAGGTCAATGGCGATCTGTCGAACAACCAGGCCAAGCTCAAGGCGGCGCTGGCGAAGATCGAGATCGATGCCCCCAACGGCAAGATCAAGCTCGACGCCAACCGCCAGGCCATCGGCACCAACTTCGTCACCGAGGTGGTCGACGACGGCAAGGGCGCGCTGTTCAGCAAGGTCGTGAAGGTGATCCCCGACGTCAACCAAACGCTGGGATACGACGCCGCGACCTTCGCCAAGATCGGCCTGCCGAGCCGCACCGTGCCTGAATGTAAGAAGTACTGACCTTTCGACAGGGAGCGGCGCGGCTCGAGCGGGCTCGGGCCGCGTCGTCGCGTCCCTTGCTTTCTGACATGCAATGATCGACGCTGACGAATAATAAAAGCCATTTCGGTGAGGAAGTGATGAGTAGGGCGCTCGCCGTCTTTCATGCTCGCTTCGGCCGTGCGACGGTTTATCAGCTCAATCGGCCATTCAATGTGCATGCCCATCGCGAGGGACATCTGATCTTTCACGTTGGTGGGACGCCGGCCGACATCGACGTCTGCGACCAGCACTATCAGATCGGCGAGGACTGGATCGTCGCGGTCAATCCGTGGGAACCGCACAATTTCCTGCCGAACGACATCGACAACGGCGCCATCTTTTTTGTGCTCTACGTCAATGCGGAGTGGTTCACGCCCTCGGCTGCGCGCGAGCAGGGCCTGCGGTTTGGCCGTACCTGCTTCCGGCGGACTGCCGCGCTCGATCGCTGTATTCGCCGCACCGCAGCGTTGGTATGTGGCGCGCCATCGCTCGGCTGTCTCGATGGCGAGCTGAGGCAGCTCATCGACAGTTGCTACGAGGAAAGCTGGCGCGTCTCGGAGCAGATGCCCGAACGGCCATGCGCGGAAGTGACGGACTTTCGTGTTCGCAAGTGCATCAAGCTGATGTCGGACAGTCCGTGCGCCGAGATCGAGCTCGATCACATCGCCCGCGAATCGGGACTGTCACGGCCTCATTTCTATCGGCTGTTCCGCAGCCAGACCGGTGTGACGCCCAATCTCTATCTGAATACGCTGCTGATGGAGCGAGCGCTCGATGCCGTCGTGGCAACGGAAGCGCCGATCGCCGATATCGGCTTCGATCTCGGATTCACCTCGCAGAGCGGCTTCACGCGGTTCTTCGCCGGCAATGTCGGCATGGCGCCGACCGACTATCGCCGCGCTGCAAAAGTGCTGCGCGCCTGACCTGCTGCTGCGCGTTGCGCGAAAAGAGACTGTCGATCAAGTGCGCACTCTCGTCTGCCGCTACACTCTGGGCAACGTGATCCGCAGAAGGATCCGACGAGGGAGGACGAGCGATGGCCGGCAGACCCGGCGATCTTCGGCTGAATGCGCCTTTCCGCTGTGACGACGGATCCGTCCCTCGTATCCTGAGGGAGGGGTGATGAGCCGCTTCATCGAGCGTCACCCGATCTGGTCCCTCATCATTCTCCTCGCCTTGGCGCTGCTGGCGTGGCTGATCTTCGCCGTGTGGCCGCCGGGGCTCGAGGAGGCGATCGGCCGCAAGAAGGTGTTCCTGAGTGCGGTTTTCAACGGCATCACGCTGGGCGGACTGTATTTCCTTGTCGCGAGCGGATTCACGTTGATCTTCGGCCTGATGCGCAACGTCAATCTTGCGCACGGCTCGCTCTATCTGCTTGGCGGCTATGTGGGCTACGGCGTGTCCGCCGCGACGGGGTCGTGGATCCTCGCCTTCGTCGCCGCCTTCATCGTCGTCGCGGCGATCGGTGTTCTCCTGCAACTGCTCGTCTTCCGCCGCATGGAGGGGCAGGACCTGCGCCAGACCATGGTGACGATCGGCCTCTCGATTGTGTTCGCCGATCTGATGCTGTGGGCGTTCGGCGGCGACTTCTATCAGATCCAGACGCCGGCCTGGCTGATCGGGCCGGTGCAGCTGCCGCTGATGACGGCGATGAAATCGTCGGGCGAGGCTGTGTTCCTGCAATATCCGCTGGTGCGGCTGGTGATCTTCTGCGGCTCGGTCGTGATCGGCATTGCGATGTGGCTCGCGCTCAACCGCACCCGCGTCGGCATGATCGTGCGGGCCGGCGTGGATGATCGCGAGATCCTGGCGGCAACCGGCGTGCAGATCCAGCTCGTCTTCGTGCTGGTGTTCGCACTGGGCGCGGGGCTGGCCGGCATTGCCGGCGTGGTCGGCGGAACCTTCCAGTCCATCTCACCCGGCGAGGACACGCGCTTTCTGCTGGCCTCGCTGGTCGTCGTCATCGTCGGCGGCATGGGATCGATCCCGGGAGCCGCGCTCGGCGCGCTGATCATTGGGCTCGCCGAGCAGCTCGGCTCGGTCTACATCCCAACCTATGCGATCGTCGTGACCTTCCTGATCATGGTGCTGGTGCTCGCGCTGCGGCCCCAGGGCCTGCTGGCGAGGCGATGAGATGTCGCTGATCCAGGAGGCACGTGCGCGGGAGAGCATGCTGGCAGGCGGCGCCGCACGGCAGCCGGTCGCGTGGTCGGCCACCGAGCAGCCCTGGGCCTGGGCGGTCGCCGCGCTGCTGCTGATCATGCCGCTGATCGCCAACGGCTTCTTCCTGATCGAGATCTTCGGCACGACCCTGATCCTCGGCACCATCGCGCTGAGCCTGATGTTCCTCGCCGGCTATGGCGGCATGGTCAGCCTGATGCAGCTGACGATCGCGGGCTTTGCCGGCTACATGGTTGCCGTGTTCGGTGTCAGCGGCAACGCGAATATCAGCCTTGGATGGCCTTGGTGGTTGGCGACGCCGATGGCGCTGGTGCTCGCGGTGCTGTTCGGCACGCTGGGTGGTGCGCTGGCGGTGCGCACCGAGGGCATCTACACCATCATGATCACGCTCGCGATCGGCGCGGCGTTCTATTATTTCACCAACCAGAACTGGGCGATCTTCAACGGCCACACCGGCATCAACACGATCGCCACACCGCATGTTCTCGGCGTCGATTGGCGCACGGATATCGCGTTCTATTACCTGACGCTCGTGGTGGCCGCGCTGTGCTATTGCGCTGTGCTCTATCTGTCGCGCGCGCCGTTCGGCCTGGCGCTGCAGGGCGTGCGCGACAATCCCAGGCGCATGGCCGCGCTCGGCTTCAACGTCAATGCGCATCGCATCGCCGCCTATGCGTTCGCGGCCCTGATCGCCGGCATGGGTGGCGTGCTGCAGGTCTGGAACTATCGGCAGATCTCGCCCGGATCGGTCGCGGTCGAGCGCTGCATCGACATTCTCATCGTCGCCGTCGTCGGCGGCATCACCCGGCCGGTTGGGCCGTATATCGGCGCGTTCATCTTCGTCATCCTGCGCACCTTCGCGCTCGACTTCCTGGTCAAGGTCGGGCTCGACGGCAACCGGTTCCGGCTGCTGATCGGGCTCGGCTTCCTCGCCATCGTGTTCTGGTCCTCCGACGGCGTCATCGGCCTCTATGAGCGGTGGCGCAAACGCGGCCAGCGCACGGAGGAGCGGCCCCGTCCGGGAGGTCACGGCCATGGATAGGGTCGCGGACCGGCTCTCAGCGCTCGGCTCGACCGCAGCCCTCGAATTGCGCGGCGTGACGCGGATGTTCGGTGCGCTCGCCGCGCTGACCGACATCACGATCACGGTGCGGCCTGGCGAGCGGCGCGCGGTGCTCGGTTCGAACGGCGCCGGCAAGACCACCTTGTTCAACTGCGTGACCGGCGACTTCCTGCCGACGTCAGGCACGATCCGCTTCTTCGGCGAGGACATCACCGCCTTTCCGCCCTACGAGCGGATCCGCCGCGGGCTGCGCCGCACCTACCAGATCTCGGCACTGTTCCTCGGCCTGTCGGTACGCGACAATGTCTATCTGGCATGCCGTGGCGTCTCGCGCGCGCGCTTCTCGATGCTGCGTCCCAGCGCCAATGACGCCCTGATGCAGGCGGCCGAGCGCCTGATCGAGGCCGTGCATCTGACGTCGGTGCGTGATCAACTGGTTTCGGAGCTCGCCCATGGCCAGCAGCGGCAGCTCGAGATCGCGCTGGCGCTGGCTGGCGCGCCCCGATTCATCCTGTTCGACGAGCCGGCGGCGGGTCTGTCGCCGACCGAGCGGCGCGAGCTGGTCGAGATTCTGACGTCGCTGCCGCCGCACATCGGTTACATCATCATCGAGCACGACATGGACGTGGCGCTGCGCGTCGTCGAGAGCGTGACGATGATGCACAACGGCCGCATCTTCAAGGAGGGCGCACCGCAGGAGATCGAATCCGATCCGGAGGTGCAGGAGCTCTATCTCGGAGGAGGCCATGAATGATATCCGCCGCTCCGCGCCTGCGCTCGAGGTCCGCGGCCTCGACGTCTACTACGGCCATTCGCATGCGCTGCAGGGCGTCGACCTCCGGCTCGACAGCGGAGTGTTCTCGCTGGTCGGCCGCAACGGCATGGGCAAGACGACGCTGTGCAAGGCCATCATGGGCCTGCTGCGGCCGTCCGGAGGGACGGTGCGGCTGCGGGGAGAGGATATCACGGGCCTCAATCCCGCGCGCATCGCGCGGCTCGGCGTAGGCTACGTGCCGCAGGGGCGGCGTCTGTGGCGCTCGCTCAGCGTCGACGACCATCTGCGGCTCGCGGCCGGCCAGCGCCGCGGCGCCTGGACTGTCGAGCGCGTCTACGAGACGTTTCCGCGGCTCGCCGAGCGCCGCAACAATGGCGGCGGGCAGTTGTCCGGCGGCGAGCAGCAGATGCTGGCGATTTCGCGCGCGCTGCTGACCAATCCGCAGCTGCTGATCATGGATGAGCCGACGGAGGGCTTGGCGCCGGTGATCGTCGCCCAGGTCGAGGAGATGCTGATCCGGCTCGGCCAGGACGGCGACATGGCGGTGCTCGTGATCGAGCAGAACATCGGCGTTGCAACCGCAATCTCGGCCCGCGTCGCGATCATGGTCAATGGCCGCATCAACCGCATCATCGACTCGGCCCGGCTCGCCGCCGACCGCGAGCTGCAGCAGCGCCTGCTCGGCGTCGGCCAGCATGCCGGCGACGAGACGGATCTCGGCACGGGGCAGGACGGCGACGCGCCCGCCGCACGTGCGGCGGCGCCAACGACGCCGAAAGCTGCGCCCGTCAAGGTTTACGTCTCCAATCCCGTGCTGCCGACGCGCTGGTCGCAGCCGGTGCCGATCGCGCAGATCGAGGCCAAGGCGCGCACGCTCTCCACCAGCGTCAGCCGGCTTGACGAGGCCGCGCGCCAGGGCCGTGAGCGCGCCGTGCCGATCGCGTCAGGTCCGCCCGCGGTGATCGTCGCCGGCACGCTCGACACCAAGGGTGACGAACTGCGCTTCATTCGCGATCTCGTCGCGAGCCACGGGCTGCGCACCCGGCTGGTCGACGTCTCCACCAGCGGACGCCATACGAGCTGCGACGTCTCGGCCCAGGAGGTCGCGCTCAATCATCCGCGCGGCGGCTCCGCCGTGTTCGGCACCGATCGCGGTGCATCCGTCACGGCCATGGCCGACGCGTTCGCGCGCTGGCTGCGCCGGCAGGACAATGTCGCAGGCATCATCTCGGCGGGCGGCTCCGGTGGTACGTCGCTGGTCGCACCTGGCATGCGCGAGCTCCCCGTCGGCGTGCCCAAGCTGATCATCTCCTCGGTCGCCTCGGGAGACGTCGGCGCCTATGTCGGGCCGGCCGACATCGCGATGATGTACTCGGTCACCGACGTCCAAGGACTCAATTCGATTTCGCTGATGGTGCTGAGCAATGGCGCGCATGCGCTTGCCGGCATGGTGATGGCGCGCGAGCAACGGTCCGCTGTCGCTGATCGCACCCGACCGCAACGTCCCGCGATCGGCATCACCATGTTCGGCGTAACCACGCCGGCGGTGCAGAAGCTCACCGCCGAGCTGCGCGACGACTACGAGTGCCTCGTCTTCCACGCCACCGGCGTCGGCGGCCGCTCGATGGAGAAGCTGGTCGATTCCGGCATGCTCGCCGGCGTCATCGATCTCACCACGACTGAGGTCTGCGACCTGCTGATGGGCGGCGTGTTTCCGGCAACCGAGGATCGCTTCGGCGCGGTCATCCGCACCCGCGTGCCCTATGTCGGCTCGGTCGGCGCGCTCGACATGGTCAATTTCGGCGCGCCCGAGACCATTCCGGAGCGCTATCGCGGCCGCAAGTTTCACGTCCACAACCCGCAGGTCACGCTGATGCGGACGACGGCGGCGGAGAACGCGCAGATGGGGCGCTGGATCGGCGAGCGGCTCAACCGCATGGACGGGCCGGTCCGGTTCTTCCTGCCCGAGAAGGGCGTGTCGGCCCTTGATGCACAGGGACAGCCGTTCTTCGATCGCGAGGCGGACGAGGCGCTGTTTCGCAGCCTCGAACAGACGGTGCGGCAGACCTCGAACCGGCGCCTGATCCGCGTGCCGCATCACATCAACGACAATGAGTTCGCAGCAGCGATCGTCGGTGCCGTCAGGCCGATGCTCGGGCGGCTGCCGACGCGGCGCAGACAGGCGAGGTGATGGTGATGCCGAGATATGAGCGCGCACCGCTGCTGAAGAAGTTTCGCGACATGGTGCGCCGTGGCGTGCCGATCATCGGCGGCGGGGCCGGCACCGGCCTGTCTGCCAAATGCGAGGAGGCCGGCGGCATCGACCTGATCGTGATCTACAATTCCGGCCGCTATCGCATGGCCGGCCGCGGTTCGCTCGCCGGCCTGATGGCCTATGGCGACGCCAATGCCATCGTGGTCGAGATGGCCAGCGAGGTGCTGCCGGTGGTGAAGTCGACCCCGGTGCTCGCGGGCGTCAACGGCACCGACCCGTTCCGCGACATGGATGTGTTCCTCGACGAGCTGAAGTCGCTCGGCTTCTCCGGTGTGCAGAACTTCCCAACCGTCGGCCTGATCGACGGCACTTTCCGCGCCAACCTCGAGGAGACGGGCATTTCCTACGCGCTGGAGATCGACATGATCGGGCGCGCGCACGACAAGGACCTGCTGACGACGCCTTATGTCTTCAATGAAGCCCAGGCCGCGGGCATGGCGATCGCGGGCGCGGACATCATCGTCTGCCATCTCGGTCTGACAACCGGCGGCTCGATCGGCGCGCAGACCGCGCCCAAGCTCGAAGACTGCCCCGGCCTGATCGACAGCTGGGCCTCGGCCGCGCTCAGCGTCAACCCGGAGATTCTGGTTCTGGCCCATGGCGGCCCGATCGCGGAGCCGTCCGACGCCGACTTCATCATGAAGCACACCAAGAACTGCCACGGCTTCTACGGCGCCTCCTCAATGGAGCGGCTGCCGGTGGAGCGCGCGCTGACGGAGCAGGTACGACATTTCAAGGCAATCAGCGCGCGGCCACGCCGCGTCTGAGGTGACAACACGAGATCCGGCAGCCCTGGCGCTTGGCGCCACGCTCGCCGGACGGAGACTGAGGGAGGAATGAGATGTCCGGGGTTCTGATCGGTGAGCTGATCCTTTGGCTGATCATCGCGATCATCGTCATCGTGGTCGCAGTCTACATCGTCAACTGGCTGTATCATCGCTCGTCGAAGGAGGTCTCCTTCGTCCGAACCGGTTTCATGGGTGAGCGCGTCGTCATCAATGGCGGCGCCTTCGTGATGCCGTTCATTCACGACTATACGCCGGTCAACATGAACGTGCTGCCGATGGGAATCACGCGCGCGAAGCAGGACGCCGTGATCACGCGTGACCGCATGCGGGTCGACGTCGAAGCCGACTTCTACGTGCGTGTGCAGCCGACCAGGGAAGCGGTGTCGATTGCGGCCGCGACGCTCGGCCGGCGCACGCTCGAACCGGAAAAACTGCACGCGTTGCTCTCCGGCAAGTTCATCTCCGCCCTGCGCGCGGTCGCGGCCGAGATGACGATGGAGCAGATGCACGAGGAGCGCGGCGACTACGTGTCCCGCGTGAAGGCGGCCGCCTCCGAGGCGCTGGCGCAGAATGGCCTGGAGCTGGAATCGGTCGCGATCACCGATCTCGACCAGACCGACCTCGAATTCTTCAACCCCTCGAACCGGTTCGATGCCGAGGGTCTGACGCGGCTGATGGAGGACATCGAGAGCAAGCGCAAGCTGCGCAACGACATCGAGCAGGACTCGATGATCAAGATTCGCACCCGCAACCTCGAAGCCGAGCGCGAGGCGCTCGATATCGAGCGCGAGAGCGAGACGGCGCGGCTGGAGCAGGAGCGCGACATCGAGATGCGCCGCGCCCTGCAGCGGACGGAAGTGGCGCGCGAGCGGGCGCTGCGCGAGACCGAGGCCGAGCAGGCACAGATCATGGCGCGCGAGGCGATCGAGAAGGCGCGGATCGCGAACGAGCTGACGATTGCCGAGGCCCGAATCGCGGCCGAGCGCGACACGCGGCAGCGCGAGATCGAGCGGACGCGTGCCGTCGAAGAGAGGGAGCTGCTGGCGCGCGAGGATATCGAGAAGGCTCGTATCGCCAATCAGCGGGCCATCGATGCCGCGCGGATCGAATCCGAGCGCGAGGTGCGCCAACGCGATATCGAGCGGACCCGCACCATCGAGGAAGCAGAGATCGCGGCGCGCGAGGCGGTCGAGAAGGCGCGGATCCAGCAGGATCGCGTCGTCTCCGATGCGCGCATCGCCAATGACGAGGAGACACGCCGCCGCGAGATCGAACGCACCCGCGCGGTCGAGCAGGCGGAGATCGCCGCGCGCGAGGCGACCGAGAAGGCGCGCATCGCGCAGACCATGATCGTCAATCTGGAGCGCATCAGCTCCGACGAGCGCACCCGCGCCACCGAGATTGCCCAGGTGCGCAACATCCAGGAGGCCGAGATCGAAGCGCAGAAGGCGGTCGAGGCCGCCCGGATCGCGCGCGAGCAGGCATTGTCGGCGGAACGGATCGCTGCCGAGCACGCCACGCGCAAGCTGGAGATCGAGCGCAACCAGGGCGTCGAGATCGCCGGCATCGCCGCGCGCGAGGCGACGGAAGCCAGCCGCATCGCGCAGGAGGAGCGGGTGCGTGCGCTGGAGATCGCGCGCATCCGGACCATCGAGGAGGCGGACATCGCCTCGCGCGAGGCGATCGAAGCGGCCCGCATCGCCCAGGAGCTGGCTGTAACAGCCAAGCGGATCCAGTCGGAGAAGGAGACGCGCAGCCTGGAGATCGAGCGCACGGAGGCCGTCGAGGCCGCCGATCTGAAGCGTCGGGAGGCGGTCGAGCGGCGTCGCATCGAGGTCGAGCTGGCGCTGGAGGCCGAGCGCATCGCCTCGTCGCGGACGCGCGAGGTGCTCAACATCGACCAGAAGAAGGCGATCGAGCTCGCCGACGAAACCCGCGTGATCGAGCTCGCTGCCAAGCGCGCCGAGCGCATCGATGCGGATCGCCAGGTCAAGGAAGCCGAGATCGTTGCGCGCAAGCAGGTCGAGACCGCCGATGTCTCGCGCGAGCAGGCGCTGGAGGCTGTCCGGCTGGAGCGTCGCCGGGCGATCGAGCAGCTCGAGGTCGCGCGCGTCCAGTCGCTGCAGGAGGCCGAGATCGCGGCCCGTGAGGAGGTCGAACGCGCCCGCATCGCCTCCGATCGCGGTCTCGACGAGGCCCGCATCGGCCGCGAGCGCGAGCTGCGCAAGCTCGAAGTCAATCGCGAGAAGGACGTCGAGACTGCGCTGATGGAGAAGGCGATCGCGCTGTATCAGAAGTCGCTGGAGGAATCCGCGGCCAAGGTCGCGGCCGAGGAGGCGCGCACGCGCGCAACGGAAGCGGCAGAGAAAGTGGTCACCGCGCGCGAGAGCGAGATCGCCCGCCGCCGTAAGACCGTCGAGGTGCTGCTCGCCGAGAAGCAGGCCGAAGAGACGCGGATCGCGGCCGAGGCCGAGCGGGTTCGTGCCGCGGTCGAAGCCGAAGCGCAGAAGCTGCTCAACGAGGCCGAGAACGTCCTGACCGATCAGGCGCGCTACTCGCTGTTCCGGCGCAAGCTGCTCGACCGCATCGAGGGCATCGTGCGCGAGAGCGTCAAGCCGATGGAGAAGATCGAGGGCATCCGCATCCTGCAGGTCGACGGCTTGAACGGCAATGGCGGCAACGGCAATGGCGGCCGCAGCGCGACCGACGAGGTGATCGACTCCGCGCTGCGCTACCGCGTGCAGGCGCCGCTGATCGACTCCATCCTCTCCGACATCGGAGTCGAGGGCGGCAGCCTCGCCAAGATGCCCGGCCTGATCCGCGAAGCCAGGGACATGCAGGGCATCCGGAAAGAGACGTCCGCGCGCAAGGATGCAGGCGGCGGAGGTGGAGCAAATGATGCCAGCCCATCCGAGCCGCCAGCCGACCGCGGTCCGCGCAAGAAGGGGTGAGGCACCATGGCGAGAGTCTACGTCTCCACCGTCGTCAATGCCCGCAACGACCGGGTGTGGGCGCGGGTGCGCGATTTCAACGGCCTGCCGAACTGGCATCCGGCGATTGCCGAGAGCCGCATCGAGGGCGGCGAGCCCGCCGACAAGATCGGCTGTGTCAGGGATTTCAGGCTGCGCAATGGCGACCGCATCCGCGAGAAGCTGCTCGGCCTGTCCGACTACGACATGTTCTGCACCTATTCGATTTTGGAATCGCCGATGGGCGTGTCGAACTACGTCGCGACCTTGCGCCTGACGCCGGTTACCGACGGCGACAAGACCTTCCTGGAATGGACCGCCGAATTCGACTGCGCCCCGGAGCGCGAGGCCGACCTGGCCGGCTCGATCGGCGGCGGCGTGTTCCAGGGCGGCTTCGATGCGCTCAAGCGGGCGTTCGGAGGCTGACGCCGTGCCGCACGTCGTCAAGAGCACCATCATCGACGCGCCGACTGACCGGGTGTGGGAGGTGCTGCGCGACTTCAACGGTCATGATCGCTGGCACCCGGCGGTGGCGACCTCGGCGATCGAGCGCTCGCAGACGTCCGACAAGATCGGCTGCGTCAGGCGCTTCCGGCTCAAGGACGGGTCGGAGTTGCGCGAGCAACTGCTGGCGCTGTCCGATCTCGAACAGAGCTTCAGCTACTGCCTGCTCGACACGCCGATCCAGCTGTTCAACTACGTCGCCCATGTCCGGCTGCTGCCGGTCACCGATGGTGATCGCACCTTCTGGCACTGGGAGAGCCGCTTCACGACGCGGCCCGAGCAGGCCGAGGCTCTGACGCGCATGGTGGCGGAAGACATCTACCAGGCCGGCTTCGAGGCGATCCGATCGCATCTGAAGCAGGCGGCATGAGCAAGAGGTGAACCGATGCCGGTCACGGTGAAGACGTTTCAGGCCGCGAGCGACGCGGCGTCGGCGCTGTCGTCCGATCGCGCAGCCCGCTATCTCGGCGGCGGCACGCTGGTGATGCGCGATCTGAACGAAGGCGACGTCTCGATTGCGACCGTGGTCCGCGCGACCGACCGCGCGCTGCAGAGCATCGATGCGGCGGGCGCGCGCATCCGCATCGGCGCCGCGGTCACTTTTGCCCGCGTGCTGGCCGAGCGCGAGCTTGCGTTCCTGCATCCGGCGGCGCGCTCGATTGGCGGGCCGGCGGTCCGCAACATGGGCACCGTCGGCGGCAATTTGTTCGCACCTGCGCCATTCGGCGATTTCACCGTGGCGCTGCTGGCGCTGGACGGCACGGTCTCGGTGCAGGGCGGCTTCGGCGTCAGGGACATGCCGCTGGAAGAGTTTCTGCAGTCGCGCGATCGCCAGGCTGGTGCGCTGGTCGTTGCGGTCTCCTGCATTCGGCCGGCATCGGTGGATGCGTTCCGGTATCGCAAGATCGCCCGCATCAAGCCGAAGGGCGGATCTGTGATCACGATCGCGGCGCATGTTCCCCTCGGCGGCGGTCGCGTGACGGGGGCCCGGATCGCGCTGGGATCGATGGCCCCGACCGCCATCCGCGCCAAGGCGGCCGAGCGCGCGCTCGAAGGCCGGCCGCTCGATGCCACCGCGATCAGCGCGGCGGCTGCGGCGGCGGGCGAGGGGACGGCTCCCACGGACAATTCGCTGGCCAGCGCGTGGTACCGCCGCGAGGTCGTGGGCGTGCATCTGCGGCGGCTGTTGTCGGGGCAGGAGAGCTAGGCCATGACAAAGACTCCCCTTCAATTCCGGCACAACGGCCGCGACGTCGCGCTGTTCGTCGAAGGTGGTACCAACCTCCTGGTCGTGCTGCGCGAGATGATCGGCGACGTCACGCCGAAATTCGGCTGCGGCCAGGGCGGATGCGGCGCCTGCACGGTGCTGATCGATGGCGATGCTCATCTCTCGTGCCTGACCCTGGCGGAGTCCGTCGAGGGCCGTGTGGTCGAAACGCTCGACGGCATCAAGGCCGGGCCGAACCTGCATCCACTGCAGCGGGCGTTCGCCGACGGCTTCGCCGCGCAATGCGGCTATTGCACGCCAGGCATGATCATGGCGGCCAAGGCCCTGCTCGACAAGACCCCGCAGCCGAGCCGCGAGCAGGTCGTTGAGGCCATCTCCGGCAATATCTGCCGCTGCACCGGATACGAGCCGATCATCAATGCGGTGTTGGCGGCGGCCGCGTCGCTGCGCGCGAGCGCGTGAGGAGAGATCGCCATGCTGGAATTGCGCAAGGACATCTTCGCCGACGAGCGCGACGACAATCTCAACGAGGTCGGCAAGGGCACCCAGCGCCAGGACATGCTGGGCCATGTCACGGGAACCTCGACCTATTTCAACGATCACAAGCTGCAGGGCATGCTGCATCTGAAGGTCGTCAGATCCACGCAGCCGCATGCGCGGCTGCGCCGCATCGACACCAGCGAGGCCGAGCGGAGCGAGGGCGTGCGGCGGATCATCCGCGGCGCCGACGTGCCGCGCAATCTCAACACGCTGCTCAGCCTGATCAATTTCGGCAAGGACGACGAACCGACGCTCGCCGTCGACAGGGTGCGCTACCGCGGCGAGCCGATCGTCGCCGTGGTCGCCGAGACGCCGCGCGCGGCGGCCGAGGCGGCGGCCAGGGTACGCGTCGACTATGAGACCTTGCCGGCGGTGTTCGACGTCGAGGAGGCGCTAAAGCCGGGGGCGCCCGTCGTCAACGAGACCTATCCGAAGAACACATTCACCTATCACGAGCGCTACGATCATCAGAAGCTGCGCTTCGGCGACGTCGAGCGTGGCTTCTCCGGCGCCGATCATGTCTTGGAACAGCGCTACCAGATGTCTCCGATCGAGCATGCGCCGGTCGAGACCAACGGCTCGATCGCCGCGCCCGACACCAACGGCCGCTACGTGGTCTATACCTCGACCCAGGCGCTGTTCTTCTCGCTCGACACCTGCGCCAAGATCCTCGATCTGCCGTCGAACACATTCCACTTCATCGGCGGCACGGTCGGTGGCGGCTTTGGTGGCAAGGTCGACACGCTGACCGAGCCGCTCGCCATTCTCGCTGCGATGTTGACGGGGCGCCCGGTGCGCTACGTGCTCGGGCGAGAGGAGGAGATGCAGTTCGGGCCGCCCCGCGGCGCCGAGCGCATCTACATCAAGGACGGGGTCATGCGCGACGGCCGCATCGTGGCGCGCCAGATCCGCGGCTATTTCGACTCTGGCGCCTATACGCGGCTGTCGAGCTACGCGGTCGTCAAATGTGCCGCGCACCTGCCGGGGCCCTACACGATCCCGAACGTCCATGGCGACATCTACTGTATCTTCACCAACCGCACGCCGGCCACCGCGATGCGGGGCTTCGGCATCACCGGTATGGACTTCGCGCTCGAATGCCAGATGGACAAGCTCGCGCATCTGATCGGCATGAACCCGATGGAGTTTCGTATCCTCAACGCCTATCGCGACGGCGATATGAAGGCGCATCGCCGCGAGGCCAAGAACACCGCCCTGATCGAATGCGTCCAGGTTGCGGCCGAGAAGGCCAAATGGCCGATCCGCGAGGAATTCCGCCGCATGTCGTCGCGCAAGGACGGCGGCGGCGCGCGGGCCGCCGTTCCCTCCACGCCGCGTGAGCCGGTGAGCGCGCGGCCTGCGCCGGCGCAGCAGCGCACGAGCTATGACCGGGGGCTCCCGGTTTCTCCACCTCCTGAGCCGCCGTCACCACCCCCACAGAGCCCGGCACCGGCTCCCGCACACGGCGCGACGCGGTTCTCGTCGGTATTCGGCACGAGGAGGCGCTGACATGACCAGGCACCGCGGCCGCGGCATGGCGGCGATCAACTATCCCATCGGCATGAATCTCGGCGGCGATCCGAGCCAGGCGCTGGTGCACTCCAATCCCAGCGGCAAGTTCACCGTGGCGCTGTCTTCGATCGATCTCGGACAGGGCATGAAGTCGGTGACGCGGCAGATCTGCGCCGAGACGCTCGGCGTGCCGGTCGAGGACGTCTATGTCGACACCGCCGATTCCGACACCGGCCCGCATTGCATGGGCTCGTTCGCCTCGCGCGGCACGCATCGCGTCGGCAATGCCGTGATGGCTGCCGCCAAGGAGGCGCGCGGCGTCATGATGGAGGCGGCGGCCGAGGAGCTCGAGGTCAACGCCAGCGATCTCGAGACCGATGGCCGCGGCAACATTCACGTCAAGGGCGCGCCGCATCGCTCGATCTCGGTGAAGGACGTCGCCATCGCCGCGCAGTTCCGTCAGGGCAAGACGATCTCCGGCCGTGGCATCTTCCTGGTGCCGCTGTCGGAGGTGGATCCTGAGACCGGCGAAATGTCCCCGGCGACCTGCTACGCGCATGCGTGTCTCGTTGCCGAGGTCGAGGTCGATGACGAGACCGGCGAGGTCGGTGTGGTCAGGATGGACAGTGCCTATGAGCTGGGACGCGCGCTCAATCCCCGCCTCGTCGAGCAGCAGCTGGTCGGCGGCGCCTGGATGGGCATGAGCCACGCGCTCTACGAGACGACGGAGCCGTATTACCCGGACCCGAAGCAAGGACCGCGCGACTTCGTCGAATACCTGATGCCGGGACCTGGCGACATCTGTCCGCACGACATCGCCGTGCTGGAGCGGCCGGCGCCCGACGGGCCGTTCGGCGGCAAGGGCCCTGGCGAAATGTGCGCCAATCCGGTGCTCCCTGCCATCGCGAATGCGATCTTCAACGCCGTCGGCGTGCGCATCGACGAGCTGCCGATCACGCCGGAGAAGGTGCTGCGCGCGATCAGGGCCCAGGGTGGCGCCCGGCCACAGACGCGGCGGTGACGCAGCATGGTGGTCCGCAGCAACATCGTCGGCATCGACTCGCCGCAGGCGCTGGAAAAGGCACTGCGGGCGGCCTACTATCTCGCCGATGACGGGCTCTCGACCGCGGCCTATCTCGCCCTCGCGCTGGGCAAGCCGCTGCTCTTGGAAGGCGCACCCGGCGTCGGAAAAACCGAGGCGGCGAAGGCGATCGCTGCAGTGCTCGGCCGCAAGCTGATCCGGCTGCAATGTTACGAAGGCATCGACGCCGCGGCGGCGCTCTACGAGTGGAACTATCCGCGCCAGATGCTCGCGCTCCGCCAGGCCGGCGAGGAGAGCATCGACATCTATGGTGAGACGTTCCTGATCGAGCGGCCGATGCTGGCCTGCCTGCGCGCGCCCGACTCGACGGTGCTGCTGATCGATGAGATCGATCGCGCCGACCAGGAGTTCGAGGCCTTCTTGCTCGAATTCCTCTCCGACTTCCAGATCTCGATTCCAGAGCGCGGCACAATCCGTGCCGCGGAGCGGCCGATCGTGGTGCTGACATCGAATCGGACCCGTGACCTGCACGAAGCGCTGCGCCGCCGCTGTGTCTATCATTGGATCGACTATCCCGATGCGGAGCGCGAGGCGCGGATCGTGATGATGCGCGCCTCCAGTGTGGCCGAGGCGACCGCGCGGGCCGTGGTGGCTGCAGTGGCGAAGCTCAGGCGCGAGCCGCTGAGCAAGGCGCCGGGGATCGCCGAGGCCGTCGACTGGGCCGAGGCCGCGACCTTGCTCAACCAGACCGGCGCGCGCTGGCCGGATGCGTTCAGGCGATCGATCGGCGTGGCGCTGAAGGACGAGGAGGATCTGTCCTTCATCGCGCCGCGGCTCGACGCGCTGCTCGCGGAGGCGATGACATGAGCGAGCTCCGGCTGCCACGGGCCACCGAGATTTTTGTCTCATTCGCTGCGCTGTTGCGGCGAAACGGCTTCGCGATCGCACCCGAGCAGACCACCGCCTTTCTCGCTGCGATCGAACTGCTGGGGCCGACCAGCCTCGACGATATCCGGCGGGCCGGGACGGCGACCCTGGCGCCGCCGCCCGAGCGGCTTGCGACCTACAATCTGCTGTTCGACATCCATTTCGGTATCTCGGAGACGACAGCCCTGAGCGAGACGGATCAGCAGGACGATGTCGTGCGTCTCCAGGAGGAGGGCGACGGCGCTGTCGATCCCGATATCGCCGAGGAGCAGAACGAGTCCGGTCTGGCGGCCACGCGTGCCGAGGCGCTGGTCGCGCGCCGCTTGGCTGCGACCACAGGCGGCAACGTCCTGCAGCGTCTCGCGCGCCAGGCGCGTGCCAAGCTGCCGAAGCGGCGCGGCCATCGGCGCATGCGCGCGCGGCGCGGCAGTTTCGTCGACCTGCGACGGACCCTGCGTGAGAGCGTAAGGCGCGACGGTGAGGTGCTGTCGCTGCGGCGGCTGAAGCGACGGCCTCGATTGCGACGATTGCTGCTGCTGATCGATGTCTCCGGCTCGATGAAGGCGCGGACCGAGGACAACATGCGGCTCGCCCACGTGCTGGTGCAGGCCGTACCCCAGGCCGAGGTGTTCACGCTTGGGACACGGCTGACACGTGTGACGCGGCCCTTGCGGCTCAAGCGGCGCGAGCAGGCGCTGCTCGCTGCCTCTCATCTCGTCAGCGACTGGGACGGCGGCACGCGTATCGGCGAGGCGCTGCAGGCCCTCGCGGTGCCGCGGTTCTCGACCTACGCGCGGGGCGCCGCCGTGCTGGTCATCTCGGATGGGCTCGAGCGTGGTGACCATCACGTGCTCCGTGACGCCGTGTGGAAGCTGTCGCTGCGCGCCTGGCGCCTGAGCTGGCTGACGCCGCTCGCGACGGGGCCCGGATTCAAGCCTCAAACCGAGGCGCTGCAGGCGATCGCGCCATTCGTCGACGACATCGCAGCCGGCGGGTCGGACGAGGCCATCGTCGCGCATGTGCTGTCGCTGGCACAGAGGAGGGCGGCATGACCGGATACGTCGATGCACATCATCACATCTGGCGGCAGGCCGATCTGCCCTGGCTGGTCGGGCCGATGCAGCCGCGGATTTTTGGCCCCTACGAGCCGATCCGGCGCGACTACGCGATCGGGGAATATCTCGACGACATCGCCGGCAGCGGCGTCAGGAAGTCGGTCTATGTGCAGACCAACTGGGCGAAGGACGGCTTCGAGGACGAGGCCGCCTGGGTGCAGCGAACTTCTGAGCAGCATGGCTTTCCGCATGCGATCGTCGCCTATGCCGATCTGAGCGTCGACGATACGCGGCCGCAGTTCGACCGGTTGGCGCGCTACCCGCTGCTGCGCGGGGTCCGGATGCAGCTCCACTGGCATGAGAACCCGCTCTATCGTTTCGCTTCGTCACCAGACCTTTGCAGCGATAACCATATCCGCGCCAACATCGCCCGGCTCGCCGACTACGGCTGGTCCTTCGACCTGCAGGTTTTCGCGCCGCAGATGGCTGGCGCCGCGGCGCTTGCCGAGAGCTGTCCGTCCGTGACTTTCATCCTTCAGCACGCCGGCATGCCGGAGGACCTGTCCGCACATGGTCGCGATCAATGGCGAGCCGGAATGCAGCGGCTGGCGAACTGCAGCAACGTCGTCAGCAAGCTCTCGGGCCTCGGCACCTTCATTCGCCGCAACGATCCGGCGCATGTTGTCGAGGTGGTGCGGGAGACGATCGGAATGTTCGGGCCCGAGCGCTGCCTGTTCGGTTCGAATTTTCCGATCGAGAAGCTCTGGACCGACTATCGCGCACTGGTGGGAGCCTATGAGGCTGCCATCCAAGACCTCGACGAGCATGCACGCGCGCAGGTCATGGGAGGGACGGCGCAGCGCGTCTATCGGCTGGAATGATACCGCCTGCAACGACAACAAAAGCAACAGGGAACGCTCATGGCGCTGGAAATCAAGATTCTCGACTATGGTGACATCGAGCTCGAATCGAGCTTCCTCGTGCTCGGTCGTGATTGCGGCCGCACCCGCCGGGTGCTGACGCTCGGCTTCCTGATCCTGGGCGGCCCGTATCCGGTCGTGGTCGATACCGGCTACCGCTCCAACCAGATCATGGAGACGCTGGGCATGCGCGGGCTGCAGTACCATGAGAACATGATCGAGAACCAGCTGGCGCGCCACGGCGTCCGCATGGGCGACGTCCGCTATGTCTGCCACACCCATCTGCACATCGATCACGCCGGCAAGGACGACCTGTTCCCGATGAACACGACGGTCGTGCTCAACCGCCGCGAGCTCGAATACTCCGTCTCCGGCCTGATGCATCCGCAATATCCGGCGCCGGACATCAAGCATCTCATCGACCGGCTGCATACCAAGAGCGCGCTGCGCTTCCTCGACCTCGAGCTCACCGGGCCAGTCGAGCTGATGCCGGGCGTCTATTGCGATGTTGCGAACGCCCATACCGAGGGCTCGATGAACATCCACGTCCACACCGCCGACGGCATCGCCACCATCTGCGGCGACGTCATCTACGATTTCAACGACCAGATCGTGACGCCGTTCAACGAGATCCAGGATGGCGAGCCGCGCACCACCGGCAATCACGGCACCACCAAGCGTGCCGAGAAGGCGGCGATCAAGAAGCTGTTGTCGAGCTCGCGCTATCTGCTGCCGGTGCATGATCGTCCCGCCAAGATCGAAGGCGGCGTCGTAACGGGGCGGCTGCACGACCAGGTGCCGGGTCCGATCGTGCAGTCGCTGCCGCAGCGGCACTGGTTCCCGGCGTGATCCGCACGAGGCACAACGATGACACACGTGACATTGCGCCCTGAGTTCGAGACCCTGGTCGACCCCTACGCGCCGGTGGCGCAGGTGGCGACCGGCTTCGAGTTCACGGAGGGGCCGATCTGGCATCCCGTCGAGCAGTTCCTGCTGTTCTCCGACATGCCGGCTGATGTCCGCCGCCGCTGGGATGCGAAGCACGGCGTGGTCGAGATGCGGCGGCCCTCGAACAAGTGCAACGGCATGACCTATGATGCCGAGCTCAACCTGATCGTCTGCGAACACGCGACGTCGTCGCTGGTGCGCGAGCGTCCCGACGGCCGCCGCGAGATCCTGGCGTCGCATTTCGAGAACCAGGAACTCAACAGCCCCAACGACGTGTGCGTCCACTCGAGCGGGGCGATCTACTTCTCCGATCCGTGGTATGGCCGCATGCCGGTCTATGGCGTGGAACGGCCGCGCCAGCTCGGCTTCCAGGGCGTGTACCGGGTGGCGCCGGGCGGCGGGCCACCGTGGCTGCTCGTTGACCGCCATCTGTTCGACCAGCCCAACGGGCTGTGCTTTTCGCCGGACGAGAAACTGCTTTACGTCAACGACACGGTGCAGGCGGTGATCCGCGTGTTCGACGTCGGCGGCGATGGTGCGCTGTCGAACGGACGCATCTTTGCAAGCGGCATCCGTTCCGAGCTCGAGCCCGGCGTGCCCGACGGTATGAAATGCGATCAGCGCGGCAATGTCTGGGTCACCGCTCCCGGCGGCGTCTGGGTCTACGCGCCCGGCGGCGAGCTGCTCGGCAAGGTCCGCGTGCCGGAGCTCGTCGCCAACCTCGCCTGGGGCGGGGCTGATTTCCGCACGCTCTATCTGACCGCGACGCATTCGGTCTACGCGATCGCAACCAAGATCGGTCCGCGCCACGAGACGTATATGAGCGGGCGGACTGGCAGCAACGCCGCGCCGGCCACCGCTTCTTCGGCCCCGCAGCTCGCTGCTGGCGACATGCAGCTCGACCCGCGCCGCTGCGCCATGATCATCCAGGACCTGCAGAACGATGTCATCATGGATGGCGGCGCCTTCGCCGAGTCCGGAGCGCCGGGGCACGCCAGGCAGCAGCGTGTTATCGACAATGTCCGGCGGCTCGCTGAGGCCGCCCGCGCGCGCGGCGTCGTCATCATTCACGTCTGGTTCGTGGTCGAGCCCGGCGCCCCCGGCGTGACCCTGAACGCGCCGTTGTTCGAGGGTTTGGTCGACAGCAAGGCGATGGTGCGCGGCAGCTGGGGGGCCGCGCCGGTCGCGGGGCTGGAGCCGCGGAGCGGGGACTTCGTCGTCGAGAAGATGCGGATGAGCGCCTGGGAGGGCACGCGGCTCGAGACCATTCTCAAGGCCACCGGGCGCGACGTCATCATCAACACCGGCGCCTGGACCAACATGTCGGTCGAGCACACCGCGCGGACCGGGGCGGACAAGGGCTACTTCATGGTGGTGCCGGAGGATTGCTGCTCGACCATGAACGCGGACTGGCACAATGCGTCGATCAACTTCGCCATGCAGAATGTTGCTGTCGTGACCACGGCCGACGCGGTGATCAGGGCACTTGGGTGAGGCATGCCAAAGCTGCTGCATCTCGTCGCCTCGCCGCGGGCGGATTCGGAATCCAGCGCCGGCGCGCGCGCCTTCCTGGACCGCTTCAGGCAGGCCCGGCCGGGATGGGACGTCGACGAGATGAATCTGTGGCGCGAGAATCTGCCGGAGTTCGACGGTGAGATTTTGCAGGCGAAGTATGCCCGCATGGGCGGCCGCACCTTCACCGACGGCCAGCGCGAGGCGTTCGCGGCGGCCGAACGCATGGCGGTGCGGCTCGATCTGGCCGAGCGCGTCGTGATCTCGACGCCGATGTGGAATTTCGGCATTCCCTACAAACTCAAGCACTGGCTCGACATCATCAATCAGCCGGGCCTCACCTTTCGCTTCGATCCGTCGCGTGGCTACCTGCCGCTCCTGAAGGATCGTCCGACGCTGGTGATCCTCGCCAGCGGCGGCGACTTCACCACCGGCATCAGCCGGGGGCGGACCGACCTCGCGACGCCCTATTTGTGCGAGGCGCTGCGCTTCATGGGTCTTCGCGACCTCCACTTCGTGGCGATCGGGCCGACCAGCGGACCGGCGACGCACACCGCCGCCGCACGTGAGCGGGCGCACAGGCGGCTCGTCGAGATGGCCGCACGATTCTAGCTGATGTGACGTTCCCGATTGCGGTCCGACGGCAGACGAGACGGACTCAGCCGACGAGGTCGACTGCGGCTCCGGCCTCGTCGATCAGGTGAACACGTTCGATCTCGGTGCGGGGCAGCAGCGCACGGATCTCGGGCTCCGACATCAGGCTGAACGCGGTCGAGAGCGCGTCCGCCGCCGTTGCATTGCCGGCGACCGTGGTCACGCTGCGATAGCGCTGCGCGCAGCCGCCGCTGTGCGGATCGAACAGATGATTGAAGCGGCCTTGTGGATCGAAGCGGAGGCCATAGGCGCCTGACGTCGATACGGCCCGATCGATGATCGGTAGCATCGCGGCGATCCGATCGGGATTGTCAGGGTCGGCGATCCCGACCTCCCAGGGCCGTGCGTCCGGCCGTGCGCCGATGGCGCGGGCTTCGCCCATGTCGACCAGGCTGTGCTGTACGCCCTCGCCGCGCAGCAGCTCGACGATCCTGTCCGTGACATAGCCCTGCGCGATGCCGTTGAGGGTGAGCGCCATGCCGCGCGGCATGACGATGCGATCGCGACTGACGCCGAGCCGCTGATGGCCGACCCGCGTCAGCGCCTCTTGCACGGCCGCCTGCGGCGGGCCGTCGGGATTGGCATCCGGGCGCGAAAAATGATCGGCGTAGAGCGTCCACAGCGGCTGCACGGTCGGGTCGAAGCGGCCGTCGGTCATCGCGGCGTAGCGCTGCGAGCGTGTGAGGATGTCGACCAGCTCGGGCGCGGGGTCCACCAGCACGCCGGTGCGGTTCAGCGTCACCAGCGCCGATTGCTCCAGATACAGGCTGAACAGGCGCTCGAGCCGCCGGGCTTCGCCGATCGAGACCGTGATCAGCCGTTCGGCTTCTTGCCGGTCGCGGTGATGAAGCTTGATCGTGGCGACGGCGCCGAGCAGCGTGCCGCGCCATTCGACCAGTCCGCTTGTGCTGTCGGCCGCATGCGCCCTGGAAGGAGCGACCGCGAGGCCCGCCAATGCGGCGCTGATGCGGATGAAGCGCCGACGCGAGAGCTGATTTGTCATCGTTGCACCCCAGGCGTGTCCTTGTGGCCCGGCTCGATCGCGCCGGCGTTGTCGTCGGGCGAGCTCAGCACATAGTCGCGCGGCACCCCGGTGAAGCCGACGATGCGGCCGCCGTGCTCGGCAGCGAATCGCTCGGCCGCGCTCCGATCCGAGAACGGCACCGCCTCGTCGCTGCCCATGCCGCTCCTGACCCGGCTGCCGATCACGAACACCGCCTTGCGCGCCTCGACCCAATTGTCGGCGCCCGGATTGTCCCAGCTCGCGGCTTTGCCCATGTCGGAGACGTAGATCGCCTGGATGTCCTTGGGCTCGTCTGGCAGCATCGTGAAGGCGATGGCGTCGCGCGCGGAGGAGAACCACACCGGCTCGATCAGGCTGGCGGCGAAGATCTGTCCCTTGGGACCGGAATGCTCGAGCAGGTTCATTCCGCAATAATGCCCGATCGCCTCCGCCGTCAGCTTGACCGGCGGCGGCGGCGCGGCGGCCTGCTTGTCGTTGCAGGCGGCGAGCGCAAAGGCGGCGATGAGCGCGCCGGCGTAAGCGAGGCGTTTCATAGCTCTCTCCGGGAGAAGGCCAGCGCGGCGCCTGCGAGCGGCACCAACGTCCACAGCACCAACGCGGTGAGCAGCACCTCAACCGACAGCGTACTGCTGCCGGCGAGCCCGGCCATGCCGGAGAACAGGCTGACATTGGCGAAGCCGGTCAGGTTGAACAGCCGGTAGGCGTCGGTCGGGTTGAGCAGCAGCAGCGCGCTGAGCAGGCCGCCGGAGACGTTGCGGCCCTGGTCGATGACCAGAAGGCCGAGCAGCGCCATGTCGTAGATCAGGACGAGCGCGAGCCACAGGCCAATGCAGACACCCGCTGCGGTGCCGCGGTCGCGCACGACTGCGCTGACCAGATAGCCGATCGCGACGAACACCGCGCCAAGCAGAACGGAGGAGCCGATCATCGCGGCGAAGGCGGTGAGCCCGTCGCTGTCGAAGTGGCTGCCGGCGATCAGCAGCGCCACCGCGGCTGCGCTATAGCCGAGGCAGGTCGCGAAGGCGAGCACGGCAAGATGTCCGAGGAACTTCCCGAGCAGCACCTGCCAGCGCGCCACGGGATAGCTGAGCAGCAGCAGCATGGTGCCGCGCTCCATGTCGCCGACGATGGCGTCGTGCGAGATCAAAAGCGCGATCAACGGGATCAGGAAGATGGTCAGGCTCGACAGGCTGACGATGACGACGTCGAGTGCGCGCGCGCCCACGGTGCCAGTCGGTGCGCTGCCGAGAAAGGTCAGCGACAGCGCGAGCCCTGCCAGCAGCAGGGTCGACGCCAGCACCCAGCGGTTGCGGATCGCCTGCTGGATTTCCTTCGCGGCGATGGTGATCACGGCATTCATTGCGAACGCTCCGCGTGGCGCAGGAAATGCGCGTAGAGCTCGTCGAGATTGGGCGGGATGAGCTCGAGATCCTGCACGGCGGTGCCCTCGGCCGTCGCACGGCGCAGCAGAGCGATCTTCTCGTCCGGCGCCGCGTCGATCTCGACAATGTGGCCGTTGATCCGACGATAGGAGGTCGCCTCCGGCAGCCACGAGGGCCGGCCGGATAGCGGCAGGTCAGCGACCTTGACCCGGATCCGAGTCGGCAGTCGCGCGAGGCGGCGCAGTTCGTCGAGCGTGCCGTCGGCGACCTTGAGGCCCTTGTTCATGATGATGACACGGCCGGCCCTCTCCTCCAGCTCGGTCAGCGCATGCGATGACAGCAGCACCGTCGTGCCCTCGGCGGCGAGCTTCTGGATCACCTCGTAGAACGTCTGGCGCAGCTCGGGATCGAGACCGGTGGTCGGCTCGTCCAGCAGCAGCACGCGTGGCCGGCCGATCAGCGCCTGCGCCAGGCCAAGCCGCTGGCGCATGCCCTTCGAGTAGGTATTGACGCGGCGCCCGGCAGCGTCGCCCAGCCCGACGACATCGAGCAGCGCCAGTGCGCCGCTCACCGGCTCGCGTTTGAGGCGGGCGTAGAAGGTTTGCGTCTCGCGGCCGGTGAGCGCGGCATCGAAGGCGACGTTCTCCGGCAGATAGCCGAGCCGACGCCGCGAGGAGAACTCGCCGGCGGCCGGGTTTTCGCCGAGCAGCGCGATCGTGCCCTTGGTCGGCCGGATCAGGCCGAGCATCATCTTCATCAGCGTGGTCTTGCCGGCTCCGTTGTGGCCGATCAGGGCCACCATCTCTCCGGCCGCGAGATCGAACGACACGCCCTTGACGGCTTCGACCTTGCCGTAATGCTTGATCACGTCGGCGATATGGACGGTCGCGCTCATCGGGCGCTGCTCCCGGCGGCAGTGCGGCGCGCCGGCGGTGGCGACATCAGCGGATGGCTATCGACCACCCCGCCGGGCAGGATCGCCGGAAACTGCGCCTGCGCCCAGCGGATGACCTGCACGGCCGGGCTGTTGATCAGGACCTTGGCGGCCGGCGCCGTCCACAGCACGCGGTCGATCAGATCGTTCGGCCGGTAGGCGGTGTCGGCAACGCCGTCGCCGTTGAGGTCGAAGCCGGGATTGTCGCTCCAGTAATTGCCGCGGCCGTTCTTCGACCAGTCGAGATGGCGGGTGCCGACATATTTGATCTGGCTGGCGTTGTTGACGAAGGCATTGCCCCGGATGTCGTTGCCTTCGGAGCCGGCGGTGAAGTGCACGCCGATCTCGCAGCCCTCGAACCAGTTATTGGTGATACGATTATTGTTCGTGTTGTAGATGAACACGCATTTCTCGGGGCCGGGACGGACGCCGCCGCTCGGCGTGAACACGCTCTTGTCGGTCAGCGGCACGCCTTCGTCGGTGCCGCGGTTCTCGGCGGTCGCCCAGCGCTCCGCCGGCTGCAAGCCGCCGATCACGCTGTTGCCGGAGATCTGCGAGCCGTTGGTCGCGTTGAACAGCATGCCGCGATCGCGGTCGTGGTCTGAGACGTTGTCCTTCACGACCAGGTTCTTCGAGAACATCATCGCATAGCCGATGATGTTGCCGACCGAGACGTTGCCGGTGATCTCGCCGTCATTGGCGTACATGTAGTGGACGGCAAAGCGCAGCTCGCTGAAGCGGTTGTGGCTGAACGTGTTGTTGCGGCTGGTAATGGCGAACACGCCATCGCGGCCATAGCGGATGTCGTTGTCGATCACCTTGGCGCCCGGCGCGTTCCAGACCGAAACGCCATTGCCGGTGCCGCCGGGCTGCGTCGCGCGCAGGCCGATGACGCTGTTGTGGCGGACCATGGCATTGGCTGATCCGTGCAGATAGACGCCGAACAGATTGCCTTCGATCCGGTTGTTCTCGATCAGCGTGTCGTGCGCGCCCTGGTCGACGAAGATGCCGGAATCCATCTTCTCGAGCGAGCGGCCGGATCCTTTGAGGACGAAGCCTCGAATGACGGTACCCGGTGCCGTGACGGTAATGACGCTCCCATGCCCATCGCCGGTGATCACCGCGCCGTGCGCGCCTGTCAGTGTCAGGCGATGGGTGATCCGCAGCGGCCCGCGATAGGTGCCTGCGGCCAGCGCGATCTCATCGCCGTCGGCGGCGCGATCGAGGACGCCCTGCAAGTCGGCAATATCGGCCGCGATCTGTCGTGTCGCCGCTGTTGCGCGGAAGGGCAGGCCGGCGACGACGAGCGCCGCCAGCCCCAGAGTCTTGATATGGCGCATGCGCCGCATCGCTCACGCGTTCTGCGGCGAGACCAGCATGCGTCCGCGCATTTCCATGTGCATGGCGTGACAGAACCATGTGCAGAAATACCAGTACACGCCGGGCTTGTCGGCGATGAACGTCACCGACGAGGTCTGCTGCGGATCGATCTCCATGTTGACGCCGTAGTTCACGATGCAGAAGCCGTGCACCAGATCCTCGACGTCGTCGATGTTGGTGACATAGACGGTCACCTCGTCACCCTGCTTGACCTCGAACTTCTCGAGCGCATAGGCGGGCGCGCTGGACCACATATAGACGCGCACCTTGTTGCCGTCGCGGATCACCTTGGCGTCGCTCTCCAGTGTGACGCCGTCGGCTGCGGCCTGCTTGCGGGCGTCGGCGAAGAACGGGTCGTCGCGCTTCCAGATCGAGGTCACGCGGCCCTCGAGCTTGGAGCGGTGCACGATGACGGCGTCGTGCGGCTCGGCGAAGCTCGGGCCGTCGTGCACCAGCTCCATCTTGTCGCCGGTGATGTCGATCAGCTGGTCGTTTTCCGGCTTCAGCGGCCCGACATTCAGGAAGCGGTCCTTGGAGAACTTGTTCAAGGACAGCAGCCATTTGCCGTCGGCTTCCTTGGTCTCGCCCATCGAGGCGTGGTTGTGGCCCGGCTGATAGTGGACGTCGAGCTTCTGGATGATGGGGTTGACCTTCTCGCCCTTGAAGGCTCGCTTGGCGAGATCGATGCTCCATTTGCAGACCTGGCTGTCGAGGAACAGCGTAGTGTAGGCATTGCCCCGGCCGTCGAAGGCGGTGTGCAGCGGCCCGAGGCCGAGCTCCGGCTCGGCCACGACGACGTCGCGCGGCTTGATCTTGTCGTCGAACAGGTTGTCGATCAGGCGGACGTCGATCACCGTGACCGTCGGCGCCAGCTTGCCATTGGCGACGACATGGATGCCGTCGGGGGCGGTGTTGAGGCCGTGCGGGCTGTTCGAGACCGGAACGTAGCGCGTGTAGGGCGAGCCCTTGCGGCCGTCGATGACGGGAACGCCGTTCATCTCCTTGAAGTCGCCCTTCTTGACGGCTTCCTCGATGCGCTTGATGTTGAAGATCGTCACCCAGTCCTGCTCGCTTGCCGTCATCTCGGCCAAGGTAACGCCCTTTTCCGAGTTGTAGCAGGTGGAGAAGGCATATTTGCCCTGGTAGTCGCAATCGGTGTTGTCGAGATTGCCGTCGACGATCACCTGCCAGGCAACCTTCATGGTATCGCCGTCGACGGCCGAGAACATCGACCAGTATTTCGACTTGTCGTCGAGCACCTTGCCGTCATTCGGTAGCGGCACCTCATATTCGCCGTTGCAGAACACGTAGCCGGTGCGCGGGAACTTCTGCGGCCGCATGCCGTGGATGGTGTACTGGTTCGGCAGCTCGATGATCTTGTCGCATTTCATCACGTCGGTGCGAATGCGGGCGAGGCGGGTGTTGGCCTTGTCGTTGATAAAGATGTAGCGGCCGTCATATGTGCCATTGGTGAACGACATGTGCGGATGGTGGCAGTCGCCGTTCATCCAGATGCCGAGCCTGTCCTTGAGCCGCTCGCGCGTCTCCGGCAGCAGCCCCTCGGTCATGATCTTGCGGCTCTCGTTGGTCTGGCCCCAGCCGGTGGCGCTGCACCGGTTGAAGACGGGGATGCGCATCAGCTCGCGCATCGACGGCATGCCGATGATCCGCAGCTCGCCGGTCTGGCCGCTGGAGAAGAACACGTAGTATTCGTCGAGCTCGCCGGGGGCGACCTCCGCCTTGCCGGCGCCCTGGGCCGAACGTGGTTGCGCGGCGGCCGGCGCGGTCTCGACGCTCTTGCCAAGTCCAATGCTGCCGGCTACGCCGGCCGCGCCCAGTGCGGCGGTGCCGACGATCTGCCGGCGGCTGATTTTTGTCTGGTCGTCGTCTTGCGCCATCGTCGTCTCCTTATGATGGATGGGTGAGATCGTTGGAGGGGGCCGTCGCCGCCATCGGCTGGCCGGCATGGGTGATCACGGTCTTCGGACCGGATTTCGCGGCGCGCATCGACGGCGATGACATCGCCTCGAATTTCTCGCGCTTGAGCCGGACCTGGATCATGTGCGGGCAGCGCTGATCGTCGTAGTAGAGCTCCTGGCAATGCATGCAGTAGATGCATTCATTGACGTTGATGTGTCCCTCGGGATGGATCGACTGCACCGGGCATTCCTTGGCGCAGCGCTGGCAGGGCGAGCCGCACTCCTTCCAGCGACGCAGCCATTCGAAGGTGCGGATGCGTCCGGGAATCGCCAGTGCCGCGCCCAGCGGGCAGAGATAGCGGCAGAAGAAGCGTTCGATGAACAGGCCGATGCCGAGCAGCGCCGCGGCATACAGCACGAACGGCCAGCTGCGCGAGAATTTCAGGATGATCGCGGTCTTGAACGGCTCGACCTCCGCGACCTGTTCGGCGAGCGCGACCGAATAAAGCGACAGGCCGAACAGGCCGAGGAAGATGATGTATTTGATCGGCCAGAGACGCTCATGCAGACCCCAGGGTACCGTGATCTGCGGCACCTTGAGCCATTTTGCCACTGTGTTGGTGAGCTCCTGCAGCGCGCCGAACGGACAGAGCCAGCCGCAGAACGGCCCGCGGCCCCAGAACAGCAGTCCAGCCGCCGTTGCCGCCCACAGGATGAAGATCAAGGGCGCCGCGAGGAAGAACTCCCAATGGAAGCCGGTCAGCAGCGCGTTGACGAAGGTGACGACGTTGACGACCGAGAGCTGGGCGTTGGCGTACCAGCCGAGCCAGACCAGCACGAACAGGAGATAGGCGCGGCGGACCCAGGTGTAGAGCCGGGGACGGCGCACCAGAACGTTCTGGAAGAAGAAGATCCCCGTGAGCACGGCCAGCGCCAGCGCGGTGATGCCGATGGCGACCATCTGCGAGCGCCAGATGCGCATCCATAACGGCTCTTCGGTGTCGTCGGCGACCGGTTGCGCCGTGGCCGGGGCGGGACGTGCGGTCGTCGCCTTCGCTGCCGGCACAGCGGGGCGCGTCTGCTGCTTCAAGTAGGCGTCGGGCACCGTGTAGTCGATATCGAAAGTCAGGAACGCCTTGTCGTGGCTGCCTGTGCTTCGTTGCACCAGGAGCTGGAGCTGCCATGGCTCGGTCGGGTCGAGCGTGAATTCGGGCGGCGTGACGAACAGTCCGATCTCGCGCAGGGCAGGGGCGCCGGCCGCGGCCAGCGCACCGAGGCGCATGTGGTTCTTGTCGCGGAACCGTGTGCTTCCGCCCTCCTGCAGCACCTCGATGCGGTCGAAGATGCCGCCTCGGACATAAGCGGAGCCCTTGAACGAGTAGATGCCGTCGCCGGCGACGACGATCGCCTGCTGTCCGGGCTGCAATCGCTGCTTGAGTCGCTGATAGCCCTCGTCGCCGAGCAGGCTGCGGCCGATGGTGGGCACGCTGACCATGGCCACATACAGATCAACGAAGGTGTCGCCGGCATCGCCGGGCTCCGGATTTTGCGCGGCCGCCGCATTGCCCGACTTGGCGAACGCATCGTTGACGTCGCCGATGCTGAGGTGCAGGCGCCGCACCGAGCCGTCGCCGAGCAGGCTGCTCCAGTCGCGGATCTCGCTCTTGTCGGGATCGACCGTCTTGGTCACGCCCGGCTGTGCCGCGGCGGCGCTCGCCGCAGCGCCGGCACCGATGCGGCCGCTGCGGATCAGGCGCGTGGCCGCGCGCACGATGCTGTCGTGCATCACCAGCACGGTGACCGTTGCACCTGAGACGATGTCGGCCTGCGGCGCGTGTTCTGCGCCTTGCGCAATCGGCATCATGTCCTTGCCGAGCAGGCCGTTGAGTGCGGCAACGATGCGTGGCTCGGGAATGCCGATCAGCACGATCGGCTCCTTGTGATCGACCAGCTTCAGCCCGGTGATGACGCCCTTGGGATCGATGCCGACGAGGATGTGGATCGGCTTGCCCGAATAGCCGACGGAATTGGCGAAATCGGAGTTGAGATAGACGTAACCCTTGAGCTGATCGCCGCGATACACCGGCATGATCGGCGGCTCGCCTTGCGGCACGCCGAAACGGTCCGCATTGGGGAAGAGATCGCCCGGCGTGATCTTCGAGAGGTAGGTTGCGAGATCGCCGGCCGCATGTGCTGCGCGCGGGGCCGCGATGGCGCAGAGCCCGATGAGGATTGCTACCAAGATAGCAGGCATGCGCCACCGATTGGTGGCGACATCACTCGCAACCATGATCACCTCAAGCAGAACAGCCGGCCTCCCGAGGGGGCCGTATTCCAGTCAGGACTGTTTCGGGGAAGGAAGGATCGTCGCCATTGACAATCCTTGAGCAGATAGAGTCAGGCTAAATTGACTCCTTAACGTGCCGGTTGTCTAGTGGGTCCCAATCCGACGGACGTTGCGCTGGATCAAACAGGCACGGACAATCAGGCGGACTATTATATGTTGTTGTCACGCACGCTCTCGCTCAAGTCGGAACCGGCCGGGAACCTGCATTCGATCGACGAGCTGTTCGCGCTCGCGAATGCGATGGAGCGGGAGGCGGCCGATCGCTACGACGAGCTGTCCGGAGAGATGCAGCGTCAAGGCCGGCTCGATCTGGCCGACGTCTTCGCAAGGCTGGCCGCGGCCGAGCGCGAGCATGTCGACAGTGTCGCACAGTGGTCGCAAGCGCGTACGGGGCGTGCCCCCGATGCGTCGCTGGTGCGCTGGCAGCCGCCAGAGACCTTTGAGCCCGACGCGGTGCGCGAAATCCAGGACTCGCAGTTGATGACGCCGTACCGCGCACTGTCGATGGCGGTGCGCAACGAGGAGCGGGCTTTCGCGTTCTGGTCCTATCTCGCGGCATTTTCCGACGATCCCGAGGTCAAGAGGGCGTCCGAGGCCATGGCGCGGGAGGAGCTCGGTCATGTCGCGACGCTGCGCAAGGAGCGGCGCCGCGCCTATCATCTCGAGACCGACGCCAGGCGCGCGGCGTCGGTGGCGTCGGACGCCGGCACGATCGACGCCGGCCGGCTGGAGCGTCGACTCGCCGAGCTGCTCGACGCGATGGCGGTGCGCGCCGCAGGCCGCCCGGCAGATCGCTTGCGCGAGCTTGCGCGGGAAGCCGCGGCAATGGCGTCGGACGTTGTGGACCTGTTGCGCCTGCCGGCTGAGCTCGCGCAAGCCGATGCAGCCGTGCTGGCGGAAGCGCTCGCTGACGCGTATCTGGAGCATGCGGAGCGAGCGACCGAATCGGACCGGCTCGGTCTCATGCTGCGGCTGGCGTCGCAGGCGATCGCGCGGCTGGCCTGGCTGCGGTCGCTCGGTTGAGTCCGACTGCAGCGCTGCTCGGCGAAAGACAAGGGTCGCCCAGCCAGGCTGGACGACCCGGTCATCATGAGGCTCAGTTGCGGGTCGGCGCCGGCACGGCGGTGCGGTTCGCCGGCACCGTGACGGGCTGGAAGGAGAACACGTCGCGACTGCGCGGATCGACGGTCACCTTGAGCCAGCGCACGTCGTTGTTGCCATTGCCCTGATTGTCGCCGAAGGTTTCGACGCGAACGAAGTTCTCAAGCCGCTGGCCGGCAGCGTTGAGGAACGGCTGGTCGATCCGGAAGTAGTGGGAATCGCCGTGGACGTAGGCGACCGGCTTGCGGAACGCCTCGACCTCGGTACGCAGCGCAGTCAGGAAGCTGACGAAGCCGTCGGGCTGCCCGTCGGTTTCGGCGAGCGTCTTGGGATCGCGCAGCGGCGCACGCGTCGGGTCGGCCTGGTCCCAGCCCGGGTTGCCCTGGGTGATGAACATCACAGCAGCGGAATTGCGCCTCTTGGCTTCAGCGAAGGTCTGCTGCATCCACAGAATCACGGCCGTATTGCGCGCATTGTATTCGTCCGGATCGGGGTTGGTGTCGCAGAGATTGTTGCAGGATCCCTGGATGTTGAGCGTCGCATAGGTCACGCGGCCGACGGTCCAGCGGCGATTCTCGACGCAACCGACCTTGGTGCCATTGGCGCTGAGGCACAGCGGATCGGTCTGCACCTCCTGGCGCAGCTTGCGCTGGCCGAGCGAGAACGGTGTCGAGAAGAATATCTTGCGCTCGTAGTCGAGCCGGTCGCGCGAGTTGAAGCCGCCGTTCGACGGGCGATCGCAATCGACCCAGTCGTTGTCGCCCGGCGTGAACATGGCCGGTGCCTCCAGGCTGTTGAAGAAGGCGAGCGCCTGGGCGTAGAGGCCGGCATCGCAGGCGGAATTGGAGCCCTGCTTCAGGTCGCCGTCATGCGCCGTGAACTTCAGCCGGTGGGCGTTCATGTCCGCGATCAGGTTCGGGACGCCGACGGTGGCCTGCAGCGTGGAGTAGGGTAGGTCGCCCCAAAGGCCGATGGCGTAGCTGTCGTCATCGTCGTCGAAGCCGTGGTCGTGCGCGAGGCTTGGCGCGGCAGCGGCGAACGCGAGCAACGACACCGTGACCGACAATGTGAGCAGTTCGTGAAAGGCAGATTTGAATGATGATCGAAGTGACATTCTGCAAGATCCCCCAAGACCTCGGTTGTATCGCGCCGCTTCACTCAAGCGGCGGCGGGACGATGCGGAGGGTCGATAACGGGGGCGTGACGATCAGCTGACAATCCGCTGACGGATTCACGATGTTGCGGATCGGTGCGTCACTGAGAGATTGTCGCAGCTGGCGACGCAAAAAGGCCCGCCGCATCGTCTGCGGCGGGCTGTTTTTCACGGCAATGATGTCAGCCGTGGACGCTCGGTCGATCAGCGATCGTCGCCGGAGTGTCCGTCGTGGTCGTGGTGGTGCCAGCCGCCGTCATGATCGTGGTCACCATCGTCGTCGCTGAAGGCGAACAGGTTCATCAGGTCGCCGATCGCCGGACGGTTCTTCGGCACATAGCGGTGGTCATCCCGGTCATGGATCGGGTTGGGCAGCCGGTCGCGGCTGACGGCGGAGATCGTGGGCAGCCGCCAGTTGCGCTCGATGAATTTCAGCAGCGACACGTGATCGTAATAGGTGTGGTCGACATGGCCCTTCTTGGCCAGCGGCGAGACCAGGATGAAGGGGATCCGGGTGCCGTCGCCGAGAAAGTCGACCGGCTGGACATAGCCGGAGTCGTAGTAGCCGCCGCCTTCGTCGGTCGTGATGAAGATCGCAATCTTGGCCCAGAGCTGGGGATTGGCCTTGACCCGATTGATCAGCGCCTCGAGGAATTTCTCGTAGAGATCCGTGGTCGAATCGGCGGGATGACCGGCGAGCGCCTCGAACGGACGCACGAACGACACCGCCGGCAGCGTGTTGTTCTGCACGTCCTTCACGAAGGCGCCGTAGTTCTGCAGCTTAGCTTCCTCCGCCGGGGTCTTCATGATCTTGTTGAAGCCCGTGAGCGGGTCGCAGATGCCGCAATAGGAGTGGAACAGCAGCGGCACGCCGTCGACGCTGCTGGCGAAGGTGGTGGTGTCGTCACCGCGGTCGGCGCTGTAGTACTTCCAAGAAACGCCTTTCGCCGTCATCACGTCGGCGATGGTCGGCGCGCTCTGCGGCGGCAGCACGAACTTGTCCGAGCCGAGCGCGTTCGGCTTGGCGCTGGTCTGGTTCCAGAACATGCTATAGTTGTTGACGAGGTAATAGTGGTTCGGCGCGCAGTTGTTGCTGGTGACGCCGTTCTTGAACAGCTGCTCGTTGACGGCGGCAACGCCGGGCGCGCTTGGGTCGGAGCAGTTGACGTAGGATCCGCCGCTGTAGCCGTCCTGCTTGTAGTAGTTGTTGGTGCCGGGGACGGGATCGGGATTCTCGATCTGGTTGGCGTAGGGCACGGCGGGGGTGCCGTTCAGCGTCTCGGGATTGGTGAAGAACGCAGCGTGGCCGGTGACGAGGGCCTGGAAGTTGGCTCCGGTGCCGCCCATGATCGCTTGGTGATAGTTGTCGCTGATCGCGTACTCGTCGGCGAGCTGCTTGAAGAACGGCGCGTCACCCGGCTGGGCCTTGCCGGAGGCGTCGGTGAACGGGTTCATGTTGTAGAACCCCATCGAGATGGCGCCTTCCATCGGGTTGAACCCGCCGGACGGATAAGGCTGCCCGTTCGACCCGGTGCCGATGGTCTGTTCGACCCACACGAACTTGTCGTGCTTGCCGCCGTCGATGTCCTGCCACATCTGGAAGAAGCGGTGTACCGGATCTCCAGTATAAGCGGCGTATGAGACGTATTTCGAAATCTGGTACGGCCCATTGGGAAGATTGGCCGGGAAGCGGGTGTCGAGGACGTTCTGCGGCAGGCCGATTCCATAGGTGGTGTAGGGTTGCGGCAGCGTCGCATAGGCGCCCGTGGACGCGGTCTCGGCAGTATAGCGAACCTCGTCGCGGCCGATCCGCTGCTCTGCCTTCTTGAAGTGCCGGCCCGGCGTGCCGTCTTCGTTGACGATTCCCTTGCTGAGCAGATTGTCGATCGTCTGCCCCGGCTTCGGCTTGTACGTGCCGAATAGATTGTCGAACGTGTGGTTTTCGCCGACGATGATGATGACGTGCTCGATCGGTGTGCTCGTCGCCGCTCCGGCGAAGGCTGGCGCGACGCTGGTCGCGGTAAAGACGGCGCTGGTCGCAAGGGCGAGCGCCTTGGACCGGGTGACTGTTCTGGTCATGACATCTCCAGACGGAGTGGGGTAGCGGCGCGCACGTGCTGATGTGGGCTCGCCTGCGGCAATTTATCGCGGCAACAAATTGCAACGTGGTGTCGGTCTTGCTTCGGTTTTGTGAAATGCGCCGAGCAGCGCGAATGCAGGAGACAAATGCGCCCCACCGCGCCAGCCATCGCGTGCCGCGCCGTCTTCACTCCATTGCTGCAGGGAGCCCGCCTTCGCCGAGCCATGAACCGGCAATGCCGGTCAGAGCTGGCCCGGGACCCAGTCCAGCGCGAGGGCCTGGCCCTGGGCGATCTGGCTGGCCGACATCTTCGAGGCCACGGCGTTGCGAAGCCGCAGGAAGTAGCTGCGCTGTGTCGACTTGGCGTGCCCGGCGGCGAGGTTGAGCCACTTGTAGGCGAGCACGACGTCCTGTGGAACGCCATGTCCCTTGTCATACATCAGGCCAAGCATCGCTTGGCCGAATGGATTGCCGGCGGCGGCGGCCTGGCAATAGAGATCGCTGGCGACCTCATAGGCCTGCGGGGTCCCGAAGCCGTTTTCATACATGAAACCCAGCATCGCCTGGGCGCGCGGATCGCCGCGCAGCGCGGGCGCTGTCAGCACGCGGACGGCGCGGACGAAGTCGCCGCGCGCATAGGCGATCCGTGCGGTGCTGACCGAATCTGCGCGAACGGGCGAGGCCAGTGCACCCAGCAGCAGGCTGGCTGCGGTGCAGACGATGGCGACGCGCCGCATCGTCGACCGAATCACTTGGTTGGGGTTAGCGGGTGGTGCGGACACGCAAATCATCCGTGATGCTCGCTCCGACCGATCCGCGGAGCTTGGAACGGAGTTCTTCGGCCACCTGATGCGCATCGCTGCCGTCGCGAATGATCTGCGGCCGGATGAAGATGATGAGCTCGGTCCGTGTGCCCTTCTTGCCCTGATGCGAGAACGCGTCGCCAAGAACCGGAATCTCGTCGAGGCCCGGAATGCCGTTGCGATTGCCGTTCTGCTGCTCGCTGATCAGGCCGGCCAGCAGCACGGTCTGGCCGTTGGCGACGGAGATCGCGCTCTTGACCTTGCGCTGCGACACCGTCGGCGTGAGACTCGTGGCGGTCTGGGCCGCGACGTTGCTGATCTCCTGCTCGACCTCGAGTCGCACATTGCCGTTGGCGGCGATGCGCGGCACGACGCGCAGGATGATGCCGGTGTTGCGATAGTCGATGGTGTTGACGACAGTATTGCTCGACGACAGTACGGTCGCGCTCCCGGTCGAGACCGGCACGACGTCTCCGACCTGCAGGGTGGCGGTTTGGTTGTTGATCACGACCAGCGAGGGATTGGAGAGCACCTTGACGCTGGTGACAGTATGGAGTGCGTCAAGGATCATGTTGGGCGAGGCTTCGTGCCCGATCAGGAAGTTGAAGCCGGGCAGAGCGCGGTTGATCAAGGCCGTCGTCGCCGCGGATGTTGTGGCCGTGGCCACCGACGTGGCTTGCGTATTGGTGATCGACCCCTTGTCGGTCCCGAGGCCGAGCACCTTGCTCGAGAGATAGGCCTGCACGCCGTAGGACAGCTCGTTGGTGAGCGTCACTTCGGCAATCGTCGCGTCGATGCCGACCTGCAGCACCGGCTGGTCGAGCTGCTGCAGCGTGCTGGAGATGATGCGGTAGTTCTCGCGGTCGGCATAGATGAGCAGAGAGTTGTTCACCGTGTCCGGGGTGATCCGGACATTCGGCATGATGGCCTGGCCTCCGCCAGCACCACTGCTGCGAGGCTCCAGCCCGGTCGAGGACGGCGTGCTGCTGGAGGACGATGTGCTCGAGGATGACATGCCCGAGAGACCACCGCCTTGGGATCTGCTCGTCGGATTGGCGCTCGAACTCGATGAGCCGGCTGCATTGGTGTTGAAGGACAGCCGATCGGCGACCGACGTCGTCGTGCCGTCGGAGCCCGGCGCGGCCTGGCCGTCGGCGCTGTCGGTGGAGGACGAGCCGGCGCCGCCGAACATGTCGGTGAGCACCTTGGCGAGCTGGCGCGCGTCGCCGTAGCGGACCCGGTAGACGTGGACGCTGGTGCGCCCGGAGTCGGCCTGATCGAGCCGGCGGATCCAGGTCGCCGCGCTCTGCAGCAGCGCCGGCTTGCGCGTCACGACCATGATCGCGTTCAGGCGATTGACGACCTGCAGCTTGACGAGATTCTGGCTCAATCCGTTCTCACCAGAGTCCATGATCTTTTCCAGCTCCGCCATCAACGGCTCTGGCGCCGAATTGCTGACCGGGAAGATGCCGACGGACTGGCCGCGCATCCAGTCGACGTCGAAGCTCATCACGGTTTCGATCGCGGAGCGTCGCTCGGCTCCTGTGCCCTGGATCAGAAGCAGGTTCCGGGTGGTGTCGGCGCGCACGCTGCCGGCGCGGGTCGCGAAGCTGTCCATCAGCTTGAGGATCGTCTGCGCACCGACATATTGCAGCGGCACGACGGAGACGCCGTAGCCGGGCTCGGCGCGGCCGGCTTCGCCGTCGACGCGTCCGGCTCCGATGGCGTCGCCGAGCGGGGTCAGCTTGTAGCCACCGCCTTCGCGGACCAGCACGACGCCGGACAGGCGCAGCGCGCTCTCCAGCACGAACAGGATGTCTGATTTCGGCACCGGCCGCGCCGACACCAGGCTGACGCTGCCCTGCACGCGGGGATCGATCGCGTAGCCCGCGCCGAGGATGTCGCCGATCACGACCTTCGCGACCACTGCGATCGGCGTGTTCTCGAAATTGAGATCATAGCCCTTGCCGTCCGCCGCCGGCAGCGGTCTGACCTCGGCGACCTCCTGAACCGTGGTCCCTTGATAGGTCCGCGCGCTCGCGCGCTCGACCTCGGGGCGTCCCTGGATCGATGCGACCGGTGCATTGTCGCGCGGCAGGATGTCGAGCGAGCGCACCTTGTCGATGACATCGACATCGGCAGGCGCGCTGGCCTGGGAATTGAGCGTTGCCATGTTGCAGGAGGCGAGCAGCACCGCGATCGCCAGCAACGAGGCATGTCTGACAACCGCAGCGGACTGGCTTCGATTGCCGATACCAAACATGGACTTACCGATCTACTCGTGTTGACCGGCCGAAACGGGGCAGCGCCTCGGTTTGACCGCGCAGCCTGCATAACGGTCCAATATGACACTTATGTATAATTGGCGGCTGCCGTCCGACCTTTGCGCCGCGTGTGTGTCTGAAATGTCGGCGCCTCCGGCATTCGTACGGCCGTCATGTTCGCGATCAATAACGTGGGTCACCAGTAGCGGCGTGCCGAGACGATGGGCCGGCACGGGCGCCACCCGGATCACGCCATGAGCGGTACACTGTCGACCCAATTCCATGCCTATCTTCGCGAGCGCCATCCCCAGGCGGCGGGCGAAGGCGGAGCTGCGGCCGAAACGCAGATCGCGCTCTGGGACAGGTTCGGCCTGACCGCCGACGTTTTCGCGGAGGAGGTCGCCGGCTTCACCGGATTGGAGCGCGTCGCACTGCGCGAACTGCTGGCGGCACTGCCCGCGGTGAGCGAGTTCTCCGACCGCTTCCTCCGCGAGGTGCTCGGCTATCCCTACAAGGATTCTGACGGCGCCGCCGTGTTCGCGATGGCCGATCCGACCGATCAGGCCGTGCGCCGGGCCGCGGAGCTGGTGCTCGGCCCGCAGACTCTCTTCAAGGTCGCCTCGCATGAGGATATCGCCGTTGTCCTGGACCAGCGGTTAGAGGATTCCGGCGAGCCCGACATCTCGCCGGCGCAGGAGCTGCGCGACGACGACATCGAGAGTCTCCGCGATCTCGCCAGCGGCGCGCCGGTCGTCCGCGCGGTGAACGATCTGATCGAGAAGGCCGTGGAGATGCGCGCCAGCGACATCCACATCGAGCCGTTCTCGACCGGGCTCGTGGTCAGGCTGCGCGTCGACGGCCTGTTGCGTCCGATCGCGGCGCCCGCGGGCGTGTTGCCGCAGGCGGTGATCTCGCGCATCAAGATCGTCGCCGGCCTGAACATCGCCGAGCGGCGGCTGCCGCAGGACGGCGCCGCGCGCATCCGCGCCGGCCGCGCCGAGATCGACGTTCGCGTTGCGATCATGCCGACCCAGCACGGCGAATCGGCGGTGCTGCGCATCCTGCCGAAGGATCGCTCGCAGCTCGTCGCGAGCCGTCTCGGTCTCGCCACCCGCGACGACGCCGCACTCCGGCGCCTGATCACGCTGCCCCACGGCATGATCGTGATCACGGGGCCGACCGGCAGCGGCAAGACCACGACTCTGGCGACGATCCTGTCGCTGCTCAACACACCGGAGCGCAAGATCCTCACCGTCGAGGATCCGGTGGAGTACGAGATTCCCGGCATCAACCAGTCGCAGATCAAGCCGGCGATCGGGCTGACTTTCGCGAGCGCGCTGCGTTCCTTCGTGCGTCAGGACCCCGACGTCATCATGGTCGGCGAGATCAGAGACAGCGAGACGGCGCATGTCGCGGTCCATGCCGCGCTGACCGGCCATCTCGTGTTGACCACGCTGCATACCGAAACCGCGGCCGCGGCGGTGCCGCGCCTGCTCGATCTTGGTGTCGAAGGCTTCTTGTTGCGCTCGACCTTGCGCGCGGTGATCGCGCAGCGGCTGGTGCGTCAGCTCTGCGATCATTGCAAGGCGCCGGAGGCGCTCGATGAAGAGACATGCCGCCAGGATCCTCGTCTTGGTCATCTCGGCCTCGTCCCCGGCGACATCACCTGGCACCCGAGGGGATGCGAGCGATGCGGCCAGAGCGGCTATCGCGGCCGGGTCGGCGTGTTCGAGCTGCTCGAGCTGACCAACAGCCTGCGCGAGCTGATCGCGGACAGTGCCGACGGCCTCGCGATCGATCGGCTGGCGATCCGGGAAGGCATGACGACGATGCTCGACGACGGCGTCTCCAAGTGCCGCGCCGGCGTCACCTCGGCCTCCGAGCTGCTTCGTGTCCTCGTGGCGCGGTGAGGTGGATCGTGCCGAGCTACCGCTATCGCGCTCTGACGCAGTCCGGTGAAATCGTCGTCGGATCTCTCGTCGCGCCGTCGCGCAGCGAGGTCGAACGGCGCATCTCGTATCTGCAACTTCTGCCGATCGAAACCGTGGAGGAGAAAAAGGAGCGGACCGGCGCTGCGTCCGGGCTCTCGTTCGGCGCTCCGTCCGCGACTGAAGTGACCACGTTCACGCGCGACCTGGCCCTGCTTCTCAAGGCCGGCGCGCGGCTCGACGACGCGCTCGATCTGTTGTCCGGCGATTCCGATATCGGCCGCCTCCGTCCCGTGGTGGCGCGGCTGCGTGCGGCGATCATGGCCGGTGAAAGCTTCGCCGATGCGGCGGCCGCCCAGCCGCAGTTGTTCTCGCCGATGTATGTCGCGCTGATGCGCGTCGGCGAATCGTCGGGAACACTCGATCACGTGCTGACCGCGCTGGCCGGCGAACGCGAGCGGTCGGAGGCGACGCGCCGCAAATTGACCGACGCGATGCAATATCCTGCCTTCGTGTTCCTCGCGGCGATCGGCGTGATGCTGTTCTTTCTCGTGGCCGTGCTGCCGAATTTCTCGGCCGTGCTGCGTGACTTCGGTGGCCGTACCGATACGGCGCTCGGCTTCTTCATGACGCTGTCGGATCTGCTGCGCGCCAATGCAGCCGCGATCTCACTCGGCTGTGCGGCGCTGCTCGCGGCAGGCTGGTGGCTGTTGCGTCAGCCCGTGGTTCGCGCCGGCCTGGCCAGCGTCGTGGCCGTCATGCCCGGCATCGGCAGCCTGCTGCTGTTCTATCGGACCAGCCTGTTCTGTCGCAATCTCGGCCTGCTGCTCGGCTGCGGCGTCAATTTGAGCACTGCACTGCGCATCCTCGTTGACGTGATGTCCGTGACGTCTTCGCGCGCACCATGGTCGGCGGCGGCGGATCGCGTCCGTCACGGTGGCAAGCTGTCCCAGGCGCTGTCGGCCGACAACATGCTGCCGCCGATGGCGCTGCGCATGCTGCGGCTCGGCGAGGAGACCGGCCAGTTGCCGACGCTGTCGACACGGATCGCTGAGTTCTACGAAGCCAAGCTGCAGCGCGGCCTGGATCGCGTCGTCGGCATCGTCGGCCCCGCCGCCATTCTGCTCATCAGCGTGGTTGTCGGCGGCCTGATCGTCTCGATCATGACGGCTTTGCTTTCTGTGACGCAACTGGTCGGCTGATGGCTACCAAGGAGAATGACATGAGATCGGACACGCAGAGCAAGCCGGCCAAGAGTGCCGACCGTGAACACGAGCGCGGCTTCACGCTGGTCGAGATGCTGGTCGTGATCACGATCATCGGGCTGATCATGGGTCTCATCGGCCCGCGCGTGTTGAACTATCTAAGCGAGTCCAAGACCAAGGCGGCGCGGATCCAGTTGCAGAGCTTCTCGGCGGCGCTCGACCTGTTCTATCTCGATGCCGGCCGCTACCCCTCGACCTCGGAAGGTCTCGGTGCGCTGGCGCAACGGCCGGCCGGATTGAGCGCCTGGAACGGTCCCTATCTCAAGGGCGGAGCAGTGCCGAAAGATCCGTGGAATACGGCCTATGTGTATCGGGCGCCAGGCGATCACGGCCCGTACGACATCCTGTCCTATGGCGCCGACGGCCAGGAGGGCGGCAGCGGGACGGCGGCGGACATCGTGCTGGGAACGCCGACGCAGACGAGCGCGCGCAGTGAGTGACGGCGGCCAGCGCGGCTTCACGCTGCTCGAGATGGTTTGCGTGCTCGCGATCGTCGCGCTGCTGGCGTCCGTCGCGCTGCCTTATCTGCCGCGGCAGACGTCGCGGCCGCGGCTGCAGGCCTACGCGTTGCAGGCGGCGACACTGCTGAAGTCGGACCGTGCCTCATCGATGCGGACCGGCGCGCGCGTCGACACGGAGATCGACACGTCGCGCCGCTTGATCCGCTCCGGCAGCAGCGCGGCTGCGCTGAAGCTGCCCGACGACGTCGCATTCCTGGCGACGTTGCCGCGCAGTTGCCAGCATCGGCCGGTGCTGGCGACCATCACCTTCTTTCCTGACGGGCTGTCCTGCGGCGGCGCCATCACCTTGTCGCGCGCCGATCTGAGCCTGGAGATCAGGGTGAACTGGCTGACGGGGAGGATCGACATTGTCTCGCGCGTGCTCGCCAATGGTTGAGATCGACCGCCGGAGTGAAGCCGGATTTTCGCTGATCGAGGTGCTCGTCGCGCTTGCCATCGTGAGCGTGTCGATCATCGCCATCGGCGCCGTGGTGTCGCGCAACGCGGCCATCGTTCGCAAGCTCGAACAGCATGTCACTCTGGTCACCGACATGAGGCTGGCGTTGGCAACGATGCTGGCCGATCGCGGCCGGCTGCAGCCGGGCAGCATCGATCAGCGCTCCGGCTCCGGGTCGGTGGTGCTGCAGGTCAGGCCGCTGGGCGGCGATTGGAATGAGCCGGCGGGACAGACCGGCTGGATCCCGGAGGCGGTGACCTTGCGCGTCAAGACCGGCTCGGGCGCGGTCGCCGATGTGCAGACGGTTCGCCTGGCGCGAGGAGCGCGATGATGACCGCCCGATCCGATCGATCCCGAGAGCAGGGCTTCGCACTGATCGAGGCACTCGGCGCGCTCGCGATCGCCGGCATCGTGTTGTCGGCGCTTGCCGCGGTGACGTCGCAATGGCTACCGGCGTGGAAGCGCGGATTGGATCGCGTCCAGCGCGCCGAGATGGTGGCCGCTGCGCTGCGGCGGGTCGGCGATGATCTCGCTGCCGTGCAGTTCGTCTCGGCCAATCGCGAGCAGAAGGGACCGTTGTTCGTGGGCGACGAGGTCTCGGCGATGTTCGTGCGCGCCGAACTCGGCCCCAATGCCGGACATGGTCTCGACATCGTGCGCATCGGCGAGGAAGGGAGCAGGGGCGAACGCGCTCTGCGGCGATCGCGTGCCATGTTCGAGCCCGTGCCGGTCGGCCAGCCCGTGACCGAGCATTTCCGGTTCCGCGATCCCGTGGTGCTGCTGTCGGCGCCGTTCCGGATGTCGTTCGCCTATGCCGACGGGACGATGGCGTGGACGTCGGAGTGGCGCGATGCGACCAAGCTACCATCCGCCGTGCGCATGACGGTTTATGACGACAGCCGTGGCGGTGCCGCCGTTCTCGTCAGCGCAGTCCGTATTCACGTCGATGCGCCGGGCGGCGGCTTTGCGGATCCCGGAGCGGCAGGCACCGCGAATCCGTCGGCGGGTGCGGGCGACCCGCCGCAGCTGAACAAGAGCGAGCCGATCGACTGATGCTGGTTCGCTCCTTTACCAGAGGTTCTGCCCAGAGGCGCGGCGCACAGGATGGCTTCATCCTGATCGCGGCGCTGTGGATGCTTGCGGCGTTGGCGGCCCTGGTCGTTGTCGTCTCGCAGCAACTCGGCAGCTCGGCGCGGTTGCTGCGGCTCGAGGACGAGGCGGTCGAGGCCGATGCGCTGGTCTCGGCGGCCATCGAACTGTCGGCGTATCGTCTGCTGCTGTCCAAGGACGAGGAGCGGCCGAGGCAGGGCGGTTTCCGCCTGGCGCTTGCAGGCAACGACATTGCGGTCTCGTTCGTCAACGAAGCGGCGCGGATCGATCTCAATACCGCGTCCAAGGACATGCTCGAAAATCTCTTCGTCACGCTGGGCGTCGAGCGCGATGCTGCCAAGGATCATGCCGAGCGGATCGTTGCGTGGCGCTCCAAGCCGTCCGACACCGCCAAGGCGCAGGCGGAGGAGGCGCGCTATGCGGCGGCCGGTCTCAAGCGGGTGCCGCGCCTGGCGCCATTCGCGCATGTCGGCGAGCTGTCGCTCGTCCTCGGCCTTCCCGCATCGCTGGTTGATCGGGTGCTTCCGCTGGTCACCGTCTTCAACGGTTCTCCGGGAATCGATCCGACGATCGCGGCGCCGGAGGTCGTTGCCGCATTGCCGGGAATGACGCCGCTGATCCTGAAGGATTTCCTCAACGCACGGGCGTCGTTGTCACAGGATGCCGATACGCTCGCCAAGATGTTGGGGCCTGCTGCGAAGGACGCCGCCAAGGGCAAAAGCAAGGCTTATCGGCTGCGCATCGTCGTCGGTCCGGCGGGCGGGCTTCGTCACACTGCGACGGCGGTGATCGTTCCCGGCGAAGGCGAGGAGCCCTATCGGCTGCTGGCGCGCCAGGACGAGGGACCGCAGCCGAGGGGAGCGCTTCAGGCGCGGAGGATGCCATGAAGCTGACCGAAGCGATCGAGCGCGGACTGACGGTGTGGACGGAAAGCGTCGCTACAGCGATCGAGGCCGTCGCCGATCGGCAGCTCAGACGCCCGCGAGTCGTGATCCGCTACGATCAGCCAGAAGCGATCGTCATGACGGTACAGACGCCGCCGAAGGCGAGACCGATGCTGGCGGCGGCACGGCTGAATCCGGCTTTGGGAGCGGCGCAGGTCGGGCTCTCGCCGGAGTGGCTGCGAACCTTGCGCGGTGCTGTCCTGGACATCCATCTGGCCGCCGAGAACGTTCTGATCAGGCCTCTCGACTTTCCCAAGCAGGCGGAGCCTTTTCTGGACGGCATGATCCGGACCCAGATCGGCAGGTTGACGCCGTGGAATCTCGGACAGGTCCTCTACGGCTACAGCGCCCCGCGCGCAGCCAGTGATCGGATCGCGTTGACGCTCGCGGCAACGCCGCGCGCTCTGGTCCAGCCCTTGCTCGCCTTTGCCGATCAGGTCGGCATTGCCAAGCTCGTCATCACCGCCGACGTCGGCCCAACCGATGGCGGTCCGATCCAGATCTTCAAGACGTCGCTGCGTTCGTCGCTTGCCGGCGGCCGTGATCTCGGGCGCGTGCTCAAGCTCAGCTGGCTGTCGGTCGCTGCGACCACGGCGGTGCTGCTGATCGCGACGACGCTGATCGGTGGATATCTCGATGGCGAGATCGAGGACGCACAGGCGCAGGTCACGCGGCTGCGTGCGGCGCTGCGGCCCGCGATGGGCGCCACCGCCGCCGACGGGCTGCTCGCCAAGCGCAAGCAGACCAGCCCCGCCAGCGTGATCGTGCTCGACACGTTGTCGAAGATCCTCCCCGACGGGACGTATGTCGTCGAGATGCATGTCGAGAACGATCGGCTGCAGATATCCGGCCTGACCCAAGATGCACCCGCGCTGATCCGGCTGATCGAGCAGTCGCCGCAGTTCAGCCGCGCCACCTTCTACGCGCCGACGACGCGCACCGCCGGCGAAGCGGGCGAGCGCTTCCACATCGAGGCGCGCATCAACGCCTATTTCGGAGACCGGGCATGAACTGGTCGACATCGCTGCGCCGCATGTTCGTGAACTCACCGGCCGTTTCTGCGATCCTCTATGCGGCGACCATTGTCGCACTGCTCTGGCTTGGTGCCGCTGGGGTCGTCGATCTCGTCGCCAGGCGCGACCAGCTCAATGACACCAACGCGCAACTGGCGCAGTTTTCCGGACGCAAACGGCCAGCCGGCAATTCCGCCGCAGGCAGCGCGACGGCTCCGGGTGGATCGGTGTTCGTGGAGGGACGAACGGTCACCATCGCGGGCGCGGCGCTGGTCCAGCGCCTCACGGAGGCGATCAGCAAGGTCGGCGGCAGCGTGCTGTCGACCCAGGTCGAGCTGCCGGCGGCACGCGCCAACACCAACCTGATCAGCGTGGTGGCAAGCTGCGAGCTCGAACAGCCGGCGTTGCAGCAGCTGCTCTATGATCTCGAGGCCGGATTGCCGTTTCTCTTCGTCGATCAACTGCATGTGCAGCAGCCGCTGGCCGCCGCAGCCGGCGGCGTGGGACGATTGACCGTGCTGGTCACCGTGTCGGGTCAATGGCAAGGAAAATCGTGATGCGATCGTTCGTAGGCTCGGGCCTCGTCACCTTTGCCACCGTGTGCGTGCTTGCAGCTTCGCTCAGCCGTGCCTGGAGCGAGACGGCGGATGGTCTCGAGCCGGCCACGCCCGTCCAGGCCGCGCCCGCGCCCGGCGCCTCCGAACCGCCGGCCGCCATGTCAGAAGCTCCCAGCGCAGAAGCTCCGGGGGGCAGGAGTGCCAACCCGCTGTGGGATGTTCCGATCAGTACCCTTTCGGCGACACGTGATCGTCCGATCTTCTCGGCGTCGCGGCGGCCGCCGCCGGTTGCCGCACCCGTCACGGTGATGCGGGCGCCGCCGCCTGCGCCGCCGAGGGATCCGGAACGGCCAAACCTGCAGCTCGTCGGCACGGTGATCGGCGACGAGGAGAGCTTCGGCATCTTCGTCGACGCGGCGTCGCAGGCATCGCTGCGCTTGCGGGTCGGCGCTTCGCATGAGGGATGGGTGCTGCAGTCGCTGCGACCGCGTGAAGCCTCGCTGCTGAAGGCGCCGGAGACCGTCACTCTGCAAATGCCGCAGCTCGGCACAGCCGGCAGCGGCGACGTGCAGGCGGGACCGATAACCCCGCCGGCGCCGCAGGCCGGACGCGAGCGGATGGCGCGGCGGGCGCGCTGAGGTCAGTGGCTTACGGCAATCAGAAGGTCACGAGCAATTCGCGGCCGGTGGCCTGCAGGGCGAGTACGGCCAGCAGGCCGAGGACGAGGAACGGGCCGAACGGCAGCGCCGTCTGGCCCGTCAGCCGTCGTCCCATGACGAAGAGAGCGAGCGCCGCAGCGAGTGCCGTCGTCGTGGCGATGAGCAGCAGGATCGGCAGATTTGGCAGGCCGGCCCAAAGCGTTGCAGCCATCAGAAACTTGACGTCGCCGAGGCCCAGTCCCTGGCGGCCGCGGGCCATTGCGTAGAGCAGCCGCAGCAGCAGCAGCGCCAAGCCGATCGCGAGGGCTGCGGCGCAATTCCACAGCGCCTCGGGCAGGTCGACGAGCGTCGCCAGTCTTGCGAAGCCGCTGGCGGCGACCAGCGCATTCATCCAGTCGGGCAGCAGCCCGCTGCGCAGATCCGTCCAGATCAGGCCGGCGCAGGTCAGGAGCAGCACGGCAATGGCTGCGATATTGATGGCGTCGGTCACGCGAGGTGGGGATTGGCGGTGTCGGATCACCCGAGCATAGGCCTGCTCAGGACGCGAGCGATAGTCCCGCCATCATCAGGCCGATCGCGGCGACCCAGCCACCGACCGCGCGCACGGCGATTCCGCGCCAGCTCGATACCGGCTCGGTTTCGGGACGCCGGAAGGTGAGCGCGAGCGCCATCACGAGGGTGATGGCGACATAGCCTGCACTGGCGAGCCCGGCGGCGTACAGGAGACGGTCGGTCTGCGGCACGAGCTCGCCGGCATTCGCTGCGCCGCGCATCAGCCCGAGCATGAATGCGATCGCGCTCAGCAATGTCACGGGAATGCGCAAGGCCGCGGCCAGCAGCAGCCCGAGAATGAGAATGGTCGCGGCGTCGACGAGCGGGGAAGCCGGGGCGAGCCCCGACCCGGCGGCGAGCGCCAGCCCCGCGCACAGGCCGAGCGGAAACACCACGACCAGCCAGCGTCCGCTCGCCGCACCGAGCGAGCCGGCCAGCAATCCCAGCGCGGCCCAGACCACGACGTCTTGCAGGGTGAGCAGCGGATGCAGGGCGCCGGCGTAGAAGTCACCGAGCCGGGCCGATACGATATGCGCATCGGCGAGCTGCGCTTGCGCCAGCAGCAGCACGGATGCGAGCAGGGCGGTCCGGTGGTACGTCCTCATGCCGCGACTCCGAGGCTCGCGATCAGGAAGTAGCCGCCGAGCGCGGCGATGGCTGCGCCGACGCCCTGGATGATACGCTCGCCGCCGGGCCAGCGCGCGAGCGCGCCGATGGTGATGCCGCAGGCGTGGAGAAGACCGGTCGCGACCACGAAGCCGCAGCCATAGGCCAGGGGATTCGCCGCCGTCGGGAGCTCGATGCCGTGCGCGTGGCCATGAAAGATGGCGAAGATCGCAACAATGATAGCCGCAATCGCGAACGGGACACGGACGCGCAGGGCGACAGCGAGGCCAAGGACCAGCGCTGACAGCGCGATGATGAGCTCCGGGACGGGCAGACCGATCTTGAGGATTCCCAGGACGGCTCCGAACGCCATCACCAACGGGAAGACGACCGGCAGGATCCAGATCGCCGCGCCGCCGAGCTGCGCGCCCCAGATGCCGACTGCGACCATTGCGACCAGATGATCCAGCCCGGTCAAGGGATGCAGCAGACCACTGGCGAGGCCGCCGCCGACGCCGGTCTGCTCATGGGCAAAGCCAGGATTCGCAGTCAGCAGCGAGAGCAAAGCCGCACCCAACACGGCGTGCAGGAGTTTGCGCGCGATCATGTTCGTCCCATTCATCATCATGCGGCCGCCAGAACCCGCACCAGGCGGCCCAGGAACCAGAACATCGAGACCGAGCCGATCGCATAGGCCGGCAGCTCGGCGCCCCAGCGCGGCAGCGCCGCGCCGAGCCGGCGATGCGCCCAGATCAGTGCCAGCACCAGCAGCACGAACAGGATCTGCCCGACTTCGACGCCGACATTGAAGAAGAGCAGCGCCGCGGGCAGGATTCGCCGCTCCAGGCCGAGGCTCGCGAGCGCGCTGGCGAAGCCGATGCCGTGGACGAGACCGAAGCTGAAGGCGACGGCCCAGGCGTAGCGGGCGGTCAGCCCGATCTCGCCGCGCTGCTGCTTGATGATCTCGACGCCGACGAACACGATGCTGAGCGCGATGCAGGCGTTGAGCGGGCCTTCGGGAACGCCGATCAAGCCGAACGCCGTTGCAGCCAGCGAGGCGCTGTGGCCGATCGTGAAGGCCGTGATCGTCTTGAGCAGGCGCCAGCCGCCCTGGACGATCCAGATCAGCCCGAGCACGAACAGCAGGTGATCGGCGCCGAGCAGGATGTGGTCGATGCCGAGGTTGACGTAGGTCTTGGCAAGCTCGAGCCAGGTCTCGAGCGTCGGCGCATCGGTGCCCAGCACCGTCACGACCGGATTGGCCGCTGAGATCGTGTAGCTGCGCGTCTCTCCAGCGAGCGACGTCACGCGGATGATGGCAGCCGACATGTCCTCGCCGAGATTGCCGATCGTCATCTGTCCGACGAGGCCCTTGTCGCCGCAATTGAGTTCCGGCAGGCGCAGGTAGCAATGCGGCGGCATCTTGAGCTCGATGCGGTTGACGCCATCCTTCGGCAAGGTCGTCCATCGCCCGATATACGCGCCGGGCCGCATCTCGCGAAATTCGAGCACGGCGATCGTCGCCTGATGCGCAGCCGCCGGCCGCCCAGGCAGCAGCGCTGCGAGCGCGAGCACGATGGCGATCAGGGCGCGCGCGCCGGTCACGGCTCGTACCTGATCGTGTAGTTGGCCTTGAGCCGGCTCACCGCCTCCCAGGCCCGTTTCCGTGTCTCTTCAGTGTGCCAGATCTTGGCTGCCTCGGCGCGGATGTCCTCGAGTTTCGCAGGCGCGCCCGGCGTCCGGGCGTCGAGACGAACCACGTGCCACCCGTCTTTCGACTGCAGCAGGATCCATTCCTGGAGGGGCGCCTTGAGCAGGCCTTCGCTGAAGCCGTCGCCGAAGCCGGCGGCCAGGCTCGGCACCGGCCGGTCGAGAACCGCGCGCGTCTGATCGCGCAGCTCCTCCGATTCGCGCTGCTCGCGAATGTCGTCCAGATAGCGCCGCGCCGTCGGTTCGTCGCTGGGTGGCGTCATGAAGAAGCTGACACGCTCGGGCTCGTCGAACCGCGCATGATTGTCGGCGAACCAGGCGCGCAACTGCTCGTCGCTTGGCTGCGGCACGCGCACCTGATCGAAGATCAGATATTGCAGCTTGAACGCGACACGGTCGCGGATCATCTCGTCACCGCGGTCGACGCCGAGCGTCTTGCCTTCCCGATAGAGGATTTCGCTGGCGACCCAGGCCTCGACCATCTTCTGCAGCTCGGCCTCGCTCGGGGTGCGCTGCTTGTCCTCGTCGAACGTGTCGATGAAGGACTGGCGCAGCGCCTTGGTCACGGTGATGACCTTCTCGTCCTTCGCTGGCGGATGGATGATGGCGTCGGCCGCGAAGATCAGTCCGCCCAGAACAAGGAAGTGCAGGAGCGGCTCCCTGCCGAGCCCACGCAGGGCGGTCACGAATGATATTCGCGCTGGGGAAGAGCTGTTGCCATCTTGCTGATTGGAGCGTGCAGAGGCGCTCTCAAAGGTCTGCGCCGCATTCGACATGGCAGGGGCTGACATACGTTCTTTACAACTCGGGCTGCGCTCGTTGCGCGGCGCGTATATGCAACGGCACAGTTGCCGTTGTCACCGGGCAAACGTCAGTGTCACAAAAATTTCGCAACGATTGCGGATCGCGATGGCCGTGGAGATGGCACCAGCAAAAATAAATCCTTCAACAAACTGTCTCCGAGTTTTGGTTTGGTCGCGCCGCGAATGACGACGGCGCATCGGTCGCGTTGTCATCTCGGTTTGGAGATCGATCGAATTCTTTAGGGGCGACGATAATGGTTCCATCTACCAAGAAAATCCTGCTGACAGCGGCCTCGGTCTCGCTGGCTCTGTCACAAAGCGCCAACGCCGGGGAGCGTTGGGGGGAAACGAGCAAGAACAATCCGTATGTCGCGGGCGACATGCACAACCACAACACCTGCACCGACGGCTCGGTCGCAGCCGGCTATGCGATCGATCGCTCGGTCGGCAAGGGCACCGCGGCTGCTGGCGGCAATAATTTCGACCTCGACTGGTTCACCCTGGGAAACCACGGCGGTTCGGGCAACCGCGATTGCCGCTTCAGCGATGCGAGCGCCAACATCCCGGGCGACAACACCACGACGTATTGGAGCCAGACGCTCGGCAAGACCATCGACGGCATCACGATCACCAGCCTGAAGGGCACGCCGAACGGCACCGACACCAACGCCAAGATGTGGCGCTGGCAGTCGATCAAGGAAGTCGAGTATCCGACCATCGTCAATCGCACCGCGACCTACAACAAGGTGCTGGTCGAAGGCCTCGAGTGGATCCTGCCCGGTCACGAGCATGGCGACGTCGCCGTGATCGCCGGCCAGAACCCGCGTGGCTACGGCAATGCCGACAAGATGGCCGAGTTCGAATATCGTTTCGACCGCGGGGACACTGACTCGATCGGTCCGGTCGATGCCAGCAACAACCCGGTCTGGGCCGGCAAGGACAATGTCAACAATTCCGGCACGGCCGGTCACCAGAAGGCCGTTGCCGGCATCGCCTGGCTGCAGGCGAACCATCCGCTGCAATCCTACGCGGTGCCGACCCATACCGAGCGGCAGGGACCGTTCAACCCGAACGGCTCGGCCGGCTACAACATCGAGCACTTCCGTGACTTCAACAATGCCGGCCCGACGGTCGCGTTCGGTATCGAAGCCCCGGGTCACATGGCCGAGGGCGGCGTGAACGGCGGCTCGGGCTCCTATGGCTCGGGCGCGGTCGGCGGCGGCACCTACGGCATGCAGGGCGTCTACACCGCCAAGGTTGGCGGGCTCTGGGACGGTCTGCTCGGCGAAGGCCGCAACTTCTTCCTGTTCCAGAGTTCGGACTGGCACAGCCGCGGCGTCTATGGCGCGCGCGATCCGGGTACGACGGCGGACTTCATCCCCGGCGAGTACACCAGGCTGTACGTGCCGAACGAGCGGCGCTTCTCCCAGCAGTCCATCATCGACGGCATGCGCTCGGGCAACTCCTATTCGGTCAACGCCGACATCATCGACTCCGACATGGAGTTTCGTGCGAAGGGTGAATGGGACTACGACTGGAAGACGATGGGCGAGACGCTGGTCGTGCGTCCCGGCGAGAAGGTCACGCTCGAGATGGAGATGACCGTTCCGGCGTCCAACAACAGCCCGTACAGCTTCAACAATCCGCTGCTGCTGCCGGTCGGCATCAAGCAGCCGTTGAACAAGCCCTCGCTCGACCACGTCGATCTGATCACCGGCGACATCACCGGTCCGATCGCGCCGGGTGCCCCGGGCTATGCGGTAGCCAATGCCAAGGGTGTCGATGGTGCGGCCATCGTCTACAGCCCGTCGGCCAAGATCGCGAAGCAGATCCAGGCGACCAAGATGCGGAGCCGCAAGCTGCGCGACGGTTCGACCCGCCTCAGCTTCACGACCACCTTCATCGCCGGCCAGACGCCGTTCTACATCCGCGCCCGCGGCACCAACATCCCGCCGGCGACTCCGAACGTCTCCGACAGTGCCGGTAACCCGCTGCTCGATCTCAACAACGCCAACGTCAGCTGCACCGATGCGGCGTGCCCGTCGCACCTCGGAACGGTCAATGGCGTCAAGAAGGTCACGAACGACGTGCAGGCCTGGTCGAACGTCTGGTTCTATGGCAACCCGATCTTCGTCCGAACCTACGGCACGCCCAAGCTGCTGGTCGAAAAGAATCAGGAACTGGCCCGCAAGCTGGCTCACGAGCATCACCACTGGCACGACTGGGACCACTGGGGGCACTGGGGCCACTGGGGTCGCTGGGCGTTCAACCGCGACTGATCGATCGGCACCAATCCGGCGGGACGATATCGTCCCGTCGGATCCTGCTCACTCCGAGCGCCGGTTTGCGAACCGGCGCTTCGTCTTTGAAGCCTGTTTGACCTGGGGTTCGTCGAGATGATGTCTCGCTTGTCCGCCGTGAGTTTTGCCGTCCTTGCCCTCGCGAACGCGGTCGCGTCGGCGCATGACGAGGAACCGACGCAGGAGGCATGCGATGCCGCGGTGGCCGAGGCACGCGCACAGGCGGCGACCTTGCCGGCGGACGACGTGTCGCGCTATTTCGCCGAGCGGGACATTCAGCAGGCGCTGGTCGAGGCCGGCAATGGCGAGTTCGATGACTGCGTCGAGAAGGCCGAGCGGGCCGTGCTGGAAGTACGCGACCGGCCCCACAGCCTGAGGCCCGGCGAGCGGCTCAATATTCTTCGTGCCGACGAAATGCCGACGCGCTGACGGGCGCGCACCGCGTCTCGCCTCTCGTCATCCGGCTGTCATGCAAGTCGGCAATTTGTCGGTCCTGTTGCGGCGCATGCAAGGCCTTGAGACATGGACCAGATCGAAGCTCTTTTTCCAATACCGTTGTTGCGTTCGCCTGGGCTCTTGAGCGCCGAGCTCAAGGACGCGGCGGTAGCAGCGATACGCAATTCGAAGATCGAGAACAATCTGCGGTCCGGACAGTTGTTTCACACCGAGGTCGCCGATCCCCGCGCCAACAACCTGTTTCAGACCATCGCCGAGCTCGCCGTGCCCAAGCTGGTCGATTTCGGCGAGCTGCTGTTCGGCGAGAAGCTGCGCTGGACGGTCAAGGAGATGTGGACGAACATGCTGGAGACCGGCGGCAACCAGACCCTGCACGCCCACGCCAACAGCTTCATCTCCGGCATCTTCTATCTGACGCCGTCGCATCCTGGTAGCCGCACCGTGTTCGTGCGGCCGCCGGGCGGCAGCGACTTCTCGTTCCGCCACCATACCCGCAGTGCCGCCGTCGGCCCGTTCAATGCCGGCAAATATGTGCTGCCCGAGGCGGAGCCCGGCGATCTCGTGCTGTTCCCGAGCTATCTCTACCATGAGGTGCCGCGCAATCAGGGCGACCAGCGCATCACGATCGCCTTCAACGCGATTCCTGATCATCTGGATTGCTGGGGCTACCGCGTCAGCTTCGCGTCCTGACGCGCTATTGTTCGAACTCGCGCGACCGCAGGTCGCGCGCCTCGTGTCGCGACGGCGCGGCGGCATCGATCGCCCGAAGCAGGCGTTCTGCAGCCGCGCGATCCGATCCGAGCAGCGCTTTCACCATGCTCATCAGCGGCGCATAGGCCGGCTCGAACTCGGCGCTGGCGCGAATGGAATCCAGGAGGCCGGGCGCGGCGGCTGCAATGAGCGCCGGTCCGCGCGGTTCGCCGGTCAGCGCCGCGCCGGCCTGGATGAATCGGTTGCGAGCCTGCCAATAAGCGCCGAGCCGCTGCTCCCAGCTTCCACGCTTCGAGTCGCCCAGCAGTTCGCCCGCGTCCGTCTTTGTCTGATTGAGGACCGTCAGCAGCAACTGCCATGGGGCCGCGGAGAGAGCGTGGACGTTGCTGCGCGCGTCGAACGTGACGAACGGGAAATCGTCGGTGTTGTGCGGTCCCGGACCGGCGAAGCTCGCGAGTGCTTTCGCGCCGGCGACATACTGGCCGAGAAGGTCGATCGGCTGATCGAAGCCGAGCGGTTGAATGATCGGGTGAAGCTTCCGGTCGGAAAACCGTGCGGCGAGGAGCTCGGGATCGATCGGGTCCGGGGCCGCCGATCCGATCAGGGCCAGCATCGGCGTGCGCACGCTGTAATGGTTCAGCCAGGCTGACCCGTGTGGGAAGACCGCGAGAAAGCTTCTGATGATCGCCCGCAGCGACGGTGCATCGAGCTGATAGAGCGGCAGCCACTGGCAGAACACGCCCTCGGCCGCCAGCCTCCGCTTGACGGCCGCGAAATGTTCGACCGTGTACAGCGCGCCGCTGCCATCCAGCGCCGGGTGGAACAGGTCGGCCACGATCACGTCGTAGCGTCCGTCGTCGGCGACGATGAAGCGCCGGGCGTCGGCAACGGCGATCGGCGGTCTTTCCTTCTCGGCCGCGGGGTTGTCGAACCAGGACAGCAGCGCGACGACCTCGGAGGAGAGTTCGACCGCGCGCACGTCGAGATCCGGCATCTGCGCTGCGCCGAGCACGGTCGCGCCGGTGCCGACACCGAGGAAGAGCGCGCTGCGCGGCGCCGGATGCAAGAGCAGCGGCAGCATGGCCTGGCGGAAATCGGACCGCACAGAGCTGGTACCGCCCATGCGGAAGTGGCCGTTCACTTCGAGATAGCGTGCCCCCGAGGCGTCGTCGACGACGCTTGCCGTCGCCATCGATCCCTCGCGCACGGCGAGAAGCTTGCCGCCCGGCGGGACCTTGATGAGCAGGGGGGCGGGAAGGCACAACAGCGCGAGCGCAAGCAGAGCGGGCGCCGCGGCCCACCGCAGCACGACGCGTTGCGGCTGCAGCAACAGCAGATATCCGACGGCAACGAGGATCAATGCCCTCCAGATACCGAAAGCGGGAATCAGCAGCTGTGCTGCGGCCAGCGGTGCAATGGCTGCGCCGACGCTGTTGATGCCGACGGCCCAGCCGACCGATCCCCGGCCGTCACGGACCTCCTGCATGAGCTGGCCGAACAAGGCACCCATCGCCATCGCGGGCAGTAGCAGCAGCGCCAGCGCGATGCCGAGCTCGCCGGCGACGCCGAGGCTCGCCGCGCTATCGGCGAAGCCGCCAAGCAAGGGCGTCATGATCGCCGTGCCGAGGCCAACGAGTGCGGTGAGGCTGATCAGAACGGTTCTGCCGCGTGCAACCGTGGGCCCCAAACGCTGCCAGATCATGCCGCCGATCGCGGTGCCCAGCAGATAGGCCGCCAGCAGACAGGCGAAGCTATAGACCGTGTCCTGCATCATCTGCGCGGCCAGGCGCACGACCAGCACTTCGAACGCGATGCCGAGCAGGCCGGTGACGAACAGAGTTGCCGTCAGGCGGAGGCCGGTGACAGCATGCCTGCTATCGTCACGCGCGCGAGCGTCGGCCTGCACGGCTCGGCCGAGGCGAAGCGCTGCGAGCGCGCAGGCCGCGTTGACGGCTGCCAGGCAAAGCAGCGTCGTCGACAATCCAAGCGCGGGGATCAGCACGAAGGTGGACAGCAGCGTGCCGGCGACGGCGCCGGCGGTGTTCGCGCCATAGACGCCGGCGCTGACGGACCGCGTGCCGTGCGCTGCGGACGTCATGCGTTCCAGCGCGGTCAGCGTGCCGCCCATTGCCACCGTGGCCGGCAACAGCACCAGCGTCGGCAGCAGGAAGCTCGCGCTCCACAACAGGAGGGGGGAGGGAGCCGTGCCGAGCAGCGGCGCCAGGGCGCGCGCGCTCGCCGGAAGCAACCAGATCGCACATAGCCCCCACAGGCCGATGACCGCTTCGAGGACGGCATAGAGCCGGTGCGGATTGGCGACGCGGCGGATCCGGCCATCGAGGACGAAGGCGCCCACCGCGAGCCCAGCAAAAAATCCGGCGATGGCGCCGAGCACGGCCATCATCTCCGTGCCCAGGGCGAGGGCGAGCTGGCGCGTCCAGACGATCTCATAGCCGAGCCCGGCGAGGCCGGATGCCGCAATCAGCAGCTTCAGCGCCCCCAGCCGGGCCGTGCTCTGGCGGGCGACGAGATCGACGCCGGATGACCTGGCGCCTTGCTTCTCCGCGACCAGATCATTGTCGCGCGGGTCTGCGTGGCGTGCCTCGGTCAAGGTTTGGTACCTGCAATTCCCGTGATCGGTCTTCGGATGCAGCGCGCCGTGCGGAGTACTGGTCCGAGCGCTGGATCAAGCTCGGCGGCACGGGCCGCCAAGGTCGAGATCGTTTCCTTGTGTTCGTGTTTCGTGACGGTGGTTTGACAGAGGCCGCGGGAGCACTAGCGTCGTCTGAACGATTCCAGGGGCAATGATTTTTGGTGAGACTGCCACGCGTGCGGATCGTGGATCGGGCTGGTCGCCCTATTGGGCCGGCAGGCCCGCGTCGACCATGAGCTGAACGATCCTGGCCGCGGCCTCGCGATACACCGGACTGGTGTTCTTCATCGGCGGCGCAACGTTGAGCGCGGTCGTGCCGGGCCGCAGCTTCAGTCCCTTCTGGATCGCGGCTCTCGCTTCATCGATCTGTCCGGCCCTCTGATAGGCGGCCGCCAGCAGCATATAGGGACGCCCGGACGCGGCCGTGATGGCGATCGAGCGCCGCAGCCACGGCAGGGCTTCCTCCGCGCGATCCATCATCATGTGCGCCCACCCGACGCCCAGGAGCCATGTCCAGCGTGAGACCGCCGGCGTGTCATAGCGGTCGGCCTGCTGGAAGGTCGCCAGCGCATCCTCGAAGCGGCCGAGATGGAGCTGCCCGAGGCCGACCAGATACAGCGCGAGGCCGTCCCATGGATCGAGACTCAGCGTTCTGGCGCAGATGACCAGGCTTTCGACGAAATGATTGGTTGCGCTGAGGGAAGCGGCAATAGGTCTCGAGCACCGCCCCGACAACCATGACGATCTCGCCGGCCCGGTCGTCGCCTCAGCGGCGGAGGCGGCGGCGACGTCGAGCACGGTGGTCGGGGCGGGGGAGGGAAGGTCCACCTCGGGCGAAGAGACCTTGATCTCTGCCTCCGACGCGATGTCCGCGGTAAAGACGTATCCCCCCATTGGCCGCGCAGGACACGCTGCCCGAACAGTTGATCAAACGACGGCCGAGTAATGATCTGAAAGATCAACCTGGGCTGCTTGGCCTGCCTCAAGGTGAGCGTTTCAGCCTCGGGACGCAATGCGTTCCGAGAGCCCCAATCAGCGAGCTCGGTCGAAAGAAAGCAGGGACGGCGCGAGATCAATCGAACGATCGTCGCCCTCCGCGTTCCGGACTGAGCTCGGATGTGATCCAGTCGGCAAAGGCGCGGACAGCCGTGCGTTGGTGAGCATTGCGGGGAAATACCAGGCGATGGCCGACGTAGCGGACGTCGGTCGCGCGGCCGGCTAGCGGCGCCACCAGCCGGCCGGATGCCAGCTCACGCTCGGCCAGCAGGGTGGATTCAAGGGCAACGCCGAGACCTTCGGTCGCGGTCGCAAGCGCCAGGAAGCTGCGGTCGAAGCGCATGCCATGAAGAGCGGGAGGCTCGAGACCGTTGGCGGCGAACCATTGATGCCACTGGATCTGCTTGACATCGGAGCGGATCAGCGTTCGTTCCAGCAGGTCGGCAGGCCGCTTGATCGTGGCCGCCAGTGCCGGCGAGCAGAGCGGCGTCACCGTTTCCTCGGCCAGCGGAACGATTTCGACACCTTCCGCATGCGGCTGGCCATAGACGATATCGATGTCGAAATCGTCGTTCTTGAATCGCGCATAGTCGGTGTTCGCCGCAAGCCGCACCTCGAGCTTGGGGTGGGCGGCGAGAAATCGCGCCAATCGCGGCGTCAGCCACTGCGCAGCGAAGCTCGGCGCCGAATGGACGCGGACCAATTGGGGACCGCGCGCGGCGACCTCCTCCAGGCCGCGGCGCAACTGGTCGAAGGCGGCGCCGGCATGGCGCATCAGGTTCTCGCCGGCAGGTGTCAGCCGCACCGAGCGGGCGGTGCGCTCGAACAGCACCGTGCGCAGGGTCGTCTCCAGCTTGCGGATGGCGTGGCTGACTGCGCTCGGGGTCAGGTGAAGCTCATTCGCTGCATCGCGAAACGAGCCAGTCCGTGCAGCGGCCTCAAACGCTTTGATTGACGAAATCGGGACGTTGGATAGCATCGGATGAGTGAACCAGATTCATCTATCCGTGACAACTGCGCGTTTGTCCCCGCCGGTCAGGCCCGCCATGGTCAAGCCCAACACAACGACACTTTGGGAGGACCAAGGATGCTGCTCAGCGGCAAGACGGCGATCATCTCGGGCGCAGCTTCCAGGCGCGGTATTGGGCTGGCCACTGCGCGACGGTTCGCCGCCGAAGGGGCGCGCGTCGCCATCCTCGACCTCGATGCGGCGGCGGCCGCCGACGCGGCGGCCACGCTCGGCCACCAGCATCTCGGGATCGGCTGCAACGTCGCCGACAACAACTCCTGCAACGACGCCGTCGCGCAAGTCATCGCCACATTCGGCGTCATCGACATCCTCATCAACAACGCCGGCATCACCCAGCCGGTCAAGCTGCTCGACATCACGCCCAACGACTGGGATCGCATCCAGGACGTCAATCTCAAGGGCGTGCTGTTCCTGTCGCAAGCGGTGATCCCCCACATGCGCGCGCGCAAGCAGGGCTCTATCGCCTGCATGTCGTCGGTTTCGGCGCAGCGCGGCGGCGGCATCTTCGGCGGGCCGCATTATTCCGCGGCCAAGGCCGGCGTTCTCGGTCTCGCCAAGGCGATGGCGCGCGAATTCGGCATCGACGGCATTCGCGTCAACTGCGTCACGCCGGGCTTGATCGGCACCGACATCACGGCCGGCAAGCTGACCGACGAGATGAAGGCCAAGATCCTCGAGGGCATTCCGCTCAACCGGCTCGGCACCGCCGACGACGTCGCCGGCATCTACACCTTTCTGGCGTCGGACCTCTCCGCCTATGTCACGGGCGCGGTCATCGACGTCAATGGCGGCATGCTGATCCACTAACCAAGGTCTCAAGAGATGGACACCGCAACCAGCCGGCTCGCCAACGCGCCGACATTGGCGCAGCGCGCCTACGACATCCGGCGCAACGCGCTTCGCATGGGCGAGGTGCAAGGGCAGGGCTACATCGCCCAGGCTCTCGACATCTCCGACGTGCTGGCAGTCGCCTACTTCCACGCCATGCGCTACCGGCCCGAGGATCCCAACTGGGAGGAGCGCGACCGTTTCCTGCTGTCGAACGGACACTATGCGATCGCCCTGTACGCCGCGCTGATCGAGGCCGGCATCGTTCCCGAGGCCGAGCTGGAAACCTATGGCAGCGACGACAGCCGGTTGCCGATGTCCGGCATGGCGTCCTACACGCCGGGCATGGAGATGTCGGGCGGCTCGCTCGGCCTCGGCCTCAGCATCGCCGTCGGCATGGGACTCGGACTGAAGCGCAAGACGTCGAGCTCGCGCGTCTACACGCTGTTCTCCGACGGCGAGCTCGACGAGGGCTCGGTGTGGGAGGCGATCTCGTCCGCCAGCCACCACAAGCTCGACAACCTCATCGGCATCGTCGACGTCAACAATCAGCAGGCCGACGGCCCTTCGACCCAGGTCATGGGCTTCGAGCCTTTGGTGGATCGGCTGGAAGCGTTCGGCTGGTTCGTGCAGCGCGTCGACGGCAACGACCTCGACGCCGTGGTCGCCGCCTTCGATGCCGCCAAGACCCACGCGGCGCCGAAGCCGCGTATGATCGTGGCGGACACGCTGATGGGCAAGGGCGTGCCCTTCCTCGAACAGCGCGAGAAGAACCACTTCATTCGCGTCGAGCCGCACGAGTGGCAGCTCGCGATTGCCGCACTCGACGCTGGGAGGCCGTGATGAAATCGACGAGACCCGCACCGGATCTGAGCAAGCCGCGCCTGACGACCTCGGCGATGATCGCCTCGATCGCTTCCGAGGGCCAGCGCACCAGGCCGGCGCCGTTCGGCCACGCGCTGGTCGCGCTGGCGCGCAGCCGGCCGGAGGTGGTCGGCATGACCGCCGATCTCGGCAAGTATACCGACCTGCACATCTTCGCGAAGGAATTCCCCGAGCGCACCTACCAGATGGGCATGGCCGAGCAGCTGCTATTCGGCGCCGCATCCGGCATGGCGGCCGAAGGCTTCATGCCGTTCACCACGACCTATGCCGTGTTCGCCTCGCGCCGCGCCTACGACTTCATCCACCAGACCATCGCCGAGGAAGATCGCAACGTGAAGATCGCCTGCGCGCTGCCCGGCCTGACCTCCGGCTACGGCCCGAGCCACCAGGCGGCCGAGGATCTCGCGCTGATGCGCGCGATGCCGAACTTGACGGTGATCGACCCCTGCGATGCGCATGAGATCGAGCAGGTCGTGCCGGCGATGGCCGCCCATCAAGGCCCGGTCTACATGCGGCTGCTGCGCGGTCAGGTGCCGCTGGTGCTCGACGAGTACGACTACACATTCGAGCTCGGCAAGGCCAAGCTGCTGCGCGACGGCCGGGACGTGCTGATGATCTCGTCCGGGCTGATGACGATGCGCGCGCTCGAGGCCGCCAAGGCGCTGTCCGATGATCGCGTCGACGTCGGCGTGCTGCACGTGCCGACGATCAAGCCGCTCGATGCCGAGACCATCGTGCGCGAATCCGGCCGCTCCGGCCGTCTCGTCGTCGTCGCCGAGAACCATACGGTGATCGGCGGACTGGGGGAGGCGGTCGCCGGGGTGCTGATGCGCGCAGGCGTGCACGTACCGTTCCGGCAGATCGGCTTGCCCGACGAATTCCTCGACGCCGGCGCGCTGCCGACCTTGCACGATCGCTACGGCATTTCGTTGTCGGAAGTCGTCAAGCAGGTCAAGGGCTGGCTCAAATAGCGGACCAGCCGCTGACATGACCCGCCGGCGCGCGGACGCGCCGGACCATAACAACAATTTCATACTGGAGGGACGGGAATGCGCAAGGCAACGACGCGTCGGCGATTCATGGCAGGAGCAATGGTGGGGGCTGCGGTGCTGCCGTTCACCGGGCGATTCGCCAAGGCAGCGGAGTTCACGATGAAGCTCGCGACCGGACAGGATCCGTCGCATCCGGTCAACAAGCGGGCGCAGCAGGCGGCCGATCGCATCAAGGAGGCGAGCGGCGGCCGGCTCGATATCAATCTCTACCCGGCCAACCAGCTCGGCTCCGACACCGATCTGATCTCGCAGGTCCGCGTCGGCGCCGTCGATGCGATCAACATCGCGAGCTCCGTGCTTGCCACCCGCGTGCCGCTCGCCGGCATCGTCAACACCGGCTTCGCCTTCACGTCCTACGACCAGGTCTGGAAGGCGATGGACGGCAGCCTTGGTGATCACATCCGCAAGGACATCGAGAAGACCGGCGTCATCGCGCTCTCCAAGCCCTGGGACAACGGATTTCGCCAGGTCACGTCCTCGACCCGCGAGATCAAGACGCCGGACGATCTCAAGAGCTTCAAGATCCGCGTGCCGGCGGCGCCGATCCTGACCAGCCTGTTTCAGGCGCTCGGTGCCGGTCCGACACCGATCAACTTCAATGAGGTCTATACGTCGCTGCAGACCAAGGTGGTCGAGGGCCAGGAGAACCCGCTGCCGATCATCGCCACCGCCAAGCTCTACGAGGTCCAGAAATACTGCTCGCTGACCAGCCACGTCTGGGATGCCTACTGGATTCTTGGCAACCGCGCTGCCTTCGGCAAACTGCCGTCCGACCTGCAGACGCTGGTCACGAAGGAATTCAACAAGTCGGCGGATGACGAGCGATCCGACATTGCCGCGCTCAGCCAGAGCCTGCGCGCCGATCTCGCCGCCAAGGGCTTCACCTTCGTGGATGTCGACAAGGAGGCATTCCGTGGCGCGCTCGGCAAGAGCAGCTTCTACAAGGACTGGCGCGGCAAGTTCGGAGAGGAGGCCTGGAAGATCCTGCAGTCGAATGTGGGAGAGCTCGGATGAACTCGGTCGACGCGTCTCTGGCAGCCTCCACGAAGCACGGCGTCGTCGAAAGCCTCGAGCGGGCGCTGACGAAGCTGATCGAGATTCCCGCGATCGTCGCGCTGGTCGCGGAAGTCGGAATCCTCTTCACCGGTGTGACGGCGCGCTTCGCCTTCAACCGGCCGCTGACCTGGGCTGACGAGCTCGCGTCGATCACCTTTCTCTGGCTCGCGATGCTGGGCGCCGTGCTCGCGCTCAGCCGCGGCGAGCACATGCGGATGACCGCGCTGATCGACCGCGTCGCACCGCGCACCCGCGCGGTGCTGGAGAGCGCGGCGCTGATGGCGCCGGCGCTGTTCCTGGCGATCCTGCTGCATCCTGCGATCGACTATGCGAGCGGACAGGCGTTCGCGGAGACGCCGGCGCTCGGCCTGCCCGACAGCGTGCGGGCCGGCGCGGTGCCGGTCGGCATCGGCCTCATGCTGGCCACCGCCCTGCTGCGCATGGCGCGCCACGGCTCGCGCGACATCGCGATCACGCTGGTGATCCTGGCGGCCACGGCGCTCGTGTTGTGGGGCGCGGCGCCGGCGCTCAAGGCGCTCGGCAACTGGAATCTGATCGTCTTCTTCGCGATCCTGCTCGGCGCGGCCGTGCTCGCCGGCGTCCCGATCGCATTCTGCTTCGGGCTCGCCACGGTGGCTTATCTCCTCACGGTCACCTCGGCGCCGCTCGAAGTCGTCACCAGCCGCATTGACGAGGGCGTCTCATCCCTCGTTTTGCTCGCGATTCCCTTGTTCATTCTGCTCGGCCATCTCATCGTCATGACCGGCATGGCGGCAGCGATGGTCGGCTTCCTGGTGTCGCTGGTTGGCCATGTCAGAGGCGGCCTGTCCTACGTGCTGCTCGGCGCGATCCTGCTGGTCTCGGGCATTTCCGGCGCCAAGACGGCCGACATGGCGGCGGTCGCGCCGGTGCTGTTTCCGGACATGAAGCGCCGCGGCATTCATGACGGCGAGCTGGTGTCGCTGCTCGCAGCCTCGGGCGCGATGGCCGAGACCATTCCGCCCTCGATCGTGCTGATCATTATCGGCTCCGTCGCCGGCGTCTCGATTTCGGCCTTGTTCACCGGCGGCATCCTGCCCGGCCTGGTGCTGGCCGCCGCGCTGGCGGTGGTCGCCAAGCGCCGCATGGTCGAGCCGGAGGGCGTGATCCGACCGCGGCCGACCTGGGCCACCATTCGCTCGGCGCTCATCACGGCGCTGCCGGCACTGCTGCTGCCGGTGCTGATCCGCACCGCGGTCACCGAGGGCGTCGCCACCGCGACCGAAGTCTCGACCGTCGGCATCGCCTACACGATCCTGGTCGGACTGCTCGTCTATCGCCGCTTCGACTGGCGCAGGCTCTATCCGGCGCTGGTGCATACTGCCGCTTTGTCGGGGGCGATCCTGTTCATCATCGGTGCGGCCACCGCGATGGCCTGGGCGCTGACGCAGTCGAACTTCTCGCATGCGCTCGCGGCGATGATGGTTTCGGTGCCCGGTGGCAAATACGGCTTCCTGCTGATCTCGATCGCCGTGTTCATCCTGCTCGGCAGCATCCTCGAAGGCCTGCCGGCCATGGTGCTGTTCGGCCCGCTGCTGTTTCCGGCGGCCAAGCTGCTCGGCGTGCACGAGGTGCACTACGCGATGGTGATCATCCTCGCGATGGGCATCGGCCTGTTCGCGCCGCCCTTCGGCCTTGGGTACTACGCGGCGTGCTCGATCGGACAGATCCATCCCAACGCCGGACTGACCCGCATCTGGCCCTATCTCGGCGCGCTCGTGCTCGGCCTGCTGCTGGTTGCCTTCGTGCCGTGGCTGTCGATCGGCTTTCTCTGACCCCCCGGGTCGGCTGAAAACGTGAGGACCGAGATGCCAGTCGCGAGCTCGAGGCCCAGGACATCGAAAAGAGCTTCGGTGCACCCACGTCCTGCGCGGCGCCAACCTGCGGATTCGTTCCGGCGAGATCCACGCTCTGCTGGGCGGCAATGGATCTCCCGCAGCGGCACCAATCGACGGCTGCCTGATCGATCTCCGGTACAACATTGTTTTACCGGGAGACCAAAAATGGGTCGAAATCAGCGGAAATCGGCGTAAATGGACGCTGATGGGATGCTTCCGGCGCGACTTCTGAATGACTGATATCTCAAATAAAATTGCAAAATCAAACGCTTGGCGTTTCTCCGTCGCCCCTATGATGGACTGGACCGATCGGCACTGCCGGGTGTTCCATCGGCTGCTGTCGCGCCGGGCGTTGCTCTATACCGAGATGGTCACGACCGGCGCCGTCATTCATGGCGACCGGCAGCGGCTGCTCGGCTTCGATGCCAGCGAGCATCCGGTGGCGCTGCAGCTCGGCGGCTCCGATCCGTCAGATCTGGCGACGTCGGCCAGGATCGGCGAGGATTTCGGCTACGATGAGATCAACCTCAATGTCGGCTGTCCGTCGGACCGGGTGAAGGACGGCCGCTTCGGCGCCTGTTTGATGGCCGAGCCCGCGCTCGTGGCCGCCTGCGTCGCCGCGATGAAGCACGCCGTTCGCATTCCCGTCACCGTGAAGTGCCGCATCGGCATCGACGATCAGGATCCGGAGGTCGCGCTCGATGCGCTGGCGGACGCGGTCGTCGATAGCGGCGCCGACGCGTTGATCGTGCACGCGCGCAAGGCGTGGCTGAACGGCTTGTCGCCAAAGGAGAACCGTGACGTTCCGCCGCTCGACTACGACAGGGTGTACCGGTTGAAGGCGAGGCTGCCGCACGTGCCCGTCATCATCAATGGCGGCATCGGCAGCATCGAAGCTGCGCAAGGTCATCTCGCGCATGTCGATGGCGTGATGCTTGGGCGAGCGGCCTATCAGGAGCCGTGGCGGCTGCTCGATGTCGATCCCGTCCTGTTCGGCGAGGTCGTGCCGCATCGGACCATGAAGGATGCGTTGGCGGCGCTCGAGCCCTACATCGTGCGCCAGCTCGGGCAGGGCGCGCGGCTGCACGCGATCACGCGGCATCTCGTCGGCGCCTATCACGCGGTGCCCGGCGCACGCGCATTCCGCCGCCATCTCGCCGAGCGTGGCGTCAAGCCAGACGCCGGCATCGAGGTACTGCGCGAGGCGGTCGCGATGGTCGAGGAGCGCCCAGCGGTTGCTGCGCTGGCCTGAGCGGCTCAGGCCAGCGGCAGTTCGGCGACGGCCTGGCGCGCGATCTCTCTGCTGGCTGCGACGAGGCCCAGCTCCTCAGCTGCGGTCGGGAAAGCCGTGCAGCATCAGCCGGTCGGAGCGCACTTCCCAGCGCTCCAGCCGGTCGAGGAAGCTCATGCCGAGCAGGTTGGTCTTCATCTGGCCGTGCGGCACCACCAGCGCCGGCACCGAGCGCTCCACCAGTTTGCCGATCGCGAGCCGGTCCAACGTCAGCCGCGCCGCCTTGGTATGGCCACCGGCAGTTTCGACGTCGACGTCGTAGGCGAGCAGTTCGAGCGGCAGGCCCGCGGCCTTGGCGGTCTCGTAGGTCAGAACCACCGATGTGGCGCCGGTGTCGACCACCATCGGCGCGGTGACGCCGTTGATCTTGGCGCGCAGCGCGAACTCGCCGCCTCTGGTGCGCTCGATCTCGACCGCGTTGGTCGGAGGGCTCGCCTTGGCTCTGAGCGCGCGGCTGCGCAGAACCTCCGACACGGTGTCGCTCGCGAGCGCCGCCTGCTCGGGATCCTTGTAGACGATCACGGCGCCCGCGGTGAGCACCATGGTGATGAAAACGAGCGCGACCTTGTTCATGCCGCGCCTCCCGTTGGCACGGAGGCGCTCAGTCGCGGCGGCGCGCCAGCGCGGGCAGGCCGGCGTCGTGCATGCGGGACGGCAGCCCGTCCATCAGCGCCAGCCGCTCGTCGGGCGACATGCGGCCCCAGCGGGCGATCTCCGGCAGCGTGCGTCCGCAGCCGAAGCAGAGCTTCGTCTTCGGGTCGATCATGCAGACGGCGATGCAGGGCGTATCCTGGCTCATGGCGCGAGTTTGAAAGGTTCTGCCACTGTCGTGCAAGTGCAATCATCTCACAGTCCCGTTCCGGCATTCATGATCGGCTTGCGCACCCGGCGCTTCTCCTGAGCGGGGGTGATCGCGTGCTCCGGCTGCAACGGCGGCGCCTCGTCCGACAGCGGAGCGAGCGCCGACATCACCCGCTCCGGCGGGAAGGTGACGATCACCTCGGTGCCGATGCGGACCTTCGATTTCAGCGTGAACGTGCCGCCATGCATTTCGATCAGGTTCTTGGCGATCGGCAGGCCTAATCCCGCACCCTGTTCGGCCGACTTGATCGAGTTGGAGCCCTGGCCGAACGAGGCGAGCACGATCGGAATCTCGTTCTCGGGAATGCCCGAGCCGGTATCCTTGACGCTGAGATATTGTCCGCCCGAGGCCGTCCAGCCGGCCTTCAGCCAGATTTCGCCGCCCTGCGGCGTGAACTTGATGGCGTTGGAGAGCAGGTTGAGCACCACCTGGCGGATCGCGCGCTCGTCGGCCCACAGCCGCGGCATCTTCTGCTCGAACACTTCGTGGATGGTGATGCCGCGGCTCGTGGCGCGCAGCTTCAGCAAATGGTGGCAGTCGGCGATCACGTGCACCAGCGCCACGGCTTCCTCGTTCAGCTCGTAGCGGCCGGCCTCGATGCGCGAGAGATCGAGGATCTCGTTGATGAGGTTGAGCAGGTGGACGCCCGAATTGTGGATGTCGGCCGAATATTCCTTGTAGACCGGCACCGCATGCACGCCGAAGATCTCGCTCTTCATCACCTCGGAAAAGCCGAGGATGGCGTTCAGCGGCGTTCGCAGCTCGTGGCTCATCTGCGCGAGGAATCGCGACTTCGCGACGTTGGCGGCCTCCGCACGGTAGCGCGCCTCGTCGGAGATCGCCTTCGCCTGCTCGAGCTCGCCGATCAGGGCGTCCTTCTCGGCGCGTGCTTCGAGCGTGGCGAGCGTCGTCGCGTGCAGCTGATGGGCGAGCAGCACGAAATAGCCTTCGGCCGCGACGGCGAACCCGGCGAGCAGGTAGTTGTCGAACGTGCCCGACAGCGCGAGGCTCAGCGTGATCGCGACCGTCACCGGCGCGGTGACGGCGACGGCTGCGATCGGCAGGTTGGCGGCGAGCATGCTGGAGACCGCGATCACCAGCAGCATCAGGAACATCATCAGCGTGCCCGACACCGCCGCGAGCGCCGGATGGATCAGGATCGCCATCCAGCACACGCCGTAGAGCAGGTCGAGCAGCACGAAGCGCGTGCGCCAGCGCCGCGTCGCCGCCAGCGACGGCTGGTCGGCGAGGAAGTTCGAGCAGTTGCGCACGATCGCCGCATGAATGCAGAGCACGCCGAGCGTCCAGGCGCCGGCCGCGATCGTATGCAGCCACACGCTGAGCATCAGGCCGGTTGCCACCACCAGCAGCACGACGATGTAGGAGGCGGAGATGCGGGTCTGCGCGTATTGGCGCAGCAGCTCGCGGTCGAAGGCCGGACGCGTTCCCGATGTCGACGTTAACCGGTCGCGCGCCTCGCGCACCCGCTGCTGCGCGGCCCGGCGCTGGCTTGCTGGTGCAAGCGCCGGCGGATCTGCCGGAAGCTCGACGACCTCAGGCTTTTCAGCGGGTTTACTCATCAAACAACACAAATCCTGCCCGCGAGGTACGGGCTGCTTTCTGCATTGTCTATAACTGGGCCCAAATCCTTAAGACGGATTATAGACAACGAAAAATTTGCGTTAACCGCGCGTTAAATTAACCATTGTGGCGAGGCTCAGCGGAGCTGCATGCGCAGGCGGCGCCAGCCGATCACCACGCCGGTGATGCTGAAGACGAGGCCGATCGCGCAGAGGCCGACGATGAGAAACGTGCGCAGCGCCGCCTGCGCAAGCAGGGCCGGAAAGTCGAGCGTGTGCAGCGCCTGATAGAGCCACCGATAGGCGCGCCGGGATGGGTCGAGCTTCTCGAGCACTGCGCCGGAGGCGGCGTCGACCTGATACCAGGTGTCGCCGCAGATCACGCGATGGACCGGCGCGCCCGGCACATCGGAAACAAACGGATAGTCGTCGCCCGGCTCGACTTCGGACGAGCGCGCGCAGTCGCCGCGCAGGCGGGACGCCGCGGCATTGACGTCGGCCGGCTGCAGGAAGCGGCCGACGATGCGTGCCGATGCGCCGTCCAGCAGCGAAATCTGCTGCTGACTCGGCGCGCGCCGGATGCGCTGATAGAGGCGGCCGCCGAAGGCGAACCACTCGATCTCGCGGACCCCGCCATGCACCGCCGCGAGCGCGCCCGCGGTCGCGTCGGTCCAATCCGGCGCGCCGACGAGAATGGCTTGCTCGGACGGCGTCAGACGGCCGGTCGCAAACAGCCTGCCATGGTCCATCGACAGCCAGCCGCTGACCATCCACGTCAGCACGAACTGCATGCAGATCAGGCCGGCCCAATGATGCCACAGGTGCCAGCCGCGGTAGCGCGAGCACAGCCGCGCCTCATGATATCTCAGCCGCATCGGGCCGAGCAGGGCGCCGCTCACGGCGGCGACGACCGCCGCGAGCGACAGCCACCACACGGCAGCGTTCCAGGCCGCCCAGTCCTTGCGCAGGATGGTCGGATAGATCCAATGAACGACGCTGCCGACGTAGTTCCAGGCGCGTTCGAACCGAGTCGTGTCGAGCACGACCTCGCCGGTGCGCGAGGAGACATAGAGCTCGGTGCCGCCGGGATCGTTGAGCGCGATCCGGTGCAACGGACGATGCACGTCGAACCGGTTCGGTACCGTCCATTGGTCGTAGTCGTCCAGAGCTGCAACGGCGGCGCCGTCGGCTTCGAGCCCGCGCCGCTGCGCTGCCGCGCGTGCGATCGACAGGGCGATGTCGGGGGCGCTCACCTCGGCTGTGGCCAGCGTGTCGGCATGAATGGCCGTGCTGCGGCCGGCGGTCGAGATGACATAGACCGGGCCATCCATGCGCTGCACCAGGCGGATGCGGTCTGGATGGTCGATTCCAGCCTTGGCGAGGGCCTCCGCGGGACCGTGCAGCGACATGGCGACGTCGAGCACGGGCAGCGCGGCGAAGCGCTCGCTCTCGGTCTGCGCCGGGAATGGCACGTAGTGCATCACGATCCCAGTCGCGAACCACAGCACGAGCAGCGGACCGAGCGGGATGCTCAGCCAGCGGTGCGTGAGGATCAGCGCCCGGATCATGCGGCCATCAGAACTTGAACGAGGCTTCGACCTCGTAGGTGCGGGGCGCGCCGAGGAAGATCTGGTCGGGATAGAACGGATCGCTCCAGGCCGCGTAGCGCCGGTCGGTGACGTTGCGGACCCGGAAGGCGAGCCGCGTGCTGGTCGCGGTGGCGAACAGCGGCACCTTCGGCAGGTCGATGAAGGCGAACAGGTCGGCCGTGGTGTAGGCGAGCAGTTTCACCGTGTTGGCATCGGTGCTCCAGCGGTCGCCCACGTGGCGGACGGAGAAACCGAGCTCGACCGGCCACCAGCCGGGATTGAGGAAGCGGTAGGAGCCGCCGCCATTGACGATGACGGCGGGGATGTTGGGCGGCGTGTTGCCCGAGAACGAGCCGCCGCCGGCGAGATCATAATCGGCATAGCGGGCGCGGACATAGGCGAAATTGCCCCAGAGCCTGCTCTCCGGCGTCGGCCGCACCGCAGCCGACAGCTCGATGCCTTGCGATTTGACCTTGCCGGCAAGGTTGAGCTGCTGGCCGGCCTGGGCGCTGTAGACGTTGTTGCGCTCGATGTCGAAGGCCGAGAAGGTCCATTCCGCGCGGCCGTTCCATGCGAGCTGCTTGACGCCGGTCTCGTAGCTGCGCGAATCCGACAGCGTCAGGTTCTGCGTCGGAGTGAGGATGAAGATGCTGTCGGCCGAGATGTCGGTTGCCGTCGCATATTGGCTGTAGAACATCGTGCCCGGCAGCGCCTCCCAGGTATAGCCGATGCGTCCCGTGACCGGCTGCCAGCTCTTGGAATAGGGGAAGCCGGGCCGCTCGGCGCCATTGCGGATCCAGTTGCGGTCGAGCGTGAACGGGTTGTAGCGCAGCCCTCCGACCAGCGCGAAGCTGTTGGTCAGCCTCAAGTGGTCTTCGAGATTGAGCGCGACGCTGTCGATCGTGGCGGTCTGAAGCTGTGTCCTCAGCTCACCATAGGTGCCGCGATCGAAGCCGATCAGCGGGACTGAATCGCCGGGAAAATTGGCTGCGCCGGGTCGCGTGAAGTCGGTATGCGAGCTCTCGACCGAGGTGACGAGCCGGTTGGCGAGACCGAAGATGCTGCCGTTCCATATCACGTCGGTGATGTTGCCGACCATGTTGTGGTTGTGATGGACGAAGAAGCGCTCGCGATCGACCAGATTGGTGTTCGCGTTGAAGGCCGAGACCTCGTTATTGTACCAGTCGCGGCTGGCGTTGTAGTTGTAGATCTGGCTCCGCAGCGTGACTGCGTTGTTCAGGTCCCATTCGAAGCCGCTGCGGACCCAGGATTCCTTGATGGTCTTGTGGCCGTCGACCACGTTGTAGTTGGTCGACAGCGTGCGGCCGTCGATCGTGACGGCGCCGAGATCGCTGCCGTTGTAGGCGGAGATCTTGGAGCCCGAGACGATGCCGCTGGTTGCGTTCGCGCCGCTATAGGCCACCGGCACCAGCGGCGTGCCCTCATAGGGCTTGGCCTTGTAGTCCTTGAACTCGGCGGCAAAGAAGGTCTTGAAGCTCTCGGACAGCCGGTAGTCGAGCTGGCCGGAGACATGGACATTCTTGAACTCGGTGTCGTCGATGAAGCCGACCTCCTTGGTCCGGCTGATGTCGAAACGATAGTCCAGGCCCTTGACGGTCGTGCTGCCGCCGGAGCCGAAGCCGCTGCGGAATGTGCCGCGCTGGTCGAAGCCGACGAAGGCCTCGCTCTCGACCGGGCCGCTGTGCGGGGTCTTGGTGACGAAATTGATGGTGCCGCCGACCGCCCCCTGGCCTGAGATCAGCGAGGAGGGGCCCTTGAGAAACTCGACGCGGTCGAGGTTGAAGGTCTCCATCGTCAGCGCGGTGAATCCGGTCGGCCCGATGTTGATGCCGTTATAGAGGACGTTGACCTGGTTGCCCTGGAAGCCGCGCATCGCAAAGCCGACGTCGTTCGGCGCATCGCCGGCGCTGACGCCGGTGGCGCCTTTCACCGCGTCGACGGTCGTGTAGTAGCCCTGCTCGCGCAGCGTCTCGGCGCCGATCACCTCGACCGTCGCCGGCACCTCGCGCGCGGCCAGGCCGAGCCGGCTGCCGGCTGCCGGGATGGCGTTGCCGTTGAGCGGGGTCGCGGTCGCGTTGGTGGCCTGTGAGGGAACGGATGGCGCTGCCTGCGCTGGCGCGGTCCCGCGTTGCTGGACGGGACGGGTGGTCCGGTCCGCCGCTCGGCCAGGCGATCGCGCCCGGTCGGACACTGGCCGCTGCCGGGGTGCGTCGACCGTCACATCCGGAAGCAACGTGTTGGCCGCCGATGTCACGGCGGGGCTTGCCGTTTGCTGCGCGTGAGCCATCGGGCCGGCTGACCAGCCGGCCACAAGCCCCGCCAACGATATCGACCCCCAGATCGTCCGCACGCTCATTCTGATCCCCACCGCAGGTCCGGACTGAGCCGGCGCCTGCGCCCCTGTAACGTTCACGATGCCCGGACGAGGGTTAGCTGAAGCTTGCGAATATGTAATGTTATAACATTACATATAGGCGATTCCGGCTGAGGGTGTCTCGATCTGGTAACACATGCGAACGATTAGCGATTGCAACGGGTATCAGCGAGTCGCAGGGGGCGCAATGGAGCGTTCCGATGCCATTCAGAGCATTTGGCGTCGACGACGGGGCGGGTCCGGCTCGCATACCGGGCCCAATGCAAAACGGCCGCCCGTCGAACCGAGGGCGGCCGCTTGATGGTGTCGACAAGTCCCGGGACTATTTCTCCAGCCGGGCCAGCAGGCTCGACGTATCCCAGCGCTTGCCGCCGAGCTTCTCGACCTCGGAATAGAACTGGTCGACCAGCGCGGTGACCGGCAGATGGGCGCCGTTGCGGCGCGCCTCGCTGAGGCAGATCGACAGGTCCTTGCGCATCCATTCCACCGCAAAACCAAAGTCATACTTGCCATCGTTCATGGTCTTGTAGCGGTTCTCCATCTGCCACGACTGTGCGGCGCCCTTGGAGATGGTCTCGATCACGGCGGGGACGTCGAGGCCGGACTTCTTCGCGAAATGGATGCCCTCGGACAGGCCCTGCACGAGACCGGCGATGCAGATCTGGTTGACCATCTTGGTCAGCTGGCCGCTGCCGGCCGGTCCCAGCAGCTTGCACATCCGGGCATAGGCCGCGATCACCGGTTCGGCGCCGGCATAGGCGTCCGCGGTGCCGCCGCACATGACGGTCAGCACGCCGTTCTCGGCGCCGGCCTGGCCGCCGGACACCGGCGCATCGATGAATTTGAAGCCGGCCTTGGTGGCTGCGGCGTCGAGCTCACGTGCCACTTCAGCCGAGGCGGTGGTGTGGTCGACGAAGGTCGCGCCCTTGGCCATGCCGGCGAAGGCGCCGTCCGGGCCGATCGTGACCGAGCGCAGGTCGTTATCATTGCCGACGCAGCACATCACGAACTCCTGGCCTTCGGCGGCCTGCTTCGGCGTCGGTGCTGCCTTGCCGCCGAACTTGTCGGCCCATTCCTTCGCCTTGGCCGCGGTGCGGTTGTAGACCGTGACCTCGTGACCGCCCTTCTTCACGAGGTGTCCTGCCATGGGAAAACCCATGACGCCGAGACCGATGAAAGCGACTTTAGCCATATGAGCTACCTTGACCTTGGGGTTCTGCCGGCGGCCTTGAGAGGGCCGGGCTGTTCTTGAAAGGAACACATCAGCATCCGGCGCGGGTCGCGGCGGTGCTGGACGCCGCACCATACCGGCTTGCGAGGCGGGGGCAACGGCTTCGTGACGGATGCGAAAGCGCCGCCGCGTGCTAAAGAGGCATCATCATGACGGCTTGCAAAGCCGCCATCCGGCAACGAAATCCAGTCAACCAACGAACCAGCCAGGGAGTGTCTCGCATGGGCGTCAGCGTCGGCGTGCTCGATCATTTCAACATCCGGACCCGCAACCTCGCCGAGACCGTGCGCTTCTATGAAGACGTGCTCGGGCTCGAGAACGGCGCCCGTCCGGACTTCGCCTTTCCCGGCGCCTGGATGTACAGCGAGGGCCGCCCGGTGGTGCATCTGGTCGACATCTCGCCGACCTCCGAGGCACAAAAGCCGGACTCCGGCGTCGTCCACCATGTCGCCTTCGTCAGCCGCGGCTTCGCCGGCATGAAGGCCCGGCTCGCGGAGAAGGGCATGCCGTTCGAAGCGCGGCAGGTGCCGGGCGGGGAGCTGTGGCAGATCTTCGTGCGCGACCCCAACGGCGTGATGATCGAGCTCAATTACGAGGCAGCGAAAGAGCGGGCTGAGGATGCGCCGGTGGAGACCGCCTCCGACATCGGAACCATGGTGGCGTTTTGAGCCGGTCGGCTTTATGAAGCGGCGCAACGCAGGGCCGGAGCGGTGCCGTCGCAGACGACGGAAGATCATGTCCGGCCAACAGGATAGGGCGCGACGATGTGGCGCGTTCTGAGCTATTTCAGGAGACGCGCCGTGAGCGTGACGCAGCAGCAGGTTATCGAGGCACTCAAGCGGGTCCGCTCGCCACGTGGCGTGGCGCTGCCGGACGCCGGCGTGCTGTCGCCGATCACGGCCAATGACGGCAAGGTGTTCTTCTCGATCAATGTCGAGGCCAGCGAGGCTCGCGCCTGGGAAGACACCCGGGCGCAAGCCGAAGCCGCCGTGCGCGCCATTCCCGGCGTGACCATGGCGATGATCGCGCTGACCGCCGAGCGCAAGGCGGGCGCTGCCGCCCCGCCGCCGCGGCAAGGCGGGGTGCAGCCGGTCTCGGCGCATCGTCCGCACCAGCATCCGGCGGACTCGCCGATGTCCCGGCAGGCCGCGATTCCGGGTATCGCGGCCGTCATCGCCGTGGCCTCGGGCAAGGGCGGTGTCGGCAAGTCGACCACCGCGATCAATCTCGCGCTGGGCTTGCGCGATCTCGGCCTCAAGGTCGGGCTGCTCGACGCCGACATCTACGGCCCGTCGGTGCCGCGGCTGACCGGGCTGCAGGAAAAGCCCAAGCTCACCGACGACAAGAAGATGATTCCGCTGTCGCGCTTCGGCCTGTCGATCATGTCCATCGGATTTCTCGTCGACGAGGACAGCCCGATGATCTGGCGCGGCCCGATGGTGATGTCGGCGATCAACCAGATGCTGCGCGACGTCGCGTGGGGCACGCTCGACGTGCTCGTCGTCGACATGCCGCCGGGCACCGGCGATGCCCAGCTGACGCTGGCGCAGAACGTGCCGCTGAAGGGCGCGGTGATCGTGTCGACGCCGCAGGACCTGTCGCTGATCGACGCCCGCCGCGGGCTTGCGATGTTCCGCAAGGTCAACGTGCCCGTGCTCGGCATCATCGAGAACATGAGCTACTTCCAGTGCCCGCAATGCGGCACCCGGTCCGACATCTTCGGTCATGGCGGCGCGCGCCACGAGGCCGAGCGGCTCGGCGTGCCGTTCCTCGGCGAAATCCCGCTGCACATGGACATCCGCTCGACGTCGGACGCCGGCAACCCGGTGGTCGAGAGCGAGCCGAAGGGTCCGCATGCCGCGATCTACAGGACCATCGCCGCGTCGGTGCGGGATCAGCTCAAGGACGCCATCGCCGCTGCTTGATGCACTGCAGCGAAGCGCGTGCGACTATTGGACCGTTTGTCATTCCAACGTCGCGTTTTCGCTTAACCGGTTCCGTGCTAAAGCCCGGCCCGGATCGCCTTCGACCGTGTGCGGCCAATCGCATCGGCGGATAAATGCTTTTTCAACGGGAAACGCCCCCAACAAGGAGATGCCTTAATATGAAGCGTCGTGATTTTCTGAAGGTTTCGGCCGCCGGTGCCGCGGCGACGGCTGCGGTGGCCTCGCCGGCGATCGCGCAGTCGATGCCGGAAATCAAGTGGCGGTTGACCTCGAGCTTCCCGAAGTCGCTCGACACGATCTATGGCGGCGCCGAGTACCTGGCGAAGCAGGTCGCCGAGATGACCGACAACAAGTTCCAGATCCAGGTCTTCCAGGCCGGTGAGCTGGTTCCGGGTCTGCAGGCGCTCGACGCGACTTCCAAGAACACCGTCGAGATGTGCCATACGGTGTCGTATTATTACGTCGGCAAGGACCCGACCTTCGCGATCTTCGCGTCGGTGCCGTTCGGCCTCAACGCCCGGCAGCAGAACTCCTGGCTGTATCAGGGCGGCGGCAACGAGCTCGCCAACGAGTTCTTCAAGAAGTCGGCCAACGTGATCGGCTTCCCCTGCGGCAATACCGGCACCCAGATGGGCGGCTGGTTCCGCAAGGAGATCAAGACCGTCGCCGACCTCTCGGGCCTGAAGTTCCGCATCGGCGGCATCGCCGGCCAGGTGCTGCAGAAGCTCGGCGTCGTGCCGCAGCAGCTCGCGGGTGGCGACATCTACCCGTCACTGGAGAAGGGCACCATCGACGCGGCCGAGTGGGTCGGTCCGTATGACGACGAGAAGCTCGGCTTCCAGAAGGTTGCCAAGTACTACTACTATCCGGGCTTCTGGGAAGGCGGTCCGACCGTCCACGCATTCGCCAACCTCGACAAGTATAACGAGCTGCCGAAGCACTATCAGTCGATCCTCGCCAACGCGACGGTCAACGCCAATACCTGGATGGCCGCGCGCTACGACCAGGTGAACCCGGCGGCGCTGAAGCGCCTGGTCGCCGGGGGCACGCAGCTGCGTCCGTTCACCAACGAGGTGCTCGAAGCCTGTCTCAAGGCGACCAACGAGCTGTGGGGCGAGATCTCGGCCAAGAACGCCGACTTCAAGAAGGTCATCGACGCGATGCAGGCCTACCGCTCGGACGAGTATCTGTGGTGGCAGGTCGCCGAGTACACCTATGACAGCTTCATGATCCGCTCGCGTACCCGCGGCTGATCGTAGCTTCAATCGGCGGATCGACTTGAGCCCGGCCTCGTGAGAGGCCGGGCTTTTGCGTTGCGGCAACGTTTCGCAATGGCACTCCGACGCACTTTGATCCACACTGGAACTGAAGCCTCACAAAGAAGGCTGCTCAGGAAACGAACACAATGACCCCCAGGGAGGGAAGAACTATGAAGCGGAGAGACTTCATCAAGGTGACTGGGCTTGGCGCCGCTGGCGCGGCCGCGATCGCGGCGCCGGCCATCGCGCAATCGATGCCGGAGCTGAAATGGCGCATGCCGACGAGCTGGCCGAAATCGCTCGACACCTTGTATGGCGGCGCCGAGATCATGGCCAAGGTGGTCGGCGAGGCCACCGACAACAAATTCCAGATCCAGCCGTTCGCGGCCGGCGAAATCGTCCCCGGCCTGCAGGTTCTCGACGCCGTGCAGAACGGCACCGTCGAAATCGGCCACACCGCGTCGTACTACTATTTCGGCAAGGACCCGACGTTCACCTTCGGCTCGTCGGTCCCGTTCGGGCCGAACATGCGCCTCAACCAGGCCTGGTACATGCTCGGCGGAGGACGTGAGATCCTCAACGAGTTCTACGCGAAGTACAATGTCGTCTCGCTGCTTGCCGGCAACACCGGTTGCCAGATGGGCGGCTGGTTCCGCAAGGAGCTCACCGGCGTCAACGATCTCAAGGGGCTGAAATTCCGCATCGGTGGCTTTGCCGGCCGCGTGTTGCAGAAGCTCGGCGCGGTGCCGCAGCAGATCGCCGGCGGCGACATCTATCCAGCGCTGGAGAAGGGCACGATCGATGCGGCCGAGTGGGTCGGACCCTACGACGACGAGAAGCTCGGCTTCGTCAAGGTCGCGCCCCACTACTACTATCCGGGCTGGTGGGAGGGCGGACCGATGCTGCTCTCCTTCGTCAACCAGGATCGCTGGAATGCGCTGCCCAAGCACTATCAGAAGGTCCTCGAGCATGCCGGCCACTATGCCAACAACTGGATGATGGCGAAGTACGACCAGAGTAATCCGGCGGCGCTGCGCCGGCTGCTCGCCGCCGGTGCCAAGCTGCATGCGTTCTCGCCGGAGATCATGCAGGCCTGCCTGAAGGCGGCGCGCGAGCTGCACAGCGAGGTCGCGGCCACCAACCCCGACTTCAAGAAGACCTATGAGTCGCTGACGGCCTTCGCCGGCAATGGCTACTCCTGGTTCCAGGTCGCCGAGATCGGCTACGACGCCTTCATGGCGCGCAACTCGCAGAGCTGAGGCCGGCGTCGTATCGCGTCAGGAGGCAGCGACAAAACAAAACCCCGGCGCGTTGCGCCGGGGTTTTTCGTGGGCGGAGCGATTGCGCGCCGCGGCTATCACTGCTTCGGCGGTCCGACATCGATCTGCGGCGGGCCGAAGTCGAGCGGCGGCGCATCGATCTGCGGAATCTCGATCTTGATCGAGTTCGGATCGACGGTCGAGGCCGCGCCCTTGTAGTGCATGACCATCGAGGGGAACAGGATCACCAGCATCACCATGACCAACTGAATCACGACGAACGGCACGGCGCCCCAGTAGATCTGGCCGGTCGTCACCGGCTCCATCCGCTTGCCGGTGACGCGGTCGAGATAGGACTCCTTCGGCGCCACCGAGCGCAGATAGAACAGCGCGAAGCCGAACGGCGGATGCATGAACGAGGTCTGCATGTTGACGCCGAGGATGACGCCGAACCAGATCAGGTCGATGCCGAGCTTTTCGGCCGCGGGCCCCAGCAGCGGAATGATGATGAAGGCCAGCTCGAAGAAGTCGAGGAAGAACGCCAGCACGAACACGAAGGCGTTGACGAAGATCAGGAAGCCGATCTGGCCGCCGGGTAGGGAGGTCAAGAGGTGCTCGACCCAGACATGGCCGTTGACGCCGTAGAAGGTCAGCGAGAACACGCGCGCACCGACCAGGATGAAGACCACGAAGGCCGACAGTTTTGCGGTGGACTCGACGGCCTGGCGGACCAGGTCGAAGCTGAGCCGCCGCTTGATCGCGCCGAGGATGATCGCGCCGGCTGCACCCATCGCGCCGCCTTCGGTCGGCGTCGCGAGCCCGATGAAGATCGTGCCGAGCACCAGGAAGATCAGGAACAGCGGCGGCACCATCACGAAGGTGGTCTGCTGCGCCATGCGGGACAGGAAGCGGTATCCGGTGGTGCGCTCCAGCACCCAGTTCACGACTGCGACGGCGAAGGCAAACACGATGCCGTAGAACATGCTCAGCACGACGAAGTCGGCGCCGTGATATTCCGAGCCGCGCATCATGAACCAGCCGAACACGCAGCTCGCCAGAAACAGCACGCCCAGCGATTTCAGGCCGCGGTCGCCCGAGTCCTCGCGAAAGCCGATCGCATCGGCCGGCAGGCCGGGCGCCGATTTCGGAAAGATCATGCTGGTCAGGAAGGCGTAGAGCGCATAGATCGCGGACAGCACGAGGCCGGGGATGAAGGCGCCTTCATACATGTCGCCGACGGACTTGCCGAGCTGGTCGGCCATCACGATCAGGACCAGCGACGGCGGGATGATCTGCGCCAAGGTCCCGGAGGCGGCGATGATGCCGCTGGCAAGCCGGCGGTCGTAGCCGTAGCGCAGCATGATCGGCAGCGAGATCAGGCCCATCGAGATCACGGACGCGGCGACCACGCCAGTGGTGGCCGCGAGCAGCGCGCCGACGAACACGACCGCATAGGCGAGGCCGCCGCGGATGGTGCCGAACAGCTGGCCGATGGTGTCCAGCAGGTCCTCGGCCATGCCGGATCTTTCCAGCACCAGGCCCATGAAAGTGAAGAACGGAATCGCCAGCAGCGTGTCGTTGTTCATCACGCCGTAGACGCGTTCCGGTAGCGCCTGCAGGAAGTCCGGCCGGAATTCGCCGAGCTCGATGCCGACGAGGGCGTAGAACAGGCCGACGGCGCCGAGCGAGAAGGCTGCCGGATAGCCGAGCAGCAGCATCACGACCAGCGACGCGAACATGATCGGCGCCATGTTGGCGATCAGAAAAGCTGTCATTGAAGTATCCCCCAGCCCGCCGCTTACTTCTTTTCGATCGCTTCGACGAGGTGCTCGACCTCGGCCTCGATCCCGTGGGATTTCGCAGCGTGGGGATCAGGGATGAGCCCGCGCATCACGGCGATGCGCTTGATCAGCTCGGAGATGGCCTGCGCCAGCAGGAACACGAAGCCGATCATGATGAGGGATTTCGCCGGCCATTGCGGCAGGCCGCCGGCATTGCTGGACTGCTCGTTGATTTCGAACGAGCGCAGGAAGAACGGCACGCTGGTGATGATCATCACGACGCAGAGCGGAATCAGGAAGAGCACGTGGCCGACGACGTCGATGGTGTCGCGCAGCCATTTGGGCATCATCGCGTTGACGATGTCGATGCGGATGTGCTCGTTGTCGAGCAGCGTCCACGGCGAGCACAGCAGGAAGACCGCTGAGAACAGCACCCACTGCAGCTCGAGCCAGGAGTTCGACGAGGTGTCGAGCGTCTTGCGGACGATGGCGTTGATCGTCGAGATGATGACGGCGAGCAGGATGAGCCACGCCAGCCGCTTGCCGGTCCAGGTCGTGAACGCATCGATCCCACGGCTCAATTTCAGCAACGCTTGCAACGCAATCCTCCCCCAAATGTCTTGCGACGTCCCATGGCCCGTTCTGGCTGCGCAGCACATGGCGCAACGGCCTATCCGGCCCGGCAGGCTCAAAAACGAGGGCACCATTTCAGCGCCTCGTGTTGCCGTCAATCGGAAAAATGGGCAAAAATGAGCGTTGCCGCAACATGTTGCAGGACTGGCGACGCTGCGCCACAGCTGTCGCAGGTCGCCGGGGCCGGGCGATCGCTGGCCGGCGAATGAAGGTCAACGGGCCGAGCGTGAGGGCGGGGGAGTCCTGGGTGCGGCCGACGGACCACGTCCGGTGCGCAGCGGTCTTACAGCACCACCACGCCGGAATGCTTGGCCTTGTTTTCGGGTTCGACGTGGATGGTGATCCAGCTGTGCTCGTCGTCCTCGCGCAAGGCCGCCTCGATCCGGTCGCAGATCTCGTGCGCCTGGTTGACCGACATCTCTCCGGGCACCACGAGGTGGAACTCGATGAAGGTCAGCTTGCCGGCATGGCGGGTCCGGACGTCGTGCGCCTCCAGCGCCCCGTCGGCATGCGCGCTGATGATCTGGCGGATGCGCGCAAGCGTGGTGTCGGAGACCGCCTCATCCATCAGCCCGCTGGTGGATTCCTTCAGCACCTGCCATCCCGACCACAGGATGTTCACCGCGACCAGCACCGCCAGCGCCGGATCGAGGATCGGCAACTGCAACATCACCGCGAGGCCGAGGCCGACCACGACGCCGCCCGAGGACACGACGTCCGTCAGCAGGTGCCGGCCGTCCGCCACCAGCGCTGGCGATCGCAGCCGCTTGCCGCGCGTGATCAACAGCCAGCACCAGACCGCATTGATCGCGCTCGCCAGCGCGTTCACCGCGAGGCCTTCCGCAGGCGCCGAAAACGCGCGCGCATTGAAGAAATTCCCGTAGGCCTCATGGATGATGAGCAGCGCCGCCACGACGATCATGACGCCCTCGATCACCGCGCTGAAGTACTCGACCTTGTGGTGGCCGAACGGATGGTTGGCATCCGCGGGCTTGGCGGCGATGCGCACCGCGCCGAGCGCGACCACGGCGGTGACGACGTTGACGATGCTCTCGACGGCATCGGAGTAGAGCGCGACCGAGCCGGTGATCCAATAGGCAAGATATTTCAGGCCGAGCACGATCGTTCCGACCACGAGGCTGCCGATGGCGAGCTTGAGCGATTGCGAGGCCATGATGTCCTGATCCGATCCCGCGCTGGGGTACTCAACGCTGCGGCGGAACGCAACCAGGGTGGAAGCGGTTCGGTGTCGGGAAGGAGCTGATGCCCCCGGTTTTTATGGCCGTCGAGACCGCCTATAGCGGCGGTGTCGCTCCGATGGAGAAGTGATCTGTGGAAAACAGAAAGGTCGCGCCCACGGACATGGGCGCGACCTTGTCGGCAAACGCCAACAGGAATGACGCCGCCGACTACTTCTCTTTGATGACCGTGGTGGTGCTGGTGGAGCTGCCGACCGTGCCCTCGTCCTCGCAGACCTTGGTCTGGCGGATGCGGTCCTCGGCTTCCACGCGGCTGGTGAACGCCATCGGTCCGATCTGCGTGACGACCTCGCGGTCGGCGGGGCGTGTGGTGGTGATGGTGCAGCGATGGCTCGGTCCCTGCACGATGTAGTATTCGTCAGCAAGCGCCGGAGCGACCGATCCGATGATCACTGCGCCGGCAAGAAGAAGGGGTGCTTTCATCGTCGCCTCTCTTTTCCAAGAACAGCCAAAAGGGGAGCGAGGGGGCGATGAGGAGATCTTGTCCTCATCGTTCGACGCTCTCCGCGTTTGCAACTCGGTCGACTGGTCGGGGTTCCGGCACGCCAGACGCAGCCTGTGTTGATGCGATGCAGTGTCGGCAACGATGGACGCGAGATTTCGTCAGGGCGCAGCGACGCCAGCGCAGGCCCGCGGTGGCTCGCTGGTCGATGTCGGCTGCGACGCGGACGATCGCGCAAAGTCTCCGCGGCGGGATCCCTGACATGCCGGTGGCGAAGCTGAGCGAACGGTCTGTGCTCGGCCGATCCGCACATCGTTTCCCAAAACGCGGGCACGCGACGCGAAGATATTTGCAGACCGGCTCGGCTTGAGCGGTGACGTTCTTCCGGGCTTCACATTCTGATGCGACCTTATGTTGTGGGGCGGCCCACATGCGCCGTCGGCTCAGACGGGGAAGCGGGGACTCGGACATGCTTGGGTTGCGTCTTTTCGGCTTGATCCTGGGAGGCCTGACCGCGATCGCGGAGATCGCGACGCCGTGTGCGGCAACACCGTGCAGCAACCTGCAGACGCTCGCGCTCGAGCATACCACCATCACGCTGGCGACCGACATCACGAGCGGCGTCTTCACCGTTCCCGGGAGCAATCCGGCGCAAGACATCACGGGCCTGCCGGCGTTCTGCCGCGTCGCCGCGACGATCGCGCCGACCGTGGATTCGGCGATCAAGATCGAGGTCTGGCTGCCGGCGTCGACGTGGAGCGGGCGGTTTCTCGGCCTCGGCAGTGGCGGATTCGGCGGCTACTACGACTATGGCGGCCTCGCGTTCCGCCTCAAGGCCGGTTACGCTGTTGCCTACACCGGTCTGGGAACCGGGACCTCCGGATGCACCGTTCACTACTGCGGATCGGACGGCAACAAGGGCAACGCGCTCGCGATCGCTCTCGGCGACAAGGCGACCCCGAGCCTGGGGCTCTACGGGCATCCCGAGCGGATCACGGATTTCGGCCATCGCGCGGTCCACCTGATGACGCTGCGCGCCAAGGAGATCGTACAAGCATACTATCAGCAGAGCGCGACCAGGGCCTATTTCTTCGGCTGCTCGACCGGAGGCCATAGCGGACTGATGGAGGCGCAACGCTATCCCGAGGACTATGACGGCATCCTGGTCGGCGCGCCGGCCTACAACCGCACGCACCTGTATGCGACGACGCCGCTCGGATGGCGCAACACGCATGCGACGCCGGGACGGCAGATGCAGGCGGGTCAGATGTCGCTGATCAACAACGCCATACTGGCACAATGCGCGGGACGAGACGGCGGAGTCGCAACGGACCAGTTCCTGACCAATCCGCGGCGCTGCCGGTTCGATCCGAAGGTCCTGCAATGCACCGGCGGCGACGTGCCACCGGCATGCCTGACCGAGGAACAGGTCACGACGATGCAGAACTATTATGCCGGCACGGTCGACCCGGTGACCGGTGAAAGGATCGTCCCGGGCTTTGCGCCCGGCAGCGAGACCGAGGACCTGTCAGCGAAGGGGATCATGCTCAAGCAGCAGCTTCCCGAGCCGCTGTTCGATGGCCCCCTTTATTGGGTCTATGGTCCGACCTTCGGGCAGCCCGGCAGTGCCGTGAACTACACGAACTTCGACATCCATCGCGACCTGCCGGCTGTGGAGGACATGCTGGCCGAGCCGCTGAACGCCACCAGCCCGGATCTCACGGCCTTCCGGGAACGCGGCGGCCGGCTCATCATGTATCAGGGGTGGGCCGATGAGCTTGTGATGCCGCAGAACACGATCGACTACTTCAACTCGCTTGTGAAATTCGACAGCCCGTCCTTCGCGACGCGGCGAGGAGACGAAGCGCAGGTCGGTGCTGACGTCGCGGAAGATCGGTTCGGCGGCGATCACGTGCGAGCCGGGCTGCAGCGAACCCTGAGCTACGCCCGCCTGTACATGGTGCCGGGCATGTATCACTGCGGCGGCGGACCTGGCCCCAACGCGTTCGTCTTCCTTCCGGCGCTCCAAGACTGGGTCGAGAACGGCACGCCGCCGGGGTCCGTCGTCGCGACCAAGTACGTCAACGACACGGCGCCCGATGTGCAGATGACGCGGCCGCTCTGTGTGTTCCCGAAGATCGCGCGATACAACGGCCGCGGCAGCACCGACGACGCGGCGAGCTTCTCTTGCGTCGAGGGTGGGCACCGTCATGACCACGGGCCGCACGACGAGCAGTGAGGCAGGTGTTTGAACACAGCGAAGCGGCTCGCCGACAATCGATGATGACCTCGTCCCTGCATCAGAGAACCGCGATCGACGTCGCGATGTCGATACGCCGGTCCACACCGTCGGCGATGGTGATTCACAGCAGCCTGACGCTCACCTTCGCCTTGCCGGTGTTGTTCGGATAGAATGCATCGTACATCCAGGGCAGCCCGATCACCGCGTCGTTGACATAGAGGAACAGCTCGCCGCCGCGGTCGGCCTTGAACCTCGCCTTGTAGGCTTGAGGTGTCGTGTTGGGCGCGGGAACGGGGTCGAGGAAATATTCGTCGACGCCGGTCTCGCCGACCCTGGCGATCAGCCGATACCACGGCCGGAACAGAACGCGGCGCAGCAGGATGCCTGCGTAGAACTTCAAGCGGGCGTAGCCCTGGACCGTCGAGGTGCGATAGCCGGCGGGCGTGACCGGCCGCCCGGCGTCCTCCCACGGATCGGTCATTGTGACGATGATCTCGTAGGAGAAGCCGGGACGGACGCTCAAGCCGGTGGGCGCGCAGACCGCGTCGGTCGAGAAATCCCGGGCATCCTGCGGAATGCCCTTGTCGACCGCGACGAGCTCGCGCGCGGGCGTACCATGGCAGAAGGCGCCCATCGAGTCCGCGGCGTTGAACAGGAAATGGCTGATCAGCGTGGCCGCAAGCCAGACGGTGCCGACAGCGAGGAAGAACGGGCCGGCATGCCGCTTGCCGTTCCTGATGACGAACTGATAGGCGCGATTGGTCCGGAGCGCGTAGATGGTCCGATGCACCAGGCCGGACGGCATCGGGGGCGATGCGCGTTCGCGCCAGATCACGCGCATCCGGTCGCCGATGCGGTCGCTGAGGCCTGTCCCGAGCGCGGTCAGCACGACCAGGATGATGATCCCGAGGGCGAACCATTCGGGATTGGCGGCGTACCAGTCCGTCCACCAGTGCAGGGAGTTCGGCAGGAACGATTCGACCAGCCGGACCGCTTCGGAGACCATCCTGATGGGAGAGTCGTATTCGTGCGTGCGATTGAGGTCGTGGAACAGCCAGAAGGCCGCGAGGTGGAGGGAGGCCGCCAGCGTTGCGAAATAGGCGAGGCGCCTGAACCACACCAGATTCCACAGCTTCTCCTGGGCCGCGAACCGGGCGGCCGCGCCGGCCGGCGTCTCGAACGTGGTCGGCCCGAGCGGCGTCAGCGTGCCGTCGTAGCGGACGATCAGGTAGTTGTCGGGCAGCCCGATGGGCGCGTAGGCGTTGCAGCCGCTGTCGATGCGGTCGAAGACGCTTTCGTGAATCTTCGGCATCGGCACCTGCACGCCCGCGGCTGGGTCGTTGCAGAGGTCCGACACCTTGCGCGGGCCGTAGCGATAGTAGGAGCCGAGCCCGGAGCGCGAGTTGTACAGGCGTCCGTCCTTGTCCTGGGACGTGACGATCGACCTGATCGCATCCGGATCGGCCTCGGGCGCGGTCTTGAAGATCAGGCCGCGCTTGATGGCCTCGCCGACCAGCCAGGTCAGCGGGACGTAGGAGACGGAATCGTCCGGATAGCCGCCGCCGACATTGCCGTGCATGCCGACGAACCAGACCTGAACCAGCCGTTCGTCATCGATCGTCCTGGCATCCTGCGGCTTGGTCTCGCCGGCCTCGGTCCAGAGCACCGGATGGAATGTCGTTCTCTCGTCGTCGAGCGCGAGCGCGTGGCGCGCGCATGTCACCCGCGGGTTGAGCACGCGATTGGGCAGCTCGAGCGGCCACACCCAGTTGGAGATGCCTCGCGTCATCTCGTCGATCGGCAGTCCGTAGGCGGCGACGGTGTCCCACAGCCCGATGAACTCGATCGCCGGGAGGCGTTTTCGCTCGAGGAGGTCGAGAGATTTGCGGCCCATGATGCGGTCGATCACCGGCACCAGCACATGATCGCGAAGCCAGCGGAACGGCACCTCGATCCGCCAGATCGAATGGTAGCCCTTGGCGCGATAGGCGCGATAGGCCTTCACGGCGCCATCGTGCAGCTCGGCCTCGGTGCCGGCAACGATCAGGCCCTGGTCGAGCATCAGCGCGGCCAGCACCCGCACGGTGAAAGCGCCGCGGCTGAAGCCGAACAGATAGATCTTCGAGCCATGCTCGTGGTCGTAGTTGCGACAGACGAACTTGTAGGCGTCGAGGATGTTGCGCTTGAGACCGAAGCCGAACGCGCCGCCGAGCAGGGCGAGAGGGACGAACGACGATGTGCCGACGCCGTCGTCGTACTTGGCCGCCTGGGCATTGCTCTGCAGGTCGAGCGCCTGGAACATGCGCCAGACGTTGGTCCGCCACACGCTCGACGCGGCGTTGCCGGTCCCGTCGGACAGGATGATGATCTTGGGACTCGCCATGCAAAGGACCCCGCTCGACATTCCCCCGGTCGAGAGCCGGGAGCGTAATACGGACGATCGGGAAAGCAACCTGAGATGGTGTGAGGCTTTCGGCGGCGTGGCCGGAGGATGCGGGACGCCGCTGCAGCGACGCGGCGACCCGAGGACGAAAATGCACTGCGCTGCCACCGAAATGCCGACATCACCGAAATGCGGTTGCCGTCGCCGTTCATCGCCCTTCAGGCGGGGTTGATGTGCTCGACGAGATGTGCGCGCGAGGGCGCTCGGTCGAAGGGATCGCTGAAATATTGCGTCTCATGCACCACTTTGCCGTCGCGGAATTCCATGATGCTCACCACGTAGGAGGGCACGCCGTCATAGGTCAGGACCAGTTCAGTGACCCAGAGATCGCCGCCGCCGATGATCCGCTGCACTGTGAAGCGCTTGTGGTTGGGCTGGACGAAGCGGCTTTCCTGAATGTTGCGCCGGCTGCGGATACGCTCGCCCGATTGCGGATAATCGAGCACGGCATCGTCGCGATAGATGGCGTGCTCGGCGTCGAAATCGTTGGCGTCCGATGCATCCCAATGGTGCTGCAGGGCAGCGCGCGTGGCGCGGTCGTCCATGGCAATCTCCCATTCAGGCACGCGCTCTCGTTGCAGAGCGTCCGTCGACACGCCAGAGAACGGCGCATCCTCGCGGCGTTCGCGCGTTGATGCGGGCATCCGCCGGCTTCGCAGCCGTGATGCATCATAGGACGATGGCTGGCGCCTCACCACTCCGATGCGAACGGCGGGAGATGCGAAGGAACGAGCTCTCCGCCTGAGTGGCTCCCCGCAACAACGCTGCCGCCGTCACGCCGGCCGCGTCGCGATCCAGATCACGTGGCGGGCGCCGCCGCCGCGGCCGGTGGCGCGGATGTTGATCTCCTCGGCGGCAAAGCCTGCTTTGCGCAGCCGCGGCGTAAAGCGCTCGTCCGGGTGTGACGACCACACCGCCAGCACGCCGCCGCGGCGCAGGGCGGTGAAGGCGGTGCGCAAGCCCGAGGAATCATACAGCGCGTCGTTGGATTGCCGCGTCAGGCCCTGGGGGCCGTTGTCGACATCGAGCAGGATCGCATCATAGGCGCTGCGCCCCGCGGTGATCAGCTTCACGACGTCGCCCTCGTGGATGTCGACGCGCGGATCGGCGAGGCTCGCGCCGGACAAGTCGGCCATCGGGCCGCGGGCCCAGGCGATCACCGCGGGCACCAGCTCGGCGACGGTGACGCGGGCCTGCGGACCCAGCACCTTCAGCGCGGCGCGCAAGGTGAAGCCCATGCCGAGGCCGCCGATCAGCAGCCGCGGAGCGGGCGCGGCCTTGATGCGGGCGCAGCTCAGGGTCGCCAGCGCCTCTTCGGATCCGTGCAGCCGGCTGTTCATCAGCTCGTTCGCGCCGAGCTTGATCGAGAACTCCTTGCCGCGCTGCATCAGCCGCAGCGGCTCGCCGCCGCCGGGGACGTCCGCGGTGTCGATCAGCTTCCAGGGAATCACGGGCGTCTCGCGTCAGTTGGATTACGCTATGTCAGGCGGCAGAGTCGTCGCGCTGGGCCGCTGCTTACCACATTGCCTGCATCCAGCACCAAGGGCGACGCCACTGTTGCGACGGCCTGCATGGCGCCGTCGCGCATCATTGCGGTGGCGACACCAGCATCCAGACGCCCGCGGCACTGAAGGCGATCCCGGCCGCGCGCGCCACCCATCGTCCGAACGGAGCGACTTTCTCAAACAGCACGAGCAGGGTCAGGAGGGCGATCCACGTTACGTTCATGACGCCACCGACGAATAGCAGCGCCATCAGAGCCCAGCAGCAGCCGACGCAATAGCCGCCGTGCCGGAGGCCCAATAGCAGGCACCCGCGCAGGTCGCCGCGAAAGCCGCCGTGGCGCATCAGGAACAGGAGCGGCGACTGGCATTGGACGAGGCAGGCGCCCTTCAGCGGTGTCCACTGATAGACGCCCGCGGCGATCAGCACGGTGGCGCCGAGCACGTGGCTGTCGATCGCCATCCGCGAATCCAGCAGGGCCGTCCGCTCCACACCCCATTGCAGCACGGTCGCCAGCAGCGAAAAGCCGCTCCAGGCGAGCAGATAGCCGGCCGCAAACCAGCCGGTCGCAGCGAACGGCTGGCCCTGTGCGCGGCCCTGCCGACCGACACGGGCGTACATCAGGATCATCGGCGCGGCCGACGGCGCCATCATCCCGACCATCATCACCGCCCACATCAGGAACACATAGGCGAACTCGATCGCGCGCCACGACTCGCTGGCCGGCAACATGATGCCGATGCCGGCCGGGATCATGCGGAAACCGGTCATGTCCATGCCGCCCATGTCCATGTCGTTGGCGAGCCAGACAACATAGGCCCATGACAGGGCGACCATGATTGCGATCGCGCCGCCGACGATCCAGCGATCGCGCCGCAGCACGGCTTCCAGGGCGCTGCCGGTCATCTGCAAGGCGGGTTGCCGGCCTTGCGCCACGTCGAATTAGGCCTGGTTGGACCAGCTGATCGACGCGTACAGGCCGTTCTTGCCGGAATTGTCCCAGCGCATGCCGTGATCATTGTAGGTGTTGCCCGCCGCGCCGACGGCCAGCGCCATCCTGTCCGGGCTGACGGGGTGGCCGATGTTCACCCACATCTCGCCGCTCGGATGCATGGTCGGCAGCGGTTCGACGGACATGTGCAGGATGTCGGCGATCTCGGCGGATCGCGTCTTGCCGTCGATCCGGAAGGTGATGGCGGCTTTGCGCACGCCGAGATTGGTGCTGATCAGCGGCGTGAACGCAGCCATCGGGCCGCCGGCGGCGCCGGTGAAGATCGCGGCCATCGCCTCGGTCTGCGGATCGTCGGCGCGCTGATCGACGTAGGCGGCGATCGACCAGTCTCCCTCCGCCATCACGCCGGGCGCATGGAGCATCACCGCCGCGTTGAGGCCGTCAAGCGCGACATCGCCATAGCGGCCGGTGTCGATGTGGAACAGCAGCGGCACGTTGCAGAACCTCTCGGTCGGCTGCGCGGTCAGGGGAGGCGCGGCCGACATCAGGCACGGACACAGCAGGCTGCAGCTGCAATTCTCGAAATAGTCACCGGACAGGTGCCAAGCGACTGGGTCTGCCATCGCCGCCTCCCGCTAGGTCTCACCGACAACGTGCTCTGGAACGCACGATCTCAGGTTGAAAGCTACGCCGCGTCGGGACGTGCCGCAAGCCGGTCATTTGTTCCTCTCCACGTCAGGGGGGCCGGCCCACTGACTGGCTCCGGCCGCGATCGGTCGCAGGCCGCGGTGGTCGAGGACTCCGGTCAGCCGCCCGTCACGCTCATGTGCCGGCTGACGCTCGGGCGGTTGTGGCGGCGGTCGATGATGAAGTCGTGGCCCTTCGGCTTCAGGCCGATGGCGCGGTCGATCGCGTCGCTCAGCTGCTCGTCGCTGGCCGAGGCGCGCAGCGGCTTGCGCAGGTCGGAGGCGTCCTCGTGGCCGAGGCAGGTGTGCAATGTGCCGGTGCAGGTGACGCGGACGCGGTTGCAGCTCTCGCAGAAATTATGCGTCATCGGCGTGATGAAGCCGATCGTGCCGCCGGTCTCCGCGACGCGGACGTAGCGGGCGGGGCCACCGGTGGTCTCGTCGAGATCGGTCATGGTGTAGGTCTGGGCAAGACGCCCGCGCAGCAGCGACAGCGGCAGATACTGGTCGATGCGGCCTTCGCCGATCTCGCCCATCGGCATCACCTCGATCAAGGTCAGCGCCATGCCCTTGCCATGCGCCCAGTCGATCAGCGCGGGGATCTCGTCCTCGTTCATGTTCTTCAGCGCGACCGCGTTGATCTTCACGGCGAGACCCGCAGCGCGCGCCGCCTCGATGCCGGCCAGCACGCGGTCGAGGTCGCCCCAGCGGGTGATGGCGCGGAATTTGTCCGGGTCCAGCGTGTCGAGCGAGACGTTGATGCGGCGGACGCCGCAATCGGCGAGCTCCGCGGCGTATTTGGCGAGCTGCGTCGCATTGGTCGTCATCGTCAGCTCGCCGAGCGCGCCGCTCTTCAGGTGCCGCGACAGCGAGCGTACCAGGCCCATCACGTTGCGCCGGACCAGCGGCTCGCCGCCGGTGAGCCTGAGCTTCTTGACGCCCTTGTGGATGAACGCCGAGCACAGCCGGTCGAGCTCTTCGAGCGTCAGCAAGTCGGCCTTCGGCAGGAACGTCATGTCCTCGGACATGCAGTAGAAGCAGCGCAGGTCGCAGCGGTCGGTCACCGAGACGCGCAGATAGCTGATGCGGCGGCCGAACGGGTCGGTCATCGGGCGCGTCAGGGCGGTGTCACTCAACGTCTCTGCGGTCATGGAAAGCCTTGATGGAAAGCCTTGATGCAAGCCTTGGCTGGTGGCGGCCCAGGTGGCGGCGATGCCACGCGGCGGCCGCGCAAACGCGGCCGGATGTCGGTCTCACGACAATCTAATCATGATCGCCGCGCCTCACAATCATCGACGTTGAAACGTCGATGCTGCAATGCAGCTTCGCCTTGGCAAGGGGACGCGCGGGACGATGGCCCGTTATTGCCGTCCCCGCGCGGGGGCGGGGAAGGCGGACCCGGTGGTCGCCGGTGCTTCCGGCGCAGCGGCGGATTTCGGCGGCTTCGGCTTCTTTGGCCGCATGTGCTTGACGGCCTTGGGCGGCGCACCCGGCATCGGCTGCAGCTCGGCCACGACCGGGCTCGGATCCATCACCACCGGCGGCGAGGTGTTGAAATCGCCGGAGTTGCGGATCACCTGCACCGGGATGGTCGCGGGCTGGTACTTGTCCATCGTGAAGGTGACGCTGAAGCCGGCATCGGGCGCCGGCACCGAGACGGTGCAGGGCGTCTTGCAGCCCGGTCCGAGCGAGGTCTTGGCGTCAGCGCCCGGCGGCACGGAGTCGAGCTGCACCGGTACCTCGGGCGCGGCCATCTTGAAGCTGTCCATGGAGAAGGACGAGCAACCGGCCAAGCCGGCTCCCGCAACCGCAATTGCGATGACACGCCGCATCATGATGTCCGCCCCACAACCCTGCGGCCATCGGCCGCAATCCCAGGGCGACCATAGGAGCGTCAGAACAGCGGCGCAACTGCGGTCAACCCTATTCTCAACAGAACGTTAACGCACCCCAAGGTGCGGATTCAGGTCGATCGGGCAGGGAGTTAGGGCACGATGCGGCAGTCGAATCGCAAGCTGGCTAGGCGATCCTGAGCGAGGGGCTGAGGGCCGTGACGGCTGCCGGCAGCTCGCGCATGTGGTCAATCAGGTGGTCCGGATTGAGCTCCGCGATCGGTACGTCGGTATAGCCGAAGGTGCAGCCGATCACCGGCACGCCGGCGCGGCGGGCGGCGCCGACGTCGGTGCCGGCATCGCCGACCATGATCGCGGCCCCGACCTCGCCGCCGGCCTGCGCGATGGTCTGGCGCAGGATCGTCGGATCCGGCTTGGCAACGCCGAACGTGTCGGCGCCGCAGATCGCGGCGAAGCGGGAGGACAGGCCGAGCTGGTCGAGCAGCCGCCTGGACAGCCATTCCAGCTTGTTGGTGCACACCGCGAACTGGCAGCCGCGGCCGGCGAGCTCGTCGAGCGCCGCCTCCAGCCCCTCGAAGGGGCGCGATTCGATGGCGATGTTCTCGGCGTAGAAATCGATGAAGTCGACCGTAAGCCGCTCCATGTCGGAGGGACTGGCGAAGCGGCCTTCCGCCTCCAGCCCGCGCTCGAGCAGCTTGCGCGCGCCGTGACCGATCATCTTGCGGGCCGAGGCCAGCGGCACCGGCCGCAGCCCTTCGCGCTGCAAGATGTGGTTCAGCGCGTTGATGAGATCCGGCGCCGTGTCGATCAGGGTGCCGTCGAGATCGAAGACGATGGTGCTGGAGATGAGCATCGGTATCCGCTAGCGGCCGGCTTGCGTCCGTGCAAGGGCCTCGCAACGGCTTTTTGTCCGATTTCGTGGCCGGCGAGAGCTAGGCCCCGCGTCAAAACATCGCTAGATATGCGCCGGCTTTCGGCCCCGGCTTGTGGGGGCCCTGGGTGTGAAGGGCGGGTTCCTTGGTCGACATGGATGCATTGAAGCGGCAGGCGGCGGCGCGTGCGCTGGAGGAGGTCGAGAGCGGCATGAAGCTCGGTCTCGGCACCGGTTCGACCGCCAAGCATTTCGTCGATCTGCTCGGGGAAAAGGTGCGCGCCGGCCTCAAGATCGTGGGCGTGCCGACCTCGGAGGCGACGCGCGCGCAGGCGCAAGCGTGCGGCGTGCCGCTGACCACGCTCGACGAGATCGACCGGCTGGACATCACCGTCGACGGCGCCGACGAGATCGATCCGGCGCTCGATATGATCAAGGGCGGCGGCGGCGCGCTGCTGCGCGAGAAGATCGTCGCCAGCGCCTCGGATCGCATGATCGTGATCGCTGACGACAGCAAATGGGTGGCGCGGCTCGGCCGCTACCCGCTGCCGGTCGAGGTGGTTCCGTTCGGCCTCGCTGCGACCCAGCGCGAGATGAGTGACGCCTTCGCCACGGCCGGCGTGTCCGGGCCGATGAGCCTGCGCAAGTCCGCAGACGGCCACGTTTTCGTCACCGATGGCGGCCACTGGATTATCGACGTCCGCCTTGGGGAGATCGTGGATCCCCCGCGCCTGGCGGACCTTTTGAGCGCAATTCCGGGCGTGGTCGAGCATGGGCTGTTCATCGGCCTCGGCAGCACGGCGATCCTGGCAGGCGCACAGGGAATTCGCGTTATCCAGCGGCCCTGAGCGCGGCACGAGGCTGCGCTCAGGGTGGCAACTCACAGGAGACTTGGAATGAAGAGCGTGTTCAGAATCTTGCCGGCCGCCGGACTCGTGCTGGCCCTGGCCTCGGCAAGCCCGGTTGCGGCACAGGGCCAGGCACCGGCGCTGAAGCCGGCCTCGCCCGCCTGCATGGCCGGCGCGCGCGAGATTCTGGGGATGAAGAACGCGGCTGCGATGTACGCCAATGCCGTCCCCGGCATCGTGCAGCAGACCAAGCAGGCGCTGCTGCAGTCCAATCTCAACTACCAGAAGGACCTCGACGAGGTCGCCGTGGTGGTCGCGCAGACCTATGCCGGCAAGGAGAAGGAGATCGGCGAGAAGATGGCGCAGATCTACTGCAACGAGTTCTCCGACCAGGAGATCGCCAACCTCGTCGCTTTCTACAAGTCAGCCATCGGCCAGAAGCTGCTTGCGGCGGAGCCGAAGGCGATCCAGATGAGCATGCAGGCGATGAACCTGTGGGCGGCGGAGTTCTCCGACACCGTCACCGCACAGTTCCGCGCCGAGATGCGCAAGCGCAACAAGCCGATCTGAGGCTTGCGGCCGAAAGGCCAGGTCGGGGGAGAGATGGCTGAATTCGACGTCGACCTGTTCGTGATCGGTGGCGGCTCGGGCGGCGTGCGCGCCGCCCGCATCGCGAGCGGCTATGGCGCTCGCGTTGTTGTCGCCGAGGAATACCGCATGGGCGGCACCTGCGTGATCCGCGGCTGCGTGCCCAAGAAGCTGTTCGTGATCGGCTCGCATGTCCGCCAGGAGATCGCCGACGCCGCGGGCTTCGGCTGGACCATCCCGACCGCGACCTTCGACTGGCCGACGCTGATCAGGAACAAGGACAAGGAGATCGCGCGGCTCGAGGCGGCCTACACCAGCAACGTCGAGAAGTCCGGCGCCAGGATCGTCAAGACCCGCGCGGTGCTCGAGGACGCCCACACCGTGCGGCTGACGACCGGCGAGACCATCCGCGCCAAGTACATTCTCATCGCGACCGGCGGCGCGCCCAACCACGGCACGCCGATTCCCGGCATCGAGCACGTCATCTCGTCCAACGAGGCGTTTCATCTCGACGAGCTGCCGCGCCGGATCGTGATCCAGGGCGGCGGCTACATCGCGCTCGAGTTCGCCTGCATCTTCGCCAATTTCGGCTCCGACGTGACCGTGGTCTATCGCGGCGACAACATCCTCCGCGGCTTCGACGAGGACGTCCGCAAGCATGTCCGCTCGGAGATGGAGAAGGAAGGCATCACCATCCTTACCGGATGCACCGTCACCAGCGTCGACAGGCACGGCCAGGACTACACCACCCATCTGTCGAACGGCTCCAGCATCGCCTCCGACAAGGTGATGTTCGCGATCGGCCGCCATCCGGCGGTGGCCAATCTCGGCCTGGAGAAGGCCGGCGTCGCCATCAATCCCCGGAACGGCGGCATCGCGGTCGACGCGTTCTCGCAGAGCTCGGTGCCGAGCATCTACGCGATCGGCGACGTCACCCATCGCTTCAACCTGACGCCGGTTGCGATCCGCGAGGGCCACGCCTTTGCCGACACCGTGTTCGGCGGCAAGACCGTGCGCGTCGATCACGCGGACATTCCGACCGCCGTGTTCTGCCAGCCTGAAGTCGGCACCGTCGGCCTGACGGAAACCCAGGCGCGCGAGCTGTACGACCGCGTCGACATCTACAAGACGAATTTCCGCCCGATCAAGGCGACGATGTCCGGCCGCGACACCCGCGTGCTGATGAAGCTCGTCGTCGACGGCACCAGCGACCGCGTGCTCGGCTGCCACATCGTCGGCGACATGGCTGCGGAGATCACCCAGGCCGTCGCCATCGCCATCAAGATGAAGGCGACCAAGGCCGATTTCGACGCCACCATCGCGCTGCATCCCTCGGCTGCCGAGGAGCTGGTGACGATGCGCACGGTGACCGAGCGCCACGTGCGGCAGGCGGCGGAGTAGGACGCCGTCTGCTTCTTGGCGCTCGTGCGCAGCCGGCCTCCGTAGCGACTGCGGTGGCCAGTGCTCACGGTCTGACGACGGTCCACACCATGGCCGATCGGGCTTGCCATCTTGGAGCCGTTCAGTGAACGGGCGGTTGGAGAGCGACCAGCATGTCCCAGGATGATTGCCTTGCGACCTATCCGCCGCTCAACACCCTGAAGCCCGTTGCCGAGAACATCTGGATCGTCGACGGGCCCGTGATCCGCTTCGGCATTCCCGGGCTGAAATTTCCGTTTCCCACCCGCATGACCGTGGTGCGCTGCGCCTCCGGCGATCTGTTCATCCACTCGCCCACGCCGTTGACGCCGGCGCTGCGGGCCGAGATCGACCGGGAAGGCCGCGTGCGCGACATCATCGGTCCGAATCGCATCCACTATTGGTGGATCCCCGACTGGCAGGCGGCGTTTCCCGACGCGGCGATCTATCTGGCACCTGGCATTCGCGCGCAGGCGAAGGGCCGCATCGACTTCGAGGGCAGGCCGCTGGATCGCAGCACTGGCTATCCGTGGGATGATGAGATCGCGACCTTGCCCGTCCTCGGCAGCTATATGACGGAGGTCGTGTTCTTCCATCGGCCGTCGCGCACGCTGATCCTGACCGATCTGATGGAGAATTTCGAGCCGGCCAAGATCGGCGCCGGCCTGGCGCGCTACCTGAGCTGGATCGGGGGCGTCGGTCCGCCGCATGGCGGCCTGCCGCGCGATCTCCGGCTGACATTTACCTGGCGGCACCGACGCGAGTTGCGGGCGGCGGTCGAGACCATGCTGGCGTGGCACCCCGAGCGGATCGTGATCGCCCATGGCGCCTGGCACCCGGCTGACGGCACCGAGATCCTGCGCGAGGCATTCTGCTGGTTGCTGCGGCCTCGAACGGCCGGCATGGCCTCACGAGACCGGCCGTCGTGAAGCCGTGCTTTTCTCCTCCCGCGACGGACGTATAAGCTCGTGCCATCGAGGTTGGCGAGGGCGGACGGATGCGGCAATGGATGAGGCTGGTGCTGGCCGGATGCAGCGTGCTGTTCCTATGCAGCCCGGCGCTCGCCGACACCCGCATCGCGCTCGTCATCGGCAATTCGGCCTATCGCGCCGTCAGCCGGCTCGACAATCCCAGACATGATGCCGCGCTGATGGCGCAGACGCTGGCCGGGCTCGGCTTCACCCTGGTCGGCGGCGGCGCCCAGCTCGATCTCGACGAAACCGCGATGCGCAGGGCCGTGCAGGAGTTCGGCGCCAACGCGCGCGGCGCCGACGTCGCGCTGGTGTACTACGCCGGTCACGGCGTGCAGGTGCGCGGCGCCAACTATCTGGTCCCGGTCGACGCCAATCCGACCCGCGAGGCCGACGTCGATTTCCAGATGCTCGACGTCAATGTCGTGCTGCGGCAGATGGAGAGCGCGGGCACCAAGCTGAACCTCGTCATCCTCGATGCCTGCCGCAACAATCCGTTCGGCGGCCGCGGCCTGCGCGACGCCGGCAGCGGGCTTGCGCAGATGCGCGCGCCGGAGGGCACGCTGATCTCGTTCGCGACCCAGCCCGGCAACGTCGCGCTCGACGGCCGCGACGGCAACAGCCCGTTCACGAAGGCCCTGGCCGAGACGATCAAGCAGCCGGGTCTCGACATCTTCAAGACCTTCAACCAGGTCGGCCTGGAGGTGAAGCGGGCGACCGCTGGAAGCCAGCAGCCCTGGGTGTCGAGCTCGCCGGTCGACGGCGACTTCTACTTCGCGGGCCAAGCGTTCGCGCCGGCCTCGACCGCGCAGCCGGCGCCGTCGTCATCCGATCCGGCCGAGCGGGCCTGGGCGGTGACGCAGAACACCACCAGCATCGCCGTGCTCGAGGATTTCGTGCGCCAGTTCGGCAGCACGCCATACGGCTCGATGGCGCGCGCCCGCATCGAGGAGCTGAAGAAGACCCAGACCGCGGCGCGTCCAACCGACTCTCCGACGGAGCGCGCGCAAGCCATTCTGCCCAATCCGCATCTCGTGCCGCGCGTGGTCAAGCGCAACGTCTCGCAGGGCTATCTCAACCTGCGCAGCGAGCCCGGGCAGAAATCCAGCATCCTGACCCGCATTCCGGCCGGCGAGACCGCGATGGTCGGCGGCTGCGTGATGCCGGGCGACGGCATCAGCCGGTTTCCGTCGTGCCGGGCGGTGTGGAACGGCGTCGTCGGCTGGGTGTCGTCGAACGGGCTGGAGTGAGCAGTCCCGCACCCTCAGCGCATCGCCGCTCAGATCGCGCTTGTACACCACCCCGCTCGCAATGACGGGCCAAGCTGCTGTCTCGTCAACCGGCCTGCCGCGCGTTGCGCGGTCGTGCGAGATAGGGCAGCGCGAACATGTAAAGCCCCGTGCAGAGCAGCACGATCAGCGGGACAAGCGCGAGCAGGCCGATCCAGAAGGCCGGCTGCGTCTGCGTCATCGCCGCGATGTTGACGATGACGCCGAGCGTGAAGGCGATGGACACCCAGCGATGCACCTGCCGGATCGTGTTGCTCCAATTCATCTGTTTCTTTCCTTGATGATGAGTTTTCGTCCGGTTCGGCTCAGTCGAGCCGCGCCAGAGTCTGCTCCAGGCCGTCGAAGAACTTCGGCCAGCCGTAGCTTGCGCCCTGATAGGCGCGGGTCTGATCCGGTCCGAAGCCGGTCTGCTCCATGCGCAGATGCGTGCCCGCCGCCGTCGGCGTCAGCGTCCAGGTCACGACGCTGTCGAGGCCGAGGGCGGCCCAGCTGTAGGACAGCGTCCTGTGCGGCTCGACAGTCGTGACCTGGCAATCAACCACGCCCCAGTCGGCCTTCAGCTTGAAGCGATGACCGGCCGCCGGCACGAAATCATTCGCCATCAGCCACTCCGCGATCAGATGCGGCTGCGTCAGCGCGCGCCAGAGCTTTTCCGGTGGATGCGCGAACTCGCGTTCGACGACGACGGTGCGGGTTTCCGGCGCGGCTTTCGTCATTGATCCATCCTGTTGAGAAGATTTTCCAGGTCATCGAACCGGCTCTCCCAGAACGCGGCCATGCGGCTGGTCCAGTCGAGCAGGGGGGCGAGCGCCTTCGGCTGCGCGCGATAATGCGTCTGGCGGCCTTCGTGGCGCTCGCGCACAAGGCCGGCTTGCTTGAGCACGCCGAGATGTTTCGACACGGCTGGTTGCGACACGCCGGCCTTGGCCGTCAGCGCGCCGACGGTCTGCTCGCCATGCCGGCACAGGCCCTCGAAAATGGCCCGCCGGGTCGGGTCGGCAAGTGATCTGAACAGGAGGTCGGGCGATCGCGCCATTTTATCCATAACCCGTTGGTTATGAATAAACTCATAACCGCAAAGTTATGAATAGGTCAAGCATGAATTCTCGTTGGAGCGATCGGTCCGCAAGTTCGACGGGTGGGGCGCGGACGGCTTCGGTGGACTTCCGGGACCACCGCAGCATGATCCGGCCGGCGCGACCGCCCGGATCATCTGCGTTCATGGTCGGCTCAAGGCGTCAGCGTCCATTGCTGCGATCCCGCCGCCGAGGCCGAGGTGGTCAGCAGCTGGTTGCCCACGGAGGTGGCGTTCTGGCTCGTGACCTCGACCGGATAGCTGCGCACCGCGATCGTGCCGGCCGCGGCGTCGTAGCGGAAACGCTGGTTGTTGTTGCCGGTGCAGGTCCAGATGACGAGTTGCGCGCCGTCGCCATAGCTGCCGTTGTTGTCGAGGCAGTAGTGCGGGTCCTGCATGCTGCGGATCATGCCGCTGGCATCGTCGTAGCTCCAGGTCTGGTTGGCGGCGCCGGTGCAGTACCACTGGATCACGGCGGTGCCGTCGGCCATCGCGCCGCCGCTGGCGTCCATGCACAGCGCCGACGTGCGATTGACGATGCGGACCGGCTGGCGCGCTGGCGCTGTGGCGGTGGGGACCGGCGCGTAGACGACGCCGAGCTTGTCGATCTCGTCGCCGGACCGGCCGTGGAAGCCGGTGATCTGCCAGCCGCTCGGTGCGGTGTAGCTGGTGCAGCTCGACGTCGTCGTGCCGCCCGACAAAGTGCGGCCCGCGCTGGTGCCGAACGCGACCCGGAAGATGCGCGTGTGGCCCTGATACTGATCACTGCACAGATTGACCGAGGTGAGATATTCGCCGCTGCCGAGCGCCAGGCTCTGCGCCGTGCCGCCGGTGCCGCCATGGCTGTAGACATAGCCGTTGGACAGCGTCAGCTCGACCTGGTCGACCCGGGCTCCGGTGCGGATGGTCAGCTTGCTCGCCACCGGGTTGGCCGGCAGCGCCGAGACGTCGTTGTAGCTCGTGCCATGCGGCCCGCCGAACTGGTCGCTCAGCCTGCGGCTCGCGGCCGTGGCGAAGCTCCAGTCGACCTCGACCGGATGATGATCGGAGAGCTGCGCGCCGTTCGAGTCCAGCGCGTCCTGGCGGTCGGCATAGTTGGACGCCTGCAGGTTCAGGAAGCCGTTGTTCCGCCACAGCACCTTGTCGACGATCTCGCAATCCGGCCGCGCCGTCTGGGTGCCGCCGCAGACCAGCGGGTCGCCGATCGGCGGCACGCTGCCGCCGCGCACCGTCTCGATCCAGGCATCGCTGAAGCCGTGATGCAGGAATTCCCACATGTTCTGGCCGGCCCGGGTGTAGCGCGTGTTGGTGTCGCCCATCACCATGACGGCGTTGCCGGCCGAGTTCGCCTCGATGTAGCTCAGGATCTGCGCCACGTCGGACTCGCTGTAGGCGAGATCGGTGGAGGACGTGCCGGACTGGGCGTGCAGGTTGTAGAAGTCGAGATAGACGCCTTCGGCCAGCCGCGTGCGGACCAGCGAGAAGCCCTTCGGCGTCAGCGCGTCCGAATCGGCGCGCTTGGTCCAGGTCACGCGATCGAGATCGTCGAACGAATAGGTGCTGAGCGTATTCATGCCGTCGCCGATGCCGGCCGTGCCCGAGGTCGGCGTGCGATAGGGATGGTTGTCGCAGGTGTCATAGAGCGCCGCGTGCCAGAGAAAATCTTCCTGCACGTTGACGATGCCGAACTGGCGCAGATAGCAGCTGATCACGCGCGAATGCGCGTCGCTGCCGCCATTGTAGGCGGTCGGCGTTTCCGCCACGTTGTAGGTCAGCGTGCTGAACGTTCCGTCTGCGGCGTGCAGCGCGCTGCCGAGCAGGCTGGTGCATCCAAGCGCGATTGCGCCCGCCCATAGGCGAAGTGTCATTGGTCGATTCCCCTCGATGATGCCGGATAGCGGGGCGCGCGATATCACCTGCCGCGTGTCGGCCTGATGACGGATCGATGCATGTTCTGCGCGCGGCGTGTCGGGATGGCAGATGCGAGCGGGGGTTGCGTCGTGTGCGCACGACCGATCCGCCTGCGCTCTGCGATCGACCGCGGCCATGGCAGCGGTTGCGAATGACGAGCGCCGAGGAACTGACCGACGCCGACTCCTCCTCGCCCTGCACGGAAACACGCCGCACGCCATACTCTGCTCGGGGGACGCTGAGGGGACGCTGAACTGCTAGCAAGCCCGGCATCAGGTGATGGAGATGACGGACATGCAGCCAAACGAGGCTCGGCCGCGGCGCAAGCTGCCGATGATCCCCCGCGCGGTGTTGGCCGCGAGCGTCCTCGCCGTCTTCCTGTTCCTGCACGTCGTCGCAGCCACGATGCTGCGGGGCGATGCCACGCGAAGCGGAGCGCAGGCCGATGGGACTGCAACGCTCCAGCCCTACGATTGACGATCCCCGCTCATTTTCAACTTCATCAGCCGGAGCTATTTCATGGCCGGATCAGGATCATTTCTGCTGCTCAGCGCCGCCGTTTTCTTTGGTGCCTTCGTTTCCGGCCTGGCCGGGTTCGCCTTTTCCGCCGTGGCCGGCGCGATCCTGCTGCACAGTCTGCAGCCTTTGGAGGCCGTGCCGTTGATGATGGCGTGCAGCGTCGGCGTGCAGGCGACGAACCTCTGGGCGCTTCGCAGCAGCATCCGCTGGAAGGACAGTTTCGTCCTGATCCTGGGCGGCCTGCTGGGCGTCCCCCTCGCGCTTTGGCTGCTGCACAATGCGGACGCGCGCGTGTTTCAGCAGGTGTTTGGCGCGACGATCGCGATCTACGCCGGCTACATGCTGTTCAAGCCGGCGCTGGGCAGCCTTCAACCGATGAACCGAGGCCGCACCGCGATCGTCGGCTTCGGCGGCGGTCTCATCGGCGGCCTCACGGCGATGCCGGGTGCGCTGCCGACGATCTGGTGCGAGATGCACGGCCTGCCGAAGACCGAGCAGCGCGGCGTCGTCCAGCCGTTCATTGCCGCGATTCAGCTCGCCTCGCTGGCGACGATGCTGGCCCGGCAGGATCTGTCGTCCAAGGTGATCATCGATCTCGCCTTGAGCATCCCGGCGCTGTTCGCCGGCACTGCGCTCGGCATCCTCGCCTTCCGCAGGATCAACGACGCGCTGTTCAGGAAGATGATCCTGGGCATCCTGCTGCTGTCGGGTCTGTTGCTGGTCGTATGACGGAGAGGCGTCGTCCCCTTCGCGCGCAGCCAAGCTATCGTTGCTGCATTCCGGGACGTGCCGCGAAGCGGTGCGGGTCCGGACTACTCCCGATCGCGGTCATGGACAAAAGATTTCTCTTTACGAATATCAGAAATCATGCTTTAGTGTCGCCATCCCGCCTCACTCGGAAGGGGCGTTGCGCGCGATCGTCACGACACGCGGGGCGGGGAGCGATGGCCGCGAGGGAGCCGCAGCATGTCTTCGGGCGTGCGGACGAACGGCTCGGCGCGGACGTGAAGTCGCAGCGTGCTGACACCCCGACGCTGGTGTCACGTTACGCGGAGCCTCGCTTCGCGTGGCAATGGTGGCCAACAAGCCCGGCGCACCAGGCAGACTGCGTATAAGCGTGAAGACCGTCGCGCAGGGAATGCCGGTTGACCGGCTGAACCTGTGGTACCTGCCGCCTGCACTTTCTTCCGCAGGCGGGCCATGGGCGAGGCCATCGTCCGGCATTCCCTGCGCCCTCCGACTATTGGAGGGCGAACGAGGTCCAGCATAGCTCGGGCGCAGCCGCGTCGCGGGAGCGTGTTGCATGTCTTCACCGCCGGCGGCTTGGGGCTCGCGGACACGGGAGCAGGCATGCGGCTCCGGGATCACCCGGAATCTCAACCCGGTCAGAATCCTTTCGCTGCCGCAATGGCTTGGCCGGACGACTTAAATTCCAGATGGCAGTCCGGGGACAGGCTGTGTATAAGGCGCGCGCCGCCGTGCGGGGAACAAGTGTGCGGCCGTCTAGAGGGAGTAGAAAGCCATGACGGAGCGCTGGAGCCCGGAGAGCTGGCGGTCCAAGCCGGTGCAGCAGGTGCCCGACTATCCCGACCAGAAGGCGCTGGCCGAGGTCGAGGCGCAGCTTGCGACCTTTCCGCCGCTGGTGTTCGCCGGCGAGGCGCGCAACCTGAAGAAGGCATTGGCGCGGGTGGCGGCGGGCGAGGCGTTCCTGCTCCAGGGCGGCGATTGCGCCGAGAGCTTTGCCGAGCACGGCGCCAACAACATCCGCGACTTCTTCCGCGTGCTGCTGCAGATGGCGGTGGTCATGACCTATGCCGGCGCGGTGCCGGTGGTGAAGGTCGGCCGCATCGCCGGCCAGTTCGCCAAGCCGCGCTCCTCGCCCACCGAAAAGATCGATGGCGTCGAGCTGCCGAGCTATCGCGGCGACATCGTCAACGACACCGCCTTCACCGCCGAGGCGCGTATCCCCAATCCGCAGCGTCAGCTCGACGCCTACCGGCAGTCGGCGGCGACGTTGAACCTGCTGCGGGCGTTCGCCACCGGCGGCTTCGCCAATCTCGGCAGCGTGCATCAGTGGATGCTCGGCTTCGTCAAGGATTCCCCGCAGTCGCGCCGCTACAAGGAGCTCGCCGACCGCATCTCGGAGGCGCTCAACTTCATGCGCGCCTGCGGCCTCGACCTCGAGAGCCATCCGGAGCTGCGCGCCACCGATTTCTACACCAGCCACGAGGCGCTGCTGCTCGGCTACGAGCAGGCCTTCACCCGTGTCGATTCCACCACCGGCGACTGGTACGCGACCTCTGGCCATTTCATCTGGATCGGCGACCGCACCCGCCAGCTCGATCACGGCCATGTCGAATATTTCCGCGGCATCAAGAACCCGATCGGCCTGAAATGCGGCCCATCGCTGAAGCCGGACGAACTGCTCAAGCTGATCGACATCCTCAACCCCGACAACGAGCCGGGACGGCTGACGCTGATCAACCGCTTCGGCGCCGACAAGGTCGGCGATCATCTGCCGGGACTGATCCGCGCGGTCCAGCGGGAAGGGCGCAAGGTGGTGTGGTCGTGCGATCCGATGCACGGCAACACCATCACCTCGACCTCGGGCTACAAGACGCGGCCGTTCGACCGCATCGTGTCCGAGGTGCGCGCGTTCTTCGCGGTGCATGCCGCGGAGGGCACCCATGCCGGCGGCATCCATCTCGAGATGACCGGCAAGGATGTCACCGAGTGCATCGGCGGTGCGCGCGCGATCACCGACGAGGATCTCAACGACCGCTATCACACGGTGTGCGATCCCCGGCTGAACGCCGAGCAGTCGATCGACATGGCGTTCCTGATCGCCGAGCTGTTGAAGCAGCAGCGCGGCGGCAAGTCCGCACCGATGCCGGCGGTCGCGGGCTTCTGATGCTGCGTTTGTGGCGCGCGACGGTCAACTCGCGCAACGGCCTGGCCTTCGCGCTGCGCTCCGAGCAGGCGGTGCGCGAGGAGGTCGTCGCATTCCTGCTGGCGCTGCCGCTCGCCTATGTGATCGGCGCGACGCCGATGCGCAGCGTCGAGCTGGTCTGCGCGGTGGTGCTGGTGCTGGTCGTCGAGCTGCTGAACACCGCGATCGAGAAGCTCGCCGACCGCCTGACCACCGAGCACGATCTGCAGATCGGCCGGGTCAAGGATCTCGGCTCGGCCGCAGTCGGCGTCGCGCTGCTGATGTCGGGCTGCTTCTGGCTGTTCGCGATCGCCGAGCGGCTCGGGCTGCTGTGAATGAGTTGAGCGATGGCCGCTGACTTCTTCAGGATCACGCTGGCCCAGCTCAACCCGACGGCCGGCGACATCGCGGGAAATGCCGCGAAGGCGCGCGAGGCGCGGGCGAGGGCGGCGGCCGACGGCGCCGATCTCGTGGTGCTGCCGGAGCTGTTCCTGGCGGGGCATCCATCCCGGGACCCGGTGCTGAAGCCGGCATTTCAGGCCGCGTGCCGGGCCGCGATCGAGGCGCTCGCGCGCGAGACCGCCGATGGCGGGCCGGCGGTGCTGATCGGCACGCCCTGGACCGAGGACGGCAAGCTCTACAATGCCTGCGTGCTGCTCGACGCCGGCCGCATCGCCGCGACGCGCTTCAAGGCCAACCTGGCCGATGGTGATCAGAAGCGCGTGTTCACGCGCGGCCCGGCGGCCGGCCCGCTCAGCGTGCGGGGCGTCCGCATCGGGGTCGCGATCGGCGAAGACATCTCGCTCGAAGACTCCTCGAACTACGAAAACGTCGTCGAGACGCTGGCGGAAACCGGGGCCGAGCTCATCGTCGTGCCGAGCCGCTCATGCTACGTGCGCAGCGGCGGCGACCGGCGCCTGTCGGCCGCCGTGGCCCGCGTCACCGAAAGCGATCTGCCGCTCGTCTGGCTCAACCAGGTCGGCGGTCAGGACGGCGAGGTGTTCGACGGCGCGTCCTTCGCGCTGAACGCCGATCTCTCGGCGGCGGCACAGCTCCCGGGCTTCGTCGCTGAAGTCGCGACCTTGGCATGGAGCAGGGGAGACGATGGCTGGCAGTGCCGGGGACCGGTCACCACGCTGATCGAGGGCGAAGAGGCGGACTACGCGGCCCGCGTGCTCGGCCTGCGCGACCACGTCGAGAAGCACGGCTTCACCGGCATCGTGCTCGGCCTGACCGAAGCCATCGAGTCGGCGCTGGCCGCAGCCCTGGCGGTCGATGCGCTCGGGTCCGGCAAAGTCCGCGGCGTGATGCTGTCCGGACCCGGCACGTCGCAGGCGTCGCTGGATCAGGCCATGGCGGTCGCGGCGCGACTCGGCTTCGCCGCCGAGCGGGTACCGATCGCGGCCGCCGTCGAAGGCTTCGAGCGCGCGCTGCCCGGGCCGCTTGCGGGAAGCGCCCGTCATCAATTGCTGGCCCGCGTCCGCGCGACGCTGCTGATGGCACTGGCGAGCCTGTCCGGCGCGCTGGCCGTTGTCGTCGGCGCCACGGCCGAGATCGGCGACGTGGCTGGCGGGTTTGCGCCGCTCGAAGGCATCGGCCCGGCACAGTTGCGTCGTCTCGCAGCATTGCGAAACCGCTGGCGGTTCGCTGACGCGCTGGGACCGTCGGGCGAGGTCATCTCGCCCGCTCTGATCACGAGTCCGCTGGAGGCGCGCGACGACCGGGCGCTTGCTGACCGCGCGTCATCAGACGCGTTCGAGGGATGACGCCCATGGCCCGGCGACTGACTCGATCAGCGCTGCGGGATGAAAGTCGGTCCGACCGTGCGGATCTGCTTGTCGCCGCCAGCGCTGGTCGTGATGTCCGCGGTCGCTGGCGCTGCGGCCTCGGCCGGCGCGGCACCCTTCCTGGCGGCGTTCGCCGGCGCCCTGCCGGTCTGGCGCTGCTGCATGCGCTTGGCGCTCTCCTCGGTGACGATGATGTCGCCCTGCTCGGCGGCGGTGGCTCGGTCGTCGATCGACTTCAGTGCCTCCGCCCAGGTCTGGCCCGGCGCCTTGCAGGAACAGCTCGGGTTGAACTCGGTGCGGAACTTGAAGGCGTTCGGCAGCGCGGTATAGGGCTGACCGTTGACCGAGACCGCCTGGTTCATGTCTTCGCCGGGATTGCGATAGGTGAACAGCGTCGCGTCGGCGGCAGGGCATTGCGCCTTGCAGGCGCGCTCGTCGTCGGCGAAGCGGCCGGGAACGGTGGCAAACGAGATCGGGAAATAGGCGCCGTCGCAGCTGCGCACGCACACGGTCCGAAAGGTGCCCTGCGGCGCCGCGAGATCGGCGCTCGGCGGCGGCAGCGATGCGGCGGGATTGCTGTCGGCCCCGCCGCCGAACAGGCTGGTCAGGAAGTTGCCGCCGCCGCTGCGATTGGCGTTTGCATTGGCATATTGCTGGTACTGCGGGCCGCAATTGTTCTGGCCGAGGGCAACCAGCACCGAGCGGCGCTGGTTGTCGCGCTCACCGCCGAACCCACCGCTGCGCAGACGCTCCAGGCTGCCCATGATCTGGTCCAGGTTGGAGCGCATCTGCTGGATCTGGTTGTTCACTGGCTGGCATTCGGCCGCGCGGCCGTTGAAGATCGAAAAGAAGCCGGGGCTGTCGCAACCCATGCGCTTGGCCTGCATGCTGACGCGGTCGAGCTCGCCTTGCTGCTTGGCGGCCGCGTCCTGATAACGCCGGATCTGGTCCTCACGCGCGGGATCGCCGCCACCGCCGCGATCGATCGAGGCGAGCTGCGCTTCCAGACGTGGGCAGATCGGATTGACGCCGGCCTGCGGCCCGGGCGGGCCCGGCGGCATCTGCGCATAGGAATCGGAGCTGGATTGCGCCAGGGCGTGCGAGCCGGTCAGGGTCAGTCCGAGCAGCGCAGAGAGGGCCAACAGGCGCGGAGACAGGGATGCGATCAAGATGCGGTATTCCGGTCCATGGGTGCAGCCGCGGGACTAGCACAGAATTCGGAAAAATCGCGGCAGCGGCGGGCATCCCATAGCCGCTTTGTCGGGCATCGTCACGTCGTTTCCGGGGCGCCGAGGTGGCGGGAACAGCCGTTCCCGGCCGTCTCAGCGCTGGCAGGTGATCGCGACAAAGTCTCTGCAGCCGCCATGGGCGCAGTTTGCGCCGGCTTTCGGCACCGATCCGGTGATTTCATCGGGGTCGACGCGGCGATAGGAGGAGGCCTGTGCAAAATCCCGTGATTGGCAGTACGAGCGCGCAGCCGAGGCGCCGCAGCGGTCGCCCTTGGCGAGGCACTGGTCGACGCCGTAGCCGTCGGCTTCGTTGGCGATGATGAAGATGCGGCTCTCCGCCGTGGCGGCGGTCGCGGCGGCGAGGAGAACACAGCAGGCGAGCAGCGCCGGGGAGATTCGCATGGTGCACCGGTGGGTGTAGGAGACAACTCATGGTTAGGCCCAAAAGGTTAAAAATGATTAACCATGAGGCGGGGCGCGAGCATTTGGGCAGTGAAAGCGGCCGTTTTGCGGCTCTTGACGGAGACAGCCTGCTGCATCATGGTGAGTTTCATGAACGGTTTCCTCGCCATCTGCTGCATTTGCCGCGAGATTACGCGCTAGCGATCCGCTGGCTGAGGCCGTCTTTTCTCAACAGAGATGATCAGGACGCCCGGCCGGTAGGTCGGGAGCGTGATTCGTGCCGTTGCCGTCCGCTCGCGGTCGGTCGTTCGGCGTAGGACACCCGTTGCGCCTCGTCATGGACCTGTCGGTCCGGCGAGGCGGTGAGCACAGGGCATTCGGGGACGGACCATGGACTTGCGTTTGTACGACACCGCATCGCGGGAGAAGCGCCCCTTCGTGCCGCTCGATCCCGACAACGTCCGCATGTATGTCTGCGGACCGACGGTCTACGACTTCGCCCATATCGGCAATGCGCGCCCGGTGATCGTCTTCGACGTGCTGTTCCGGCTGCTGCGGCATATCTATGGCGAGAAGCACGTCACATATGTCCGCAACATCACGGATGTCGACGACAAGATCAACGCCCGCGCCGCGCGCGACTTTCCCGGGCTGCCGCTGAACGAGGCGATCCGGAAGGTTACCGAGGTGACGGCCAATCAGTTCCGCAGCGACGCGGCTGCGCTCGGCAGCCTGCCTCCGACCTTCGAGCCACGCGCCACCGAGTTCGTGCTGCCGCGCCCCGATGGCAAGGCGGATATGGTGACCCTGATCAAGCAACTGATCGCGCGTGGCCACGCCTATGAGGCGGGCGGCGAGGTGTTGTTCGACACCCGATCAATGCCGGACTATGGCGCGCTGTCGGGTCGCAAGCTCGACGAGCAGCTTGCCGGCGCGCGCGTGGCCGTCGATGCACATAAGAAGAATCCCGCCGACTTCGTGCTGTGGAAGCAGTCGTCGGAGGACGAGCCGGGCTGGGACAGCCCGTGGGGCCGCGGCCGCCCGGGCTGGCACATCGAGTGCTCGGCGATGAGCGCGGCCTATCTCGGTGAGGTCTTCGACATCCATGGCGGCGGGCTCGACCTGATCTTCCCGCATCATGAGAACGAGATCGCGCAGTCGCGTTGCGCCCATGGCACCTCAGTGATGGCGAACTACTGGCTGCACAACGAGTTCGTCCAGGTCGAGGGCGCGAAGATGTCGAAGAGCCTCGGCAATTTCGTCACCATTCGCGACCTGCTGGCGGACTGGCCCGGCGAGGTGCTGCGCCTCAACATGCTCAAGATGCATTATCGTTCGCCGGCGGACTGGACGGTCAAGGGCCTGGAGGAGAGCGCCAAGACGCTCGACGACTGGTATCGCGTTGCGGCCGATGCGCCGGGCGAGCAGCCGGAGCCTGAGATCATCGCGGCGCTCGTTGACGATCTCAACACGCCGCTGATGATCGCAGAGCTGCACGCGTTGCGGAGCCATGCGGCGTCCGGCGGCGAGTTGGATCGCGCTGCCTTTGCCGGCTCGCTTCGCTTTGCGGGTTTCCTGTCGGAGACCGCCGTGCAATGGGAAGCGCGAAAGCAGCAGGCCAAGGGCGTGGACGCCGCCGAGGTCGAAGGCCTGATCGCCGAGCGTACCGCGGCCCGCGCGCGGAAGGACTTCAAGGAGTCCGATCGCCTGCGCGACGCGCTCGCGGCGATGGGCGTTGTATTGAAGGATGGCAAAGGCGCCGACGGCAAGCCGGTCACGACCTGGGAGATTGCGCGATGAGCAAGCCCGACACCCCGTTTCCGCGGCACTGGCTGTACTACATCCTGCTCAAACTGGTGCTGATCGCGGGCGCAGTAGCGCTGGTCACGAAACTCTACGGCATGTGGTGACACATGGGACAGGCTCTCCCGAGGCCCGCACTGCGGCCGTTTCTTCCGGCTGATACGCCGCTGCTCGCCGCGATCTTCGTCGCCAGCATCCAGGGGCTGACAGGTGACGACTACAGCGAGGAGCAGCAGGAGGCCTGGGCGTCCGCTGCGGAGGATGAGACGGGCTTCGGCAAAAGGCTGGCATCCGAGCTCACCTTGATTGCGACCCTGCAGGGCTCGCCGGTCGGCTTCGCCGCGCTGAAGGGCAACGATCACATCGACATGCTCTACGTCCATCCGAACGCGGCCGGGCAGGGCGTCGGGGCCCTGCTATGCGACGCGCTAGAAAAGCTGGCGGGCGCGCGCGGCACGACCGGTCTGTCGGTCGACGCCAGCGACACGGCGGTCGAATTCTTCCGCAAGCGCGGCTATGTCGCGCAGCAGCGCAACAGCGTCTCCATCAATGGCGAGTGGCTCGCCAACACCACGATGAAGAAGACGCTCGGCTCCGGGGGAGCGCAGGCATGAGCAGGGCAGGCACAAGCAGAGAACGACTTTATCTGTTCGACACCACCTTGCGCGACGGTGCGCAGACCAACGGTGTCGATTTCACGCTGGCCGACAAGCAGGCGATCGCGCGCATGCTCGACGATCTCGGCATCGACTATGTCGAGGGCGGCTATCCCGGCGCCAACCCGCTCGACACCGAGTTCTTCGCCGCCAAGCCCAAGCTCGGCCATGCCCGCTTCACTGCCTTCGGGATGACGCGCCGGGCGGGACGCTCGGTGTCCAACGATCCGGGCGTCGCCGCACTGCTGGAGGCCAAGGCGGACACGATCTGCTTCGTCGCGAAGTCATCCGCCTATCAGGTGCGCGTCGCGCTGGAGACCACCAACGAGGAGAACCTCGCCTCGATCCGCGACAGCGTGACGGCCGCAAAGGCAGCAGGGCGCGAGGTGATGCTCGATTGCGAGCATTTCTTCGACGGCTACAAGGAGAACGCGGAGTTCGCGCTGGCCTGCGCACGCGCGGCCTATGAGGCCGGCGCACGCTGGGTCGTGTTGTGCGACACCAATGGCGGCACCATGCCGCACGAGATCGAAGCGATCGTCGGCGAGGTCGCCAAGCAGGTGCCGGGCGATCACCTCGGCATCCACGCCCATAACGACACCGAGCAGGCAGTCGCGAATTCGCTGGCCGCGGTCCGCGCCGGCGCGCGCCAGATCCAGGGCACCTTGAACGGGCTCGGCGAGCGCTGCGGCAACGCCAATCTGTGCTCGCTGATCCCGACATTGAAGCTGAAGACCGAGTTCTCTGAGCGCTTCGAGATCGCCGTCTCCGACGAGCAGCTCAGCGGCCTCATGAAGGTCTCGCGGACGCTCGACGACATGCTGAACCGCGCCCCGAACCGGCACGCGCCTTATGTCGGCGAGAGCGCCTTCGTGACCAAGACCGGCATTCATGCCTCGGCCGTGCTGAAGGATCCGCAGACCTATGAGCACGTGCTGCCCGAGAGCGTCGGCAATCGCCGCAAGGTGCTGGTATCGGACCAGGCCGGCCGCTCCAACGTGATCGCAGCACTGGAGCGCGGCGGCATTCCCTTCAGCAAGAGCGATCCGAAGCTCACGCGCCTGGTCGAGGAGCTGAAGGAGCGCGAGGCCGCGGGCTATGCCTACGAATCTGCCAACGCCTCGTTCGAGCTGCTGGCGCGGCGTACACTGGGCTCGGTCCCGGAGTATTTTCGCGTCGAGCAGTTCGACGTCAATGTCGAGCAGCGCTACAACGCGGTCGGCGAGCGCGTCACGGTGGCGCTGGCCGTCGTCAAGGTTGACGTCGCCGGCGAGCGGCTGATCTCCGCGGCCGAAGGCAACGGTCCGGTCAATGCGCTCGACGTCGCGCTGCGCAAGGATCTCGGAAAATACCAGGGCTACATCGACGGCCTCAAGCTGATCGACTATCGCGTCCGCATCCTCAATGGCGGCACCGAGGCGGTCACGCGCGTGCTGATCGAAAGCGAGGACGAAAAGGGCGAGCGCTGGACCACGGTCGGCGTCTCGCCCAACATCATCGACGCCTCGTTCCAGGCGCTGATGGATTCGGTGTTCTACAAGCTGGTGAAGTCGGGCGCGCCGGGGTGAGGTGATGCATCCGTCATGGCGAGCGAAGCGAAGCAATCCGTGGCTGAATGCACGACTCTGGATTGCTTCGTCGCCTCGCTCCTCGCAATGACGTGGAGAGGGCAGGAGCAAACGCATGATCGACCACGTCTCCGTCGGCGTCAGCGATCTCGCCCGCAGCGCGCGGTTCTACGAGCGCGCGCTGGCGCCGCTTGGTTTGACGCGCCTGATCGAACGTCCCAGCACGATCGGGTTCGGCAAGGCCTATCCGGAATTCTGGATCAATCTGCGCGCCGGCATGGCGCGGGTGTCCGCCGAGACAGGCTCGCACCTGTGCTTCCGTGCCAGGAGCTCCGCCGACGTTGATGCATTCCACGCCGCGGCGCTGGAGGCAGGCGGTGTCTCGGACGGCGCACCGGGGCTGCGGCCGCATGACCGCGTGCGCTATTACGCGGCGTTCGTGCTCGATCCCGACGGCAATCGGATCGAAGCGGTGACGTTTCCGGCCGAATAGGGATCAGAGCCGCTTGGCGATCTCAGGCGCCATCTCGGTCTCTTCCTTGGCGACGCGGGCGGCGGCCTCGCGCAGGCGCGGCAGGATGTCCTCGACGCGTTCGGCCTTGAGCAGCTCGATTTGGAAGCCGGGGCGGATGAACTCGGTCTCGCGCATGTGGGCCAGCAGCGCGAACAGCGGTTCCCAGAAGCCGTCGATATTGGCCATCAGCACAGGCTTGGCGTGGCGTCCGAGCTGCTTCCAGGTCAACTGCTCGACCAGCTCTTCGAGCGTGCCGATGCCGCCGGGCAGGGCCACGAACGCGTCGGAGTGCTCGAACATCAGCCGTTTGCGCTCGTGCATGTCCGGCGTGATGATGAGATCCTTGAGCGGCATCATGACCTCCTTCTTCACCAGGAAGTCCGGAATGATGCCGGTGACGTCGCCGCCATGGTCGAGCACCGCCTTGGCAACCGCACCCATCATGCCTATGGAGCCGCCGCCATAGACGAGCCTGACGCCGTTCTCGGCGAGCGCCTTGCCGAGTGCCTTCGCCGATTCGATGAAGCTGGGATTCGTCCCCGGGCCGGAGCCGCAATAGACGCAAACGGTGCGGATTTCAGTCATTGGAGCGGTGTGACACTGCAGTTGAAAGGCGTCAAGACGAGGGCGGAGGACGTGGATTCGCGGGCTTTCACGGGATGATGCAGGCTGAATGGGTCCATTTGTCCGAAAACGAGTATGCAAATACTGCGCCGCGGTAACGGATTCCGTCGACGTACCGGTGCATCCGGCGCCGGGACACTCTATATGACGCAGGCAACGCCCCGGCATCACAACATGCCAAAACACTCGCTGTTCCAGAACGTTTGATGCCGCCCGATTCCTCCTCCGAAGCAGCCGCCAACCAGCCGTCATCGTCCCTCGAGCAGGGAACGCTGGCCGGTACGCTGCGCCATTTGTGGCCCTTCATCTGGCCGAGCGATCGCGCCGATCTGAAGATGCGCGTGCTGTGGTCCGTGGTGCTGCTGCTCGCGGCCAAGGTGGCGACGCTGGTTCTGCCTTTCACCTTCAAGTGGGCGACCGACGCGTTGACCGGCGCCAACACCGCGCCGATCGCGCCCGATAACTGGGCGTTCTGGCTGGTGGCCTCGCCGATCGTCATGACGGCAAGCTACGGCGGGATTCGGGTGCTGATGGCGGTGCTGACGCAGTGGCGCGACGGTATTTTTGCCCGTGTCGCCATGCATGCGGTGCGCAAGCTCGCGACCATCACCTTCGTCCACATGCACGAATTGTCGCTGCGCTTCCATCTGGAGCGCAAGACCGGCGGCCTGACCCGCGTGCTCGAGCGCGGCCGCAACGCGATCGAGACCATCGTGCGCATGGTGATCCTGCAGCTGATCCCGACCATCGTCGAGGTCTCGCTGCTGACCGCGGTGCTGCTGTGGCAGTTCGACTGGCGCTACGTGCTGGTCACGCTGACCATGGTCGCGGCGTATCTCTATTACACCTACATCGCGACCGAGTGGCGCATCGAGATCCGGCGCCGCATGAACGACTCGGATACGGACGCCAACACCAAGGCGATCGACTCGCTGCTCAACTACGAGACGGTGAAATATTTCGGCGCCGAGGCGCGCGAGGCGGAGCGCTACGACCGTTCGATGGAGCGCTACGAGCGGGCCAGCGTGAAGACCTATACCTCGCTGGCGGTGCTCAACGCCGGGCAGGCCGTGATCTTCACGGTCGGGTTGACGGTGGCCATGCTGATGTGCGCCCAGGGCGTGCGCCAGGGACGCAACACCGTCGGCGACTTCGTCATGATCAACAGCATGATGATCCAGCTCTATCAGCCGCTGAACTTCATGGGCATGGTCTATCGCGAGATCAAGCAGGCCATCATCGATATCGAGAAGATGTTCGGCGTGCTCACGCGCGATGCCGAGGTGAACGACGCGCCCGGAGCGGCGCCTTTGCTGGTCACCTCCGGCAACGTCCGCTTCGAGGACGTCCGCTTTGCCTATGAGCCGGAGCGGCCGATCCTGCAGGGCCTGAGCTTCGAAGTGCCGGCGGGCAAGACGGTCGCGATCGTGGGTCCGTCCGGCGCCGGCAAGTCGACCATCTCCCGGCTGCTGTTTCGGCTCTACGACGTCTCCGGCGGCCGCATCCTGATCGACGGCCAGGACATCCGCGATGTTACCCAGGTGTCGCTGCGCGCCCAGATCGGGATGGTCCCGCAGGATACCGTGCTATTCAATGACACCATCCGCTACAACATCCGCTACGGTCGCTGGGACGCGGACGACGCCGCCGTCGAGGAGGCGGCGAGGCTGGCCCAGATCGACGGTCTGATCCGGATGGCGCCGAAGGGCTACGAGACCCAGGTAGGCGAGCGCGGCCTCAAGCTCTCCGGAGGCGAGAAGCAGCGCGTTGCGATTGCCCGCACCATCCTGAAGGGGCCGCCGATCCTCGTGCTGGACGAGGCGACCTCGGCGCTGGACAGCCATACCGAGCACGAGATCCAGGAGGCGCTTGATGGCGTGTCGCGCAACCGCACCTCGCTCGTGATTGCGCACCGGCTTTCGACCATCGTGGCGGCCGACGAGATCATCGTGCTCGACCGGGGGCGCATCGCCGAGCGCGGCACCCATGCCGAGCTGCTGGCCAAAGGCGGGCTGTATGCCGGCATGTGGAACCGGCAGCGCGAGGCCGAGGAGGCGCGCGAAAAACTGGCGCAGATCGGCGACGATGCGGCGGCGCCCAACCGCAATCCACCGGATCGGAGCGAGCCAAACGCGGCCGGGCCCGATCGGACCGGACAGGTGGCGAGTGCCGCCGAATGATGCCGCGAGCCGCCCTGATCTGAACTCAAGACTGCATTAAGGATTCATTTTGACCTTCGCCGGCCATCGACCTAGTCAAGGCGGCGGTCCGCTCTGAGGTCAGGGCGACAACATTCAACGAAGCAGGCCATGTCGATCAGCAATTCCATCCGCGCTCAGATCCCGCCGATCCATCCGGAAGGTTATCCCTTCATCGGGGGATTTGCCCTCGTCAGCCTGATCCTGTTCTGGATATTCACCCCGCTCGGCTGGATCGGCACGCTGCTCACCGTCTGGTGCGCGCTGTTCTTCCGCGACCCGATCCGGGTCACGCCGCAGCGGGAAGGGCTGGTGGTGGCGCCGGCCGACGGGCGCATCTCCATGATCACGCGCGCCCTGCCGCCGGCCGAGCTCGGCCTCGGCGACCGACCGCTGCTGCGGGTGTCGATCTTCATGAGCGTGTTCAACGTCCATGTGAACCGCAGCCCGGTGGCCGGCCGGATCGAGAAGATCTCCTACCGTCCGGGCGCCTTCATCAACGCCGAGCTCGACAAGGCGAGCGAGGACAATGAGCGCAACTCCCTCGCGATCTCGACGCCGCATGGCCGCATCGGCGTGGTCCAGATCGCAGGCCTCGTGGCGCGCCGGATCGTGTCGTTCGTGCGCGAGGGGCAGACCATTGGCGCGGGCGAGCGCTTCGGCCTGATCCGCTTCGGCTCGCGGCTCGACGTCTATCTTCCTGACGGCACTGAGGTTCTGGTCTCGGAGGGGCAGACCGCCATCGCCGGCGAGACGATCCTGGCCGATTTCGACGTGCCCGTGCCCGGCCTGACGTTCCGGAGCCAGTGAACCGTCGCTGCCCGCTGGTGACCCATTAAGGAGACCTTGAGCCGTGTTCAGGCACAAGGTCCCGGACAAACCACACGTGGTGTGATCATGAGCTTCGATCTGAACTCTCCCGAACTGCGCCGCCGCCGTTTCCGCCCGATCCCGGTGCGGCTGCTGGTGCCGAACATGATCACCTTGCTGGCGATCTGCGCCGGCCTCACCGCAATCCGGCTGTCGACCGAGGGGCGGATGGAGCTCGCCGTCGGCGCCATCGTCTTCGCCGCCTTCCTGGACGGCATCGACGGTCGCATCGCCCGCATGATCAAGGGCCAGTCGAAGTTCGGCGCCGAGCTCGACAGCCTGGCCGACTTCGTCAATTTCGGCGTGGCGCCCGGCCTGATCCTGTACTTCTGGCAGCTCCATGAGCTGCACGACGGCGGCTGGATCGCCGCCATGATGTACGCCATCAGCGGCGGGCTGCGGCTGGCGCGCTTCAACGCCAGCATCGACGATCCCAACAAGCCGCCCTTCGCCGCCAATTTCTTCACCGGCGTGCCGGCCCCGCTCGGCGCCATCACCGTGCTGCTGCCCGTCTATCTGGCGTTCCTGGACCTGCCGAGGCCGCCGGCGCTGCTGACGGCGTTCTACACGCTGCTGATCGCCTTCCTGATGGTGTCGCGGCTGCCGGTGTTCTCCGGCAAGACCGCGCGGATGCGCGTCTCGCCCGAACTCGTGCTGCCGGTGTTCGCCGCGGTGGTGTTCTTCGTCGCGCTGCTGGTGGTCTATCCCTGGCACATCCTGTCGGCCGGATCGATCCTCTACATCCTGAGCCTTCCGTTCGGCTGGCGGCTGTATCGGCAGCAGGCGGCGCGGCACGCCGCGGTCCTTGGTGCCGCGGCTGCAGCGTCGCACGCCTCGTCTTCATCCACGACGGCTTTTGCGCCGACCGGCGTGCCGGCGGCGGAGCAGGGGCAGCGGCCGCCGGAACGGCTGCACTGAGCGCAGGGCGCCCCGACCGAGCCCGCGCTTTGCCGGCTTCGGCGCCTCAGTTATACCGGATGGCCAAGGACGGCCCGCGAATGCCGTCCGCATCATCCGGAGAAACGCCCGTGACAAGCACTGCCGCCGCGCCCCTCGCTGCTTCCGTCCTCGAGGCGCTCGCGCGCTATGACACGCCGACCATCTGCAACGCGATGGAGATCGTGGCGCCCGAGCGCCGCCTGATCGGCTACACGACCAAGCCGCTGGTGTGCCCGTTCCCGGACCTGCCGCCCATGGTCGGCTACGCGCGGACGGCGACGATCCGGTCCGTCGTCAAGTCGGGCCTGCTGGCGGACGAGCAGGCGAGGCGGCGCACCGACTACTACGAATATGTCGGCACCGGTCATGGTCCGCGCATCGTCGTGATCCAGGATATCGATGGCCCCGACATCGGCTACGGCGCGTTCTGGGGCGAGGTGCAGAGCAACGTCCACAAGGCGCTCGGCTGCCTCGGCGTGATCACGGATGGATCGATCCGCGACATCCCGCAATGGGCTGCCGGCTTCCAGGCTCTGGCGGGCTCGATCGGTCCGTCGCACGCGTGGGTGCATGCCGAGAGCTTCGGCGGCGAGGTCCGCGTCGCCGGGATGACCGTGCGCTCGGACGACCTGATCCACTCCGATCGCCATGGTGCGATCGTCATCCCCGCCGACATCGCCGCGAAGCTTCCCGAGGCGGCCGAGCTGTGCGCGCGCCGTGAAACGCCGATCCTGGACATCGCGCGGTCTGCGGATTTCTCGCTCGAGAAGCTCAAGGCCGCCTTGAAGCGGTCGGCGGAGATTCATTGAGCGTCGCTTCGCTCCGGTCCAAATGAGCGAGCCGTGCCGCTCGACGGTGCGGCTCGCCGGCCTTGCGCAGGGCGCTCGCCGAACTGCGACGCTGCAACCGCATCCGGATGACTACGGGGGGACGACTGAGCTTCGGCCGAAAATGTCGAACGCGGTGACGAATTACCCGCAAACAGGCCGGGACTCGCCGAAGGTTAAGCGGCCGTCGCTCGTTGAGAAGATTTTATCCATCAAGCTTTACCTGATGGCTAGCCCGTCCCGATAGGCATGTCGCCCGAGGGCGAAGGACATGCGCAGGCTGATATCGAAATCGAGGCCGTTGTTCGGGCGGGTCGACCGGACCGTCGACAGGATGGTTCGGCTGATCGGACATTTCGGCAGTGCCGCGATCGGCCTCTCGGCGATCGCGCTGGTGTGGGCCGGCATCTTCTACACGATCTCCGAAGAGTATACGCGCACCGAGCAGTCGGCGCTGAAGAACGGCGCCAATCTGGCCCGCGCGTTCGAGGAGCAGATCATCCGCTCGATCCGCGCGGCAGATCAGACCTTGCTCTACGTCCGCGACTCCTATGCCAGGGACCCGCACAACTTCGACATGTCGCTATGGTCGAAGAACAGCCAGTTCCTGTCCGACTTCTCGTTTCAGGTCGTCGTGATCGGCAAGGACGGCATCATGCTGTCTAGCAACATCGATCCGAAGATGCGCGGCCTCGACCTGCGCGACCGCGAGCACTTCCGCGTTCATGCCGACGGCAAGGATGATTTTCTCTTCATCAGCAAGCCGATCTTCGGCCGTGTCTCCAACAAATGGTCGATCCAGTTGACCCGCCGCATCATCATGCCGGACGGTTCGTTCGGCGGCGTGGTGGTGGTCTCGCTCGACCCCGAATATCTGTCGAGCTTCTACAATTCGGTCGATCTCGGCAAGAAGGGCAATGTCACACTCCTCGGTCTCGACGGCATCGTGCGCGCACGGGCCTCGGCCGGTCCGGGGGGCGTGGGATCCTCGCTCGCCGGCAGCCCGGTGATGAGCGCCATTCAGCACAGAAGCAGCGGCTTCTACACCTTCAAAAGTCTGATCGACGGCATCACGCGCATCTACTCGTTCCAGCGCATCAAGGATCTGCCGCTGGTGGTCATCGTCGGTCAGGCCTCCGAGGAGATCTTCAGCGCCTTCAAGCTCAACCGCGATCGTGATCTGCTGGTCGGGGCGTTGCTGACGGTGGTCATCGGCATCATCACGATCCTGATTGCGCGCTATCAGGCGGGACTTGCCGCCTCACGCGATGCCGCCGAGGCAGGTACGCGGGCGCGCTCCGAATTCCTGGCGATGATGAGTCATGAGATCCGCACGCCGATGAACGGCGTCATCGGCCTTGCCGATCTCTTGCTGTCGGCGGACCTCGCGCCGGAGCAGCGCAAGATCGCGACAACCTTGCGCGAGTCGGCCGATTACCTGCTGCAACTGCTCAACGATGTCCTCGATTTCTCCAAGCTCGATGCCGATCGTCTGGAGATCGAGCACATCGAGTTCGACCTGCACCGGTCGGTGACGGCGACCGCCGAGTTGCTGGTGTCCCGCGCCAGGGAAAAGGGCCTGCAACTGACGACGTCGATCGCGCCGGACGTGCCGAACTACGTGGTCGGCGATCCCGCGCGGCTGCGCCAGGTGCTGTTCAACCTGGTCGGCAATGCGCTCAAATTCACCGAATCGGGCGGCGTCCATATCGATGTGCGTGCCGAGAACCTTGCCGGGCCGAACCTGACGCTGGTGTTCTCGGTCGCCGATACCGGCGTCGGCATTCCCGCAGACGCCGTCAGCCGGCTGTTCAAGCAGTTCTCGCAGGTCGACAATTCCATCTCGCGCCGCTTCGGCGGCACCGGTCTGGGGCTCGCGATCTGCAAGCGCCTCGTCACCTGCATGGGCGGCGACATCAAGGTGCAGAGCAAGGTGGGCGAGGGCAGCACTTTCACCTTCTCGATCCAGGTCCAGCCGCAGCCGGACGTCGAGCAGGTGAGCGCGCCCGAGGCGACCATCGTGCCGGTCGGCGAGACGATCGCCGAGGAACGTCCGGGCAGCCTCGCGCCGCTGAAGATCCTCGTTGCCGAGGACAATCTGACCAATCAGTTCGTCATCAAAAAGCTCCTGGACAAGCTTGGTCACGGCTACGACATCGTCGAGAACGGCACGCAGGCGATCGCAGCCGTGCAGAAGCAGCCTTACGACCTCGTGCTCATGGACATGATGATGCCCGAGATGGACGGGCTCACGGCGACGCGGATGATCCGTTCGCTGCCGCCGCCCGCGCAGGACATCTACATCGTCGCTCTGACGGCCAACGCCACCAGCCAGGATCATCTGGCGTGCACCGACGCCGGCATGAACGACTTCGTGACCAAGCCGGTCACGCGCGATCGACTGAATGCCGCTCTGCTTCGCGCGGCCGCTGCTACACACAAGGAAAGGCTTGTCGCATGACCGACTGGGTGCAATTCGACGAATCCGTCTATCAGATCCTGGTCTCCGAGCTCGGCGAGGAGGATGCGCTGGAGGTCCTGCGCACGTTCCTCGACGACACGTCCGGAAAGTTCGGCACGCTTGCGGCCAAGTTCGAGGATCGCCTCGAACTCAGGCGCGAGGCGCATTCGATCAAGAGCTCGTCGGCGACGTTCGGTTTCTCGGCGCTGTCGCGCCTGTCGCGCGAACTCGAGGTGGGATCGGCGACGATGGAGCCGGCGCAGATGCTGGAGATGGTCCACAAGATGCAGCGATCATTCGATCAGTCAGCCGTCTTCGCCGCGGCGAACCTGCTCAAGTCCGGATCGTCGGTCGCTTGAGCGAGGTCGGCGTCGTCTGCGGCGCTGCCGTTTACCTTTCATTATGCCTACCGAATTCAGTAACTCGTCCTTAATGGCGGACATTTAGTGTCGTGACATGCGGTCCAGAAGCACCGCGTCGGTCCGGCAGGGTCCGTGGTTTGCGTACGCGGTGGAGTTGACTCATGGATATTATGACGAGTGCGGGGCTCGTGGCTGGCGTGATCGTCATCGCGACGATGATGCTGCTGGGCGGCGATCTCGAGATGTTCGTCAGCGAGCACGCCGCAATCATCATCTTCGGCGGTTCGATCGCAGCCACCATGATTCGCTTCCCGCTGGGCGTCATGCTGCACGGTGTTCCGCTTGGAATGAAGTACGCTTTCACCATGAGCCGCCTGTCGGCCCGCGAGCTCGTCGACGAGCTCGCCCGCATCGCCGAGATCGCGCGCAAGCAGGGCCCGGTCGGCCTGGAAAAGGTCGAGACCGACGAGCCGTTCCTCGCCAAGGGAATCCGATACGTGGCCGACGGCTACGACCTCGAATTCATCCGCGACAATCTCGAGCGTGACCGCGACAATTTCCTGATGCATCTGGACGAAGGCAGCAAGATCTATCGCGCCATCGGCGACTGCGCCCCGGCGTTCGGCATGGTCGGCACGCTGATCGGCATGGTGCAGATGTTCGCCAACATGACCGACCCCTCGAAGCTCGGCCCGTTCATGGCGACCGCGCTGCTCGCGACCCTGTACGGCGCGCTGGTGTCGAACCTGATCTGTCTGCCGATCGCCGACAAGCTGCATGGCAAGCTGCTGGACGAGGAAACCAACCGGACGCTGATCATCGACGGAATCCTGATGATCCGCGACTCCAAGAGTCCCGCCCTGGTCCGCGAAATGCTCCTGGCCTATCTGCCGGAGAAGCATCGCCACGCCGAAGGCGAGCCCGTGCCGGCCTGATCGGCTGCGGCGGGGCGATCCGGGGTGGGGTAGGCAATGGCCAAGAAGAAGAGGGGCGATGCGCATGGCGGCGGTCACGGCTGGTTCGTGACCTTTGCCGACCTGATGGGACTTCTGGTCAGCTTCTTCGTGATGCTGGTCGCGTTCTCGACCATGGACAACGCCAAGCTGAAGGTCGTCGCAGGCTCGATGCGCGACGCCTTCGGCGTGCAGACCGAGTCGCGCTATTCGGGCATCGTGGAATCCGACGGCCTGCCGACCCGGCCGAAGCTCAAGAACGCCGCCCACATCTCGCCGGAGGAGACCGCGCGCGAGCCGAGCCCCGAGCAGGAGGAGCGCCAGCATACCAATGGCGCCAAGCTGAAGATCGATCGCCAGTTCGCGCTGGCGTCCGCCTCGCTGCGCCAGGCGCTGCAGGACATGCCGGAGATGACCGAGATCTCCAAGCACATCATGTTCGAAGAGACCAAGCAGGGTCTCAACTTGGAGATCGTCGACCAGGACGGGCGGTCGATGTTCGCTGATGGCTCGAAGGTGCCGTTCGACCGCACGCGACGCCTGATAGAGAAGCTGGCTGCCCCGCTCAAGGCGACCCCGCTTCGGGTCCAGATCACCGGCCACACGGCCGCCGGCTTCGTTCCCGCCCGCAGCGACTATGGCGGCTTCGACCTGTCGGCGGACCGCGCCAATGCGGTGCGCCAGATCCTGGAGCGGGAAGGGCTGCCGGCGAGCCACATCTATGCCGTCTCCGGCAAGGCGGACACCCAGCCGCTGTTTCCCGACGACCCGTCGCTGGCAGCCAACCGCCGCGTGACGATCACCCTGATGCGGGAAGACCCGCCATTGCCGCCCGATCTGAAGCCGTAGCCGGGATGCTTCGTGCCGCATCATAATGCCGCATGGCGGCTTGCGAACGGCAACGAAGAGCATCAGCGGGCACTTGATTCGCCGGGGGTAGATCCGACATCTGCCTCAGGATGCCTGGGCTAAAGGCACTTGCCGCGATGCGGCATGCGACATCCGTGTCAGCCATGCCGTTTGGTTGCGACCTGGGAACAGCGGTCTGCTTACGCTAGAGACTTGACCTGCGAACGGTCTACGTTCACACGCGCCGGGCCAAACAGGGAAGATGCGTTCCGAGCAACATGACGGCCAGCGCGACATCGACCGAAGGACAGGACACCGCGAGCACGTCGGGGTTCTGGGGGCTGACGCTAGGCAGCATCGGCGTGGTGTTCGGAGACATCGGCACCTCGCCCCTCTACGCCTTTCGTGAGGCCGCGCACGGCGCCGCTCAGGGGCAGCCGGTGTCGCGGATCATCGTGCTCGGGGTGCTCTCGCTGATCCTCTGGTCGCTGTTCATCGTGGTGACGGCCAAATACGTCCTGCTGCTGCTCCGCGCCGACAACAACGGCGAGGGCGGAACGCTGTCGCTGATGGCGCTCGGACAGCGGGCCTTGGGTCGGCGCAGCCTGTTCCTGATGTCGCTGGGTGTGATCGGCGCTTCGATGTTCATCGGAGACTCGATGATTACGCCGGCGATTTCGGTGTTGTCGGCGGTCGAAGGCCTCAAGCTCGCGGCGCCCGCGCTCGAGCACTACGTCGTGCCGCTGACCGTGTTCATCCTGGTCGTACTGTTCGCGGTCCAGAGCAAGGGGACGGCGCGCGTCGCCTCCGCCTTCGGCCCGGTCATGGTCACATGGTTCACCACCCTCGCCGTGATGGGACTCGTCCACATCCGCGACGACCCCTCCGTGCTCGCGGCGATCAATCCCTATTATGCGGTGCAGTTCCTGCTCTCGCACGGCACGATCGGCCTGGTCACCCTGGGCGCGGTGTTCCTCGCGGTCACCGGCGGCGAGGCACTCTATGCGGATCTCGGTCATTTCGGCCGCAAGCCGATCCAGTCGGCCTGGCTGTTCTTCGTGCTTCCGGCGCTGCTGATCAACTATTTCGGGCAGGGCGCACTGGTGCTGTCCGATCCCGCCGCGATCGAGAATTCGTTCTACCGGATGGTGCCCGAACTGCTGCTGCTGCCGCTGGTGGTGCTGGCCACCGCCGCGACCGTCATCGCGAGCCAGGCCGTGATCACGGGCGCCTATTCGCTGGTCAGCCAGGCGGTCCAGCTCGGCCTGCTGCCGCGTTTCGAGGTGCGCTATACGTCCGAGAGCCATGCCGGCCAGATCTATCTGCCGCGAGTCAACCGGTTGCTGCTGATCGGCGTGCTGCTGCTGGTGCTGCTGTTCCGGACCTCGAGCAATCTCGCCTCCGCCTATGGCATCGCAGTGTCCACCACCATGGTCGCCGACGGCATCATGGGCTTCGTGGTGATCTGGAAGCTGTGGAACTTGCGCGCGGCCGTGGCGGCCGCCGTGATCGCTCCCTTCGTCATCGTCGACATGACCTTCTTCAGCGCCAACCTGCTGAAGCTGCTCGAAGGAGCCTGGGTTCCGCTGCTGTTCGGTGCCGCGATGGTCGTGACGATCTGGACCTGGCGGCGTGGTTCGGCGATCCTGGTGCTCAAGACGCGCAAGATCGAGGTTCCGCTGGATGACCTGATCACCAGCCTGGAGAAGAGGCCTCCTCACATCGTCAAGGGCACGGCGGTGTTTCTCACCAGCGACCCGACCTCGGTGCCGACCGCATTGCTTCACAATCTCAAGCACAACAAGGTGCTGCACGAGCACAACGTGATCCTGACCATCGAGACCGCGCAGACGCCGCGGGTCGATGTCTCGGAGCGCGTGCGCATGGAGACGATCAGCGAGAAGTTTTCCAAGGTGCGGCTGCGCTTCGGATTCATGGAATCCCCGAACGTGCCGCGCGCGCTCGCGGTGGCGCGCAAGCTCGGCTGGCAGTTCGACATCATGTCGACGTCGTTCTTCGTCTCGCGCCGCTCGTTGAAGCCATCGTCCCAGTCGGGCATGCCGACCTGGCAGGACCATCTCTTCATCGGTCTGAGCCGGTCGGCCAACGACGCCACGGATTATTTCCAGATTCCCACGGGCAGGGTCGTCGAAGTAGGTACCCAGGTAACGATTTGATCGGCTGGACTTCCCTGACGGCTCGTGCATGCTTAAATGCATGGCTGAGGCGCATTCCCGACGGGTCCGTCGTAACGCGCTGCCGCTATAAGCCGCGCGCTCTGCCGCGTTGTGCAGTGAAGCATTAACGAGTCCTCGAGGGGGCTACCCCATGACAGTCGACGTCGCAGCTACGCCCGCGGAAGCGCCGGCGACCAACGGGCATGGCAACGCCCATTCCACGGCGAGCTTCGCGGCGCTGACACTGGGAAGCATCGGTGTCGTCTATGGCGACATCGGCACCAGCCCGCTGTACGCGTTGCGTGAAGCGGTCTTGGCTGCGAGCAGCAGCGGCGAGCCTGCGCCTCACGCCGTGATGGGGGTGATCTCGCTCATCCTGTGGGCTCTCATCGTCGTCGTGACCCTCAAATACGTCGTGATCCTGCTGCGCGCCGACAACCACGGCGAGGGCGGCACCCTGGCGCTGATGGCGCTCGCCCAGCGCGGAGTCGCGCGCGGCGCCAGCATCATCGTGCTGCTCGGCATCATCTCGGGCGCGCTGTTCTATGGCGATGCGGTGATCACGCCGGCTCTGTCCGTGCTGTCGGCGATCGAGGGCATCAAGCTGGTCACGGCGGCGTTCGAGCCCTACGTCGTGCCGTTGACCGTCGTGATTCTGGTCGCGCTGTTCGCTGTCCAGGCGCGCGGAACGGCCAAGGTTGCTGCGTTCTTCGGCCCGATCATGCTGATCTGGTTCCTGGTGATCGGCATCGCGGCGCTGCCGCCGATCCTGCGCCATCCCGAGGTGCTGTGGGCGATCAACCCGCTGAATGCCGTGACCTTCATGCTGCATCACGGCATCATCGGCTTCATCACGCTCGGCGCGGTGTTTCTGGCCGTCACCGGCGCGGAGGCGCTGTATGCCGACCTCGGCCATTTCGGCAAGCGGCCGATCCAAACCGCCTGGCTGTTCATCGTGCTGCCGTCGCTGGCGCTGAACTATCTGGGGCAGGGCGCGCTGGTGATCGCCGACGCGAAGGCGATCGAGAACCCCTTCTTCCTGATGTTTCCGGACTGGGCGCTGATCCCGATGGTCGCGCTCGCCACCATGGCGACCGTCATCGCGAGCCAGGCCGTCATTACCGGTGCCTATTCGCTGACGCGTCAGGCGATTCAGCTCGGCCTGCTGCCACGCTTCGAGATCCGCCACACCTCCGAGGCGCATTCGGGCCAGATCTACATTCCGCGCATCAACAAGCTGCTGCTGATCTCGGTCATGCTGCTGGTGCTGATGTTCAAGTCATCGAGCGCGCTCGCCTCGGCCTACGGCATCTCGGTCACCGGCACCATGGTCGTCACCGCCATGATGGGCTTCGTCGTGATCTGGAAGGTCTGGCGATGGTCGCCGATTGCGGCGGCCGCCCTGATCGCGCCGTTCCTGTTCCTGGATCTGACCTTCCTGGCGGCGAACCTCCTGAAGGTGTTCGAAGGCGGCTGGGTGCCGCTGGCGCTGGGCGGCTTCGTGATGACGCTGATGTACACGTGGCGGCGCGGCAGCCGGCTCTTGTTCGACAAGTCGCGCAAGCTCGAATTCCCGCTCGCCGATCTCGTGACCATGCTTGAGAAGCGTCCGCCACAACGGGTGGCCGGCACCGCCGTGTTCCTGACCAGCGATCCCTTGAGCGCGCCGACCGCGCTGATGCACAGCCTCAAGCACTACAAGGTGCTGCACGAAAAGAACGTCATCCTGACGATCGAGACCGCGCCGACGCCGCGCATCGAGCCGTCCGAACGGGTTCGCCTCGAGCAGATCAGTCCGACGTTTTCCAAGGTGACGTTGCGCTTCGGCTTCATGGAATCGCCCAACGTGCCGCGGGCACTTGCGATCGCGCGCAAGCTCGGCTGGCAGTTCGACATCATGTCGACCTCGTTCTTCCTGTCGCGACGTGCGCTGAAGCCGGCTGCGCATTCAGGCATGCCGCGCTGGCAGGATCACCTGTTCATCTCGATGAGCCGCTCCGCCAACGACGCGACCGACTATTTTCAGATCCCGAGCGGACGGGTGGTGGAGGTCGGCACCCAGGTTACGATCTGAGCTCGAGACCCGTCTCCTCAGCGTGCCGAAGCGCTTGATTTTCGGTGCGTCTGGGGTGAGTTTGGCGACCGGATCGGGGCCGATATGGCCCTGCTGAAGGCTTGGAGGATGGGCGTGGCTGTTGTGCACGATTTGACCCCGCAGGACGTGGCCCAGGGGATCGCGGAAGGGCGAATTCTTCTGGTTGACGTGCGCGAGCCGAATGAAGTTTCTGCGGAAGCCTATCCCGACGGCGTCGTCGTTCCGCTGTCGGGCTTCGACCCGAAGCTGATCCCGGATCCGCAAGGCAAGGACGTCGTGTTCGCCTGCCGCTCCGGCAAGCGCTCGGTGACGGCCTCGCTGGCCGCGCAGGCCGCCGGTCTGCCCTACGACAAGCATCTCCAGGGCGGTATGCTCGGCTGGAAGGCGGCTGGCCTGCCGACCAGGACTGGCGGCTGACAGGCGATCATGATCTCGCAGAACAAGGTCTTTGCCGACCTGCCCGTCACCATTTTCGAGCAGATGTCGCAGCTCGCGCGCGACAACGACGCGATCAATCTGGGGCAGGGCTTTCCCGACGATCCGGGTCCGGAGGATATCCGCCGTGCCGCGGCCGACGCGGTCCTCAACGGCTACAACCAGTATCCGTCGATGATGGGCCTGCCGGAGCTGCGCCAGGCCATCGCCGCGCACTACAAGCACTGGCACAAGCTCGATCTCGATCCGATGAGCGAGGTCATGGTCACCTCCGGCGGCACCGAGGCGCTGACGTCGGCGATCCTGTCGGTGGTGGAGCCGGGCGACGAGGTGATCTGCTTCCAGCCGGTCTATGACTCCTATCTGCCGATCATCCGCCAGGCCGGCGGCATTCCGCGCCTCGTCCGTCTGGAGCCGCCGCACTGGCGGCTGTCGGAGGAGATGCTGCGGCAGGCGTTCTCGCCAAAGACCAAGGCGGTGCTGTTCAACAACCCGCTCAACCCGGCCGCGGTGGTCTACCCGCGCGAGGATCTCGAGCTGCTGGCGCGCTTCTGCCAGGAGTTCGACGCGGTCGCGATCTGCGACGAGGTCTGGGAGCACGTCGTGTTCGACGGCCGCGCGCACGTCCCGCTGATCACCATTCCCGGCATGCGCGACCGCACCATCAAGGTCGGCTCGGCCGGCAAGATCTTCTCGCTGACGGGCTGGAAGATCGGCTTCGTCTGCGCCGCGCCGCATCTGCTGCGCGTCGCCGCCAAGGTGCATCAATTCCTGACCTTCACGACGGCACCGAATCTGCAGGTCGCGGTCGCCTACGGGCTCGGCAAGTCCGACGACTATTTCATCAACATGCGCAGCGAGCTCGCGCGCAGCCGCGACCGGCTCACGGCCGGTCTCGAAAGCCTGGGCTTTCCCGTGCTGAAGGCGCAGGGGACCTACTTCCTGACCGTCGACCTTTCGCCGCTCGGCCTCAACGAGACCGACGAGCAGTTCTGCCGCCGCATCGTCAACGACTACAAGGTGGCCGCCATCCCGGTGTCGGCGTTCTACGAGACGAATGCCGTGACGTCCGTGGTGCGGTTCTGCTTCGCCAAGAAGGACGCCACCCTGGATACGGCGCTGGAGCGCCTCTCGGACGCCATCCACCGGCGCTAGGAGACACGAGTGATGACGCGCGGCTGCATGGGTTCGGCTCTGGCGCTGGCTGTCGCGGCGCTGACGCTCACGGGGGCGGCCGGTCGCGCAGAGGAGCGCGTCGTCAACTTCTACAACTGGTCGAACTACATGGCGCCCGGTGTCCTTGACGACTTCACCAAGGAGACCGGCATCAAGGTGGTCTACGACACATTCGACGCCAACGAGACCCTGGAGACGCGGCTGCTCGCCGGCAAATCCGGCTACGACGTCGTGGTGCCGACCGCGTACTTCCTGCAGCGCCAGATCAAGGCCAAGATATTCCAGCCGCTCGACAAGTCGAAGCTGCCCAATCTCGTCAATGCGTGGCCCGCCGTGACCGAGCGTCTGGCGACCTACGACCCCGGCAATCAGTTCGCCGCCAACTACATGTGGGGCACGACCGGGATCGGCTACAACGTCAAGGCGGTCGAGAAGATCCTGGGGCCCGGCGCGCGGATCGACAGCTGGGACATGGTGTTCAAGCCGGAGAACCTCGCCAAGTTCAAGGACTGCGGCGTCCACATGCTGGATTCCGCCGACGACATCTTTCCGGCGGCGCTGAACTATCTTGGCCTCGACCCGAACTCGACCAGGCAGGCCGATCTGGAGAAGGCGGCCGAGGTGGTCGGCAAGGTCGCACCATCCGTGCGCAAGTTTCATTCGTCGGAATACTTAAGCGCGCTCGCCACCGGCGAGATCTGCCTCGTCGTCGGCTGGTCCGGCGACATCATGCAGGCGCGCAGCCGCGCGGAAGAAGCGAAGAACGGCGTCGAGATCGGCTACGCAATCCCGAAAGAGGGCGCGCAGATGTTCTTCGACAATTTTGCGATTCCCACTGACGCTCCGCACGTGGCCGAAGCCTATGCGCTGATCAATTATCTCTACCGGCCCGAGGTCGCGGCCAAGAACTCCGACTTCCTGTCCTATGCCAACGGCAACCTGGCGAGCCAGAAGCTGATCGATCCAAAAATCTTTGGCGACAAGAACATCTATCCGGATGAGACGACGCTGAAGAAGCTGTTCGTCATCACCGCCCGCGAGCCCGCGACGCAGCGCGTCATCAACCGGCTCTGGACGAAGGTGAAGACCGGTCGGTAGCCAGCGCTGCTGCCGGCATTGCGAACGCTGCGAAGCAATCCAGGGCTGAGAAGAAGATCTGGATTGCTTCGTCGCGTTGCTCCTCGCAATGACTCCGCGGGATTACCCCAGCCGATGCATCGCGCAGAGCTTGTTGCCGTCGAGGTCGCGCAGATATGCCAGATAGAGTTTGCCGGCGGAGCCTTCACGAACGCCGGGCGGATTTTCGCAGCTGGTGCCGCCGGCTTCGAGCCCGGCCGCATGCCAGGCGTCTGCCTGCTCAGGTGAGTTGCAGGCAAAGCCGATCGTGCCGCCATTGGCGTGCGTGGCCGGCTCACCGTTGATCGGCTTCGACACCCCGAAAATGCCGGTCGGCGTGATGTAGAAGATGCGGTGGCCGTCGACCCGTGCCGGCCTCACGCCGAGCGTTCCGAGCAGCTTGTCGTAGAAGGCCTTGGCCTTGTCGAGGTCGTTGGTGCCGATCATCACATGCGAAAACATTCGCGCTTGTCCTCCCTGGAGCTTCCGAACAGCCGTCGGATACGCGACCAAGGTAGCGAGCGTCGATGGATGAGGTAAGCGTTTTCTTTGAAGGGCCCGTCAGCGGTAAATGGTGCTGCAGCGCTGCTTCCCCGCAGCGGAATTTGTCCGGGCGCGGGCTACCGCCAGCGTCGATGCAGCCAGAGCCATTGCTCGGGATATTCGCGCACCCAACTCTCGACGACGTCGGTGATCGCCTGCGTCGTGCCCTGGATGTCGATCTGACCATCGGCCGTCCGGACCGGCTTCACCTCCTCCGATACTTCGGCGCGGAAGCGGTTGCCGGGAAGGCGGATGATGCGGACGCCGTGCACGGGGCAGTCGACCTGGCGTAACAGACGGGCCAGCATCGGATTGGCGCGGGTCTTGCGGCCGAAGAAGGTGACCTCGACGCCACCGGTCAGGTACTGATCGACCAGCATGGCAACGTGCTGGCCGTTCTTCAGCGCCTGTGCCAGCCGCAGCGGCGCGTCGCGGCCGGCCGGGACCAGTGTGCCCATCTTGACCTGCCGTATCTCCTGGATGATGCGGTCGGCGGCGGCGATGTTGGGCCGGCGATAGAGGATCGCCGTATCGAGCTTATGGGCGACCGCCGCCAGCGCCGGCATCTCCCAATTGGCGAGGTGGCTGGCAAAGATCAGCGCCGGCTTGCCGTCGAGACGGAGCTGATGAAACAGCTCATGGGTGCGCGGCGACAGCTCGATCCGGCTGCGCTCCGGATGAGCCTCGTCGTAATCCCAGATCTTGTCGAGATGGGCGAACTCGGCGCCGACGCGGCCGAGATTGTCCCACACGCCGGCGAGGATTTTCTCGATCTCCTCGGGCGATTTCTCCGGAAAGGCCGCCGTGAGATTGTCGCGGCCGATGCGCTGCTCGCGCAGCCGCGGACCGATCCACTGCGCGAGGCGCGCGAAGCGGTCGGCCGTCTTCTGCGGATCGAAATAGCGCGTGGTCCTGAGCATGCCGACCGTCAGCGCGCCGACGGCGGACGCCCCGGCCGACTTCACGGCTCGGCGGATCACGAGCTTGGTCCGGAGGGGCAGGAGACTCATCGATGTGACAGGCGGATCAGGCCGGTTCGCGCGTCAGGATCAGCGAGGCGTTCTGGCCGCCGAAGCCGAACGAATTCGACATCACGGTGGTGACGCGCGCATCGCGGGCCTTGTTGCCGACGACGTCGAACAGGATCGCGGGATCCGGAATGTCGTAGTTGATGGTCGGCGGAATGCGCTGATGCTCGAGCGTCTGCAGCGAGAAGATCGCCTCGACCGCGCCGGCCGCCGAGATGGTGTGGCCGACCATCGACTTGTTCGACGACACCGGGATCTTGCCGGTGTGCTCGCCGAACACGGCGGAGACGCCGACATATTCCATCTTGTCGTTCTCGGGCGTGGCGGTGCCGTGGGCGTTGATATGGTCGATCTGCTCCGGCGCCATGCCGGCATCGGCGAGCGCCTTGCGGATGCAGCCGATGATCGGCTTGCCGTCCGGCGAGGAACGGGTGCGGTGGAAGGAGTCGGTCAGCTCGCCGCAGCCGGCGACGACGCCGAGGATCTTGGCGCCGCGCGCCACGGCCGCGTCGTAGCTTTCCAGCACCAGCGCACCGGCGCCCTCGGCCATCACGAAACCATCGCGGTTCTTGGAGAACGGCTTGGAGGCGGCCTGCGGCGGGTCGTTCTGGGTCGACAGCGCCGACAGCAGCGAGAAGCGCACGAGCCCTTCCGGATTGACCGAGCCTTCGGTGGCGGCGCATAGCGCGACGTCAGTCTCACCGCGCCGGATGGCTTCGACGCCGAGCTGGATCGCGGTCGCGCCGGAGGCGCAGGCAGTCGACAGCGAGATCGGCGAGCCCTTGGTGCCGAAGGTGTCGGACAGCGAATCGGCGACGGAGCCGAACAGGAAGCGGTGGTGATAGTTGACGAACTTGCCGCCGCCGCAGACCTTCAGCAGGTCGTCATAGGTGAACTGAGTGCCGCCAACCTCATGCGCGAGCTCCAGGCGCTGCGGCCACTCGATCTCGACGGGCGCCACGGCGAGAAACAGCGGGCCCGGGAAGTCGCCCTTGCTGCCGATTCCAGCCTGCGCGATGGCTTCCTCGACGGCCATGTGGCCGAGCCGCTCGGACAGGCCCGTCGACGTGAACGGCGCCACGGGGACGAAATCGACCGTGCCGGCCATGGTCGTCTTCAAGCCGTCGATCGGAAAGCGCGTGATGGTGCGGATGCCGGACTCGCCGGCCACGAGCTTGTTCCAATTATCGGACTTGCCGGCCCCAAGGGAGGTGACGATGCCCATCCCGGTCACGACCACGATGGGGCGTCCAAACTTGTCGCGTACACTCATGATGTCCCCCGTCGCGTCTTCTTAAGGCCGTACCGTGTTCACTTGACTGCTTCGACCAAGGCCATGCCTTCGCCGCGGTAGTGGCCGGCGCCGACCACCACGATCTGGGTCGGAGCCTCCTTCATCTCTGCCTCCACACCCGAGGCGTCGCCCGGTGCGAACAGGGCGCCGCGCGAGATCGAAAGTGCGGCAAGCGCCAGACCAAGCGCGAAATGCGCTTCCATCGTGTGGCCGAAGCGGGTCCCGCTCGAGCGCACCGCGAACGCCTTGTGATGGTCGAGGAAGGCGCGCTCCTCCGAGGTCACCGGCTCCGCACCGGTCGCGCCCGTGATGATGGCGCCGGGGGCCTCGTGGACGTCGAGCGCCGACCATAGACGGTCCAGCGTTCCGGTCACCGCGCCTGCCTCCTTGCGGCGGGCGCGGTCGGCGACGACCTTGCTGAGCCGCGCCAGCGGCTTGGCGCCGCGGGCCTCCGCATGCGGCTTGGATTCCAGCACCAGGAACGCGCCGGCCGATCCGAGCGCGAAGCCCGGATGGTCCTTGCGGGACCAGACCGGCTTGAATTCGTTCTTCAGATTGTAGTCGCCGAACTCGTACAGCACGAGCAGATCCTTGCGCTCGCCATTGTGCGAGCCGCCGACCAGCGCGATGTCGCTCTGGCGGCCGGCGATGCGGGCCAAGGCGATCTTGAACGCGTCGACGCCCGCAACCTCCTCGCCCATGAAGGTGCGCGAGGTGCCGCAGACGCCGTGCGAGATCGCGATGTTGCCGGCGAGCAGGTTGGACAACTGCGCCAGGAACAGGGTCGGGCGCAGGTCGCTCATCAGCCGGTCGTTCAGGAAGCCGGGCGTGCAATTGCCCTGGGCCTCCGCGTTGAGGATCGCGGTGTCGACGGAGATGTCGCGCTCGCCGCCGCCCGCGGCCACGATCATGTCCATCCGGGACAGGATGTCCTTGTTGCCCTTGAGGCCGGCGGAATCCAGCGCAAGCCCGGCGGCATAGGTGCCGATGCGCTGCCACGCCTCCATCTGGCGCTGCTCCTTCTTCGGGATCTGCGCTTCCAGATTCACCTTGGCCCAGGGATGCACGATGTAGGGTGCAAAACCCTGCTCGTCGACGTTGATCTGGCCGGCGTTGAGGGCCTCCCAGTTCGCATCGAGTCCCTCGCCGAGCGAGGTCGCAAGGCCGATACCGGTGATCCAGACTTCGACGGGCTCGGAGGTCACGGCTGTCGTCTCACTCATCGCTGTAGGACCTGTTGCGGAAAGCCGACGCGCTCGGCGACGGCGTCCATGTGTCCGCGCAGCTCCGGATTGGGGAAGGGGACGTGGCTGAAGGTGATCGTCGCGTTCGAGCGTAGCTTGCCGCCGACCTTCACGCGCGCTTCGGTCATGGCATAGCCGGAGCCCTCGTGCAGCACGTTGGCCTCGACGGTCAGCACCTCGCCCGGCGACACGAAGCCGCGCATCTTGGCCTCCTTGACCGCGGCGAGGAACGGCATCCGCTCGAACTTCATGAGCGCGAGCAGCAGCCAGCCCGATGTCTGCGCCATCGATTCGATCAGGAGAACGCCGGGCATGATCGGATAGCCCGGGAAATGCCCTTCGAAGATCGTGCTTTCGGTGGGGACCTTGGCTTCGACGGTGATGGCCTTCTCGTCCAGCCGAAGATCGAGAATGCGGTCGATGAGCAGGAAGTATTCGATCTGCATGGCAGGCGCTCACGCGCCCTTGGCGGCGACCAGCTCGTCGATGCGGGCGCACAGGTTCTTCAGCACGAAATACTGCTCGGTGCTGGCTTTGCCGTCGTTGACTTCCTGCGTCCACTTCTCGAGCGGCAGCTTGATCCCGAAGGCCTTGTCGATCGCAAACGCGATGTCGAGGAAATCGAGGCTGTCGATGCCCAGATCGTCGATGGCGTGGCTATCCGGCGTGATCGTGTCGCGCGGGATGTCGCAGGTTTCAGCGATGATCGTGGCGACCTGATCGAATGTTGAGGACATCACTAAGCCTTTGATATTTTGGAGCTAATCCGGTAGGTGGCGACGGGAGGACACCGCGCCCCCGGGGGCGTCTGATGCGAGCCCTTTTACCCCCGTCGCCCGGGGAGTCGTGTGCCCGTATATCGGAGCGACGCGGTGAGTTCAATGGAGCCGGACACGGCGGTTGTGGCGGGATTGTGATGCCCCGCCGGCCGCGGCAGCCGCGTCCAGCAGGGGATCAGGGCGTGTAGGTCTCAGTGATGATGCGGGCGCAGTCGCGCCGTCCGGTCAGCAGGCAGTCCTGGGTCTTGCGCAGGTCGGCAATGCTCATCGCCAGCCAGATGCCGATCGCGGTCAACGCAACCGTGAAGGCGATGGCGGCGATGTTGGCCAGGATGCGGTGGCGGAAGTCATCGGGCTCCTCACGCGGCTGCTCATACCGGGAGAGATCGAGTGTCGGCTGCTCGCGCCGGTGCAGCTGAATCGGCGGACTGCCGCCCTCGGCCGCGCGCCGCACCGGACTGCTGCGCGGCCGGAACGGCACCACGCGATGCTCTTCCTCCGCTGCAATGGGGCGCTGGGACTTCATGCCTCGACTCCGATGGTCCTTTTTAGCACGCGGGCCCAACCTCTCACAAAGAAACTTTGCCATAATTGAGCTGCATCAGCAAAACATCTCCCTCCTCGGATGCATCCAGTCGGCGCCTGCTCCGCGGGTGATTGGAACCTGCCACGGTCGGTCCGAACGGCGTCGCAGCTCGGGGAAGATGCGCTGGAACGGCTCGGCAGGCGTGGCATAATGCTGATCATCCCCCTGGAAGCCCAGCCATGGCCAATACCCGCGAGCCGCTGCTTCATCCCGTGCCGATCCTGTCGCTGCGCCCGACCCAGATGACCGTCGGCATGCGCGAGGTGAAGGAGAAGCGCGAGCGCTGGCGCGAGCACAAGTCGAAGAAGAAGCAGGCCGAGCTGCTCGGCAAGCACATGATCCCGGTGGTGCTCGGTCCCGACGAGCGGCACTACGTCGTCGACCACCATCACCTCGCCCGCGCGCTCCATGACGAGGGCGTCAAGGATGTGCTGGTCACGGTGATCGGCGACCTCTCGATGGTCGATCGGGAGGCGTTCTGGGGCGTGATGGATAACAAGCGCTGGGTCTATCCTTACGACGCCAAGGGCGTGCGGCGGCATTTCAAGGACCTGCCGAAGACCGTCGCGAATCTGAAGGACGATCCGTTCCGCAGCCTGGCCGGTGAGCTGCGCCGCGCCGGCGGCTTTGCCAAGGACACGACGCCGTTCAGCGAGTTCCTATGGGCCGACTTCCTGCGCCGCAAGGTCAAGCGCAAGACGGTCGAGACCCATTTCGCCGCCGCCATGGAGCACGCGCTGGCGGCCGCAAAGAGCCACGACGCGGTCTATCTGCCCGGCTGGTGCGGGCCGGCGTCGGACGACTGATCGCCTCACTTGGTCTTCGGCAGCCGCCCCATCAGGTAGAACTCGTCGTTGGGCCGCATGCCTGTGACATTCGCCATCCGGTTCGACAGCGCGAAGAATGCCGCGATTGCGGCGATGTCCCAGATGTCGTCGTCGCTGAAACCGTGGCCGGCCAGCGCCTTGAAATCGGCGTCGCCGACGGTCTGCGCCTCGAGCGCCACCTTCATCGCGAAATCGAGCATCGCCCGCTGCCGCGGCGTGATGTCGGCCTTGCGGTAGTTGATCGCGATCTGGTCGGCGATCAGGGGACTCTTGGCGCGGATGCGCAGGATCGCGCCATGCGCGATGACGCAATACTGGCACTGGTTGGCGCTCGAGGTCGCCACCACGATCATCTCGCGCTCGGCCTTGGTCAGCCCGCCGTCCTTATCCATCAGCGCGTCGTGATACGCAAAGAACGCGCGGAACTCGTCCGGCCGGTGCGCGAGTGTCAGGAACACGTTGGGCACGAAGCCGCTCTTCTCCTGCACGCCGAGCAGCCGGGTGCGGATGTCGTCCGGCAAGGCGTCGATTGCGGGAACGGGAAAGCGGCTGATGGGAGCTTGCGTCATGGCAACGGGTCCGGCGTGCGTGGCAGGGGGCGAACCTTAGTCGATCGCCGCGCAGGCGCAACGGTCCAGCTCAGCCCATCACCTTGCTTTTGGCGACGTGGCCGCAACGCCTCCTCGGGGCGTCGTCGACCGGGATTTGAGAGCGGCGGCCGCCGTGTTTAGCGCAGCGGCTTCTTCAACAGGGAGAAGCGGTCCGGATCGAGGCCCATCGAGGGCTGCAGCATTGGCGCGTCCAGCGATGCGGACATATTTCCTCGATCCCCGAGGTTGCCGGCGCCGCCGTCGCCGCTCGAGGCGTCCCGGCTCGAGGTCGCTCCGCGCCAGCGCTCCAGCACGGCACTGACGAAATGCATGTCGTGTCCGGCATTCACCGAGCGGACGGTGGCGATCGTCGCCTCGCTGCGCGGCAATTGATGCAGCGGCACCTCCTTGAAGCGCAGCCGGGTCGGCAGCGCGACGCCTTCGCCGAACGCCAGCACCTCGCGGGTGCCGAGCGAGGGGACGAAGGAGAGCAGGTTGGCGGCGGCGTCCGACACCGCCGAGCGCAGCAGCGACTGGTCGCGCTCGTTGGCGAGGCGCATCGTGAACAGCGTGTTGCACTGGGAGATGATGGTGGCGTCGAGCTCGGCCGGCCGCTGGGTGATCAGGCCGAGATAGACGCCGTATTTGCGGCCTTCCTTGGCAATGCGCGAGATCGCCTTGCGGGTCGGGCCGAAGCCGATCGAGCGGTCGGCGGAGGCGTAGCGGTGGGCCTCCTCGCAGACGAACAGCAGCGGCGAGACGCCGTCGCTCCACAGCCCGAAATCGAACGCCATGCGGCACACCACCGACACGACGGAATCGACAACCTCGGCCGGGAAGCCGGCGAGCTGCATCACCGTCATCGGCCGGCCGTTGGCGGGCAGGCGGAACAGGTGGCTGATGACCTCGGCCATGGTGTCGCCGCCGACATTGGCGTTGTCGAACATGAAGGCGTAGCGCGGGTCGTTGCGTACGGTCTCGATGCGCGAGATCAGCTTGTGATAGATGATGCGCGAGGAGCGGTTCTCGAGCTTGCCCATCCGCTCGTCGATCAGGTTGATCAGGTCGACGAGGCGGTAGGGCACCGGCGTATCGACGGTGTAGCCGACCATCTTGGGGTCGACGCGCTTGAGCCCGATGCGGTCCGTGTTCTGGTACTGGGTGTAGATGCCCTTCGCCAGCGGGATCACTTCGGCCAGGATGTCGAGCTCTTCCGGCACGCCGGGCCGGCCGCCGAACAGGACGTCGACGATCTCCTCGAAATTGAACAGCCAGAACGGCAGCTTCAGGTTGCGCGGGTTCAGCACCAGCGCCTTTTCACCAAAGCAGCGGCCGTATTCGTTGTGGACGTCGAGCAGGAAGATGCGCAGGTTCGGCCGCGCCTTCAGGATCTCGTTGAGCAGCAGCGACACGCCGGTCGATTTGCCCACGCCGGTCGATCCAAGCACCGCGAAATGCTTCGACAGCATTTCCTCGACATTGACACAGGCGCGCACGGAGGTGTCCTGCTGCAGCGCGCCGATGTCGATGTGGTCGCCGGCGGTCGGCGTGTAGATCGTGCGCAGCTCCTCGCTCGTGATCATGTCGACGGCGTCGCCGATGGTCGGGTAGTGGGTGACGCCGCGTTGGAACTTGGGCCGTTCGGCCGGCCCGAGAATCTCGCCGAGCAGGTCTACCGACGCCGTCGCGACGTATTCGCTGGCATGCGAGAGGTCCTCGCTGGTCACCTCGGTGATGATCGCAATGATCGTGGCGCTCGGGCAGCGAATGCTGATGAAACGGCCGACTGTCGCGCGGATATCGGAGACGTTCATCTGCTGTTTCGACAGAATGCCGACGCGGGCCTGGGAGCCCCGCACCGAGATCACGCGTCCGAAGGATGTCACGGTCATGAAACCTGTGGTGAAATTGTTGAGCTGACACCTTCTCTGCTGGGACTGGAAAATTTGTTAAGCGGGCAATGTTTGTGAACGCGCCGGCGCCCGGTCCGGCCGTCGGAGGGTCGCGCGGAGCGTTGCGATCGCGCCTCCTCAATGGGGCCTAACACTTTGGAGTGTAAGGATTTCTGCATCCTTCCCTAAAGCGTTGCGCGAGCCGTTCGGGTTAACGTCCGGTTCACCATCTCCAAGGCTCTTCCTTCAGGGCTCTTCGGCGCTGGACGCCCCGACCCCGAAAGCAACCTGGATGGGTTGCCGCACCGATCCGAAAGCCGTCCGGCCGCTCAGCGATTTGATCGCAATCAATCTGGAACCCGGGCGTGCCGGCTATATCTTTCCCGTCAAGCGCGAGGGAGCGGATGCCGGCCGATCTCGTCGGATGACATTGGTCGCGCCCATGCCGTTGCAGACCTGATCCTCGCGTGAAGCAGGAGGATGATGTTATGGCTGAACCTACCAAGCTGCCCGTCAACACCGAGAAGGCAGGTGCGCCCTCCATGCAGGGATGGCGGCCGTTCGAGAACCTGCGCCGCGAGATCGATCGCGTGTTCGAGGACTTCCATGGCGGGATCTGGCGCACACCGTCGCTGTTCGACCAACTGCCGGGTCTGGCCCGCGCACGGTCCTTTGCCGTGGCGCCGGCGGTCGACGTCGCCGAGCACGACAATGCCTATGAGGTCACGGCTGAGTTGCCCGGCCTCGACGAGAAGAACGTCGAGGTGAAGGTTGCGAGCGGCGTGCTCTCGATCAAGGGCGAGAAGCAGGAGGACAAGGAGGAGAAGAAGAAGGACTATTACGTCCGTGAGCGCAGCTTCGGCTCGTTCGAACGCTCCTTCCAGATCCCCGACGGCGTCGACACCGACAAGATCGAGGCCGTGTTCAAGCAGGGGGTGCTCAAGGTCACCCTGCCGAAGAAACCCGAGGTACAGAAGGCCGCCAAGACCATCGACATCAAGGCGGCGTGACCGCATCCTGTGGCTTTCTGTCCCATGATCATGGGACAGACGATGGATCGGACGCCGAGGAAGGGCCGCGCGCGCGGCCCTTTTTTTCGCGGAGCTGCAGGGGTAATCTGCCTCCCAAGCAAACGGTCGGCGATGCCGGACCGGGGAACGACCGGAAGGGAGACGAGAGGATGGGCAAGCTCGCACTGGCGGCCAAGATCACGCATGTGCCGTCGATGTATCTCAGCGAGCTGGATGGTCCGGCCAAGGGCAAGCGACAGTCGGCGATCGACGGTCATATCGAGATCGGCCGGCGCTGCCGCGAGGCCGGCGTCGACACCATCGTCGTGTTCGACACCCATTGGCTGGTCAATGCCGGCTACCACATCAATTGCGCGCCGCATTTCGAAGGGCTCTACACCTCGAACGAGCTGCCGCACTTCATCGCCAACATGACCTATGAATACGACGGCAACCCGGAGCTGGGCCACATCCTCGCCGAGGGCGCCAACGCCCATGGTGTTGCCACCATGGCCCACGATGCGACGTCGCTGGCGCTGGAATACGGCACCTTGGTGCCGATGCGCTACATGAACCCCGACCGCCACTTCAAGGTCGTCTCCGTCTCGGCGCTGTGCACCTCGCATTATCTCGCCGACAGCGCCAAGCTCGGCTGGGCGTTCCGCCGCGCGGTCGAGGATCATTACGACGGCACGGTCGCCTTCTTCGCCTCGGGCTCGCTGAGCCACCGCTTCGCCCAGAACGGCACCGCCGACGAGTATCGCGACCGGATGTTCAGCCCGTTCCTGGAGCGGCTCGACCACGAGGTGATCCAGATGTGGGAGCACGGCGAGTGGCCGGATTTCTGCGACATGCTGCCGGAATATGCCAGCAAGGGCCATGGCGAGGGCTTCATGCACGATACGGCCATGCTGCTGGGCGCGCTCGGCTGGAACCACTACGACCGCGGCGTCGAGGTGGTGACGCCGTTCTTCCCGTCATCGGGGACGGGCCAGATCAACGCGGTGTTTCCGGTCTCACCGATGCCGCAGGCGCTGGACGACGTCGGCCGGCCGCGCGCCGCCGCGCTCGCGGGCGGTCGGCTGTAGCGCCGCTCACCAGACCTCCGGATGCCGGAGCATCTCGATGATGTCCTCCGGATAGACCTGATCGGCGGTCGCCGTGAGCCCGGCTGGTCGCCGCCATTTGCTCGGTGTTGAACCGCGGCGTCGGCGGCGCGACCAATGCGGGATGGACCGGAGGCCGGTGACCGCTCAATGCTGACGAGAATTCTGTTGCTGACCGCGATGCTCATCGTGCCGGGCATGGCGGCGGCGCAAGTGCCGCATCGCGAGGCCTGCAACGTCGAGGCCGACATCATCGACCGCGATCCGAACGGCGCCAATGTCCGCGCGGAGCCAGGCGGCGGCATCGTCAATGCCTTGAAGAACCCGACCAGCGACGGCTGGATCGTCGTGCATCTCACCGCGCAGCAGGGTGACTGGTTCGAGATCGACCGGGCCGTGCTGAACGACGTCGAGCAAGGCAAGGAGACCGTGATCTTTCAGGGCAGGGGCTTCCTGCATCGGAGCATCGTCGGCGCCGGCGGCCTGCAGAACGGCGCGGCCATCTACCGCGATCACGCCACATCGAGCGCGAAGCTCGACCCGCATGCGAGCGGTGACCAGGCGGTCGAGCTGCTCGGCTGCTTCGGCGACTTCGCCAGGATCCGCGTCAAGAAAGGCGTCGGCTGGACGCGGCAGCTCTGCACCAACATGGTGACGACCTGCTCGTGAGCGGCTGCGCCCTCTGATGCGATCCTTCAGGCCGCGTGGCGTTGATGCGACAGCCGCTCGCGCTCGCACCGGCACTCGGCCGCGAACTGGCGCAGCCGCTCGATCGTCAGCGTGTCGGTGATGCTGCGCGCGAGTCGCTCGGCGCGTTCGATCTGGTCTTCGAGGTCCATCAGCTTGGTCATGTCCCGTCTCCCTGGCCAGACAATTTGAAGCAAATTGCATCGTTCCGGCCGGATGAGGATCGTGGTGAATGACGGGTTAATTCCGTGATCGGGCGCACCTTGGCGAGATCGTGAAGTCGAGGAGACGATGCGAGGCGGGGACCGGCAGGACAGCGTCGTCGACGCAGCGCAAGCGTCGCATTCAGCCTCGATCGTGGCGCCTCTGTTGTGATCGGGCGGGCCGTTCGCTAGCATGGACGCCTCACCGCCCCCAGGGAAGCGTTCCATGCCTCGCCGGAAAGTCGATTCCGACGAAACCATCGTCGTCGCTCCAGAGCTGCGCTCGCCCAAGGCCGCACAGCTCCTGACGAGGATGCTCTCCCTGGATCGCGAACTTGGCGCGAGGCAAGTGCTGGACGTCGATCAGTTGCTCGACCTGGCGCAAAGCCGCGTCGGCTCGGTGCCGCTCGGGACGCACAGCGAACTTCATCTCGAAGGGATCAGGCGCCTGGCAGGCTCGATCGCACGCGATACCCACTATGACGATCTCGGCCGCTACATGGCGAGCCACTACATCTATGGCTGGCTCGAGCGGTATCTTCAGTTCGAGCAGGATCTGGCCGACTTCCCCGACATCGTCGACGTGCCCGTTGCAAAGCCGCTGTTTCTCGTCGGTTTCGGCCGGACCGGAAGCACGTTTCTGCATCATCTGCTGGCCCTCGATCCCCAGGCGCGGGCACCGCGGCTCTGGGAGTTGCAGGAGCCGTCGCCACCGCCTCGTCGGGAGACGTATGAGACGGATCCGCGGATCGACCGGCTTCGCGTGCACGCCGATTTTAGGTCGGCCGTGATGCCGGATCTGCACAAGATCCATGAGTTCGCCCCCGCGGCCCCCGAGGAGTGCCAGCTCATGATGTGGCACGGCCCGCAGCACATGATCCTCGGGCTGAGGTCACCGGACTATTGGCAATGGTTCCGAGGGGTGAGTCCGGCAGAGTTGGACATGCTGTACGCCGGCTACAAACGTCAGGTTCAGCACCTGCAGCTGTTTCATCGCGGCGAGCACTGGGTCAGCAAGTCGCTGGCTCATGCGCAGTTCTTTCCGGTGCTGTTCAAGAGCTTTCCCGACGCGCGGATCGTTCGGCTGCATCGGGATCCCTGCCAGATCATTCCGGCCCTCGCCAGCCTGATCGGGCAGATGCAGATCGCCTATACGCCGCGCCTCGATGCCCACGACCTCGGCCAGCGCATGCTCGAGCTGTTCGAGCAGTCGATGGCCCGGATGATGCAGGCCGACGAGGAGGCGAGATCCGGCCAATTCATCGATGTCCTGTTCGAGGATTTGACTCGCGACCCGATCGCGACCGTTCGCACCATCTATGCGAAGTTCGGCTACGATTTCACGGGCGAGTTCGAGGCCCTCATGCGACGGCACTTGCAGGCGGAGTCCATCAGCCGCCGTTTCAAGCATGTCTACTCGCTCGAGCAATTCGGATTGTCGCGGGCGCAGGTGCTAGCCCGGTCGGAAGAGTATCTCGCATGGGTGGAACGGCGCACGGGCGCGAGGCTCTGCCGGCCCGATCGGTCCTGATCCAATCAAAACAGGAAACGCTAGCGGATCGGCGCTTGCCGGCAATAGTCGCGCCAGAACGTCCGATATCCCTGTTCCACATGCTGCGTGTAGAGCGCGCCGTTTCCGGCCGCTGAATGCGAGACCCTGGCCGGCAGCTCGGCGCGGAGCGCGGCAAGCTCGGCAGGCCGCGAGCAGAATTTCAGCGCTGTCGCGAGATAGCTTTCGTCGTCATCGGCGACCCACGCGTCCAGGCCCACTGCCTTGGCGATCGCGCCGCCCGCGCGGGCGGCAGGGCCGCTGCCGAGCTTGGTGACCACAGGCACGCCCATCTGCAGCGATTCCCAGGTCGAGATGCCGCCATTCTGCGGGAACGGATCGAGCGAGATGTCGATCTCGGAGAACATCGAAAGATGCTCCTGGCGCGTCGTCTTTCCTGCACAACGGACGCGGTCCGCGGCGATGCCGTGAGCGACGAAGCGCGCAACCAATCGGTCGCGCAGCAGGGGATCGCCCATCGAGTGGTTCTTGACGACGATGATCGAGCCGGGCGTTGCAGCCATCAGCTGCGACCAGAGTCTGAGAGCAGGTTCGGACATCTTGTCGATGCGATTGAACACGCCGAAGGTGACGTGGCCGTTACGAAGCATCGGCAGCGGCGATGGCGGAATGGGAGGCGGGGGTTCGATCGTGATCAGCGACGGCAGGTCGTAGATCTTTTCGGCGAACAGATGCCGGACCGCGGGTGGAATCGTCACCGGATCGGCCAGCAGATAATCCATGACGGGCAGGCCCGTCCCGGTGACGCTGCCGACGGCCGAGACCTGGACCGGGGCGGGCTTGCGCGCAAACATCGTGAGCCGGTGGCCGGCGGAATGCCCCGAGAGGTCGACGAGGATGTCGACCTTGTCGGCCTGGATCTGATCGGCGAGCTTGTCGTCGCCCCACAGCGAGGCGTCGACAAAGCGATCGACCAGCGAGCGGCACAGGTCGGTCTTCGCGTCCTTCATCGGCGAACAGGAATAGGCGAGGATTTCGAACTTGTTGCGATCGTGGTGGCGCAGGAGGGGGAGGAAGGCAAAGGCCGCTGAATGGTCGCGGAAATCGGACGAGACGTAGCCGACGACAAGCCGCCGGTCGGGGTCGATGTTTCGCACGCCGAGCGCGCGGCGCTCTAACCGCGAGCCGATCGCATCCCACCAATATCTCCGCGCTTCCTGAAGACGTTCCACCCCGGTGTCGGGCAGGAAATCCAGCGCGAAGATCTTCTTGGTGATCGCGTCCTCATGGTTCGGTCGGATCGCGAGCGCGCGGTCGTAATGTTCGATCGCCGTGGCGGTGTCGCCCTGCGCTGCAGCGCAGACGCCGAGCAGGGTCCAGGCGATCTCCGAGTCCGGGTTCTGTGCCAGCACCTTGTTGATAACGGAGATCGCGAGCGCGATATTGCCATGGACGAGAGTGACCGCGGCCTTGCCGCAAAGTGCTTCTTCCAGCAGCGGCTCGAGCGCGAGCGCGGCGTCGAAATCGGCTTCCGCCTGGTCGAACTTGCCCATCTCCTGATACGCCCGGCCGCGCTGGGCGAGCACGGCGGCGGCCTTCGGATTGATCGCCAGCGCCGCATCCAGCGCGGCCAGCGCGGAATCGAACTCCCGCAGGTTCATGCTGGCCACGCCCTTGCCGAACAGGGCCGTCAGCAACCGCGGCTGCAGCGCCAGCGCGCGATCGAAGTTCTGACCGGCCTCGTCGTTGCGGCTCGTGAACAGCAGCGCCATGCCGCGATTAGCGTAGGCCTCGGCATAGTCGGGCTTCAGGGCAATGGCGCGGTCATGCGCTGAGATCGCCTCCTCGAAACGGAAGAGGCTCATCAGCGCGTTGCCCAGATGCGTGAGCGCGGCCGGGAAGTTCGGCCTGAGCGCGATGGCGCGCTCGAAGCGGGCGCGAGCGTCCTCGTGGCGGCCGAGCCGGGACAGCGACAGGCCGAGATCAGACTGGGCGTCGGCCGAGCGCGGGTCGATCTCGGTCGCGCGTGTCAGCACGCGCACCGACTGGTCGAAGCGGCCGCAGTCCCGCTCGGACACGCCGAGCAGATGCAGGGCGCCGAAATGGTGCGGCAGGTCCTGCAGGATCTGCTGGCACAGGGCCTGAGCCTCCGGATGCCGGCCCTCGCGGTAGGCCTTGACCGCTGCCGGCAGCAGCACGTCCGCCTGTTTCTTGGCCCGCTTTTGCAGCCTTGCGTTCTGGAAGGCGCGGGAGCCGACGCTGCTTTGCAAGTGCTTTCCTCCACGGAACCGGTCCATTGCTCGCAATGGTTGTTCCGTTCTCGCCGATTCGCAATGAGCAGACGTTAACGCGCGGGACCGCGCGCCGAAGGGGTGGCGGACGCCGCAATGTGCCCGCGCCTGGGGACGCGATCTTGCGCCTAGGGCAACCGGCCCGGGTGCTTCTCAGACTAGAAGGATGGGGCCGTCGTGCTTCAGGCCGTCGTGGCAATGATCAAGCTGGCTGGGGAACCTGGATTCGAACCAAGACAAACAGAGTCAGAGTCTGTTGTGCTACCGTTACACCATTCCCCAACGGAATGCCCTGCAGTTTCAAGCAATTGCCGGACTGTTTGGCACCGTTCTGCGCGCCGGCCGGCAAAGCTCGGGCGGCGGCGACGCGTCCTTCTACCCGCATGTATCAGGCTTTGGCAAGCCGCTGGATGACGGATTTCCAACGTGCTCTGCCGCCCGTCGCGCCACGGGCTGGCCGGGTCTAGCGCTCGCCTCTCGCGGCCCGCGGCTTTCGTGGCGCGCCGTCCGGGCCGCCGCGCACCAGCAGGACCAGACAGGCACCGAGCCGTTCCGCAATCTCGTCATCGTCGATCGACAGCGGGCCGGGATCGTTGAGGATGGCGTTCACCAGGGTGCCGAGCACGACCTGGACGCCGAAGGCGACCGTCTTTCGCGCGTCCGCTGTTCCCGACCGCGTGCGTGACGCCGCGCCGGCGCGCCCGCCCCCAGGCAGCAGCAGCGCCGCACGCTCCGACAGTGCCTGTGCCAGCTCCTTGAAGCCGCTCCAGTGGTTCGCGCCGCGCTCGCTGCGCACCAGCGCGGCGCGCAGCACGCCCTTGTGACGGCGCATCCACAGCACGGTGCCGCGCACCAGCAGGTGGCATTGCCGGCTCAGGTCGCCCGCGCGGGCGGGATCGGGCGGCTGGAGTCTCGAGAGCTGCTTCCGCCCGTCCGCCAGGGTGAGCGCGAGCAGGGCGTTGAAGTAGGCCTCCTTGCTGTCGAACCGGCTGTAGAAGGCGCCGACCGTTGCCCCGATATGCGCACAGAGGTCGCTGATCGACAGCTCCGCGAGGCCGCACGTGTGCAGCAGCTCCGCGCCGGCCGTCAGCAGGGAAAGCGTCGTCTCGCGGCTGCGCTGCTGCCGCGACGGGGTGACGCCGGGCAGGTGGTCCGGCGCGATCCGCTGAGGCATGTCGCTGGCTCCCTCTAGAACAATAATCATAATTATGATTATGATCTGAGGCAAGCCTGGCCGTGCCGCCCCTGCCCGGGACGTCGCGGATCCCAGAGCCATCAGAACGATACAACTCGTGCGGGCTGCCAGGCGCGGCCGGGACGCGAGCAAGAGGGAGGACGAGGCATGAGCGAGCCCGCATTCGGTGGCACGATCGGCAGGACCATTGCAGGCTCCAGGCCGTGGTGGCCGGCGCCGCAGCAGCCGCCGAAGGGCGCGCCCAACATCCTGGTGGTGCTGTTCGACGATGTCGGCTTTTCCGATTTCGGCTGCTACGGCTCGCCCATCCGCACCCCCGCGATCGACGCGCTGGCCGCGCAGGGCCTGCGCTATTCGGGCTTCCACACCACCGCGATGTGTTCGACCACGCGGGCGGCGCTCCTCACCGGCCGCAACCATCATTCGGTCGGCGTCGGCTGCCTTGCCAATTTCGACTCGGGCTATCCCGGCTATCGCGGCAAGATCGCGCGCGAGGCAGGGACGCTGGCGGAGATGCTGCGCACCCATGCCTATCGCAACTACATGGTCGGCAAGTGGCACGTGACGCCCTTGACCGAGAGCGGCGCGACCGGGCCGTTCGACGGCTGGCCGCTGGGGCGCGGCTTCGACCGCTTCTACGGCTTCCTCGACGCCGAAACCGATCAATATGCGCCGGAACTCGTGCTCGACAACGCCCATGTCAGTCCGCCCGGCAGCTACGCCGACGGCTATCACCTGACTGCCGATCTGGTCGATCAGACCATTCGCTTCATCGCCGACCACACCGCCGACCGACCGGAATTGCCGTGGCTGACCTGGCTCGCACTCGGTGCCTGCCACGCGCCGCACCAGGCGCCCCGCGAGATCATCGAGAGCTACGACCCGGCCTTCGCTCATGGCTGGGACGCCGAGCGCGCGCAGCGGCTGGCGCGGCAGAAGGCGATGGGGCTGGTGCCGGAAAATACCGATCTGCCGCCGCGCAATGACGGCGTGAAGGCCTGGGACGCGCATTCCGACGACGAACGGCGCGTCTTCACCCGGCTGCAATCGGCCTTCGCCGGCATGCTCGATCATGCCGACCAGCATCTGGCGCGGCTGCTCGCCTTTCTCGACAAGACCGGCCAGCGCGACAACACGCTCGTGATCGTCATGTCCGACAATGGCGCCAGCCAGGAGGGCGGCCCGCTCGGCTTCGTCAACGCGATGGGACCATTCAACTTCAAGCCGGAGCCGGTCGCCGAGAAGCTCGCGCGGATCGACGACATCGGCGGGCCGGATACGCACGCGAACTTCCCGCATGGCTGGGCGATGGCGTCGAACACGCCGCTGCGCCGCTACAAGCAGAACACCCATGGCGGCGGCATCCGCGATCCCTTCATCGTCTCCTGGCCGCAGCGCATCGCGGCGCGCGGCGAAGTCCGCCACCAGTTCGTCCATGCCTGCGACCTCGTGCCGACCCTGCTCGACCTGATCGGCATCGATGCGCCGGCCACGATCGCGGGTGTGCCGCAGATGCCGCTCGAGGGCGTGAGCTTCGCCGCCTCCATCACCGATCCGTCCGCGCCGTCGAAGCCCGTGCCGCAATATTTCGAGATGTTCGGCCATCGCGGCCTCTGGCACGACGGTTGGAAGGCGGTGGCGTTTCACCCCACCGGTACGCCGTTCGACAACGACAAATGGGAGCTATTCCATCTGGCGCAGGATTTCTCCGAGACGCATGATCTCGCCGCCGCCGAGCCGGAGCGGCTCGCGGCACTGGTGAAGCTGTGGTGGGAGCAGGCGGAGGCGCACCAGGTGCTGCCGCTCGACGATCGCTTCGGCCCGCGCTTTGCCGAGAACGCCGCGCGTTTCCACGGTGCGCGTACGCGCTTCACGTTCCACGCCGGCATGGGCCATGTGCCGACCGACGTCGCCCCCGACGTGCGCAGCCGCGACTATCTGATCGAGGCCCATGTCGAGATCGATGCAGAGGGCGCATCCGGCGTATTGATCGCCCATGGCGATGCCACGTCAGGCTACAGCCTCTACGTCAAGGACGGCCATCTCGTGCACGATCTCAACATCGGCGGCCGCCACGAGATCGTCAGATCGGTTGGCCCGGTGCCGGCGGGATCGCATCGCCTGGGCGTGCGCGTCGAACGTCTGAGGCGGCAGACCGAGCCGGCCAAGGGCGCGCGCACCGGCCTGAGCCAGTACACGTTGCTGATCGACGGCGAGGAGGCCGGCGCGTTGACGACGCAGCTGGCCTTTCACACGCTGATCTCATGGTCGGGGCTCGACATCGGCCACGATCGCGGCAGCCCGGTGTCGGACTACGCGGCGCCGTTCGCATTCACCGGACGGCTGTCGCACGTGACCGTGACGATGCAGAACGAGCAGAGCCTGGATGGCGAAAGCGTCGGCAACGCCGAGATGGCGCGACAATAGTTGACGACCAGGGAAGCGGCGGATCGTTATTCCGCCGCTTCCTTCACGGCGCCGCCGGGAGCGGCCGCGTCGGGCTCGTGGTCGATATGCGTGCGGCCCCAGCGCGCGAAGGCGTTGTTGACCTTGTCGAGATAGAGATAGATCACCGGCGTGGTGAACAGCGTCAGCATCTGGCTGACGATCAGGCCGCCGACCATCGCATAACCGAGTGGCTGGCGGATCTCCGAGCCGGTGCCGTTGCCGAGCATCAGAGGCACGCCGCCGAGCAGGGCTGCCATCGTTGTCATCATGATCGGACGGAAGCGCAGCAGGGCGGCTTGGCGGATCGACTGCTCGGGCGGCAAGTGCTGGTCGCGTTCGGCGGCGATGGCGAAGTCGACCATCATGATGCCGTTCTTCTTCACGATGCCGATCAGGAGAATGACGCCGATCAGCGCAATCAGGCTGAAATCGTAGCCGAACGCCATCAGGATCGCGAGCGCGCCGACGCCGGCCGAGGGCAGCGTCGAGAGAATCGTGATCGGGTGGATGTAGCTCTCGTAAAGGATGCCGAGGATCAGATAGACCACGACGAGGGCGGCGAGGATCAAGAGCGGCACGGTCGACAGCGACTGCTGGAACGCCTGCGCGGTGCCCTGGAAGCTCGAGTTCAAGGTTGCGGGCGCGCCGAGCTCGACCATCGCGCGCTGCACCGCATCGGTGGCCTGGCCGAGCGCGACGCCCTGGGCGAGGTTGAAGCTGATCGTGATCGACGGGAACTGACCTTGGTGGCTGATCGACAGCGGCCTCACCGGCACGTTGGTCCAACTGGCGAAGGTCGAGAGCGGCACCTGGTCGCCGGTGGTCGGCGACTTCACGTAGAGCTTGTTGAGCGTGTCGATATTGCCCTGCAGCTCAGGCAGGATCTCCAGGATCACGCGGTAGGAGTTGAGCTGGGTGAAGTACTGCGCGACCTGTCGCTGGCCGAAGGCGTCATACAGCGTGTCGTCGATCAGCTGCGGCGAGATGCCGTAGCGCGAGGCGGTGTCGCGGTTGATCGTGAGCTGCACGGTGGTGCCGTCGGCCTGCTGGTCGGTGGCGACGTCGCGCAGCTGCGGCAGCGAGCGCATCTTCTCCAGGATCTTCGGCGCCCACTCGTTGAGCTCGGAGAGATTGGAGTCCTGCAGCGTGAACTCGAACTGGGTTCGGGACGGCCGGCCGCCGAGGCGGACGTCCTGCGCGGCCTGCATGTAGAGCCGGGCTCCCTCGACCTTCTCCAGCTGCGGCCTCAGGCGTGTGATGATCTGCTGCGCCGATGCATCACGCTCGTCACGCGGCTTCAAGGTGATGAACAGATTGCCGGTATTGCCGGCGCGGCCGGAGCCGCCGATCGCCATTGCGACGCTGGCCACGCCCGGATCATCCTGCACGATCTTGGCCAGCGCCTCCTGGCGCGACTGCATCGCCTTGAAGGAGATGTCCTGCGACGCCTCCGACGCGGCGGTGATCAGGCCGTTGTCCTGCTGCGGGAAGAAACCCTTGGGGATCAGCACGAACAGGTAGATCGACAGGCCGAGCGTGGCGAAGAACACCATCAGCGTGGTGAAGCGCCAGCGCAGTGCGATGTCCAATCCCTTCTCGTAGGCCCTGAGCAGCGCCTCGAAGCCGCGCTCGCTCCACTGGTAGAATTTGCCATGAGCCTGGTGGCCGCCGCGCAGGAAACGCGAGGCCATCATCGGCGTCAACGTCAGCGAGACGAACATCGAGACGAAGATCGTCATCGCCAGCACGACCGCGAATTCGCGGAACAGGCGCCCGATGATGCCGCCCATCAGCAAGAGCGGGATCAGCACGGCGACCAGCGAGATCGAGATCGAGACAATGGTGAAGCCGATCTCCTTGGCCCCCTTGTAGGCGGCAGCCATCGGGGACTCGCCTTCCTCGACATAGCGAGAGATGTTCTCGAGCATGACGATGGCGTCGTCGACGACGAAGCCGACCGCGATCGTCAGCGCCATCAGCGAGAGGTTGTCGAGTGAATAGCCGACCCCCCACATCATCGCGCAGGCGCCGAGCAGGGCGAGCGGCACGGTGATCGTCGGGATCACCGTGGCCCAGAAGCTGCGCAGGAAGATGAAGATGACCATGACCACCAGAAAGATGGTCAGGAGCAGCGTGAACTGGACGTCTTCGACCGCGGCACGGATGGTCGTCGTGCGATCCGACATCAGCTCGACCTTGATGGCCGGCGGGATCGCCGCAACCAGGCGCGGCAGCGTCGCCTTGATCTTGTCGACGGTTTCGATGACATTGGCGCCAGGCTGCTTGAAGACCACCAGGAACACGCCGCGCTTGCCGTTGGCCCAGGCGGCCTGCTTGGCATCCTCCGGTCCGGTCACCGCCCGGCCAATGTCACGGATGCGCAACGGACCGCCATTGCGGTAGGCGATGATGACGTCGTTCCAGTCCTTCGACTCGGTGAGCTGGTCATTGGCGTAAATGGTGTAGGCCCGACGCTCGCCGTCGATGTTGCCCTTCGGGCTGTCCACCGTGGTGATCGCGATCTGGCTGCGCACGTCCTCCATCGAGAGGCCCTTGGCGACCAGCTTGGCCGGGTCGATCTGGATACGGATCGACGGCTTCTGCTGGCCGCCGATGATCACCTGGGCAACACCCGAGATCTGGCTGATCTGCTGCGCGAGCTGCGCATCGACGGAGTCGGAGACCGTCGTCAGCGGCAGCGTCTCGGACGTGGCGGACAAAATCAGGATCGGCGCGTCCGCCGGGTTGACCTTGCGGTAGGTCGGCGGCGACGGCAGGGTCTTGGGCAACTGGCCCGAGGCGGCGTTGATGGCGCCCTGGACGTCGTTGGCGGCGCCGTCGATGTTGCGATTCAGGTCGAACTGGATCGTGACCGATGCAGTGCCCAGGTAACTGGTCGACGTCATCTGGGCGATGCCGGGAATCTGTGCGAATTGCCGCTCCAGCGGCTGGGCGACCGAGGTCGCCATGGTCTCAGGGCTGGCGCCCGGCAGATTGGCGGTCACCTGGATGGTCGGGAAGTCGACCTGCGGCAGCGGTGCGACCGGCAGCAGCGGGTAGGCAACTAGGCCAATGAACAGGATACCTGCCATCAGCAGCGAGGTGCCGATGGGGTATTTGATGAAGGGTGCCGAGATGCCGCCGCCGTTCATTCCTGCCGGACCTTAGCTGGCGCCGGCTCCGAGCTGGCCACCGCGGTGGTCACGACCGAGCCTGGCTGCACTTTGAATTGACCGCCGGTAATCACCTGCTGGCCGGGCGTCAGCCCTTCTTCGACGACGGTCCGGCCATCGAGCGAAACGCCGACCTTCACCTTGCGCAGCTCGGCCTTGTTGTCCGGGCTCACCGTGTAGGAATACAGCCCGCTGGTCGAATGCTGGACCGCGTCGTCAGGAACCACCGTGGCGTCCTTCAGCGTCCGCACCAGGAGCCGCGTCGAGACCGACTGTCCGGGCCACAGCACGTGGTCCTTGTTGTCGAACACCGCTTTCAGCCGGATCGTTCCGCTGGACGTGTCGACCTGGTTGTTCACGACCATCAGCTTGCCCTCGGCGAGCTGCTTCCTGCCGTCTGTGGTGAACGCGATCACCTTCAACGGGGCGGTCTTCTGCGCCTCGTTGATGTAGGGCAACTGCTCTTCCGGCGCGGTGAAGATCACCGCGATCGGTTCGATCTGCGCGATCGAGACGATGCCGGTCTGGCTCGAGGCGTTGACGATGTTGCCGATGTCGACCTGGCGGAGGCCGGCGACCCCGGAGATCGGCGCCTTGACCTGGGTGTAGCTGAGCTGGGTCTGGGCATTGGCGATCGCGGCGTCGTCGGCGGCGATCTGCGCCGTGAGCTGTGCGACGGTGGCGCGCTGGGTGTCCTGCTGCTGCCGGGTCGCGAACTCGCCGAGCTTGGTGGTGCGCTGCAGGTCGAGATTGGCGTTGTTGAGATTGGCCTCGTCCTGCGCCCGCTTGGCCTTGGCCTGGTCGAGCGCGGCCTGGAACGGCCTCGGGTCGATCTCGACCAGCAGGTCGCCTTCCTTGACGAGTTGGCCTTCGGTGAAGGCGATCTTGTCGATCTGGCCGTCGACGCGGGTGCGGACCTGGACGGTGTTGAAGCCTTGCACGGTCCCCAGGCCGGTGAGGAAGACCGGAAAGTCCGTCTTCTCGACCGGCACGGTCGAGACCCGAACCGCCTGCGGTCGGGCCGATTTCTGCTCAGCGGTTTTCTTCGCTGCCTCGGCGCCCTGATGACGCTGCCAGCCATAATAGCCGGCGCCGCCGAGAGCCGCGACAAGCAGGATCCAACCGAGGGTTCGTGATGTCTTCATGCTGGCCCACATGCTGAGACGAACAGGATAACCGGTCTTTAAAACCATTCCCAGCATGCCAGATATAGTACGCACGCAATTAATGTGTAAACACACGAGCGCGTGGACAAACCTAAACAATCGGCAAGCTTCGAGGGATCGCAAGGGAGTTCACAGCCATGTCGCTGGATATGAGACGGCAGCTCGTTACGCAGCTTGTCGAAAGCTCGCGCATCCTGCGCAACTATATTGATCATCGTGCCAAACAGCGCGGCACGACCCGCGCCCAATGGGTGGTGCTGTTTCGGCTGCGCGCGCATGAGGGGATGTCACAGGTCGATCTCGCAGAAGTGCTGGAACTGCAGCCGATTTCACTGGTGCGTCTGCTCGACAGGCTGGTGGAGCAGGGGTTGCTGGAGCGCAGGCACGATCCGAGGGATCGCCGCGCGAACCGTCTCCATCTCACCGCCGCGGGACGAGAGCTCGTCGATGATCTCGACGAGCTGCGCGATGCGATCGCCGGCGACGTTCTGCACGACATTCCGGACGAGGCCGTCGCCACCAGCCTGTCGACGCTCAGGGACCTGAAGGATCGGATCAAGACGCTGTCCGATCCGAAAGCCGAGGTGGCGCTCAAATAGCCGAGGCGCAGCGCAGACCGGTCTCATCTTGAGTTGTGTCGTATCGTAAAACATCTTGAGTGCGAAAAGCCGCGGACAAGCTTGGCCTTGCCGCGCAGCGTGGCCTGCGCGAGAGCAGGGCGGTCTGTGGCGATCCTCTGCCGCCATCGTCGGGCAGCGCGCCGCTCCGGACCATTCGCGGGCCGCGCGGGTCTCTCGTGCGAACGCCGCACTCCGACCTATTCTCGCCGTCTTGTCGCGCCCGATGGGAGCTGATTAGAAGCCGATGAGTCCGGCCGCCGTCATGGCGCAGTCGGGCAGCGGCAGGATTCAACCGGAGCGATGCCGCGTCGTCCGACGATGCGCCGTGCGACGATAGCGAATGGGGAGCTCACGATGGAAGAACTGAATGGAAAGATGCTCGCGTGCCAGATCCTGGTCACTGGCCTGATCGCGCGCGTCGCCAACGAGCAGCGCGATCCGTTGCGCTTCCTGAGCGATTTTCGCGATGAGATCAGGGCCGTCGTCAAGGGCGTGCGGATCGCGGGGATCGATGATTCCGACCGCGTGCGCCAGATCGCGGTGCAGACCGTAGACGAGCTGTTCTCGTTAATGAAGCCGCCGAGCAGCGACGAGTCGGCTGGCTCGTCGAACTGACCTGCGCCGGAGTTGCGCGCGACGCAGTGGTGATTCGACGACAGCGCGAGTCAAAATCGCGCTGTTTAGAACGATTTCAAGTTCCGTATGTTGTTAGTTGAGCATTTTTAGAATTGTTTTGATCTGGAACTATTCAAGGCCAAATTAGGGCTCCTCAAATTGACCCCCTGAAACGCGTCCGATACCAACGACACATCGTCGCGCTGCGAATGATCCGCGTAAGCGACGTGGAATGAAAATCTGGGGCGCGTGAAAATAAATGGGACAGGTGAGAGCACCGCGTTCGCTGCGTGGGATCGCAGCGATGAAGTTCAATGACGGACGAGGAGAGGGGCCCTCCGTCACCAAGGTGTCGGCGGTGGCCGGGCTGATGGCGGTGGCAGCGATGTCGTCGGCCGAGGCGCAGCCGACATCCGACCTGCCGCCCGTCAACGTCGATGCGCCGATCGCGCGGGCCAAGCCGACGTCCTCCAAGCCGACCGCCGAGCAGGTCCGCGCGCGCAATGCCCTGCGCCGCGCGGCGGCCCGCCAGCAGGCGGCGCAGCAGGCCGCGGTCGCGTTTCCGAACGCAGGCGGCCTGTCCGCGCCGGACGCCAACCCCTACGCGGACGCAGCCGAGCCCTACAAGGTCAACCGCGTGCAGGCATCGGGCAAGTTTCCCGAGCCGCTGCTGAACACGCCCAAGACCATCACGGTGATGAGCAAGGAGGTGCTGCAGGACAAGCACGTCACCGCGCTCAAGGAAATCGGCCGCTCGACCGCCGGCGTCACGCTCGGGTCGGGCGAGGGCGGCAATGCGTTCGGCGACCGCTTCTTCATCCGCGGCTTCGACGCTCGCAACGACGTCTTCATCGACGGCATCCGCGATCCCGCGGTGTCGATCCGCGAGAACTTCTTCACCGAGCAGATCGAGATCCTGCGCGGCCCGGCGTCGTCCTATGCCGGGCGCGGCACCGCCGGCGGCGCCATCAACATCGTCACCAAGCAGGCTGGCGATACCAACTTCAAGCGGATGGATACCGAGTTCGGCACCGATCAGCAGAAGCGCGTCACGCTCGACGTCAACCAGGTGATCTCGCCGACCGTCTCGGTGCGCACCGGCGGTCTGTTCCAGGACTCCAACGTCGCCGGGCGCAACTTCGTCACCGACGACCGCTGGGGCGCCTTCCTCTCGACCAAGTGGACGCCGATCGAGGATCTGAAGATCACGACCAACTATGTCCACACCGATCTCTCCGGCTATCCGGATTTCGGCGTGCCCTACTACAAGCAGGGCAACGTGCCGGTGACCTCGGCCGGCATTCCGCGCGGCACCTGGTATGGCTTCCTCAATCGCGACTTCCAGACCGCGCGGCAGGATTTTGGCACCGCCGCGGCCGAGTACAAGGTCAACGAGGCCATCACGCTCAGCAGCAAGTTCCGCGGCGAGCACTCGCTGCTCAACTATATCGGCACGCTGCCGCAGAATCCGAACACGACCAACGCGAATCCGCTGCTCTGGACCACCACGGCCAGTGCGCAGAGCCGCTATCAGACCGTGGACGTCTGGGCCAACCAGAACGACGCCACGTTCAAGCTCGATACCGGCGGCGTCAAGCACACCGCCGTGCTCGGCACCGAGTTCTCGAACGAGAACATCTCGATCGACCGCTACACCGGACTGTCATCGGAGCTGTTCGGCGGCGGCTCGACCAGTAACGGCGCCGTCACCGGCGTCAACGTTTACTCGCCGCAATATACCTACATTCCGTTCAGCAACACACCGTCGCTGTCCGGCAACCCGACGCGCTACGGCGTCAACACCAACAGCGTCTACGCGATGGATACCGCCAATTGGCGGGACATCATCATCCTGAACGGCGGGGTGCGCTATGACGGCTACAACATGAGCTCGTCGACCAATTCGCCGAAATACCTCAAGATGAACGCCGACCTGGTCAACTACAATGTCGGCCTGGTCTACAAGCCGATGCCGATCGGCAGCATCTACGCGGCCTATGCGACCTCGGCCAATCCGTTCGGCTCCGAGCTCGACGCCACCGGTACCGACTACGGCGGCGTGCCCGCCAACACCGCAGTCCTGCTCGGACCCGAGCGCAACAAGGCGGCCGAGCTCGGCACCAAATGGGAGCTGGTCGATCGCCATCTGCTGGTCTCAGCTGCGCTGTTCCAGACAACCAAGGACAATGCCCGCGAGACCGTCGGCGGCCTGCTCACCTCGGGCGCGGCCTACCGCATCCAGGGCATCGACATCGAGGCGGAAGGCAAGCTTACCGATCGCTGGAGCATCTTCGGCGGCCTGGTGCTGATGCAGTCGAAGGTCACGCAGAGCGGCGTCGCCTCCAACATTGGCCTGCAGCTCGCCAATATCGCCCACCAGTCGTTCAGCATGCTGTCGAAGTACAAGCTCGACAATGGCTGGGAGATCGGCGGGCAGGCGGTCTACCGCTCCAAGGTGTATGGCGGCACCTTCGCGGCCAACACCGGCAACGAGCTGCCGAGCTACTGGCGCTTCGACGCCTTCGTCGAGAAGCAGCTCGACAAGAACTGGACGATGAAGCTCTACGCGCAGAACCTGACCAACAAGCTGTACTACGACACGCTGTATCGGAGCGCGGTGCCGTTCGTCGCCGTGGCGCCGGGGCGCGCCTTCTACATCGTCACCACTGCGAAGTTTTGATCATGCTGATCTGCATCCCGGACGTTCTGTCCAAAGACGAGGTGGCCGACTTCCGCCGCATCATGGATGCGGCGGATTGGGAGGACGGCCGCTCGACGGCCGGGGCGCAGTCGGCCATGGTCAAGTGCAACGAGCAATTGCCGCCCGGCGGCGAGGCGGCGCGGGTGCTGGGCCAGCGCATCATCACGGCGCTGACGAAAAATCCGCGCTTCCTGTCGGCGGCGATCCCGCTGCAGATCTTTCCGCCCTTGTTCAACCGCTACACCGCCGCGCGGGGCGACCATTTCGGCATCCATGTCGACAATGCCGTGCGTGGCGATCCCTTGACAGGCCTGCGCATCCGCACCGATCTGTCGATGACCTTGTTCCTGGCCGAGCCCGACAGCTATGACGGTGGCGAGCTTGTGATCGAGGACACCTACGGCTCACACGAAGTCAAGTTGCCCGCGGGGCAGGCGGTGCTGTATCCGTCATCGAGCCTTCACATGGTCACGCCGGTCACGCGCGGCGCCCGGGTCGCCTCTTTTTTCTGGATGCAGAGCATGATACGGGATGCCCACGTCCGGAGCATGATCTTCGATCTGGACACGGCGATCCAGAGCTTGGCGGAACGCCTCGGGAGGGACGATCCCGATGCTGTCAAGCTGACCGGCATCTATCACAATCTGATCCGGCAGTGGGCCGAGGTCTAATGGGCCGAGATATGATGACATCGTTCCTCGTTAGGTTTGCAATCGTCCTGTCATGTCTGTCTGTTGCTGCGGGGCTACCTGCACATGCGCAGCAGGAGCCGGCCAGGTCCGCGCCGGCGGTCTCGACCGATCTCTCCGCGCCGGCACCGGGCACAGCGCAGACGATGGCTCCTCCTGCGTCGGGCCAGACGGCCGCAACGACCGCTGCGCCGGCGGGAAGTGAGAGCGCCACCCGAGCTGGCAAGTCGGTGAGCACCGGGCTCGACGAGCTGTCACCGCTCGGCATGTTTCTCAAGGCCGACATCGTCGTCAAAGCGGTCATGATCATGCTGGCGCTGGCCTCGGTCGCGAGCTGGACGATCCTGATCGCCAAGAGCCTCGAATTTTCCGTCCTGCGTCGCCGGCTGGCCGGGGCGTTGCGCAAATTGTCCGCGGCGAAGTCGCTGGCCGAGGCCCAGCTCGCGCTCGGACAGGGCAAGAACGTCGCGACCGTGCTGCTGCAGGCTGCGATCGCCGAGGCGCGGCTCTCGGCCGGGCTCGGCAGTGACGAGGGCATCAAGGAGCGCGCGGCCTCGAGCTTCACCGAGATCGTCCGCGCCGAAGCGCGCCGCGTCCGCACTGGCATGGGCCTGCTCGCCACCGTCGGCGCGATCTCGCCGTTCGTCGGGCTGTTCGGCACCGTCTGGGGCATCATGAACAGCTTCATCGGCATTTCCAAATCGCAGACCACCAACCTCGCGGTGGTCGCGCCGGGTATCGCCGAGGCGCTGCTGGCGACGGCGATCGGTCTGGCCGCGGCGATTCCGGCCGTGATCATCTACAATCACTTCTCGCGCGTCACGAAGGGGTATCTCGAGCTCGTCAACCGCGCCTCCGGCACGACCGGACGATTGCTGTCGCGCGATCTCGATCGCGGCTCCCGCGATCTCGATCGCAGCCATGGCGGTCTTCACGTCCGGGCGGCGGAGTAGCCGACGATGGCCGTCTCGCTCTCCGAAGGCGATCTCGACGACGATTTCGACGAGACCCACGACATCAACGTGACGCCGTTCATCGACGTCATCCTGGTGCTCTTGATCATCTTCATGGTGGCCGCGCCGCTCTCGACCGTCGACCTGCCGATCGACCTGCCGTCCTCGAGCGCCACGCCGCAGAAGAAGCCGGACAAGCCGACCTACGTCTCGATCAAGCCGGACCTCACGCTGGCGATCGGGGAAAATCTGGTCAAGCGCGTCGATCTCGTGCGCGATCTCGATGCCATGACCGATCGGCCGAAGGACCGGCCGATCTTCCTGCGCGCTGACAAGCTGGTGCCCTATGGCGAGCTGATGGGAGTTCTGGAGCTGCTGCGCGCCGGCGGCTACACCAAGATCAAGCTGGTGGCCCTGGAAGCGCCGCCAGCCGCGGCTGCCCAGGGACTTGCGGCAGCGCCGCCGGCCCAGCCCGCGCAGCCGTGAGGAGCGCCGACGTGTGATGAGCGACCTCGACGTCGGGCACTCCCCCTCGCGCCGTCTCTGGTTTCTGGCGATCATGGGCGCGCTGATGCTGCATGTCGGCGGGGCCGCGCTGGCGCTGACACATCTGAAGGACGACGAGGACGTCGGCGGCCTCGGCGCGGCGGGCGCCGAGGTCATCGACATCGATATGGGCTCGCCGAAGGTCGACGACGACGAGGTTCCGGTCGGACAGGACTCGGTGGCGCAGACCGCCGCTCCGCAGATGCAGGAGCAGAAGGCCGAGGTCGAGCAGACCGATCTGCAGAAGGATGTCCCGACCACGACCGAGGAGGCCGACCGCGAGGTCACGACCTCTGACGTGAAGAAGCCGACCGAGGAGCAGAAGGTCGCGACGGTCCAGACGCAGGCGTCAGAGGCACAGGAAGCCTCGGAGGACAGCGCGCGCAAGGCCCTGGACGAGAAGGTTCCTGAAGCCGAGAAGACCAAAGCGCCGAATGCCGGCATCGGCAAGGACGTGCAAAGGTTGACGGCCAATTGGGGCCGCAAGATCAGCGCCTATTTCGAGCTGCACAAGAAGTATCCATCCGGAAAGAAGACCGCTGCTCAGCTCAAGCTGGCGCTCGTGCTCAACCGGCTCGGCCGTGTCGTCTCGGTGGACGTCAGGGAAACGTCCGGCGATCCGGAGTTCGATCAGGCCGCCGTCAGCATGGTCCGCCGTTCGGATCCCGTGCCAAAGCCTCCCGCGGGCCTCACCGACGACGAGTTCTCCTTCATCCTGCCGGTCAAGTTCAACCCGCCGAAATGAGCGGGTGGGGTTCGGCTGGCCTCACTGCCAATACAGTCTGATCCCGACATAGACCACGCAGAGCGCGGCGAAGATCAGCCCGACCGGCAGCTTGCGCGGAGCGGTCGTCCCGCTTTGCGCCGCCTTCGGCTTCGGCGGCAGCTTGCGGAAGGCGGTGACATTGTCGGTCACCGGCTCCGCTGTGACCGGCTTGACCTCGGGCGGGGCGCCGCCGCCGCCCATCTCGGCATAATAGGCCTTGTACATCTCGCGGATGGTGGCCTCGGTCGCCTCGTCCTCCGGCATGTCGCCAAGGCGGGCCTTGTAGCTGGCCAGGAATTCCTGCGCCGCCGGCGGCAGGCCGGAGGCGCCGTTCAGCTTGGCGATCATCTTCCAGGTCGCGAAATCGGCACGGGCGCGGGTGTCGGCGCGGCGTGCGATCATCATGTCAGCGGCTTTGACCAAGAGTGCCTCGGGGCTCGTTCGTTACCATCCCTGACGGGTAGATCTAGACATTACCCGTCAATAGCAGAAGCAGCTGCTTCAGAGAATCGGTCGTGGCGCGGAGCAGCCCCGACACAAGATCAAGATTGAGACCGAACTGGGAACCCGCCAGCGGCAGGAGGATCAGGCATCCGATCAGAATCAGCATGCCGTACGGCTCGAGCCGGGCCAGCGGCCGCGCCAGCACCGCCGGCAGGACACCGACCGCGACCCGGCCCCCGTCGAGCGGCGGTATCGGGAGCATGTTGAACACGGCGAGCAGAATGTTGAACGAGAAAATATTCCATAGATTGCTCGCCACCCACCGCGCGGCCTCAGGTGGAACAAGCGGAAGGGCGTGGAACGCCAGTCCCGCCGCCAGCGCGAGCGCGATGTTGGTGGCGGGTCCCGCCAGCGCCACCATCACCATGCCGGCGCGGAGCGGCTGCAGATTGCGAAAATCGACCGGCACCGGCTTGGCGTAGCCGAACAGGAACGGCGAGCCGGACAGCAGCAGCATGCCCGGCAGCAGAATCGTGCCGAACGGATCGATGTGCCGGACCGGGTTGAAGCTGACGCGACCGAGTCGCAACGCGGTCTCGTCGCCGAACCGCCAGGCGACGAAGGCGTGAGCAGCCTCATGAAAGGTGATGGCGATGATGATCGGCAGGATCCAGACGGAAATGCCGTAGAGCGAGATGTTCAAGGATCGGGTTTCCGGACGCGTTGTGCCCTACATAGGCACGATGGTTCCTTGATGCTACGCGGGATTTTCCGGAAATTGCGGCAGTCCGTCGCTGAGCTGCACCCAATCGATCTTTTCCGAGACCCAGATGTGCTCGGTCGGGGCAAAGGCGTTGCGGTCGTCGAAGCAGGCCAGGGCCACGCCGACCACCGGGCGCGTGGTGCGCCATGAGAACAGCCTGACTCCGCAGCGCGGGCAGAACATGCGGTCGAGCGCGTCGGAGGAGGGGAAGCGCGCGGTTTCGCCGGTGATCGTCAAAGCGTCGTGCGAGAACAGCGCGCGGGCGAAGAACGGCGCGCCCGTCGCCCGCTGGCAGTTGCGGCAATGGCAGACGCGCACATTGATCGGCTCGCCCGTGCATTGGAAGCGCACCGTGCCGCAGAAGCAGCCGCCGTGGTGGGTCATCAGGCAAGCTCCATGGATCGGGACATCCGTATCGCCAGCGAGACGAAGGTGGGCCCATCGCCGTCTGCGTTGGCACCTTTGCTCGCCCCGCCGCAAACTAATAGGTCGCGCGGCCGCCGGAAATGTCGAACACGGCGCCGGTCGAGAATGAACACTCCTCCGAGGCCAGCCACGACACCAGCGCGGCGAGCTCTTCCACCAGCACGAAGCGGCCCTTCGGGATCTTCGACAGCATGAAGTTGATGTGCGCGTCCGTCATCTGGTCGAAGATCGCGGTCTTCGCCGCCGCCGGCGTCACCGCATTCACCGTGATGTTGTGCTGCGCCAGTTCCTTGCCGAGCGACTTGGTCAGCGCGATCAGTCCGGCCTTGGACGCCGAATAATGCGCGGCATTCGGGTTGCCCTCCTTGCCGGCGATCGAGGCGATGTTGACGACGCGGCCATAGCCCTGCTTCAGCATCACCGGCACGATCGCCTTGGCGCAGATGAAGGGACCGTCGAGATTGATGCGCAGCACCTTGCGCCACTCATCGAGATCGGTCTCCCACACCGTCTTGTTGATGCCGGCGATGCCGGCATTGTTGACCAGGATGTCGATGCTGCCGAACGCGGCCAGCGTCGCGTCACGCGCGCCTTCGACCGCTTTGGTGTCGGTGACGTCGACCTGCAGCGCCAGCACCTCCGGACCGATCTCCTGCGCGGTCTTCTCCGCCAGCGCGATGTCGTGATCCCAGATCGCGACCTTGGCCCCGGAGGCCCTGAAGCGCTCGGTGATGGCGCGGCCAAAGCCCTGCGCGCCGCCGGTGACGACGGCGCAGCGATTGGCGAGATCGATGTGGTTCATGAAGAAAGACTCCTCTTTCGACCCTCATGGTGAGGAGCGCGGAGCGCGTCTCGAACCATGAGGCCCCTGACATCCGGGCCTCATCCTTCGAGACGCCGCTGCGCGGCTCCTCAGGATGAGGAGAAGCTACAGTGTCCAGCCGCCGTCGATGGTGTGCGCGACGCCGGTCGTGAACGCGCTCTCGTCGCTGGCGAGATAGACCGCGAGATGGGCGATCTCCTCCGCCGTGCCGAGCCGGCCCATCGGTTGGCGCGAGATGAACATATCGAGCCCGTTCGGGCCGGCCGAGGCCGCCCGTCCGAGCATCGAGGGCGTTTCGATCGTGCCGGGGCAGATGCAGTTGCAGCGGATTTTCTTGCCGACGAAATCGGCTGCGACCGAGCGCGTCAGCGCCGCCACCGCCGCCTTGGTCGCGCCGTAGACGTAGCGGTTCGGTGCCGCCTTGAACACGCCGGCGGCGGAGGCGATGTTGACGATGGCGCCGCCGCCCTGATCGAGCATGTCAGGCAGGAAGGCGCGGATCGTGCGATGCATCGACTTGACGTTCAGGTCGAACGAGAAATCCCAGTCGTCGTCGGAGCAGTCGAGGATGGTGCCGTTGTGCACGAAGCCGGCAGCGTTGAGCAGGATCTCGACCTTGCCGACGCGATCGGCCATCGCGTTCACGGCCGCGGTGTTGCGCACGTCGAGCGTCGCGACCTCGGCAATGCCTTCGCTCTTCAGCGTGCTCAGGCCGTTCTCATCGATATCGGTGGCGAACACGGTCGCGCCCTGATGCGCGAAAGCGATCGCGCAGGCGCGGCCGATGCCGGCTGCGGCGGCGGTGACAAAGGCGCGCTTGCCCTTGAGGCGGTCGGACATGGGGTCTCCCTTGGGATGCTCGTTGATTCTTTCGTCATTGCGAGCGCAGCGAAGCAATCCAGGGCTGCGCGCGCGGCTCTGGATTGCTTCGTCGCTTCGCTCCTCGCAATGACGGTGGCCGGCTTTGCGCGGCGTGTCTAGTGATTATGCCTTGCCACCCCGACAGTGCCAGCGATGTTGTGATAGCGCGTGGCAAGCTCCATGCAGGCGCCGGTGGCCTGCTGGCCGACGGTGTTGCGATAGAGCTCCTGCCACGGCGTCTGGTTGGCGGGGTGTGGGAAGCCGCCCTTGGCCTTCAGCTCGGCGCGCCGCGTCGCAAGCTCCTCGTCCGAGATCAGGATGTTGGCCGAGCCCTTGTTGAGGTCGATGCGCACGCGATCGCCGGTCTTGAGGATTGCGAGCCCGCCATCGGCGGCGGCCTCTGGCGACGCGTTGAGAATTGACGGTGAGCCCGAGGTGCCGGATTGCCGGCCGTCGCCGATGCAGGGCAAGGACAGGATGCCGCGTTTGATCAGCGCTGCCGGCGGCTGCATGTTCACCACTTCGGCGCCGCCGGGATAGCCGATCGGGCCGGCGCCGCGGATGAACAGCACGCAGTGCTCGTCGATCTCGAGCGATGCATCGTCGATGCGGTCGTGATAGTCCTCCGGACCCTCGAACACGATGGCGCGGCCCTCGAAGGCGTTCGGGTCCTTCGGATTGACGAGATAGCGGTCGCGGAACTCCTTGGAGATCACGCTGGTCTTCATGATCGCGGAATCGAACAGGTTGCCGCGCAGCACCAGGAAGCCGGCATCCTTCACCAGCGGCTTGTCGTAGGACCAGATCACGTCGTTGTCCGGCTTGGCGGCGTCGCGGCAATTGTCGCCCATGCTGCGGCCGTTGACGGTCACAGCATCCTCGTGGATGCGCTTGTGCCGCATCAACTCGCCGATCACGGCCGGCACGCCGCCCGCGCGATGGAATTCCTCGCCGAGATAGAAGCCGGCCGGCTGCATGTTGACGAGCAGCGGTACGTCGTGGCCGACCTTCTGCCAGTCGTCGATGTCGAGCTCGACGCCGACATGGCGCGCCAGCGCGTTGATGTGGATCGGCGCGTTGGTCGAGCCGCCGATCGCGGAGTTGGCGACGATGCAGTTCTCAAATGCCTTGCGCGTCAGGATGTCCGACGGCTTCAGGTCTTCCCACACCATGTCGACGATGCGCGTTCCGGTCTCGTAGGCGATCTGGCCGCGCTCGCGATATGGAGCTGGAATCGCGGCGCAGCCGGGCAGGGACATGCCGAGCGCCTCGGCCAGCGCATTCATCGTCGAGGCCGTGCCCATGGTGTTGCAATGGCCGACCGACGGCGCCGAGGAGGCGACGATCTCCATGAACTCCTCATAGCCGATCTCGCCGGCGGCGAGCCGTTCGCGCGACTTCCACACCACGGTGCCGGAGCCGGTGCGCTGGCCCTCGTGCCAGCCGTTCAGCATCGGGCCGCCCGACAGCACGATGGCGGGGATGTTCACGGTCGCCGCGGCCATCAGGCAGGCCGGCGTCGTCTTGTCGCAGCCGGTGGTCAGCACCACGCCGTCGAGCGGATAGCCGAAAAGGATTTCGACCAGGCCGAGATAAGCGAGGTTGCGGTCGAGCGCGGCCGTCGGGCGCTTGCCGGTCTCCTGGATCGGATGGGTCGGAAATTCCATCGCGATGCCGCCGGCGGCGCGGATGCCCTCGCGGACGCGGTGCGCCAGCTCGATGTGGTGGCGGTTGCAGGGCGAGAGATCGTTGCCGGTCTGGGCAATGCCGATGATCGGCTTGCCCGACTGCAGCTCAGCCCGGGTCAGGCCGTAATTCAGGTAGCGCTCGAGATAGAGCGCGGTCATGCCCGGATTGTGCGGATCGTTGAACCACGCCTGCGAGCGCAGCTTGCGGCTCTTGTCAGCGCCGTTGCCGGCATGCCCGTTCGAGTTCGTCATGTGTTTTCTCCCGCAGTGCAAACGTGGCGAGGCCGGTCCGTCGTCTGTGCGCCATCGGCCCGCTGTCGAGGATCGCCTACGTCTTTCGTTCAAGTCGTTGTTGGTTCGAGTGGTTCTAGTGCATGGTTTTTGGTTGCGCTACCATTTTGTTCCGGAAGCGCGCCCCGACGCAGGCTGCGGATTTGCGGTGCCGCGCTGCAAGGTCGAGCTCTGCCGTTCGATCACCTCGAAGCCGAGATCGACGACACGCTGCGCCACGGGACGGCCTTCCACGGCGTCCATGATCATCGTCGCCGCACGCCGACCCATCTCGTAGCGATTGGTGCGCACGCTGGTGAGCGTCGGAACCGCCGCGGCCATGAACTCCATGTCGTTGAAGCCGACGATCGCGATCTGCTCGGGCACCGCGATGTGCCGGCGCTGGCATTCGAACAGCACGCCGAGCGCGAGATCGTCATTGGCGCAGAACACCGCGTCGAGATCCGGCGCCTTCATCAGCAGATCGGAGAACAGGCTGCCGCCCATCGTGGTCGAGGTCGGAACAGGCGCCGTGACGATGAGACGCGGGTCGAACAAACCGGCCCCCTTCATCGCGTTCTGATAGCCCTGCAGCCTGCGCTGCACCCTTGGGTCCATGCGGGCGCCGATGAAGCCGATGCGGCGGCAGCCCTGCGCGAGAAGGTGTGAAATGGCTGCAAAACAGGCATCGACGTGCGAAAATCCGATCATCATGTCGATCGGGTCGGCGCCGAGCTCCATGATCTGCACGACGGGACAGTCTGCCGCCTGGATGATCAACCGGCTCTCCGCCGTCTGGTCGAGACCGGTCACGATCAAGCCGGCCGGCTTCTGCATCAGGAACAACCGCAGCAGGCGCTCCTCCTGCAACACGCTGTAGCGGGTGTTGGCGAGCTGGATGCTGTAGCGGCTGCCTTCGAACGCATCATAGATGCCGCGCAGCACGTCGGAGAACACGTTGTTGGTGAGGGACGGTATCAGCACGCCGATCACTTCGGTGCGCTGCGATGCGAGCGCGCGCGCGGCGAGGTTCGGCACGTAGCCGAGCTCCTTGGCGGCGCTCTCGATCCGCGTGCGGCGGCCGGCCGAGACCGTGGCGGGATTGCGGAAGAAGCGTGACACCGTGATCGGGCTGACGCCCGCCAGTGCCGCAACTTCGGTCAGCCGGACTTTGCCCGGCTCGATGCGTTTCCGTCCCATGCCTCGCTCATAGCATAGGCGGTCTGGTACACAAGCGATATTGACAGCGCTATCACGCGGTTGCTAAGCGAGACATTGCGGAAGCGAACTGAACTGCGGACAATGCCAGCCGAGCTGGCCCTGTTTCGGAGCCAGTCGGAGCGACCGGAGCCAACAACAAGACCACCAAGAACAAGACTGCACGACCAGGACTACAAAACGACAAACGGCCTGATCAAACGGCCGAGAACAACGGTCAGAATGCCGCCGGCAAGCAGCCAATGCTGTCGGTCTTTGAGGAGGAAATTGATGTCGTCGGTGCAAATTCGCGACGTGCGCAAATCATTCGGCGGATTCGAGGTGCTGCACGGCGTGACGATTCCGATCGAGGATGGCGAGTTCGTCGTGCTGGTCGGGCCGTCCGGCTGCGGCAAGTCGACGCTGCTGCGCATGCTCGCAGGGCTCGAGAACATCACCTCCGGAACCATCTCGATCGGCGAGCGCGTCGTCAACAACGTGCAGCCGAAAGAGCGCGACATCGCGATGGTGTTCCAGAACTACGCGCTCTATCCGCACATGACCGTCGCCGACAACATGGGCTTCTCGCTCAAGCTGCGCGGCGCACGGCCCGAGGACATCAAGAAGGGCGTCGCGCGCGCCGCCGAGATCCTGGCGCTGACGCCGCTGCTCGACCGCTATCCGCGCCAGCTCTCCGGTGGCCAGCGCCAGCGCGTCGCGATGGGCCGCGCCATCGTGCGCGATCCGCAGGTGTTCCTGTTCGACGAGCCGTTGTCGAATCTCGACGCCAAGCTGCGCGTCGCGATGCGCACCGAGATCAAGGAGCTGCATCAGCGGCTCAAGACCACCACCGTTTACGTCACTCACGACCAGATCGAGGCCATGACGATGGCCGACAAGATCGTCGTCATGCATGACGGCATCGTCGAGCAGATGGGCTCGCCGCTCGATCTCTACGACAAGCCGGACAACCAGTTTGTCGCCGGCTTCATCGGCTCGCCGGCGATGAACTTCCTCAACGGCCACCTCAAGTCGAACGGCTCGGTCTATGTCGAGACCGACAACGGCGCCAAGCTGCCGCTGCTGACCGCGCCGGCCGCCTCCGACGGTCGCCCCGTGGTCTACGGCGTGCGGCCCGAGCATCTGGAGCTTGCCGATGACGGCATCGAGGCCGAGGTCGTCGTCGTCGAGCCGACCGGCTCGGAGACGCAGATCGTCGCCCGCATCGGCACCCAGGACATCATCGCGGTGTTCCGCGACCGCCACGAGGTCAATCCCGGGGAGAAGATCCATTTGCGCCCGCGCGCGTCGGCGGCGCATCTGTTCGACAAGGACAGCGGCCGGAGACTCTGATCCGGGCGCTCGAGGCGCAGAACTGACAACAAACAAAACAAGCAAATACTCAACGGGAGAAAACTTCAGATGACTCATTTCCCCACCGATCGCCGGTCCCTGCTCAAGGGTGGCGCGACCTTGCTGGCGGCCGCGGCGACGATGTCGGCCGACGAACTGCTCGGCTATGCCAAAGCCTGGGCGCAGACCTCGCCGTGGAAGCCGGAAGCCGGTGCCAAGATCAATCTTCTGCGCTGGAAGCGCTTCGTCGAGGCCGAGGACGTGGCCTTCATGAAGATCGTCGATGCGTTCCAGAAGGCCAACAACGTCACCATCAACGTCTCCAACGAATCCTACGACGACATCCAGCCGAAGGCCTCGGTCGCCGCCAACACCGGTCAGGGCCTCGACATGGTGTGGGGCCTCTACACCTTGCCGTTCCTGTTCTCCAACAAGGTCACCGATGTCAGCGACGTGGCCGACTATCTCGGCAAGAAGTGCGGCGGCTGGACCGACTCGGGCAAGGCCTACGGCATGCTCGACGGCAAGTGGATCGGCATCCCGGTGGCGGCCACCGGCGGCCTCGTCAACTACCGCATCTCGGCGATGGAGAAGGCCGGCCACAAGGAGTTTCCGAAGGATCTCGCGGGCTTCGCCGACCTTGTGAAGGGCATGAACAAGAACGGCACGCCGGGCGGCATGGCGCTCGGCCACGCCTCGGGCGACGCCAATGGCTGGCTGCACTGGGCGCTGTGGGCGCATGGCGGCAACCTGATCGACAAGGACAACAAGGTCGTCATCAACTCGCCGGAGACCGCCAAGGCGCTCGAATACGTCAAGGGCCTGTACGACAATTTCGTGCCGGGCACCGCGTCGTGGAACGACTCGTCCAACAACAAGGCGTTCGTGGCCGGACAGCTCTATCTGACGGTGAACGGCATCTCGATCTACGTCGCGGCGAAGAAGGACAATCCGGAAGTCGCGAAGGACATGAACCACGCGCATCTGCCGGCGGGCCTCGACGGCAAGACCCGCGAGCTGCATCTCGGCTTCCCGATCCTGATCTACAACTTCACCAAGTTCCCGCAGACCTGCAAGGCGTTCACGGCCTTCCTGCTGGAGCCGGAGCAGTTCAACCCGTGGATCGAGGCGGCGCAGGGCTACCTGTCGCATTTCCTCAAGGCCTACGACGCCAACCCGATCTGGACCGCCGATCCGAAGAACACGCCGTATCGCGACGTCGCGGCGACGGCTGTCACGCCGGCCGGCGTCGGCAAGCTCGGCGAGGCGGCAGCCGCCGCGATCGCCGACTTCGTCGTGGTCGACATGTTCGCGAACTACTGCACGGGCCGCGAGGACGTGAAGACGGCGATGGCGAGCGCCGAGCGCTCCGCCAAGCGCATCTTCCGCTGAGGTGATGACTGCGTAGGGTGGGCAAGGGCGCAACCCGCCGTGCTCGCCGTCATTGCGAGCGAAGCGAAGCAATCCAGGGCAGTGCGCTCGACTCTGGATTGCTTCGTCACGGAGCCTGCCCACGGGCTCGCCGACGGCGAGACCCGGGGAGCTTCTCGCAATGGCGGACCAGAACCATCCGTCCCGAACGCCGGTGGGCATGCTGCGGTTTGCCCATCCCAAGGTTCGAAGGGAGCTGCTCGATACGATGAGTACCATTCAGACTTCGCTGCCACGTGGCGCGGCCGTGACCGGCGAGCCCTCCGCGTGGGAACGCATCAAGACCAACCGCAACTTCGTCGCGCTCTGGTTCATGCTGCCGGCGGCAGCATTCCTGATCCTGTTCCTGGCCTATCCACTGGGCCTCGGCGTCTGGATGAGCTTCACCGACGAGAAGATCGGCCGCGCCGGCGTCTTCGTCGGGCTGGAGAACTACGAGTGGCTGTGGGATGACGCGATCTTCTGGCTCGCGGTGTTCAACACGCTGCTCTACACGATCGTCGCAAGCGCCATCAAATTCGCGATCGGCCTCTATCTGGCGCTGCTGTTGAACCGGCGGATGCCGTTCAAGGCCATGGTCCGTGCGATCGTGCTGGTGCCTTTCATCGTTCCGACGGTGCTGTCGGCGATCGCGTTCTGGTGGATCTACGATTCCCAGTTCTCCATCATCTCCTGGTCGCTGATCAAGCTCGGCCTCATCAGCCAGAACATCAACTTCCTGGGCGACACCAACTGGGCACGCGCCTCCGTGATCATCGCCAACATCTGGCGCGGCGTACCGTTCGTCGCGATCACGCTGCTGGCCGGCCTGCAGACCGTCTCGCCCTCCCTGTATGAGGCCGCCACGCTCGACGGTGCCACCAGCTGGCAGCGCTTCCGCTTCATCACCTATCCGTTGCTGACCCCGATCATCGCGGTGGTGATGACGTTCTCGGTACTGTTCACCTTCACCGATTTCCAGCTGATCTGGGCGCTGACCCGCGGCGGTCCCGTCAATGCCACCCACCTGATGGCGACCTTGAGCTATCAGCGCGGCATCATCTCCGGCCGCCTCGGCGAGGGTGCAGCGATCGCCACCGCCATGATCCCGTTCCTGCTCGCGGCGATCGCGATCTCCTGGTTCGGCATGCAACGGCGCAAATGGCAGCAAGGATCCGACCAATGACCGAGACTGCTGCGCTGCAATCCAAGACGCAATCCAACGCCACGACGTCGGCGGCCGCGCTCGCGGCCGACGACGACAGCGAGGGCATGAGCTATCTCGAGTCGCTGCCGCGACGGCTGATCACGCTGTATCTGCCGCTCGGCATCATTCTCCTGGTGCTGCTGTTCCCGTTCTACTGGATGGGGCTGACGTCGATCAAACCGGACGAGCAGCTGATCGACATGGAGAAGTACAACCCGTTCTGGGTGGTGCATCCGACCTTCAAGCACATCTCGAAGCTGCTGTTCGAGACGCAGTATCCGCGCTGGCTGTGGAACACGATGTATGTCGCGGTCGGCGCCACCACGCTGTCGATCTTCGCATCCGTGCTCGCGGCCTATGCGATCGTGCGGCTGCGCTTCAAGGGCGCCGACACGGTGGGCGTGCTGATCTTCTTCGCCTATCTGGTGCCGCCGTCGATCCTGTTCATCCCGCTGGCCTCGGTGATCCAGGCCTACGGGCTGTTCGACTCGCCGCTGTCGCTGATCCTAGTCTATCCGACCTTGCTCATCCCGTTCTCGACCTGGCTGCTGATGGGCTACTTCAAGACGATCCCCTTCGAGCTCGAGGAATGCGCCCTGATCGACGGCGCCAGCCGCTGGCAGATCCTGGTCAAGATCGTAGTGCCGCTCGCCGTGCCCGGCCTGATCTCGGCCTTCATCTTCTCGTTCACCTTGTGCTGGAACGAGTTCATCTACGCGCTGACCTTCCTGCAGTCGACGCCGAACAAGACCGTGCCGGTCGCCATCGTCAACGAGTTCGTCGACGGTGACATCTACAAATGGGGATCGCTGATGGCCGGCGCCCTGGTCGGCTCGCTGCCGCTGGTCATCCTTTACGCCTTCTTCGTCGAGCATTATGTGTCGGCCATGACCGGCGCGGTGAAGGAGTAGGGCGCTCGCACAGCACTTCAATCTCACCGCACGGGCGGTGCACCCTCTCCCCTTGTGGGAGAGGGTGGTGACGCGCGAAGCGCGCCGCCGGGTGAGGGGTCTCTCTCCGCGATGGCGGAGTTTGTGGGACCAAACCCCTCACCCAAGCGAGCGTGCGGCACCGGCAGTGTAGCCCTCTCCCACAAGGGGAGAGGGCGCAGTCATGAGCACCGCTTTGCGTCGATGATCGTCGTCGCGCATGGTGAAACAACAAGAAACAAGGAGCATCCCCTTGCATATTCTCGTTCTCGGCGCCGCCGGCATGGTCGGACGCAAGCTGGTCGAGCGTCTGGTCCGCGACGGCCGCCTCGGCCAGGCGGCCATCACCCGTATGACCTTGCAAGACATCGTCGCGCCGGCGAAGCCCGACACGCCCATCGCGGTCGAGACCATCGCCGGCGACTTTGCCGTGCCGGGCTTCGCCGAGAAGCTGGTCGCCGCGCGTCCCGACGTGATCTTCCATCTCGCCGCGATCGTTTCCGGCGAGGCCGAGCTCGATTTCGACAAGGGCTACCGCATCAATCTCGACGGCACGCGGATGCTGTTCGACGCGGTCAGGCTGATCGGCGACGGTTACAAGCCGCGCCTGGTCTTCACCTCGTCGATTGCGGTGTTCGGCGCGCCGTTCCCCGACGCCATCGGCGACGAGTTCGTCAATGCGCCGCTACTCAGCTACGGCACCCAGAAGGCGATCGGCGAGCTCCTGCTGGCCGACTACAGCCGCCGCGGCTTCTTCGACGGCGTCGGCATTCGCCTGCCGACCATCTGCATCCGCCCCGGCGCGCCGAACAAGGCCGCCTCGGGCTTCTTCTCCAACATCCTGCGCGAGCCGCTCGCCGGCAAGGAGGCCGTGCTGCCGGTGTCCGAGGACGTCCAGCATTGGCACGCCACGCCGCGTTCGGCGGTCGGCTTCCTCCTGCATGCCGCGACGATGGACACCGCGAAGATCGGCCCGCGCCGCAATCTCACCATGCCCGGCCTGACGGCCACCGTCGGCGAGCAGATCGCCGCGCTTCGGCGCGTGGCGGGCGACAACGTTGCCAACCGCATCCAGAGGGTTCCGGATCCCTTCATCATCGGCATCGTCGCCGGCTGGCCGCGGAATTTCGAGGCCAAGCGGGCCCGCGAGCTCGGCTTCACCACCGAGGAAAAGACGTTCGACGACATCATCCGGATTCACATCGAGGACGAGCTCGGTGGTAAGTTCGTGGCCTGAGAACGCCACCAGCCTCTGGACTCCAATGGCGCAAAGCGCCATTTGAGCAGGGAGACATTCGGGAGAGAAATCATGACCGCCAGCATCGTCGGATGGGCGCATACGCCGTTCGGAAAGTTCGACGCCGAGACCGTCGAGAGCCTCGTTGTCAAGGTCGCCAATGAGGCGATCGCCGACGCCGGCATTTCGGCAGGCGACGTCGACGAGATCGTGCTCGGCCATTTCAACGCGGGCTTCTCGCCCCAGGACTTCACCGCCTCGCTGGTGCTGCAGGCCGATCCTGCGCTGCGCTTCAAGCCCGCGACGCGGGTCGAGAACGCCTGCGCGACCGGCTCGGCCGCCGTGCACCAGGGCATCCGCGCCATCGCCGCCGGTGCCGCCAAGATCGTGCTCGTCGTCGGCGTCGAGCAGATGACCCGCACGCCCGGGCCGGAGATCGGCAAGAACCTGCTGAAGGCGTCCTATCTGCCGGAGGACGGCGACACCGTCGGCGGCTTCGCTGGCGTGTTCGGCAAGATCGCGCAGGGCTATTTCCAGAAGTACGGCGACCAGTCCGACGCGCTGGCGCTGATCGCGGCCAAGAACCACAAGAACGGCGTCGCCAATCCCTATGCGCAGATGCGCAAGGATTTCGGCTTCGAGTTCTGCCGCTCCGAGAGCGACAAGAACCCCTATGTCGCCGGCCCCCTGAAGCGCACCGACTGCTCGCTGGTGTCCGACGGCGCCGCCGCTTTGGTGCTGACCGACAGCGAGACCGCGAAGTCCTTCGCGAAAGCGGTGAACGTGCGCGCCACCGCGCACGCGCAGGATTTCCTGCCGATGTCCAAGCGCGACATCCTCGCCTTCGAGGGCTGCACCGTGGCCTGGCAGCGCGCACTGGAAAAGGCCGGCGTCACGTTGTCCGATCTCTCCTTCGTCGAGACCCACGACTGCTTCACGGTCGCCGAGCTGATCGAGTACGAGGCGATGGGCCTCACCCCGAAGGGGCAGGGCGCCCGCGCCATCAAGGAGGGCTGGACGCTCAAGGACGGCAAGCTGCCGGTCAATCCGTCCGGCGGCCTCAAGGCCAAGGGTCACCCGATCGGCGCCACCGGCGTCTCCATGCACGTCATGACGGCGATGCAGCTCACCGGCACCGCGCCCGAAGGCATGCAGCTCCCCAACGCCAAGCTCGGCGGCATCTTCAACATGGGCGGCGCCGCGGTGGCCAACTACGTGTCGATTCTGGAGCCGACGAAGTAGGCTACGTTTCAAGAGGAGCCATCCACCGTCATTGCGAGCGCAGCGACGCAATCCAGGGCCGCGCGCGGGATTCTGGATTGCTTCGTCGCTTCGCTCCTCGCAATGACGGTGACCCAGGGGGGGGCTTCAAGGCAGGGTAATCTGGTCGTCAGCCTCCTCAGTGATCTGTCATGATCATCCAAACCGACCGCCTCATCTTGCGCAAATGGTGCGACGATGATCGCGCGCCGTTTGCGGCGATGTCGGCGAATACCGCGGTGATGCGATACTTGCGCGCGCTGCCGACGCGGCAGGCCTGCGATCAGTGGATCGACTTTCAGATCAAGCATTGGGCCGAGCACGGCTTCGGTTTCTGGGTGGTCGAAGACCGCGCCACCGGCAGCTTCCTCGGAGCAACCGGCTTATTCCGCGTGTTCTTCGATGCGCCGTTCACGCCGGCGGTCGAGATCGGTTGGCGGCTCGCGCGCGCGGCCTGGGGGCGGGGGATCGCGACGGAAGCCGCGCGCGCATCGCTCGCCTTCGGCTTCGATCGGCTCGGTCTCGATGAGATCATCGCCTACGCCGCGCCGGCCAACGAAGCCTCGCAGAACGTCATGCGCAAGCTCGGCATGATCAGGGACGAGGCCTCCGATTTCGATCATCCGCGCGTCGAGGCGGACAGCCCGTTGCGCCGGCAAGTGATGTACCGGCTCCCGCGCGCCCTGTGGGAAGGCGCCTCGCGCTGATCTCTCCTCCTCGTCGTTCCGGGGCTCGCGCAGCGCGCGCTCCGGAATGACGGAGAGAGTGTGCGTCGTGCGCAGTCATCGGGGCTACGGCTTCCAGATCTTCTCCTCGCTGAACCCCAGCTCGGCGAAATCCTTCGCGCGCAGGCCGGCGTCATCGGCCGGAAAGAACTCATCCAGCTGCGGTGGCTTGACGGACGTCGCCGACAGCATCGCATGCGCCTGTCCGCGGTGATGGATGTCGTGCTGGAACAGATGCAGCAGCAGCCGGTCGCAGCGCTCGTTCTGCACCCGGCTCTCGCGGTTGATGCGGACGGTGTCGTCGAGCCGGGCCGGCGTCAGCGCCTCGCAGAATGCGATCAGCCGGCGGTCCATTGCGCCCTGCGCCTTGACGAGATCGGAGAGACGCGGGAACGGCACCTGGTTCTGCCACGCCATCGGGCCGAGCCAGCCGCCTTCCAGCGCGTCGATGTAGAACAGGTCGATGATGTAGATGTGGTTCAGCGTCCGCTGCAGGCTGGGGAAGAAGCCCGCGCGCTCCGCGGCGAAATCCTCGGCGCTGAGCTGGCCGCAGGCGGTCAGCAGCCGGTGATTGGCCCATGAATTATTATAGGCGAAGGCGCGAAACGTCTGGACGAGATCGGCGGGCATTGGGACAGGGCACCCCGTGATGGCTCGCTTCACATCATACGGAACTGATCACGCCATTCACCACCGATTTCCGCAGCCGTCCGTGCACCATCCCCATGCGCATTTGCGGAACTCTGCCACAATTGGTCGCGGTGCATCGCTGCGCCTCCTGTGCAACAAGTTGAGATGCCGCACGACACACCCCTCATCGCGACCATCGTCGCCGGCCTTGGACTGGCCTTCGTCTTCGGAGCGCTCGCGCAGCGGTTCCGGTTCCCGCCGCTGGTCGGCTACCTCCTCGCCGGCGTTGCCGTCGGCCCGTTCACACCCGGCTTCGTCGCCGACCAGGCGCTGGCGACCGAGCTCGCCGAGCTCGGCATCATTCTCCTGATGTTCGGCGTCGGCCTGCATTTCTCGCTCAAGGACCTGATGTCGGTGCGCGCCATCGCCGTGCCCGGCGCGATCGTGCAGATCACGGTGGCGACCCTGATGGGCATGGCCTTGAGCTGGGCGATGGGCTGGTCGATCGGCGGGGGCCTCGTGTTCGGTCTCGCGCTCTCGGTCGCCAGCACCGTGGTGCTGCTGCGCGCGATGCAGGAGCGCCGGCTGATGGACACCGAGCGCGGCCGCATCGCGGTCGGCTGGCTCATCGTCGAGGATCTCGCGATGGTGCTGGCGCTGGTGCTGATCCCGGCCTTTGCCAGCCTGCAGAACGGCAATGGCGACGTCGCCGCCGCCGATCCACTCGCCGCCCGCTTCGGCCTCGGGCTGACCGGCGTGCTGCTGCTGACCTTCGTCAAGATCGGCGTGTTCATGGCGGTGATGCTGCTGGTCGGCCGCCGCCTGATCCCGTGGATCCTGCACTACATCGCCCACACCGGCTCGCGCGAGCTGTTCCGCCTCGCCGTGCTCGCCATCGCGCTCGGCGTCGCCTTCGGATCGACAAAGCTGTTCGGCGTGTCGCTTGCGCTCGGCGCCTTCTTTGCCGGCATGATGCTCGGCGAGTCGCCGCTGAGCCAGCGCGCCGCGCAGGAATCGCTGCCGCTGCGCGATGCCTTCGCGGTGCTGTTCTTCGTCTCCGCCGGCATGCTGTTCGATCCGGGAAGCGTGATCCGCGAGCCCTGGCCGCTGCTCGCCACTTTGTTCATCATTCTGTTCGGCAAATCGGTTGCCGCTTTCCTGATCGTGATCGCGTTCCGCCGTCCGGCTTCGACCGCGTTGACCATTTCCGCAAGCCTCGCCCAGATCGGCGAGTTCTCCTTCATCCTCGCCGAGATCGGCGGCGCCTCGAACCTGCTGCCGAAAGCGGGCCGCGATCTCATCCTCGCCGGTGCCATCATCTCGATCATGCTCAATCCGCTGATGTTCGCTGCGCTGGATTGGCTGCTGCCGCGGCTGCGGCGCCGTCGTACGGATGAGGCTGCAACGCCAGCGCCGAAGCCTGCCGAGATCCCGGTGACTCAGTTGACCGAGCACACGATCATCATCGGATACGGCCGCGTCGGCCGTCTGGTCGGCGAGGCCCTGCGGCAGCGTGGGCACGCGTTCCTCGCGGTGGAGACCTCCGAGGACATCCTGAAGCAGCTGAAGGAAGCCGGTGTCGAGACCATCACCGGCAACGCGGCCCGGAGCAACGTGCTTCGTGCGACCAATCCGGCTGGCGCGCATGCGCTGGTGATCGCCATCCCCGAGGCGTTCGAGGCCGGGCAGATCGTCGAGCAGGCGCGCGCCGCCAATCCAGCCCTGCACATCGTGGCGCGCGCGCATTCCGATGCCGAAGTCGAGCACTTGAAGTCGCTCGGCGCCGACAGGGTCATCATGGGCGAGCGCGAGATCGCTCGCGGCATGATCGAGGAGCTGGACACGCGGCCGCCTGATCCAGCGCCCGAGCTGGCGCCGCAGCGAGCGGCGGAGAGTATCCCGATTTGAGCTGATCACGCCGGCGGGCGATGTCGCTACAAGTCTTCGGGACGCGGCTTTGCCAACAATGCCTTTTCCGCCGCGGCAACCTCACTCTCAGTGTCATTCCGGGGCAATCGTCAAGGCGCTTGCGCGTTGACGATTGAACCCGGAATCCCGAGCTGGTTTGCACGAGATGCAAGACAAGATCGAGATTCCGGGTTCAAGGCCTGCGGCCTTGCCCGGAATGACGGTGGCTGTGGTTGCGCCGAGCGGCGAATTTTGCCTGCGCGATCAAGCTGATTTGGCGTGTCCAGTCCCTGAGCGAAAAATATAGTTGTTTCGCTTTTCCAGAAAGTATGGTTCACTCCCGCCATCCTGCTTCGCCACGAGGGGCGCTTCGCGATCGTCACGAACGTTGAGGCAGGGATGCGGTGGCCGCGACGTGTCGCAGCGCAGCTTGGCTCGCGTGGACGAACGGCAGGTTGCGGACGTGAAGTCGCGTGGTCCCGGCATCCCGACGCTGATGCCAAGCCTGCGGGTGATGATGAGCCCAAGGGCGACGGTGGCCAAAAGCCGGTGCACCGAGGAGAGCGCGAAATAAGCGTGAAGACCATCGCGCAGGGAGGGCCGGGTTGATCCGGCTGAACCTGTGGTTCTCTCCCCGTGCTTTCTTTCGCACGGGGGCCACGGGTGCCAGTCGGCACCCGGCCTTCCCTGCGCCCTCTTTTTCAAGAGAGGGCCACATCGATCAGCAGAGCTCGGACAAATCCTGTCGCGAGGCCGGTGATGCTTGCCCGCCTGTTGAAAGCGAACCTTGGCTCACTCCGGCATCATCTCGCCGGAGCCGCCGAACTCGGCCGGAAAATCCTTCAGCTTCGGCAGGCCGTCCTTGATGGGCAGCACGCTCTCCGCGTAGTTCACGTGGACGCCGGGCGTGAACTTCAAGGTCGGAATGGTCGCGGCATAGACGTCGATCATGCCGAGCGGCGGATGGTCGGTCATCAGATGACCGCCGCACTTGGTGCAGTACTTGCGGTGGCTCATGTCGGTCTTGTGATAGGTGCCGATCGCCTCCGCGCCCTTGGTGACGCGCACGTTCGAAGGCTTCCACAAGGTGAAGGCGTTGACGGGGCCGGCCGACCAGGAGCGGCAGGACGAGCAGTGGCAATAACCCATCGCCTCCGGCTCGCCATCGGCCTCGAGCTCGACCGTGCCGCAGAAGCATTTGCCCTGATACAGCGTCATGACAGCGTTCTCCCTCAATCGTCTTTTTGGATGTTGGACTGCCATGCTGACACAGCTGCCCGGCGAAAGGGAATCGCAGAATGCAGGTGTTGGCACGGAACATCTGGTGCGATGCAACGGCGGGCGTCCGGCAGTGATCCGCGCGGCGGAATGTTGCGACGGCGCAATCCCACGCATGGCCCCATACGCGCGCGCCCGCTTGCCCCGGAACCGGGTGTGCCGTTAGCTCTGTCCATAACGACGAACGAGGGAGCTGACGCCGCGATGGGACCGCTTGCCGGCATCAAGGTCATCGACATGACCACCGTGCTGATGGGGCCGTATGCCGCCCAGACGCTCGGCGACTACGGCGCCGACGTGATCAAGGTGGAATCACCCGACGGCGACGTCACCCGCAAGATCGGCCCCTGGCGTCATCCCGGCATGGGGCCGGTGACCCTCAACACCAACCGCGGCAAGCGCGTGATCTGCCTCGACCTCAAGAAGCCGGCGGGACGGGAAGCCGTGCTGCGCATGGTCAAGGATGCCGACGTCCTGCTCTACAACATCCGTCCGCAGGCGATGGCACGGCTCAACCTCGGCTACGAGGTGGTCGCCGCGCTGAATCCACGGCTGGTCTATGCCGGCGTGTTCGGCTTCGGCCAGAACGGACCTTATGCGGCCAAGCCGGCCTATGACGACCTGATCCAGGGCGGGGCGGCGCTGTCTCACCTGATGGCCGTCGCCGGCGACGGCACGCCGCGCTATGTGCCGAATGCCCTGGTCGACCGCATCGTCGGCCTGACGGCGGTCGGCGCAATCTGCGCCAGCCTTGTGCATCGCGACCGCACCGGCCGCGGCCAGCGCCTGGACGTGCCGATGTTCGAGACCATGTCGGCCTTCATCATGGGCGATCACATGGGCGGTCTCACCTATGAGCCGCCGCTGGACCGCGGCGGCTACGCCCGGCATCTGTCGCAGGACCGCCGGCCCTACAAGACCGCCGACGGCCACATCTGCGTGATCGTCTACAACGACAAGCAATGGGACGCGTTCTTCGAAGCATCCGGCCGCACCGACCTCCGCGCCGATGACCGCTTCAACAGCTTTGCCCGTCGCGCCGCCAACATCGACATCGTCTATGCCGAGCTCGCGCGCATCTTCCAGACCCGCACCACGGCGGAGTGGACCGCACTGCTGGACAAGGCGGACATTCCGGTGATGCCGATGCACGATCTCCAAAGCCTGCTGAACGATCCGCACCTCGTGGCGACCGATTTCTTTCCCGTGGTCGAACATCCGACCGAAGGCCCGATCCGCAGCACCCGCGTTTCCGCGACCTGGTCCGAGACCAAGGCCGAGCCGCAGCGTCTGGCGGCGCGGCCGAACGAGCATGGCGCGCAGATCCTGCACGAGCTTGGTTTCTCGGACGAGGAGATCGCCGCGATGATCCGCGACGGCGTGACCACGCCGGCGCCTGCCAGGGAGTGAGACGATGGATTTCGCGCTCTCCGCCAACCAGGAATCGATCCGTGATGCGGTGGCCAAAATCTGCGCGCGCTTTGACGATGCCTACTGGCTGAAGAAGGACAAGGAGGGCGGCTTTCCCGCCGACTTCCACAAGGCGCTGGCCGAGGCCGGCTGGCTCGGCATCTGCATTCCCGAGGAGTATGGCGGCTCCGGTCTCGGCATCCTCGATGCCGCGATCATGATGCGGACCATCGCGGAGTCGGGCGCCGGCATGTCCGGTGCCTCGGCGATCCACATGAATGTGTTCGGGCTCAATCCGGTCGTCGTGTTCGGGACCAAAGAGCAGTGCGCGCGGATGCTGCCGCGCATCGTCGATGGCAGCGAGAAGGCGTGCTTCGCCGTGACCGAGCCGAACACCGGCCTCAACACCACACAGCTCAAGACGCGCGCCGTGCGCAAGGGCGACCGCTACATCGTCAACGGCCAGAAGGTGTGGATCTCGACCGCGCAGGTCGCCGAGAAGATCCTGCTGCTGGCGCGGACCACGCCTCTGGAGGAGGTGCAGCGCCCGACCCATGGGCTCAGCCTGTTCTACACCGATTTCGATCGCGGCCGCATCAAGGTGCACGAGATCGAGAAGATGGGCCGCAAGCCGGTCGACTCCAACGAGCTGTTCTTCGAGGATTTTGAAATTCCAGTCGAGGATAGGCTGGGCGAGGAGGGCCGGGGCTTCGACTACATCCTGCACGGCATGAACCCGGAGCGAATCCTGATCGCGGCCGAAGCCGTCGGCCTCGGCCAGCTCGCGCTGTCGCGCGCGTCAGCCTATGCGCGGACGCGCAACGTGTTCAACCGCCCGATCGGCCAGAACCAGGGCATCCAGCATCCCCTGGCCAAGAACTGGATGGAGCTGGAGGCGGCCTGGCTGATGGTGCTGCAGGCCGGCTGGCAATATGACCAGGGCATGGCGTGCGGGCCAGCGGCGAACGCCGCCAAATATCTCGCTGCAGAGGCCGGCTTCCACGCCTGCGAGCAGGCGGTGATGACTCACGGCGGCTTCGGCTACGCGCGCGAGTACCACGTCGAACGTTACCTGCGCGAATCCCTGATCCCCCGCATTGCCCCAATCAGCCCGCAACTGATCCTGAGCTTCATCGCCGAAAAGGTCCTCGGCCTGCCGAAATCGTATTGAGGATGAATTGCACTGAGATGGCGAACGCAGGCGTGATGGACGCACAATGCCAGCATTCCCTCCCCCCTTGTGGGGGAGGGGCAGGGAGGGGGGTACCCCACAAAGACTCGTTGTGTGGCTACCCCCACCCCCAACCCCTCCCCGCAAGGGGGAGGGGAGCGCAGTTGTCCTCGGAGCATCATCCTCGATCAAAAATAGACTCTGTACGTCAGACCTCGTCATTCCGGGGCGCGACGAAGTCGCGAACCCGGAATCTCGAGCTTGTCGTGCACGATCGTCTCTCATTTCGAGATTCCGGGTTCATCGCTGCGCGATGCCCCGGAATGACGGGGGAGCGAGTGGCACGATGACCTACATCACCGGCACCGGCCTCACCTCGTTCGGCCGTCACGACGGCCGCTCCTCGCTCGACCTGATGAGCCTGGCCGCGCAGCTTGCGCTCGACGATGCCGGGCTGACACGGCGTGACATCGACGGCATCCTGTGCGGCTATTCCACGGTGTCGCCGCACATCATGCTTGCCACCGTGTTCGCCGAGCATTTCGGCATCACGCCCTCCTATGCCCACGCCGTGCAGGTCGGCGGCGCCACCGGCCTCGCGATGGTGATGCTGGCGCATCATCTGGTCGAAGCCGGCGTCGTCAGACACATGCTCGTCGTCGCCGGCGAGAACCGCCTGACCGGGCAGAGCCGCGACGCCTCGATCCAGGCGCTGGCGCAAGTCGGCCATCCCGACTATGAGTTGCCGCTCGGGCCGACGATCCCTGCCTATTACGGCCTCGTCGCCTCGCGCTACATGCACGAATACGGCGTCACCGAACAGGATCTCGCGGAGTTCGCCGTCCTGATGCGGACGCACGCGCTGGATCATCCCGGTGCGCAATTTCACGAGTCCATCACGGTGGCCGACGTCATGGCATCGAAGCCGGTCGCGCGGCCGCTGAAGCTGCTCGACTGTTGTCCGGTCTCCGACGGCGGCGCGGCCATCATCATCAGCCGCGAGCCGACCGGAGCGACGGCGGTGCGCGTGCGCGGCTGCGCCCAGGCGCACACGCATCAGCACGTCACGGCGGCCCCGGCCCTGAGCGAGCTCGGCGCCGAGATTGCGATCGCGAAGGCGAAGGCAGCAGCGGGTGTGGACATCAAGGACGTCGACTACGCCGCCGTCTATGACAGTTTCACCATCACGCTCTGCATGCTGCTCGAGGATCTTGGCCTCGCCGGCCGCGGCGAGGCGGCGGCGCGGGTCAGGGCCGGTCATTTCAGCCGCGACGGCGCCGTGCCGCTCAACACCCATGGCGGCCTCTTGAGCTACGGCCATTGCGGCGTCGGCGGTGCCATGGCGCATCTGAGCGAAGCGCATCTGCAGATGACGAGGCGCGCCGGACCTCGCCAGGTGCGCGAAGCAGAGCTGGCGCTGCTGCACGGCGATGGCGGCGTGCTGTCGTCGCATGTCAGCATGTTCTGGGAGCGTGTGCGATGAGCGAATCGGCGGACTGGACCAGGGGTGTTGCAGCGATTCGCTTTCAGCGCTGTGCGTGCTGCGCCCACCTGCAGTATTTCCGCCGCGACTTCTGCGCGGCCTGCGGCTCGCTTGCGCTCACCGATCACGCGGCGACAGGCGAAGGCACCATCTATGCGGCATCACTCGTCTGCCGCGCGGCGACGCCGGAGACGCGCGCGCACGTGCCCTACAACATCGTGCTGGTGGATATGCGCGAGGGCTTTCGCATCATGGCCCATGGCGACCACGAACTTGCGAACGGCGATCCCGTCACGGCCCGCTTCGTCACCTTCGCAGGCGGCATCGTGCCTTACTTCGGGAAAGCCAAATGATGATGGAAAACAGGGCGACGTCGGGAGAGGTCGACCGCGGGCGGCCGAGGCGGGACGATACGCATCACAAATTCGTCCCGACCCGGATCGCCGCGCGATTGACGCAATACTGTTACGCTACGCTCACTAACTCAAACGCAACTCAACTCGGTCGTTCGCGTGAGCAATCAAGCTCACAACCCTACCTACGGGCGATGAAGAAACTGCGACGCAGAACCTCCAGACAGCCCTTCATCGCCCGTAGAACAGGACGCTGGCGATGACGATCATGGACGTCACCGCCAGCATATGCGCGAGTGCCTCCGACGTTGCCCTCTTAGTGGCTTCCTTCATGCCGTTTCCTCCCTGGACACTGGACACGACTCTCCGTGGCGCAAATACACACGCTACGTCGGCTGGAATTTTACTCGGAACACCCCACTTCGATGTCCGCTTTGCGAGTCCCCACTCGGCGTTCATCGACGGTTCAGAACATCGTCGGGTAATGCGGCGCGAATTGGGCTCGCTTATGGTTGTCCTGCGACCGAGTCCCGGTAACGTTTGGGCGAGCCCGTACAAATACGAGTGATGAAAGATATCGACCGGAACTACTAACTGCTGTGAAATGCAACCTTGAGTATTTGTCTGCTTCGGCCGCGTGCGACACGTCGATGACGAAGGCCGATGCAGCGAAATCAGTCTGCCGCGAGCAGGTTGAGCCGCGCATTGGCGATTGTCAGACGCTCGGCCAGCAGTTGCGCGAGATTGCGCATGATGCGCTCGCCGGCTTTTGGATGTCGCACGCGGAAACGTTCGAAATCCACCAGCGAGATCTCGAAGGCGGTGGCGGAGAAATCAGCGACGACGTCGGCGGAGCGCGCGGGCTCAAGCAACGCCATCTCGCCGAAGCATTGCCCTGCCGTCAGCGTCGCCAGCCGGATGCCGTCGGGCAGGGTGACGTGGACGACGCCGGAGCGCAGGAAGAACAGCGAGGCCGCCGCATCGCCGGCCGCCAGGATGCGTTCGCCCTGCTGATAGTGCCGGATGGTTGCCAGCGCCGCGAGCTCGTGGCGCTCGTCTTCGGTGATCCCCGCAAGCAGCGGCTGCTCGGCGAGCTCGGTGGTTTCGAGGAAGTCGATCGCCCCGCCATAGCGATAGACGATCTGGTCCTCGGCCCATTCGATCGCGGTGTCGAGCAGGTAGAAGTCGCGCACGTTCTTGATGTCGCCGGTGCGGGCCGCGATCTCCTGCCATTCCGGCGAGCTTCGGCGGATGCCCGACAGCACGACGGTGACGTGAAAGTCGGCGAGCTCGTGAAACAGCTCGGAGAGCAGGCGCAGTCCGGCTTGCGTCATCGCGGTGACGCGATGGAGGTCGACAATGACGAATTGCGGCCGTGTGCCCGCCGCAAGCTGGCGCGAGACGTAGTCGACGTTGGAGAGGGACAGCGTGCCGACCAGCTCGAGCACGCGCACCGCGTCGGGATGTGCGGCGAGGATGGTGCGCTCCTGGGCGCGGCGGCTGCGCCGCGACGGGCTGGCGCCGATGTCGTAGTCGGCGATGATCGTGGTGCGCGCATCGTCGGAGCGGTTGAGCATGTGCAGGCCGTAATGCGCCGACAGCGCCTCGCAGACCTTGATGCCGCGCACGCTGTTGCCGTGGCCGTCGAGCCGCGGCGAATAGCTGCCGAGGCCGAGCCGCGCCGGCAGGCTTGCCAGGATGCCGCCGCCGACGCCGCTCTTGGCGGGAATGCCGACGCGGTAGATCCACTCGCCGGCGAAGTCATACATGCCCGAGGAGGTCATTACCGACAGCGTGCGCGACACCGCATAGGGCGTCACCACCTGCTCGCCGGTGACCGGATTGACGCCGCGATTGGCGAGCGTCGCCGCCATGATCGCGCAGTCGCGCGCGGTGACGAGCACGGCGCATTGCCGGAAGTAGACCGCGAGCACCTCGTCGACTGGCTCCCTGATGACGTCCGAGGTCCGCAGCAGATAGGCGATCGCGCGGTTGCGATCGCCGGTGACGGCTTCCGATGCGAACACCGCGTCGTCGACATCGAGCTCGCGGCCGGCGAAGCGGCCGAGCGCGTCGCGGATGGTATCGAAGGCGTCGTCGTGCCGTGCCTTGCGGATCAGGCCGCTGCAGGCGATCGCGCCGGCATTGACCATCGGATTGAACGGATGGTTCTGCGCATTGAGCCGGATCGAATTGAAGGGATCGCCCGACGGCTCGACGCCGATCACGCGCTCGACCTCGTCGGAGCCGAGCGTATCGAGCGCGAGCGCAAACACGAACGGCTTCGACATCGATTGGATCGTGAACGGCACGCGACTGTCGCCGACCTCGTAGATGTGGCCGTCGAGCGTGGCGAGGCTGATGCCGAAATGCGACGGGTCGGCCTTGCCGAGCTCGGGGATGTAGTTCGCGACGGCGCCGTCATGATCGGGCCAGAAGTCGGCATGGCATGCGGACAGGAAGCGCTGCAGCGGCGGCATGGCGGCCGTCGCCCAATGCTGAGGATTTCTGATCGGCGTCGGGTGGGTGGTCATCGGAAGCTCGGCGGGAACAAGGTCTCGCGCCGGTTATGTCGCAGCCGCGAGGGCGCAGCCAGCCCACACTTGTCGCAAGGCTGGTCAAATGTTGCCGCTGCCCACCGTTTGAGCGGGCTCGCGGGCGTGATGACCGCCCGGTGTTGCCATGCGCAGGAGCGGATGCCGATCGAAAGCCAGCGCTCCGGTACCGCCATTTGGAACCGGCGATGATCGTTACTCCCGCATCCCGCTGCCGATTGTGCGAGGGCGTCGAGTCTTGTGCCAACACGCTGAAGAACGGTGGCTTTTAGAGACGGTCTACTGTTGTGACGGCAAAATGGCTGGGCTAGCTTGTTCGATAAGCGGAATATCATTCCGCATGACGGAATTGGTGGGAAACGGATGGGACGACGGTCTGAGCGATTGAGCAGGGGCAGCATGCTGCCCGGAGACCTCGCCGGCGAGGGCGAGGTCATTCAGGTGGTGTCGCGGGCGTTCGACGTGCTTCGCTGTTTCGAAGGGCACGAGGCGCGGCTCGGCAATCTCGAAATCTCCAACCGCTGCGGTCTGCCGCGGTCGACGGTGTCGCGGCTCACGCACACGCTGACCCGCATGGGCCAGCTGGTCTACCTGCCGCGCGATCAGAAATACCGCATCGGCCCGAGCGCGGTGGCGATGAGCACGTCGATGACCCGCGGCTTGCAGTTGCGCAATCTGATCCGGCAGCGGCTGCAGGACGTCGCCGAGCAGTTGCCCGGAACGGTCGGCTTCGTGATTCCCGACCGCTTCCACCTCGTCTATCTCGAGTTCGGCCGCGCCGCCAACGCGCTCGGCCTGCATGAGACCACCGGCAGCCGCATCTCGATGGCCTCGACCGCGGCCGGGCATGCCTATGTCGCCGCGCTCGAGCCGGAGGTCGGCGACGCCCTGCTGGCCGAGATGGAGCGCGAGATGCCGGACGCGGCCAAGCTGCTGCGGCCACGCCTCGAGCACAACAGGCAGTTTCTCAAGGAGCACGGCTACGTCGTGGCCTGCGGCCTGTGGAGTGCTCACATCAACGGCGTCGCGCTGCCGCTGTGGTCGCCGCAATACCAGACCTATGTCGTGCTCACGATCGGGCTGTTGTCGGCGATGTACGACGAGCAGCGGCTGCACGACGAGGTCGCCCAGCCGATGCGCGAGCTGGGCCGCAGCATCGCGGCGCTATTGCAGGGCGCCGAAGCCGACGTCTTCAACAACCGGATGGACAGAAAACCGCTCCAGGTGAACGCGAAGGCCAACCATAAGAACAAGACCATCACCGGGGCAGGGGGAACGAATGAGTTGGCAGCCGGAGCTCGAGGAACTGGCCCGGCGCGAAGCCTTCGCGCGGGAGATGGGCGGGCCTGACAAGGTCAAGCGTCAGCACGACCAGGGCCGCCTCACCGTTCGCGAGCGCATCGACGGGGTCGTCGATCCCGGCAGCTTTCATGAGATCGGCGCGGTCGCCGGCCTCGGCGAGTATGACGAGCAGGGCGAGCTCAAGCACGTCACGCCTGCGAATTGCGTGTTCGGGCGCGCGCGCGTCGACGGCCGCACGGTGGTCGTGGTCGGTGACGATTTCACCGTGCGCGGCGGCTCGGCCGATGCGTCGATCGCCGCCAAGCCGCTGATGGCGGAGGAGATGGCGCACGACTTCCGTCTGCCGATCATCCGCATCATCGAAGGCTCCGGCGGCGGCGGCTCGGTCAAGACCATCGAGACCAAGGGCGCGGCGAACCTGCCTGGCGGCATCGGCGGCAATCGCTGGTACCGCTACACGACCGAGAACATGTCGCTGGTCCCGGTGGTCGCGCTCGGCCTCGGCTCGGTTGCCGGCCTGGGCGCAGCGCGACTCGCGGCGAGCCACTACTCCGTCATGACCAGGCAGTCGGCGATGTTCGTCGCCGGTCCGCCGGTGGTGAAGCGGCTGGGCCAGGACCTTGGCAAGATGGAGCTCGGCGGCGCCGACATCCAGACCAAGGCGGGCGGCGTCGACCACGCGGTCGACACTGAGGCGGAAGCGTTCGCCTGCGCGCGCCGCTTCCTGTCCTATTTGCCGTCGTCGGTCCATGAGCTGCCGCCGACCTTGCCCTGCACCGACGATCCGCAGCGCACGGACGATCAGTTGATCAGCGCCGTGCCGCGGGATCGCCGCCGCGTCTACAAGATGCGCCCGATCATCGAGTCCGTCGTCGACAACGGCTCGTTCTTCGAGGTGTCACAGAATTACGGCCGCCCGCTCATCGTCGGCCTCGCCCGGCTCGAAGGCCGTGCGGTGGTGGTGCTGGCGAGCGATCCTTATCACTACGGCGGCTCATGGACCGCTGACGCCTGCCAGAAGGTGATCCGCTGGGTCGACTTCGCCGAGACCTTCCATCTGCCGATCGTCTACCTGATGGACTGCCCGGGCTTCATGGTCGGTTTGGAGGCGGAGAAGGCGGCGACCATCCGCCACGGCGTGCGCGCGATGGCCGCGGTCAACCAGTCGACGGTGCCGTGGTGCACGGTGATCGTGCGCAACAACTTCGGCGTCGCCGGCGTCGTGCATCAGCCGGCCGATCGCTTCTCGATCCGCTATGCCTGGCCGTCGGCCCATTGGGGCTCGCTGCCGCTCGAGGGTGGCATCGAGGCGGCCTATCGCGCCGAGATCGATGCCGCGCCTGATCCGAAGGCGAAGCTGAAGGAGATCGAGGAGCGGCTGACCAAGCTGCGCTCGCCGTTCCGCTCCGCCGAGAAGTTCTGGGTCGAGGAGATCATCGATCCCCGCAAGACGCGCGCGCTGCTGTGCGAGTTCGCGCGTCTCGCCGAGCCGCTGCGCACGCCGGGGCCGCCGACGGCGATGACGACGCGGCCGTGAGCTCACGCCGCGGCAGGCTTGGCCTGCCGCGCGATCGCGAGCGCGAGCAGGGCTGCGACGATGCAGAGCGCGCCGGCGGTGAAGAATGCCGGAAGATAGCTCTGCAACAGCGTGCGCGACAGGCCCGCGCCGAATGCGGCGGTGCCGGCGCCGAGCTGATGTCCGGCGAACACCCAGCCGAACACCAGGTTGGCCCGCTCGGGCCCAAACCGCTGCGCCGTCAGCCGCACCGTCGGCGGCACGGTGGCGATCCAGTCGAGGCCGTAGAACATCGCGAACAGCGACAGGCCATAGAACGAAAAGTCCGTGAACGGCAGGAAGAGCAGCGAGAGGCCGCGCAGGCCATAGTACCAGAACAGCAGCCAGCGATTGTCGTACCGGTCCGACAGCCAGCCCGAGACGATCGTGCCGACGAAGTCGAACATGCCCATCGCGGCGAGCAGGCTCGCGGCCTGCACCTGCGGAATGCCGAAGTCGAGGCACATCGGGATCAGGTGCACCTGGACGAGGCCGTTGGTCGAGGCGCCGCAGATGAAGAAGGTCGCAAACAGCATCCAGAACACCGGCGCGCGCGCCGCGTCGCGGAGGGTGCCGAGCGCAGCCGTCAGGATCGGCGTCGTGACGGGCGCGGGCGTTGCGATCGGCTCGGTGCCCTTGTCGCCGTACGGGCGCAGGCCAAGGTCGCTCGGCCGGTCGCGCATCAAGAGCAGCACGGCGGTCGCGGACACGCCGAGCGCGATGCAGACGAGCGCAAGCGCGACGCGCCAGCCGAGCCGCTCGGTGAGGCTGGCGAGCAGCGGCAGGAACACCAGCTGTCCGGTGGCGACGCTGGCGGTGAGAACCCCGACCACGAGGCCGCGACGCGCGACGAACCAGCGCGTGGCGATGGTCGCGCCCAGCACCAAGGCGGTCATGCCAGTGCCGATGCCGATCACGACGCCCCACAGCAGCACGAGGTGCCAGACCTGGCTCATCGCCAACGACGAAAGCAGCGCAGTGACCACGATCAGTTGGGCCAGCAACGTGATGTTGCGCAGGCCATAGCGGTTGAGCAAGGCGGCGGCGAACGGGGCCATCAGCCCGAACAGCACGAAGCGGATGGAGAGTGCCGAGGAGATCTCGGCGGTGCTCCAGCCGAACTCCTGCTGGAGGGGCACGATGAACACGCCCGGCGCCCCCACCGTGCCGGCCGACACCAGGGCCGTAAAGAATGTTACGGCCACCATGACCCAGCCATAGTGGATGTTGCGCCGTGCGAGTGCTGCCGCGAGCCGGTTCGAGATCATGTGCTTCTCAGTCCGATGAGGATTGCGCCCATTTTGCCAGGACGCGTCGACGACATAAATGGCTAAGTTCCCTCGATTCAGGACATTACGGCCGCTCGAGCGCGATCGCCGTCGCCTCGCCGCCGCCGATGCATAGCGCGGCGACACCGCGCTTCAGTCCACGGGCCTGCATCGCATGCACCAGCGTCACGATCAGCCGCGCGCCGGTGGCGCCGATCGGATGGCCCAGTGCGCAGGCGCCGCCGTTGACGTTCAGCCGGTCGCGCGCAATGCCGAGGTCGCGCTGCGCGGCCATGGCGACGACCGCAAACGCCTCGTTGATCTCGAACAGGTCGACATCCTCGACCTGCCAGCCGACCTTGTCGAGCAGCTTCCGGATCGCCGGGATCGGCGCCGTCGTGAACCATTGCGGCTCCTGGCTGTGCGTGGCGTGGCCCTTGATCTCCGCGAGGACAGGCAGCCCGTCGCGGTCGGCACGCGATCGCGTGGCGAGCACGAGTGCCGCAGCGCCATCCGCATTCGCGGAGGACGCCGCGGGCGTAATCGTGCCATCCTTGCGGAACGCCGGCTTCAGTGCCGGGATCTTCGCCGGATCGACCTTCAGCGGATGCTCGTCATTGACGACCAGGCGGGGGCCGGATTTCTCGACGATCGTGATCGGGGCGATCTCGGCCTTGAATGCCCCGCCTTCGACCGCCTTGCGCGCACGCGTCAGCGTCTCGATGGCGTAGGCATCCTGGTCGGCGCGGGTGAACTGATAGGCCTCGGCCGTGGCCTCGCCGAAATCGCCCATCGAGCGTCCGGTCTCATAGGCGTCCTCCAGGCCATCCAGCATCATGTGATCGAGGATCCGGTCGTGGCCGGCACGATAGCCGCCGCGCGCCTTGGTCAGCAGATACGGCGCGTTGCTCATGCTCTCCATGCCGCCTGACACGACGATCTCGGCGGAGCGCGCCCGAATGATGTCGTGCGCCAACATCGTCGCCTTCATGCCGGAGCCGCAGACCTTGTTGATCGTGGTGGCGCCCGTGGCGTCCGGCAGGCCGGAACCGCGCGCGGCCTGCCGTGCCGGAGCCTGGCCCTGGCCGGCCGACAGCACGTTGCCCATGAACACCTCCTGGACCGCATCGGGCGAGACGGTGGCGCGTTCGAGCGCCGATCCGATCACGTGCGCGCCGAGCTTGTTCGCACTCAGCGGTGACAATTCGCCCATGAAACGGCCCAACGGAGTGCGGGCGGCGGACAGGATCACGACGGAATCGGATGAGGCCATGACAGGCTCCCTGATAAAGGATGATGACCATCATATAATAGCGTCTCGCAAAAGGAAACCCCGGCGATCCCTGCTGAACCATCGTGAAGCTGGCGCAAGACTGCCGGGCTCCGAGAGCCGAGACTTGGAGGAAATTGCTATCGCTTGCGGTCGATGAAATGTTGCATCAGCCGTTTTGGCTCATCGGTCAGGAACGACCGTCCGAAGGCGCCGATCGATATCTCGACCGACTCCTTCAGCGGCAGCTCCTCCCATTGCCGCAACAGGGCCTTCTGAGTCCGCAGCGCTTCGGGGCCGCAGGCGAGCAGGGATGCCACGGCCTTCTCGACCGCGATGTCGAGTTCTCCCTCGGCGGCGACGGCATCGACGAGGCCCCAGGCGAGCGCGGTCGGCGCGTCGATCGTCTCGGCGGTCATCAGCAGCCAGCGCGTGCGGCCCCAGCCGATGAGACGTGGCAACAGCGCGGCATGAATGACCGACGGGATGCCGACACGCACCTCGGGCATGCCGAACTTGGCATCATGTCCCGCGACGCGGATATCGCAGGCTGCTGCGACCTCCAATCCGCCACCCAGGCACCACCCCGGCATCCGCGCAATCACGGGGACAGGAAAATGTCGCACCGCTTCGCAGAGACCGGCAAGTCGCGCGATGAACGTTTCCGCCGACGCCTGGTCGAGCGTCGCCATCTCCTTGATGTCGGCGCCGCCGATCATGCTCTTCCCGCTTTCGCCGGCCAAAACGAGAACGCGAATGCCGGCATCGGAGGCGAGCGATTGCAGGCCGGCTTCCACGTCGAGAATCGCCGCCGAACCGAGAATGTTGAGCGGGCCGGCATTGCAGATCGTCAGCCGGACCACGCCGCGGCCGTCACGACTCACGCCGCAGTGGGAATTGAGCATGTCCATCGTCGTCCTCGTCGGGTTCCTGGGCAACAGGGAGTGTGCCGGGAATAAATCAGGCCAGCGAAGTTGATTTAGATCAACTCGAATTCATCAAATAGCTGCAGCGAGCAGGACGCAGAACTGTTATAGTATGACCGCAGACATTCAATGGGACGGCAATGCGCTACTCTCCGGAACACAAGGCGGAAACCCACGCGCGGATCGTGCGCAAGGCATCGGTGCGGCTGCGCGAGCGCGGCGCTCACGGCGTCGGGGTTGCCGACCTGATGAAGGAGGCCGGACTGACTCACGGCGGCTTCTACGCGCATTTCGATTCGCGCGAGGCGCTGGTGGTGGAGGCGTTCGGTTATGCGATCGACCGTTCGATGGAGCATTGGCGCAAGCTGCTGGACCAGTTGCCGCCGCAGAAGCGGCTTGCGGCGATCGTCGATGGCTATCTGTCCGCGGGGCATCGTGACGATGTCGGTCACGGCTGCGCGGTTCCTGCGCTCGGGGCGGAAATCGCCCGTGAGAGCGCCAAGACCCGCAAGGCTTTTGCCGCGAAGCTGGAAGAGCTGATCGACCTGTTCGCCGAGTACATCGTCGACGTTCCGGCCAGGACGGCGCGAAAGCGCGCTTCGGCGATGCTTGCGACGCTGACGGGGACGCTCGTGATGGCGCGACTGACCGGCAGCGGCGAATTGTCCGACGATATTCTGAGCTCCGGGCGCGAGGTGGCGCTGGCCGTCGCCAGTGGCGGCGGACCGGCGGGGAAATCCCCCGCGCGAACGCCCGCGAACAGGCCTGCGAAGAAGACGGCCGCCGCAAAGCGCTGATCCCTCGTGTGGGGTCGGATGCTGGACGCGGCACGCTGCACGTCGCGGGGGCTGCCGTGATCGTGCCGACCGAGCGAAGGGGCTGCATTTTCGCAGCGCCGATCAGCGCCTAGACCCTTCCCAAACGCCGCAAAGACTGCAAGATGCCGGCCAAATCGGCACTGCTTACCCTGCGGAGGATACCCCATGCGTTCGATCGGTCATTTCATTGGCGGCAAAGAGGTCAAGGGCACGTCCGGACGGACGGCCGATGTCTTCGAGCCCATGACCGGCGATGTTCAGGCCAAGGTCGCGCTGGCCTCGCGCGCCGAGCTCCGGGCCGCGGTCGAGAACGCCAAGGCTGCGCAGCCGGCCTGGGCCGCCACCAATCCGCAGCGCCGCGCGCGCGTGATGATGAAGTTTCTGGAACTCGCCCAGCGCGATTATGACCAGCTCGCCGAGTTGCTCGCGCGTGAGCACGGCAAGACCGTTCCGGACGCCAAGGGCGATATCCAGCGCGGCCTCGAAGTCGTCGAGTTCGCCTGCGGCATTCCGCATTTGATGAAGGGCGAGTACACGGAAGGCGCCGGACCCGGCATCGACATCTATTCGATGCGCCAGCCGCTCGGTGTCGTTGCCGGCATCACGCCGTTCAATTTCCCGGCGATGATTCCGATGTGGAAGTTCGCCCCTGCCATCGCCTGCGGCAATGCCTTCATCCTGAAGCCCTCGGAGCGCGATCCGGGCGTGCCGATGAAGCTCGCCGAGCTGATGATCGAGGCCGGTCTGCCGCCGGGCATCCTCAACGTCGTCAACGGCGACAAGGAGGCGGTCGACGCCATCCTCGAGGATCCGGACATCATGGCGATCGGCTTCGTCGGCTCGTCGCCGATCGCGCAGTACATCTATGAGCGCGCCGCTGCCCACGGCAAGCGCTGCCAGTGCTTCGGCGGCGCCAAGAACCACGCCATCATCATGCCCGACGCCGATCTCGACCAGGCGGTCGACGCGCTGATCGGCGCCGGCTACGGCTCGGCCGGCGAGCGCTGCATGGCGGTGTCGGTCGCGGTGCCCGTCGGCAAGACCACCGCCGATCGGCTGATGGATAAGCTGATCCCGCGCGTCGAAAGCCTCAAGATCGGCACGTCCGTCGATCCGTCGGCCGATTTCGGTCCGCTGGTGACCCGCGAGGCGGTCGAGCGCGTCAAGAACTATGTCGAGATCGGCGTCAAGGAGGGCGCGACGCTCGCCGTCGACGGTCGCGGCTTCAAGATGCAGGGCTACGAGAACGGCTTCTACATGGGCGGCTGCCTGTTCGACAACGTCACCAAGAACATGCGGATCTACAAGGAAGAGATCTTCGGACCCGTGCTATCGGTCGTGCGCGCCAAGGACTATGCCGAGGCGCTGGCGCTGCCGTCCGAGCATGATTACGGCAACGGCGTTGCGATCTTCACCCGCGACGGCGACGCGGCCCGCGACTTCGCGGCCAAGGTCAATGTCGGCATGGTCGGCATCAATGTGCCGATCCCGGTGCCGATCGCCTATTACACCTTCGGCGGCTGGAAGAAGTCCGGCTTCGGCGATCTCAACCAGCACGGCCCGGATTCGATCCGCTTCTACACCAAGACCAAGACGGTGACCTCGCGCTGGCCGTCCGGCGTCAAGGAAGGCGCGGAGTTCTCGATCCCACTGATGAAGTGACGAGAGGGTCCTTGATGGACTCTCGCCGTCGTCATTGCGAGGAGCGAAGCGACGAAGCAATCCAGGCTGCCTCCGCGGAAAGATTCTGGATTGCTTCCGCCTCCGCCCAGAGGCTTCGGCGGACAAGTCGCTACGCTCGCAATGACGGAGTTCGGAGCAGCGCCAAAGCCAAACAACAAATCTAAGGAAACGCGGAGAACGAATGCAGTTCGCTCTCAATGAGGATCAGATCGCGGTGCGCGACATGGCGCGCGCCTTCGCCGCGGAGAAGATCGCCCCGCATGCGCTGCGCTGGGACGAGGAGAAGCATTTTCCGGTGGATGTGATGCGCGAGGCCGCAAGCCTTGGCATGGGCGGCATCTACATTCGCGACGATGTCGGCGGCTCCGGCCTGAGCCGGCTCGACGCTGCGCTGATCTTCGAGGCGCTGGCGACGGGCTGCCCCACGGTCTCGGCCTTCATCTCGATCCACAACATGGCCTCGTGGATGATCGACACCTTCGGCACCGAGGCGCAGCGCCAAGCTTACCTGCCGAAGCTCTGCGCCATGGACCTGATCGCGAGCTATTGCCTGACCGAGCCGGGCGCAGGCTCCGACGCGGCGGCGCTGCGCACGCGCGCGGTGCGCGACGGCGACGACTATGTGCTCAACGGGCAGAAGCAGTTCATCTCCGGCGCGGGCGCGACCGACATCCTGGTCGCAATGGTGCGCACGGGAGCAGACGGTCCCGGCGGCATCTCGACGCTGGTGATCGACGCCAATACCCCCGGCGTGTCGTTCGGTGCCAATGAACGCAAGATGGGCTGGAATGCGCAGCCGACCCGTGCCGTGATCTTCGAGAATGCGCGCGTGCCGGTCGCCAACCGGCTGGGCGAGGAGGGCATCGGCTTCAAGATCGCGATGGCCGGGCTCGACGGCGGCCGCCTCAACATTGCCGCGTGCTCGCTCGGTGGCGCGCAGGCGGCGCTCGACAAGACGTTGGCCTATACGAAAGAGCGCAAGGCGTTCGGCAAGCGGCTCGACGAATTCCAGGCGCTGCAGTTCCGGATTGCCGACATGGCGATCGAACTGGAGGCCGCGCGCACCTTCGTGTGGCGCGCGGCGGCGGCACTCGACCGCAAGGATCCGGATGCGACGATGCTGTGTGCGATGGCCAAGCGCTTCGGCACCGATGTCGGCTTCGAGGTCGCCAACCAGGCGCTGCAACTGCACGGCGGCTACGGCTATTTGAGCGAATACGGCATCGAGAAGATCGTGCGTGACCTGCGCGTACACCAGATCCTCGAAGGCACCAATGAGATCATGCGGCTGATCGTGTCGCGCAAGCTGATCGAGGCCGCGCGATGAGCGAGGTCCTCGAAGGCGACCTGATCGTCCGCCGCGAGGGCTCGGCCGGCATCATCCGGCTGAACCGGCCGAAGGCGATCAATGCGATGACGCTGGAGATGTCGATGGGCATCGACGCCGCGCTGGATCAGTTCGAGGTCGATCCGGCCGTCGCGGTTGTCGTGCTGGAAGGCGCGGGCGAGCGGGGACTTTGCGCGGGCGGCGACATTCGCGGGCTCTATGAAAGCTCGAAGGTGAATGGCGACCTTGGCAAGGTGTTCTGGCGTCAGGAATACATCATGAACGCGCGCATCGCGGCGTTCCCAAAACCCTATGTCGCCTACATGGATGGGCTCGTGATGGGTGGTGGCGTCGGCCTGTCGGCGCATGGCCGCCACCGCATCGTGACCGAGAAAACGAAGCTTGCGATGCCCGAGGTCGGCCTCGGCTTCTTTCCCGACGTCGGCGGCACCTGGCTGTTATCGCGCGCGCCGGGCGAACTCGGCGCCTATTTCGGCCTGACCGGGCAGACCATGAACGGGCCCGATGCGATCCATGCGCGCTTTGCCGATGCCGTCGTGCCGACTTCGAGCTGGCCGGCGCTGCGCGAGGTTCTGACCAAGGTCCGGCCGGGCACGCTGTCGATCGAGATCGATCGGCTGATCGCGGGCTTCGCAACGGACGAGACGGCCGGGCCGGTGGCTGCGCAGCAGGCCAAGATCGACGCCTGGTTTGCCCAGGACAGCATGCACGACATCTTCGCGGCGCTGGACGCGGATGGATCGGAGCTGGCGCTGGCGACGCAGAAGACGCTCAAGGAGAAGTCGCCGCGCGGCATGGTCGTGACGCTCAAGCTGCTGCGGCTGGCGCGCGGAGCGGCGTCGCTGGAGGAATGCCTGGTGCGCGAGTATCGTGCGGCACTCGAAGTGTTCCGCAGCGACGACTTTCGCGAAGGCGTCCGCGCCGCGATCATCGACAAGGACCGCAATCCCAAATGGTCGCCGCCGGATGTCGATCAGGTGACGCCGGAGATGCTGGCGCGCTATCTCGCTGAGATCGGCGCCGACGAGCTGGCATTTCCGCAAACGAGATAACAATCAGGTCGAGGGGAGAGAACGAACCATGGCAACGATCGCATTCATTGGCCTCGGCAACATGGGCGGCCCGATGGCCGCCAACCTGGTCAAGGCCGGCCACAAGGTGGTGGCATTCGATCTGGTCGAAGCCTCGCGCGCGCAGGCCAAGGCCGATGGCGCCGAGATCGCCGACAGCGCCGTCGCGGCGGCCAAAGGCGCCGACGCCGTCGTCACCATGCTGCCGGCCGGCAAGCATGTGCTGGCGGTCTGGAACGAGGTCGTGCCGGCGATGTCCAAGGGCGCTGTCATCATCGACTCCTCGACCATCGACGTCGAGAGCGCGCGCGCCGCGCATGCGCTGGCCGCCAAGCACGGCATCGCTGCCGTCGATGCACCGGTGTCCGGCGGTACCGGCGGCGCCAAGGCCGCGACGCTCACCTTCATGTGCGGCGGCGAGGAGGGCGCGTTCGCCGCGGCCCAGCCGATCCTGGAGAAGATGGGCAAGAAGATCGTCCATTGCGGCGGCGCCGGCGCCGGTCAGGCGGCCAAGATCTGCAACAACATGATCCTGGGCATTTCGATGATCGCGGTCAGCGAGGCTTTTGCGCTAGGCGAAAAGCTCGGCCTGTCGCATCAGGCGCTGTTCGACGTCGCCTCGACCTCGTCGGGCCAGTGCTGGTCGCTGACGTCCTATTGCCCGGTGCCGGGCCCGGTGCCGGCCTCGCCCGCCAACAACGACTACAAGCCCGGCTTCGCGACCGCGCTGATGCTGAAGGATCTCACCCTGTCGCAGGATGCCGCCAAGGCCGCCGGCGCGGCCACGCCGCTCGGGCAGCACGCGCAGGAGATCTACAAGGCGTTCGAGGCCGCCGGCCATGGTGGCGTCGATTTCTCCGGGATCATTCAGCACGTCCGCAAGCTCGCTGGGACCACCTGATGACGACATTCAAGGACGCACGCGCGTTTCTGCTGGCGCATCGCACCGACTACGATGCCGCGGTGAAGGGTTTTCGCTGGCCCAATCCGGTGCCCTTCAACTGGGCGCTCGACTGGTTCGATACCGAGCTTGCATCCGATCCGGAGAGCCGCGACCGCACGGCGTTATGGATCTTCGATGCCGCGCAGGACCGCCAGACCAAGCTGTCCTTTGCCGCGCTGTCGCGCCGCTCCAACCAGGTTGCGAATTTCCTGCGCGCGCAGGGGCTGAAACGCGGCGACCATCTGCTGCTGCTGCTCGGCAACGTCGTGCCGCTGTGGGAGACCATGCTGGCGGCGATGAAGCTCGGCGTCGTCGTGATCCCCGCGACCACACTGCTGACCACCGACGAGTTGCGTGATCGCCTCGAGCGCGGCCGCGCGAAAGCCGTCGTCGCCGCGCAGGATCAGGTGGCGAAGTTCGCCGAACTCGGCGCCGATGATCTCGTCCGCATCGTCGTCGGCGCGCCGGCGGCACCTGCCGGCTGGCTGCCGTTCGAGCAGGCGGCTGATACGGCCGAGGCGTTCACTCCGGATGGGCCGACGCAGCCGGATGATCCGATGCTGCTCTATTTCACCTCGGGCACCACGGCCAAGCCGAAGCTGGTGCGGCACAGCCATCGCAGCTACCCGGTCGGCCATCTCTCCACGATGTACTGGCTCGGCCTGCAGCCGGGCGACGTGCATCTCAACATCTCCTCCCCGGGCTGGGCCAAGCATGCCTGGAGCTGCTTCTTCTCGCCGTGGAATGCCGGCGCGACAGTGTTCGTCGTCAACCAGCCGCGCTTCGACGCCAAGGGGCTGCTCGCGATCATCAAACGTTGCGGCGTCACCACGCTGTGCGCGCCGCCGACGGTGTGGCGGCTGTTCATCCAGGAGCATCTCGCCGACTTCAAGGTCAGCCTGCGCGAGGCCTGCGGCGCCGGCGAGCCGCTCAATCCGGAAGTCATCGATCAGGTGCGCGCCGCCTGGGGGCTGACGATCCGCGACGGCTATGGCCAGACCGAGACCGCCGCGATCGTCGGTAACTCGCCGGGCCAGAAATTGAAGATCGGCTCGATGGGCCGGCCGCTGCCGGGCTATCGCGTCGAGGTCGCCGACATCGACGGCAATCTGGCAAGCGAGGGCGAGATCACGCTGGCGCTGTCAGGCGAGCGCCCGGCCGGGCTGATGCAGGGCTATCAGGGCGACGACGGCAAGCTGTCCGGCGCCGACGGCACGCGCTATCGCACTGGCGACGTCGTGTTCCGGGACGATGAGGGCTACCTCACCTTCGTCGGCCGCTCCGACGACGTGTTCAAATCGTCCGACTACCGCATCTCGCCGTTCGAGCTGGAAAGCGTGTTGTTGGAGCACGAGGCGGTCGCCGAGGCCGCCGTGGTGCCAAGCCCTGATCCGATCAGGCTTGCGATCCCGAAAGCCTACGTGCTGTTGACCTCCGGCGCGGAGCGCTCGCGCGCGACGGCGCTGTCGATCTTCGCGCATCTGCAGGCGCGGCTCGCGCCGTTCAAGCGGATCCGTCGGCTCGAGCTGGTCAGCGAACTGCCGAAGACGATCTCCGGAAAAATCCGCCGCGTGCAGTTGCGCCGGCTGGAGCACGAGGACAACCGCACGGATCATCTGCGCGGCACAGAGTTCAAGGAAGAGGATTTCCCGGAGCTGAAGACCAGGCCGTCCGGGCACGAGGTGTAGGAACGCATGAACCAGATCTGGAAGAAGCCGCCGATTTCGCTTGCAGCCTATCAGGCCATGGTCGGCCAGGAGATCGGCGTGTCGTCATGGCACGTGCTCGATCAGAAGCGCATCGATATCTATGCCGACGTGATCGAGGATCATCAGTTCATCCACGTCGATCCGGAGAAGGCCAAGGCGACGCCGTTCGGCACGACCATCGCGCACGGCTTCCTCACCATGTCGCTGCTGTCGGTGATGTCCTACGAGGTCATGCCGGCGATCGAAGGCACGGCGATGGGTGTCAATTACGGTTTCGACAAGCTGCGCTTCATCTCGCCGGTGAAATCGGGAAAACGCGTGCGCGGCCGCTTCGTGCTGGTGGAAGCCACGCTGCGCAAGCCGAAGGAGTTGCAGTCGCGCACCCATGTCACGGTCGAGATCGAGGGCGAGGACAAGCCCGCGCTGGTCGCCGACTGGATCGGGCTGATCTATCTGAGCTAACAATCTTCGTCACAATCCACCCATCGTCATCGCCGGGCGTGACCCGGCGATCCATCAAGACTGAGAGTCTTTCGAAGTGGATGGATGCCCGGGTCAGGCCCGGGCATGACGACCTCACTGAAGGAAAAGATCATGGCAATCAGATTTGACGGACGCGTCGCCATCGTTACCGGCGCAGGCAATGGTCTCGGACGCGCGCATGCGCTGGGACTGGCGAGCCGCGGCGCCAAGGTCGTGGTCAATGATTTCGGCGGCGCGCGCGACGGCACCGGCGGCTCGATGACCGCTGCCGAGACGGTGGTCGAGGAGATCCGCAAAGCCGGCGGCACCGCGATGGCCGACGGCGCCGACGTCTCGAATTTCGAGCAGGTCACGGCGATGGTCGAGCGCGCCACCGAGGAGTGGGGCAGCGTCGACATCATGTGCGCCAATGCCGGCATCCTCAGAGACAAGTCGTTCGCCAAGATGGAGGTGGCGGATTTCGCCAAGGTGCTGGACGTGCATCTGGTCGGCACCTTCTACTGCTGCAAGGCGGTGTGGAACGGCATGCGCGAGCGCAACTACGGCCGCATCGTCATGACGACCTCGTCCTCCGGCCTGTTCGGCAATTTCGGCCAGGCCAATTACGGCGCGGCGAAGACCGGCATGGTCGGCCTGATGAACGTGCTGGCGGAAGAGGGCCGCAAGACCAACATCCGCGTCAACATCATCTCGCCGACCGCGGCCACGCGCATGACCGAGGAGCTGCTGCCGCCGCAGGCGCTGGAGCTGATGAAGCCGGAATCGATCACGCCTGCGGTGGAGTATCTGCTCAGCGAGGACGCGCCCACGCGCACCATCATGGGTGCGGGTGCGGGCTCGTTCGCGGTGATCAGGATCCTGGAGAGCGAGGGCATCAATCTGCCGCCGGAGGAGTGGACGCCGGACGCGGTCGCCGCGCATTTCCAAGAGATCAGCGACATGTCGAAGGCGCGAGCGCTGCAGGGTGCGTTCGAGCAGACCCAGAAGTACGTGTCGCAGGCCGCGGCACGGCTGGGGATCAAGCTGTAGGGCACGAAGCCCGCTCCACACTCACCGTCATGGCCGGGCTTGACCCACGGCTGTCCGGTTCAGACAGACTGGACATGGTGCATGGCGTGTATTCTTCTGCGGTCTTGAGCATCGCCAAATGTTCGAGACACACCAGGAAGGTCCCGCCATGCCGCATCAGAATACAG